>NZ_JACCAC010000001.1:1204540-1806810 GCF_013409425.1 Nocardioides perillae | reverse complement strand
CCGGACCGCGCAACCGATGCCCTCGTGACCGGTCTTTGCCTGGCGATCCTTTGGTTCGTCGCGACGACGGTGGGACGGGTTCGACGGGGCTGGTCGGTGGGCTGGGTCGGCTTTCTCGGGTCATCTGCCCTCCCCCTCCCCGCTCCAGCGCGGACGCACCGACCACACCCACCGCCATACGCCCTCCAGGTGATGCGCTGCTGAGCGTGCCTTCGTGCGCGAACAGCAACCGATCCGCTACCTGAGAGGAATTGAACATGCACACAACACAACTTCGCCGCGCCACCGCCGGCACCGTCACGGCCCTGCTCGCCGCGATCACCCTCGCCGCCTGCTCCAGCGACGAGGCTTCGTCCGGGGCCGACCACAACGAGGCCGACGTGGCCTTCGCCAGCGACATGATCGTCCACCACGCGCAAGCGCTGGACATGGCGCAGATGGTCGACGGCAAGGAGGTCTCGTCCGAAGTAGAGGAACTCGCCGCCGAGATCGAGGCCGCGCAGGCACCCGAAATCGAGCAGATGAGCGGCTGGCTCGAGCAGTGGGGCGAGGACGTGCCGGACCCGGCTGCCATGGACCACTCCGGCATGGACATGGGCTCTGGTGACATGGGAATGGATATGGAGATGCCCGGCATGATGACCGCCGAGGACATGGCCGCTCTCGAGACGGCCGAGGGTGCCCAGTTCGAGCAGCTGTGGCTCTCGATGATGGTCGAACACCACCAGGGGGCCATCGAGATGGCCGAGACCGAGCAGGACCAGGGCGAATTCGACCCCGCCGTCGACCTCGCCGGCGAGATCGCCGACGCGCAAGCTGAGGAGATCGAGCGGATGCAGGCGTTGCTCGAGCAGCTCTGACCCCTACGGCGGCCCCGTGACATGCGATCGCACCTGTCCCGGGGCCGCCACCCTTTCACCGTTGACCACGGGAGCTTCCGTGCCGCAACACCGTTTCCGCGCCTTGTCACGACTGGCTGTCGGGGTGACCCTGACGGCGCTGACACTCGGGGCATGCAGTGAGCCTGCGAGCAGGCCAGGCGGCCTCTCCTCCGGTTCCGTGCCCGTGCTGCCCGCGATGGGACACGTGCACGGCATTGGGATGAACCCGGCCGACGACGACGTCTACGTCGCTACTCACACGGGCGTGTACCGCGTCTCGGATGATGCGGCTCCGCGAAGGGTTGCGGACCGCTACCAGGACACGATGGGCTTCACCGTGGTTGGGCCCGACCAATTCCTCGCCAGCGGTCACCCCGACCTCCAGGAGCGCAGCGAGCTCGATCTCCCGATCCACCTCGGACTCATCGCCAGCGACGACGCCGCGCAGACCTGGCAGGCCCGTTCGCTAGCCGGCGGGGCCGACTTCCACGCGCTGGACGTCGCGGACAACACGGTCTTCGGCTACGACTCGCTCACCGGGCGGGTCCTGCGGTCGTCCGGACAGGAAGCATGGACGGAGCTGTACGCCGGACCAGTGCTCGACCTCGCGGCTCATCCCGCACGAACCGGCGCCGTCCTCGTCTCCGACCCGGAGGGCCGCCTGACACTGCACCGCGACGGAGCCCGGTCGACGCCCTTGCCGAACGCGCCGCGCCTCGGCCCCGTCGACTGGCCCACCGACACGCTCCTGGTCGGCGCCGACGCCCGAGGTGGGCTCCACCGCAGCGCGGACCGAGGACGCACCTGGGTCGCCGCAGGGTCGGTCTCCGGACCGGTGCAAGCGCTCGACGTGAGCGACGAGGTCTGGCTGGCTGCGACGGACACCGCCGTGCTCCGGTCGTATGATGAAGGCGCCAATTGGCAGCCACTCGTCCGCTTTCGCTGACCAGCTGCTGCTGCCGTGTTGCCGAGTCCGATCACGGGAAAGCGGCATCCCTGTTCGAGGTCAGCGGCCTACCGACATACGCTCCGCCCGGAGCCCGGGCTCGCTCCGCGCGGTCCTTGCGCCAGCCGTACCTTGTCACCCCGCGAGGCTTGACACAACGTTGAGCACAATAAGACTCATCAAGCACACCCGGCGGAGCATGGCGTGCCCGACGTCGCTGCCCATCCGCAACAGCACCTCGTCATTTGCCACTCGAGCGAGGTCACCCTGGTGCTCACGTCCGGCATGTGCAGCACCAGCACCGCTGCCAGCACGGTGATGCCCACCAGGGACACCACGACCCACCAACGTCGCAACAGCCCCCACCTGCTCGTCCTCGCCAACGCCACACCGGACACGACCGTGGCAACTGCGAGAGGCACGATCACTCGCCAACCGATCACGTCCATCCCGACCCACACAGCCTGCACGACCCCAGGGTCTTGAGTCGCCGGCACAGCCAGCGCCAGCGAGAGGTAGGCGAGAACGGCGCCGACCCACCTTACCGAGGCCGTTAGGTGGGCAGAGAGGAGCAGGCGCCGGCCACGCGGCCCCGCCTTCACCTCGCGAACCAGTTGCCACCGTCGAGGAGCATCGCCGCGACGTGCGAGCGGCCGTCCTCAAGGCCGCCATGACACTGGCCCACGCCCGCGGCGTCAGAGGCATCTCCATGGGCCTCATCGCCAACGCGGCCGGCATCAGCCGCGCGGCGTTGTACAAGTACTTTCCAGGCGTCGATGACATTCTCGTCGCCGCGCATGCCGAGCACGTCGCGAGCCACCTCGCAGCCCTCGAAGCGGCGCGTTCCTGCGCCAGCACCCCCGGCGACGCGCTGGCGATCTTGTTGGGCAGCTACGGCCAAATTTGCGCGCATCGTGGCCACCAGTGCCGCTCGACGTCGACGCCCTCGTCCACGCCGGGCACAGCACGCACGTCATCGATCTGCCATCCGCGACCTGCTCACCTGCGCTATCACTGAGGCGCAGGTCGCGGGACAAGCGCGTGATGACCTCGACGCGCCCGAGCTCGCCTCGGTGGTCGAACACGCCATGAGCGCTGCGACCGACGTTCAGGACGATGCCGCGCTGTCCCGGCTCATCTCGCTGGTGAGCGAGATGCTGCACCTCGACCAGGCCTGAACTCTTCGGTCAGGTCACGCGCCGGTCGGCTTCGCGCGACCAGGGCTTCAGAACGCATGCTGCTGAACGTCGAAGTTCGTGCGACACGAACATCGGCGAAGGAGCCCGCTCCTACTAATCGGCTTAGTATGGTGTGCCTGATGTGACTGCCGGTACGTCCCTGCTCTCCTGACTTGCGAAGGATGCCGCGCGATGACTCGACCGGTGAGCCCCGAATCGTGGCGGTTCCGAGCGCTGGCCCTCTTGGTGACCCTTGCCCTCGTCGGCGTGACGGCCGTCGTCGCGTTGCCTCGCGCTGCACCCGAGGGTCGTCGGGCGGTGGCGCTGGTGTCGATGGCGCCGATCGACGTCGTCGTCGAGGAGTACCCGGTGTTGCCGACTGTGCCGGGGAGGCTCGGCTACTCCCGAACTGCCGGTGGGCGAACGGATGCACTGAGGGTGGTGCGGTCGCTGGCGGTGCCGGCAGCGGGCTACGCCACCGTCGGCCTGGTGTGGGATCGGGACGAGTCCCCGCGGGCACCGGATCTGCGTCTCGAGGTCCGCACCATGACCGCAGGCGAAGCAAGCCAGTGGGTCGACATGGAGTACGACGCCGAGCACGACGCTGATCTCTCGACGCCCGAAGGACGTCGTTCTCGGGCCGGAACGGATCCCTACCCGGTCGGGCGGGTCGACTCTGTGCAGGTCCGGGCCACCGTGCCCCCCGGCCAACGGGTGCCCCCGAGCTTGACCCTGTCCGTGGTGGATCCAGGAACCCCTCGGCTTGTCCGCGAGGAAAGAGCGGAGCTCGCGCCCGCGGGCGACGCGGCCACCGTCGGCCAAGACGGGGAGCGATCCGCGACCGCGCCGCCGATCTTCTCTCGGCGTCAGTGGGGGGCCGACGAGACGCTCCGCGACAAGGACTCGCTCCACTTCGGCACCGTTCGCATGGGTTTCGTCCACCACACTGTCAACGCGAACGACTACACGGCTGCTGACGTCCCAGCGCTGCTGAGGGGGATCTACGCGTACCACACGCGGTCGCGTGGGTGGAGCGACATCGGCTACAACTTCCTCGTCGACCGTTTCGGCCGCATCTGGGAAGGGCGTGCCGGCGGCGTAGAACGTGCGGTGGTCGGCGCTCACACGCGTGGCTTCAACGAGGACTCGTTCGCGATGTCGGCCCTCGGCAACTTCGAGACCACCCGCCCCACCCAAGCGATGCTCGACGCGTACACCTCACTGTTCGCGTGGAAGCTCGACCTCCACGGCGTCATGCGCTCCGGACGGGTCACCGTCGACGGCAACAGCTTCGACGTGGTCAGCGGACACAGCGACGCCGACAGCACTGCATGCCCCGGCCGGTACCTCTACCAGCGGCTGGCGGACATCCGAGCACGGGTCGCAGCCGCAACACCCGAGCCCAGTCGACCACCTACCGAGGGTCCACCGACATCGAGCACACCTCCCGTGCCCACTCGACAGGTCCTCGGCTCACCGATAGCCGACGTGCTCCTCCGCGACCCCGGCACCAAGAGGCTTCAGGTGCTGCCTGGCGGAGGTGGCTTGGTATTCGCGGCTCCGGCCCCGATCGACGGCGTCCCTGCCGGTGCGCGGCTCGTGCTGGCGCCGGGCGACCTCAACCGCGACGGCCGCCGAGACCTGGTGCTGGAGGTCGATGGGGTGCTCCGCAGCTACCTCAGCACGCGGCGCGGACCCCTGCGCGCTGGCCCCCGCGTCGACGATCTACGTGGCCTTGACCAACTCGTGGGCGCGGGAGACGTCGACCGGGACGGGTTCGCCGACGTCCTCGGTCGCCGAAGCGACGGCAGCGTCGTGCTGCTCTCTGGTCAGCGCGGCGGAGCGCTGACCAGATCACGCCTCATGCGCACCGACTGGTCCGACATCTCCACCGCGACCCCGCTTGCCGATCACGATGGCGACGGCATGTGGGAGGTGCTCCTCACTCGTGATGGTCGCGCCTGGACCCACGACATCGGTGCGCGGCGACTCGGCGACCCCGTACCGGTTCCTGGTTCGTGGCCCTTCAACGCCATCGCGAGCGGCGTGGACCTCACGCTCGACGGACACCCTGACCTAGTCGCTCGGAGACCCGGCGGGGCACTCGTCATCTTGCCGGGCCGGCCCGGTGGCGGGTGGACCAGCGCAGTGGGAGCCGTTCCCGGGCTCCGTGACGTAACGCCGGTCGCCCTCGGCAGGTGGGGTCGCCGGACGACGCGCAACGCGTCGGTTCTCGCGACGGCTCCCTCTGGAGATCTTGTGCTGTTGTCGCGCGTCGGCCGAGCCGACGTGGAGCCCGCGGTGCGGACGCGAGTCTCCCTGCGTCGCGCTCGAGCCGTGCTGAGTGCGGGGGACTGGGACCTTGACGGCGACGGCGATGTCGCGTTCCTACGAGGCGACGATCGTGTGCTGCTCGTGCCCGGGAACGGCGAAGGTGGTTTCGACGCCCCCAAGCTCCTCGCAGGCAACCCGAAGGGCCTCACGCAGGTGCGAGGTGCGGGCGACCTCACAGGTGACCGATGGCCGGACGTGGTCGGCATCAGCAACGGCCGGACCGTTATTGCACCCGGGCGTGGACTCGGCAGGTTTCGGCGCTCGATCGATCTAGGACCCGCAGCCCGTCACCTCGCCGGAACTGTCCAGTGGGACCGCGACCGCAAGCCGGACCTGGTCCAAGTCTCGGCGGGCGGGCAGGTGCGGCTCCGCCGCGGCACCGGGACAGGACGATTCGGGGCCGCACGCGTCGTGGGCCGGGTGCCGCGGTGGGCGATCGACGTGATCGCCGCCGGGGACCTGACGGGTGACGGACGAGCAGACCTGCTGCTACTGCGTAGCAGCAGCAGTGGGGCCGACCTGTGGCTGCTACCGCGCAGTGGCCCACGCTTCTCCGGTCTGCGGCGGCTTGCGGCGCCGTCTGCGGCGGACCTGGTGGGCTGAAGCGACGCCCGCGCTGTCGCGTGCCCGCCCGCTTGTCCTGCCTCGCGCGCCGCTGCGAGCCGACCTCGACGCAGCCCGACGTCGCGAGGACCCCGGAGGAGAGCTTCTCAACTAACCAACATAGTAGAGTGGGTGGGGTGACTGCCTCCCTCCGCACGCACTCGATGTCCGTGGCGGCTGGCGTCGTCAGCGGAGCGGGGCTCGCTGCCGCCGCGCAGCCATTGGGGTGGTGGTGGGCTGCACCGTTCGCGGTGGCCGTCTTCGTGTCGTCGGCACGCACACCTTCAGCCACTGACGTGCTGCTGCTGGGCGGGGTCACCGGCGTGGCCTGGACGGTGCTGACAGCGTCGTGGATCACGACAGTCGGGGGCGCCGCTCTCGTGGCCCTCAGCGCCGTGATGGCGCTGTGGCTGACCCTCGTCGCTGCGGTTGCTCGACTCGTCACTCGATGGCCTGGCTGGCCGTTGTGGACTGCCCTGGTCTGGACGGTCGCGGAGGACGCGTGGGCGAGCTGGCCGCTCGGGGGGTTCCCCTGGTTGCGGCTGGCGTGGACGGTGGTGGATGCGCCGTGGGAGGGCTGGCTGAGGTGGGGCGGCGTCTCGGCGGCGACCACAGTGGTCGCTGGCTGTGGCTGCGTGCTCGCAGCATTCGTCGGACACAGGCCCGGGTGGGCGCAGCCCGCACCGCCGACGCTCGCGACCCGGGCCTCGATCGCGATCGCCACCTCCCTGGTGGCACTGTCGCCGCTCTTCGCCGCCCTGGTCGCCCCGCTGGACGTCGAGTCCACCGCGGCCCTGCGTGTTGCCGCAGTGCAGAGCGGCGTGCCAGGAGGCAGCAGAGATGTTGCTGCCAACGGTGAAGCCGTGACAGCGTCCCTCGCCAGCCTGACCGTCGACGAGCTGGGAACTCAGCGACCAGATCTTGTGGTGTGGCCAGAGAACGCCACCGCGGCTGACCCGCGGCGCTCTGACCGAGTCCGCGAGGAACTTGAGCGGGCCAGCGCGGCGATCGACGCTCCCCTGCTGGTCGGGACGATCACTGACGGCCCGACCCCAGACACGGCTTACAACCAGGCCCGAGTCTGGCAGCGTGGTGCCGACCAAGGGGCCGTGTACACCAAGCGCAATGTCGTCCCCTTCGGGGAATACGTGCCGTGGCGCGACACCCTCACCCGCCTGGGTGTCGGACGCGTTACAGAGGTGCCCCGCGACATGCTCCCGGGGCCACGCCAGCGCCCGGTTCGGGTCGCCGGCGCGACCCTGGGCATCCTCATCTGCTTCGACGTCGCGGCCCGCGACTCCGTCTCTGACCTGGTGATCGACGGCGCCGAACTCCTGGTCGTCCAGACCAGCAACGCCACCTTCACCGGCACCCGCCAACTCGAGCAACAACTGGCGATCACGCGGGCACGAGCTGTCGAGGCGGGCAGGACCGTGGTGGTGGCCTCGACCACCGGCGTCTCAGCGATCATCACTCCGGATGGCGAGGTCTCGGTGCGATCGAGGGGCCGAACTGGGCAGGTGTTGACCGCTTCGGCGCCGTTGCGCAGCCGCATCGCGCCCGCCATCGTCGTCGGGCCCTGGGTGTCCCGCGTGGCGCTCGCCGCCCTGCTCATGGGGGCGGGCATCGTGCACCTTCGCCGGCGAGCCGGCCGGGCGGACCCGCACGCGCACCTCCACCCGAGGTCCGCGACGGTGCCGATGACCTCAGTCGATCCCGTGAGCTCAGGCGAGGTGAGGTCGGCGTCGGTTGCGCCGAGCGAGGTGCCTCGACTGGCGGTCGGGCGGGCGGACACGTCGAATGGGCGACTAGGTCCCGCGCCGTACTAGTCTCGTTAGTAGAAAGCAGGTGAGCAGTGACGACGATTTCGATCCGCCCCATGACGTCGAGTGACCTCGACGTCGTGGTGCAGCAACACCTCGAACATTTCCCGACCGGCTTCTTCGCTCGCTTGGGTTCGCAGTACCTCCGCACGTACTACCGCACCTACCTCGACAGCTCGGACGCCGCCGCTGCAGTGGCGGCCGACCGCGACGGCCGTACCGTCGGTTTCGCCGTAGGCGTCATCGACCCCCGCGCGCACCGCGTTCACTTGCTGGAGACCCACCGATCAAGGCTCGCGGTTGCCGGCATCGCAGCATTGGTGACACGACCGCACCTGTGGCCGCGGTTCGTCCAAACCCGCCTCGTGCCCTACACGCGCAAGTTGTTCGCCCCGCCGGACAGAGTCGGCCCCGGCGAGGGTCAGCGCATCGCCGTGCTGCAGCACATCGTCGTTGATCCGTCCGCCGAGGGTCGCGGCGTAGGAACCGCGTTGCTGGAGTTCTTCGTGGACGCCGCCGCCACGGCGCGACGTGAGCAGATCATCCTGGTGACCCGCACAGGCGGGCCGGCCGAGGACTTCTACGTGGCCCGCGGGTGGACCCGTCGTGAACCCCACTGCACGATGGACGGCACGTGGCTCACGGCGTTCAGCCTGTGCCTGGGGCCGAACCGCAGCGAAGCCCAAGACGAAGGTCCAGCTCACCAGCACCGCGACGACGACGCTCCCTACGAGAAGGAGGACCGCACCTCGTGATCGGCACCGTTCGACGCACGACCGCCTGGGCTGTCGGCGTCACCCTTCTCATGAGTGCTTGCACCGCGACGACCTCCCCCACAGGCACCTCCCCCGAGACGGACACCCCAGCCACGCGAACCCCCACGGCTGGCCCCAGCTCTCCGACACCCCCACTATCGGCCTCGCCTCGGATCACACCTGTACCGCGCCAGCAGTGGCGCCGGATCGTCGCCACGGGAGTGTGGCGACCCGAGTGCCCGGTGGGACGTGACGAACTACGACGCGTCGAGGTCAACCACTGGACGTTCGCCGGGGGCACGACGCGCGGTGTCCTGGTCGTCAACGCTGACGTAGCAGAGAGCGTCGCGAGGATCTTCACGTCCCTGTACGAAGAGCGATTCCCCATCCGCAGGATGCGGCCAGCCGAGTTCTACGGCGGAGACGTGGATGCCAGCCTGGAGGCCGACAGCACCTCCGGCTTCAACTGCCGTCGCGCAGACCAGATCAACGCCCCGGTCCTCGCCTCACCGCACGCCAACGGCCGCGCCATCGACGTCAATCCGCGCGAGAACCCCTGGCTGGACCTGCGGTGCGACTGCTGGTCCCCCACGGCGGGGACCCGGTTCCGCCGCCCCGGCCCCGGTGTGATCTTGCGCGGCGGCCCCGTGTGGCGGGCCTTCACGCGCGAGGGCTGGATCTGGCAGAACATCGACGTTCCGGACTACATGCACTTCGACACCGGCTACCCCTCCGCGCCTTTCGAACCGCCCCGCCGGGTGCCGACACCGTCCACACCCAGCAGCTGACGAGCACGAGGGGTGGCCGAGCGCGATCCCTCAGAACGGGAGGAGTTCCGGGCAGTAGTGATGAGCTAGTGCAAGCACGGCTGGCGCTGCGACTGCCACGAGCGGAGCGATGCTCACGGCGCTGACCGACAGCGCGACGATCCCGGCGGTCAACGGTCCACGTCGCCGGTCAGACGGAGCCGTGAGCCGCTCCACCCTCGCCAGCGTCTGCATCGCGGCAGCGTGCAACGCCCCCGAGGTCGCCGGCACCGGTGTCGCCGGCGCCGCGGCCAACCGCACCAGCGCGCGCGCCAAGGCGCGCCGCCCGTGAACCGCAGCCGCGACGTCGTCGGCCCGCAGCTCGAGCAGCTTCGGCACCTCTTCGGCGGCCGTCCGAAGCAACGGGACCAGTGGAAAAGCACGCGAGAGCACGTCACTGAGGTGGCGCGCGAGGTGGTGTCGCCCACGCAGGTGGGCGCGCTCGTGAGCCAGCACCGCCGAGAGCTCATCCGGCGAGAGCCGGTCCACCACACCGGTCGAGATCACCACCATCCCCCGCGACCCCGGCAAGCAATAGGCCGCGGTCCGCGGGTCGTCGACGACCCACACGCCCGCGCCCGGACCAGGCCGGGCGACGAGCTGCAGTGCACCACGTTGCCGCGTGCGCGCAGCTCGCAACTCGCGGGACTCTCGCAGCCCCAGCAACGACAATCGCACCAGGCCAGCGACGGTCAGCACACCGGCGAGTGAGACCACCCCTTGTGCGGGACTCGAGTAGTGCTTGCCGATCGCCTCGGCACAGGCTCCGAGCAACGCGGCGAACCCGTGATCCACCTCGAGCGGAACGGCCGGCAACATCAGGGCGACGCCAGCGAGGAAGACCGATGACAAGAAGCACCAACTCAGTGCCTGCCACACCAAGATGCCACCACGAGGTGAACGGCGCAGCCACCGAAGCCGCCGCACCTGTGGCCCCAGCGCCCCAGCGACGACCGCGAGCAGCGTCAACAACACCGGCGCGGTCACGATTCTCCCTCCCCGAGACGATCCAGCATGGCCCGCAACTGCGTGGCCTCCTCCTCCTCGAGGTGCTCGACAAAGTGCAGCAAGGTCGCGGCGGGGTCGCCGCCGACCGTCAGGAGCTGTTCCATGAGCGCCGCGGTGTGCTCCTCGCGCGAGCGCACGGGACGGTAGGCGAAAGCGCGACCGTCGCGTCGTCGCGAGACGTAACCCTTGCGGTGCAGGTTGTCCAGGACAGTCATCACGGTGGTGTAGGCGCGCTTGTGGTCCTCGTCGAGGAGTTCGAGCACGTCACGCGTCGTGAGCGGCCTACGACTGGCCCAAAGCACGTCCATGAGCACTGTTTCGAGATCGCCGAACTGCTTCACGCAGCCATCGTCTCACGCGCCCCCGCCGGCGCACTCCAGCTCGCGAGCTCTGTGGTGACACCCCGTGCTCACCCCACCGCGGGAAGTGGTGACGCCCTCTCATGCCGGCTGCGTCGGAGCAGCGGCCGCTAGCAGGCGCGGGCTCTCACCTCACTGGGTGACGAACTCGGTGAGGTAGACGTCGAGCACTGCCTCCTCGTAGCGCTCCAGGACGTCTCGTCGGATCTCTGACTGCAACGCCTCGCGTCCGTCCGGCGAGTTGATCTCGGCCAGCTGACGACCACTCGCGGCGCTGATCAGCGCGTCCAACGCCCTGCTCCCTTCGACCTCCTCCGCGCCCTCGGCCAACTGCAGCGCAATGCCGATCCGCAGAAACCGCCCGCCGCTCAGATTGAGCTGCACCGGCTCCAGGGCCACCACTTCGCCGAGCTCCGGCTTCGCCTCGCCACCTGCTGCTGGCCGCCACAGGATCCAGCCCGCCGCCACGACGACGGTCAACACCAGCACCACGCTCACGACGAGCCGCTTCCGACTCGACCTCACCTCAGCCTCAAGAGGCTTGACCTTGTTCTCCGCTGTACTCATGCCGCCACCATCGACCACCCCGCTACTAATCTGAGTAGGAGAGATGGGTGGAATTCCCAGCGCAGCGGGCGGGCGTCCAACAGCCCTGCGGGACCCGGTGATCTCGCGGGCCGCGTCGCGGAGACGCCGCAGCACGCTCCCCGTCGTGCCGCCGTGCAACGACCGACACAACGTCGAGCGGCCGACTGGCCCGGACTCCTAAAAGTGTTAGTAGTTCAGGTATGGTCCACCACGGCTCCCGAAAGGAGTCGCCGGCGGCGCGCCGGCCACTTCCCCCCGGCACCGTGTCGGCGCGCCGCCTCACTCAATCAGAGCCCGCTCGCCACGGGCGCTAGGAGGTCATCCGCTTGTCGAAGCACCGCGCCACGGGGCGGCCCGAGCACGTGGCACACCGTGAGCCAACAACGCCCGCGATGGGCGGGCAGCAGCCGGGCGGCCGCAGGCGACGGGTGCGACCCAGCCCAGCTCGACGACCACCCGTCCTGGCGCTCGCGGGCATCTCGGTCGTGGCACTGGGAGCCTCCGCCGCGGTGGCGTCGCAGCCGAACGACATCTTGACCGCGGCACGACCGGCCTCCGATTCGTTCTCGCCCGCCGCGCAGGTCGACACCGCCGACGCCCGCGCGGCTCTCCTCGACCGCGCCTCGGGAGTGAGTCGATCCCAGCAACGGGCCGCCGACGATGCCGTGCAGGAGGCGACGGAGATTGCCCGTGCGCGTCAGACCGCACTGAGGTCCCTCGCCCAACGCGCGGTTGCACGGAGCACGTACCTCACAGAGAACCGATGGGTCCTGCCCATGACGGGCTACCGGATCACCGCGACCTTCGGCCAGAGCAGCTATCTGTGGTCGACCGTGCACACCGGCGTGGACCTCGCGGCCGCGACGGGAGTGCCCATCGCCACCGTAGGTGCCGGAGAGGTCGTCAGCGCCGGGTACGACGGCTCCTACGGCAACAAGGTGGTCGTCCGGCACGACGACGGGACCGAGACCTGGTATGCGCACATGGACTCGATCGGGGTGACGACAGGACAACAGGTCGAAGCAGGCCAGGGCGTGGGAACCGTCGGTTCGACCGGGAACGTGACCGGGCCGCACCTGCACCTGGAGTTCCGTCCTGGCGGCGGAGCGCCGGTCGACCCCCAAACCGCACTAGCCGCCCTCGGCGTACTGCTCTGATCTGAACAGTTCCCGCACAGCACGTGCCTCACGGCGCTGCCGCGCGCCTCTCCCACGCTGGCCACGGGTTCGGGCGGCAGCCGTCGAGCCCGATGGTCTGCTGCAGCATCACCGGTGCGACGTCCGCGATGCCCGTGCAACCCGCGTGGGCGTAGCCCAACGCGTGCCCCACCTCGTGGTTCACGACGTAGGTCCGATAGCGCTCGAGCCGGTCGTAACCTTGCGCGCCGTTCCACCAGCGCCACGCGTTGATGACTGCTCGCTCTCCGACGCGGCACGACAGACGACCGTCAGTGTCGAGCGGCGCACACAGCTCGTCCGCGGTCTTGGGAGACGCCAACACCACGCGAAACGCCGCCCGATCCAGGGTCGAGCGGCGAAGCACGTGGCCGCGGGAGGCCCACCCGCGGGTGTCCCCCAACACCGAGTCGACAACCCGCGCGAACTTCTGCGCACTCGTCGGCAGTCCGCGCTCGACCTGGACGGCGTAGAGAGTCGCACCCGCCGCCATCGACAGCTCGGGCACGCGCGCGGCATCGAAGGTGCGAGAGGCCCTCTCCGGCACAGCGGGCCGGCCGACAGTCGTGGACTGCTGCGCCTGTGGACGATAGGTCGCCACTCCGCCGTCGACAGCTCCCGACGCCAACTCTCGACGCGGGATCTCGAAACTGCCCGGATCACGACGCAGCGCGACGAGATGGTGGTGCTGAGGAGCGAGCAAGCCACCCGGCGCAGGGGGCGCGCCCCCAGATGGCTCTACGGCGTCGAGACCCGCCAACACGATGGCCCCGCCTACCAGACCCATCAGGCAAGCCAGCGCGCCCAACCGTCGGGTCGTCGTCCAGCGCCACTCCGGCCTACCACGATGAGTCCCGACCTGACGCGCACGAGCTCGCCGCGCGGCGTGGCGCCCGGGGGTGTGGTCCACCGACCACCCCTGCCGCATCCATCGAGCAGAAACCACGCGCTGATCATCTCCTCGCTCGGGATGGGAAACGTCGAAGGTCAAGACACTAGACGTGCAGGCGAGCCCGTCGAGCACCGCCGTCTCTACTATGTAGGATCGGACTCGAACGTTGCGCCGCGACGCGGCAAATGGACGGTGAGGCATGCACCAGCGGGTGAACAAACTCGGTCCGCTCGAGGCGGTCGTCATGGAGCACTTGTGGGCGCGCAACCGCCCCACGGCCGTGCGGGACGTGCTCGATGAGCTGGCGCACGACCGTGGTCTCGCTTACACCACCGTGATGACGGTGATGGACAACCTTCACCGCAAGGGCCTGTTGCAGCGCAAGCGCGTCGGTCGGGCCTATCACTACTATCCGGCGCAAAGTCGCGACGAGCACACGGCCGTGCTCATGGGTGAAGTCCTGGCAGACACCGCCGATCGCGCGAATGCCTTGTTGCACTTCGTTGAGCAGATGCCGACCGAGGAGCTGGATCGGCTGCGGGCGGCTCTCGACCGGCGGGATCTCGGGCGGAGCCAGCACGAGTGATTGCTGAGATCGCTCTCCTCCTGGTAGCCGCACTGGCCGCGACGTCGGGACCGAGGCTGTTGCGAGGCTCCACATGGATCGAGCGTTCGCCGTGGGTCGGCATCGTTCTGTGGCAGAGTCTCAGCGTTTCAGCGATTGCTGCAGCGGTGCTGGCGGGAGCGGCGCTCGCACTGCCTGCGGTGCCCCTCAGCGACGACCTGGCCGCGCTGCTCTCTGCCTGCGGTGCGGCGTTGCGCGCGCAGTACGAGACGCCGGGCGGCACGGCGGCCAGCGCGACAGGCACCGTGTTGACTTCGGGCGTGCTGGGCCGGGTCTTCTACTGCCTGGCGGCCGAGGTCACACTGGCGCGCAACCAGCGGGCGCGGCACCTGCGTTCGCTTGCCGTCCTTGCCCAGCCCGACGTACGTACCGGGGCCCTTGTGCTCGACCACGGCGTACCGGTGGCGTACTGCCTGCCCGGCCGTGGCGGTCGGGTCGTGGTAACCAGTGCAGCGCTCGAGACGTTGGGCGACGAGGAGTTCGCGGCCGTCCTGGCGCACGAACGCGCTCACCTGGACGCGCGTCACCATCTCGTGCTGGCCGTCTCGAGCGCACTGGCAAGGGCGTTCCCGCGCGTGCCGGTCTTCCGCGACGCACACGAGGCGCTGATGCGACTGGTCGAGATGCACGCCGACGACGTCGCCGCTAGCTGCAACGAGCGCCTCAACATCGCCACAGCATTGGTCCGCCTGGCGGAGTCGAAGGCGCCCGCCGCCGCCCTCGGCGCCGGCGGGCCGACGTCCGTGGCGCGAGTACGACGCATGCTCGCACCAGCGGACCCGCTGCGGGTGGGCGGCGTGGCGGCGGCGCTGGCGACCGCCGCGATGCTGGTCCTCGCCCCCGTGGGAATCCTGGTCGCACCTGCCGTAGTCGCAGCGACCGCCGACCTGTGCCCGATCGAGTTTCCGGTCGACATTGTCTGATCGTGCGACCACGCGTGGTGGCGGGCCGGGCCCTGCTCGAAATTACGGCCACGCGGGCGCCATCGGCTTTGCCAGCGCTGCGCGAGGCGCGGAGCTCAGGTCACCTTCGGACGCTCAAGGCACCGTGTGGGAGCGCCCGTGACCCGGCGGCGAACCACCGTGAATCGCCTTCCACCGAACAGAGGAACGCCGCCCCGGCGATCAGCCGGTGGCGGCGCCTGACCCTACCTCGACGGCAGAGAGTGACAGCTCAGTCGATCGCCGCGCGGCGGTGCGCGACCAACTCTGCGCGTAGCTCCTCGAACTCGCCGCGGAGCCGTCCCAACTCCTCCGGGTCACTGGACGGCGACGCCGTGGCCCGGGTGTTCCTCGCCAGTCCGCCGTGCTGCCCCCGGACCATCGGTCGCAGGCAGAGTAACGACGCGGCCGCCAGAGACAGCGCCAGGACGATCCCTGGCACCACCAGCTCATTCACCGCGGACCATCCTCCGCGGTCGTGCGTGAGGACGACCGCTCGTCCCGCAGCTCGGCGCGCAACTGGTCCAGCTCGGCGCGCAGCGCGACGACCTCGGCTTCACCATGTGCCGCAGCAGCCGGCGAAGCAGTCTCCTGCTGCTTGTTTCCGCGCATCATGAACCACATTGTCGCGCCCAAGCCGACCGGGCACGCGAGCACGGCCAGGGCGTACAACGTCTCACCCATCAACGCGCCGCCTTCGTGCTGGCCCGGTGCATCCGCTGCATGGCGGGGTTCTCCCCCGACTTCATCTTCTCGTGCGCACGCTTCAGGCCGCGATCGTCACCAGACGTCATCTGGTCGTGCATCAGTGCCATGCCCATGCCCTGGTGGCCGGACGACTTCCCGTCGTCAGGGCCGGCAGCTAAGGGCCGGTGCAGCAGCAGCGGTAGAGGCGAAGAGGGTGGCGACGATGATCGTCACTCGGGTACGGGAGTTCACGAGAACCCCCCTTCTACTAGGCAAATTAGTGGAGTACCGTCCGGTTCCAGTGGGCAAGCGAGCCCGACCGAATTGGATCACGGGCCGGGTGGGCTGCGGCCGGCCGGTTCGGCGGTTACATCGGAGGTTGCCAGCCTGCGATGAGGCCCTGCATCCGACTGATGAGCGCGGTCCAGAGACCGGTGACCTGCAGCAGACCGAGCAGCACCAGCATGAAGCCGCCGGTGGCGGTGACGGCGCGGGCGTGTCGGCGCGCCCAGGCGACCGAGCCCATGAAGCGTTGCATGCCGGCTGCGACGAGGATGAAGGGGATGCCCAGCCCGGCGCTGTAGGCGAAGGAGAGTGCCGCGCCGCGACCCGCGTCGGCGCTGCTGGTCGCCAGTGAGAGGACGGCAGCCAGGGTGGGCCCGATGCAGGGTGTCCATCCGAGCCCGAACAGTGCACCGACCAGCGGGGCGCCGGCCAGGCCGTCGGGCGGGCGCCGATTGATCCGCGCCGTTCGGTTCAGCCACGGCAGCCGCCACAACACCCCACTGAAGACCAGGCCGAACAGGATCGTCATCGCGCCGAGGATCCGGGTCAAGGTCTCCTGGTGCTCGAAGAGGAGCGCCCCGAGCGAGCCGAACAGGGCGCCATACCCGGTGAAGACGGCAGCGAAGCCGGCCACGAACAGCACCGCACCGGTCGTGGCGCGCCCTCGTCGACGTCGCCCGGCAGCTTGAACGCCTCCCGACCCAAGCGGCGAGGTGTCACGGCAGCGGCCCGCCGCTGCACCGCCGGCAGCCGCAGGAACCGAGACACCTCGCGCCGCGTCGTCGACGGACGGCACGTCCTGGCCGGCGAGGCCCCCGACGTAGGAGAGGTAGCCGGGCACCAGTGGCAGGCAGCAGGGTGAGAAGAAGGACAGAAGTCCCGCCGCCACCGCCACGAGACCGGCCAGGATCAGCGGCCCTTCAAAGACGAGCTCCTGCACACCCTCAGCCAGCGTCGCTGCGGACATCGACCGCCTCCTTCGACTTCGCCGCGCCGTTCGCCGACTCGAGCACGTCGTCGACCAGGGCACGCAGGGTGCGGTAGGTGGTCCGACCGATGACCCGTGCGGCGACGTTGCCGTCGCGGTCGACGACCAACGTGCTGGGGATGGCATTGGGGGGGAGCATGGTGCGCAAGGCCAGCAGGGCCTCGCCCGACTCCTCCGTGGTGATGCTGGGATAAGTGATGCGGTACCTACGCTCGAAGGCGATCGCGGCGGCATCGGTGTCGCGGACGTTGAGACCGACGAACTGGACGCCGTCGGCGCGGCTCTCATCCCAGACTCGCCGCAACCCCGGCGCCTCGGCGCGGCAGGGCGGGCACCACGATCCCCAGACGTTGACGACGAGCACCGACCCGTCGTGCTCCGCGGTGTCGAACTGCGAGCCGTCGAGCGTCCCGCCGCGCAGCCGCGGCAGCGGCTCGCGGTCAGACACGGCAGTCTGCTCGACCACGCCCTCGCCGGTCACGTACCCGGGCCCGCCACCGCTTTGAGCAGATGGGGAGCCGCATGCGGCGAGCACCATTGCGCTTACCACCACAGCCCCCGCGGCACGAGCGCGCGCCCCGCGTCTCCGCATCATCGCCTCCGCTCTAGCGCCGAGTCTCTACTAAGCATCATCGTAGCAATGCGTGTACGCACGGAATGACGGCCACCCATTGATGCTCACGGGGAAGTCACCCGCGCCTCACTCAGCGTGGTGTCAAGGAAGCGCAGCGACCTTTCTCCCCGTTCGCGGCCAGGTTCTGACCACCGCGTCGTGGGCGAACGCGGCCGTTGGCGCGAGCAACCCCACCCGCCGCCTACCCCCCCAGAACGAAACCACGGGCCGCGCGGACGGCCAGCACCCGCTACTACTATGCATCGTAGTTCAGTGAAGAGGATGTCATGTGCAGGAGCGTCCACCGACGGCTCCGGCGAGCGCGTACGATTCGGCTGGTGCTGGCCGCGCTGCTCGCCGCGGTCGCGACGCTGGCCGCCGCAGCCCCGGCCAGCGCGCACCCGGTCCTGCTCTTCAGCGATCCGGCCTTGGACGGCGCCGTTCCGGAGCCCCCGGGCTCGATCACCCTGGTCTTCAACGAGCCGGTGGTGGCGGCTTCACCCGCGTTCCGGCGGCCCCAGCCGATCCCTACTAACAGTCATAGTAGTCTGAGTCGCGTCATGAGAATCACCGCGGTTGCCTTCCTGCCCGTACGGCACACATCGCCGCAGCCCTCCGCCGCCGACACGGCCGGTGCCCGATGACCCAGCTGCACGAAGGCGAACAGCGCCGCGAGGACTCGAGCGACGTAGTTGCCGCGACGAACGCGCCGCCACCGGCCACGGGCATCGGAGCAGTCGGGTGGGCGCGGTGGGGCTGGCGCCGGCTCACCAGCATGCGCACCGCGGTGATCTTGCTGACGATGCTGGCCCTGGGCGCGATACCCGGCAGTCTGTTGCCCCAACGCGGCGTGGCGAGCGACCCCGCCGCGGTGCAGCAGTTCTACGTCGAGAACCCGGACATCTCTCCCTGGCTGGACCGATTCGGCCTATTCGGGGTCTACGCCTCGCCGTGGTTCGCCGCGATCTACCTGATGCTCCTGGTGTCGATGACCGGATGCGTGCTGCCCCGGTGCGCCAAGCTGTGGCGGGACTACCGCAGCGAGCCGGCACGAGTCCCGACCCGCCTGTCCCACCTCGAGGTGCACCGCAGGGACGTGGTCTCCGACCCGCTCGACCAAGGTGACGACCGGCAACGGCGAGCCGAGACACTCGACGCGATCGAGACGGTGCTGCGGCGCCGCCGATTCCGCACCCGGCGCGACGACGAGACGGTGAGCGCCGAGAAGGGGCACGTCCGTGAGGTCGGCAACCTCCTCTTCCACTTGTCCTTGCTGGTCCTCCTCTTCGGGGTCGCCGGGGGCAGGCTGTACGGCTATGAGGCCCGGGTCGCGGTCGTGGCGGGCGAGTCGTTCACCAACGTCGCCTCCCAGTACGACGACTTCAGCCCGTCGGTGTGGACCGACGTCAACAGGCTCGAACCCTTCAGCTTCCGGCTGCAGTCCTTCGACGCCGACTTCGAGACCTCCGGGACCCGCCGGGGCGAGCCACGCTCGTTCGACGCTCGCCTCGAAGTCGAATCCCCCGACGACACGTGGACTGCACGCGTGCGCCCCAACCACCCGCTCGACGTCAACGGCACGAAGGTCTTCCTCACCGGGCACGGCTACGCGCCCGTGGTGACGGTGCGCGACGGCAACGGGGCGACGGCGTACTCCGGGCCGGTGATCTTCCTCCCGGCAGACAACAACTTCACCTCCGACGGCGTCATCAAGGCACCGGACGCCCGCCCAACCCAGCTTGGCTTCGAAGGACTTTTCCTGCCGACCGCGGCCGACGCCGGCGACGGCGCCTTCTCGGCCTACCCGGACCTGGTCAATCCCCGCCTGCTGCTCACCGCCTGGACTGGCGACCTCGGGCTCGACGACGGGGTGCCGCAGTCGGTCTACACCCTCGACAAGTCCCGGCTGGAGCAGGTTCTGCGACCCGGCTCCGACCGTCCCTTCCGGTCCGTGTTGGCCCCGGGCCAGACGATGCGGCTGCCCGGAAACCTGGGCACCGTGACCTTCGACGGGGTGCGCCGGTTCGCCAACTTCCAGGTCGCCCGTGATCCCGGCAAGCAGCTCTCGCTGGTCGCGGCCCTGATGCTGCTCGGCGGGCTGACCATCTCGCTGGTCGTCCGCCGCCGCCGCGCCTACGTGCGATTGCACGAGGAAGCCGGGACGGTCGCGGTCGAGTACGCCGGCCAGGCCAGCACCCGACGCGGCCTGCCGCCCGGCGAGATCGACGAGATCGCCGACGAGGTACGCCGCGAGCTCGACCGCCGCCGACAGTCCCGCCGAAAGGACGCACCGTGAACACCGACCTCCTCGCCAGCCTCTCCGACGGCCTGGTGTACTCCGCCACCGCCGTCCTGGCTCTCGCGCTGCTCGCCCACGCAGCGGCAACCGCGCTGCGATCCCTGCCTCGGCGACACCCGGACGCGGCGGCGACCGACCACACCCCCTCCAGTGCGCTCACGCCGGCCACCGCGGGTGCCATCGGGTCCACGGGGCCCACGGCGTCCACCGGTGGAGTCCACGACGTGATCGGCGATGGCCGGTTGCCCTCGCCCTCCGAGGCGGACGCGAGCGGATCAGGCGCCGCAGAGCGTGAGCAACCCGGACACGTCGTCGGCGCCGTGGCAGTGAGCCTCACCGTGCTCGCGACCCTGCTGCTTGCCGCCGGCGTCGTCTTCCGCGGCCTGGCCGCCGGCCGGGCGCCGTGGGGCAACATGTTCGAGTTCGTCCTGGTGATCGCTCTGGCCGCCAGCGGTACCTACGCCGTGCTCGCCCGGCGCCGCGCCGTCCGCGAGGCCGGGGTCTGGGTCGTCGCTCTGGTGCTGCTGGCGCTTGGCCTGGCCGTCACGACCCTCTACACACCCGTCGACGACCTGGTGCCGGTCCTGGACTCCTACTGGCTCATCATCCACGTCGCGGCCGCGATCGTGGCCGGCGGCGTCTTCACCGTCGGCGCCACCACCGCAACATTGAGCATCGTGCGCAAGCGGTGGGAAGCCAGACCCACCGCAGCCCGCTCGCACCGCTACCTCGCCGCCCTCCCCACGGCCTCCTCGCTGGACCGGGCGACCCACGCCGTCCACGTCTTCGCCTTCCCGGTCTGGACGTTCGCCGTCATCGCCGGAGCTATCTGGGCCGAGAACGCGTGGGGCCGCTACTGGGGCTGGGACCCCAAGGAGACCTGGGCCTTCATCACCTGGGTCTTCTACGCCGCCTACCTCCACGCCCAGAGCACCGCGGGACTGCGCGGCTCCCGGGCCTCCTGGTTCGCCCTCGTGGGCTACCTGGCCTTCCTGTTCAACTTCTTCGGCGTCAACCTGTGGATTTCCGGGCTCCACTCCTACGCCGGGGTCTGAGACGGCGTCCGATGGAGCTGCAGCTGTCCCTCACCCGGTCGGACCGGCACCGCGGACAGACCGGCACCGCGGGCTGACCTACGCCGCTGCGCTCGGCGCTGCCGCCAGCCCCGCCCTGCTGCTGCTCGGCCTGCCGCCGATCGACCTCCACCCCCACTAGCACCACCTGGGAGCGATGGACCCGCTGTGCGGGGGCACCCGGGCGGCGCGCCTGACGATGCAAGGCGACCTGGCAGGGGCCCGGCGCTACAACTCGCTGGGCATCGCCGCGGTCCTCGCAGCCTTCGCGGTCACCGCCAGGACGGTGCTCGGCCTGGTGGGCGGTCGGTGGATCGACGTGCGCATCCGGTCGACGAGGACGGCGACGCGAGCCTCCTGGACGCTCACAGCCACGGCCTTCCTCGCGCTCTGGGTCCGGCAGCAGCTCATCGCCGACCTGCTCGTCCAGCGCTGACGCTGCATGGACCCACACGTGCCGGATCCGGCGGCCACGAGGCGATCGGGATCCCACCCGTCCACCCACGTACTACGATGATGCTTAGTAGATAGGCTGGTGGCGAACGGCCCGAGCACCGGAGGACGATGTGGACGGAGTCTGCGACATGGATGGAATGGGCGGCGTGGGAGCAATGATGGGCTGGTGGATGCTGGGCGGAGCCGCGGCGGTGCTGGTCGTCCTAGGGCTGGCGGTCTTCGGCGTCGTGCAGCTGCTTCGCCGCGGCCACGCTCCCAGTGCCGGATCCGGCCCTATGAGCGCCGACGAGGTGCTCCGCCGCCGCTACGCCGCCGGTGAGCTGGACGAGGACGAGTACGAGCGCCGCCGCTCGACGCTGGAGAGGTGACCACTCCGACCACGTACCCCCTCGCCGTGAGCGAACCCGCCTGACCGCGCGCCCGAACCACACCGATCCGCCTCCAGGAGCACACCGTGCCGAAGACCCCACCCGCCCAGCAGTCCCGACGTCCGTCGCCCACCCGGGATGACACCGCGACGTCGGGTCGACGGTGGCTCCCCATCGTCGTCCTCCTCGCCGTCGTCGCACTCGCCGGCTGGCTCGTACGCAGCGCCACCGACGGCGCCTCAGGCGGCGCTTCGGCCGACCTGGAGCACGTGCACGGGCTGGGCGTCGACCCGGCGGACGACACCCTGCACGTCGGCAGTCACTACGGCCTGTTCCAGGTACAGGAGGACAGTGGCACCGTCGCCGGCCCGATCGCCGACCGGGTGCAGGACTACATGGGCTTCACCGTTGCCGGCCCCGACCACTTCCTCGCCTCCGGCCACCCCGGCGAAGGACAGGACGGTCCCAGCTCGCTCGGCCTGATCGAGTCCACCGACGGCGGCCGGACCTGGACCACCAGGTCGCTGGCCGGCGAAGCCGACTTCCACGCCCTGGAGTACCGGCACGGCCTCGTGTACGGCGCCAACGCGATGACCGGCGACTTCATGGTCAGCGACGACATGGAGACCTGGGACACCCGCTCCACCCTGCCATTGGCCGACTTCGCCATCAGCCCCACCGACCCCGACACGATCATCGCCACGACCGGCGAGGGGCCGGCGCTCAGCACCGACGGTGGACGCACTTTCGCCCTGGTCGAGGACGCGCCCCTGCTCCTGCTGGTCAGCTGGGCCGAGGAAGGCACCCTGGTGGGGCTGGACCCCTCCGGCATCGCCTATGCCAGCGCCGACGGGTCCGACTTCGACAAGGTCGGCTCACTCGGCGCCGAACCAGAGGCACTCCAGGCAGCGGACGACGGAACGGTCTACGCCTCCGCCAGCGGCCGCCTGTACCGCTCGACCGACGGCGCACGCACCTTCGCCCGATACCCGTCTGCCTGATCCAGCCGGCTCACGAGCGCTGCCGACACTGCCCGGACTGCGCGCGGGGGGTCTGCTGCACGAACGGGTGTCAGGTTCGGTTAGGCCGCCTGGGTGGCGGTTGAGAGCATGATCAACTCGTATTCGACCGGGGTCAATCGGCCGAGGGCGGCCTGTCGGCGACGGTGGTGGTAGGTCTTCTCGATCCAGGTCACAATCGCGATCTGCAGCTCTTTTCGGGTCGCCTACGCGCGGCGGTCCAAGACGTTCCTCTGCAGCAGAAGGAGGACTCCATCGCAGCGTTGTCGCCCGCCGCGCGACGCGGCCCATGGAGCCGACCATGTGATGACGGTTGAGCTGGTGGACCAGCTTTCCGGGCCGAAACCGACTAGGTTCAACCGATCGTCGCACCATCCGCTGCTTGAACAGACCGCAGGTGGTCGTCGAAGGCCTCGGAGGGAGTTTTCCATCCGAGGGTCTTGCGAGGCCGGTTGTTGCCGGGCGGCTACGACGGCCTGTACCTCGTCGTCGTTCCAGCGAGCCAGGTCAGTGCCTTCGGAGAAGCACTGGCGCAGGAGGCCATTGGTGTTCTCGTTCGTGCCGCGTTGCCAAGGGCTATGGGGGTCGGCGGAGAAGACGGGGATGCCGGTCTCGATCTCGAAGGCGACGTGGGCGGAGAGTTCCTTGCCGCGGTCCCAGGTCAGCGACCGGCGCAACTGCTCGGGCAGGCTGGTCATCGTCTGCGCCAGTGCGTTCTTCATGGTGATGGCGCCGTAGCCGGCCAGCGCCGGACCGTTCTTGGTCCGCGCGATCACGCCGCAACCCTCCTCACGAGGCGGGTGGACCGACATCGTGAATCGGGTCGTGCGTTCGACCAGCGTGCCGATGGCGGAGCGCTGCAGCCCGACGATCAGGTCGCCTTCCCAGTGCCCGGGAACCGCCCGGTCGTCGGCTTCGACGGGCCTGCCGTTCGCTGATCAACACCTCGTTCGTGACCTGGCCCTAGGCCTTCGATCGGTTCCGGGCCCGAGGAACTCGAAGCGCCCGGCCGGTGCGAAGGCAGGAGACCAGCTCTCGTTTGAGTGCGCCACGGCCTCGACGTAGAGCGCTCGATAGGTCACCTCGTGGCTGATCTGCATGGACACGATGAGTCCCGACCTGACGCACACGAGCTCGCCGCGCGGCGTGGCGCCCGGGGGTGTGGTCCACCGACCACCCCTGCCGCATCCATCGAGCAGAAACCACTTGCTGGTTATCTCCTCGCTCGGTCGGGGCATGTCGACGGTCAAGAGACTAGACGTGCAGACGAGCCCGCCAACAACGCCACCCGCCCCGTCCTGCACCCGGAAAGGACTGACCAGCCTGCCGGCGACGGCCTCGAGGGCGGCGCCCGAGCCGCGACCCGGGCATCCATCGCACATCCGTCTACCCATACCGATGTGTGAGTGCCAGGTGGGTACGTCCTGCGTGGATGCCGCCGGCGCCCGGGCTGCCACCAGAGCGGCCCGAATCGATCGTGATCGACCAGGAGGACCGATGACACATCAAGAGATGCTCAAGGCGTACCCCGGGGACGTAGGAGACATCGACCAGGAGAAGTTGGCGGCGTGCATCGCCGCCTGCTTCGAGTGCGCCCAGGTGTGCACGGCTTGCGCTGATGCTTGTCTGGCTGAGGACATGGTCGCCGACCTGCGCGCATGCATCCGCAACAACCTCGACTGTGCCGACGTGTGCGCCGCGACCGGGGCCATCCTGTCGCGACAGACCGCCGGTGACGGCAATGTCGTCCGCACGATCCTGGAGGCCTGCGCAGCCGCCTGCAAGGCGTGCGGCGACGAGTGCGCCAAGCACAGTGATATGCACCAGCACTGCGAAGTGTGCGCCGAAGCGTGCCGCCGGTGCGAGAACGCCTGCCGCGAACTACTCGCCGCGCTCTGACCGCCGGGATCGGCAGCGGCTCGCTGTCCCATGCTGGCAGCGGGCCGCTGATCGCCTCCTGTGGGTCGGAAGCTTGCTGGGCGGCGAGCCTCCCTACCGCCAAGGACCGTCTTGCTCGAGACTTGGTTGATCCTCGCCGGCGCGCTCGCCGTCGCCCTCGTCTTCGTCGACGCGTTGGCCACCACCTTGGCGGTGTCCGGCGGCGCCGGACCGCTGACGACCCGCATCCTCGGTGGCGCCTGGCGGGTGGCATTGCGGCTGCACCGACGGGACCAGACGTTCAGCCTTCTGAGGTTCGCCGGACCGATGATGCTCATCCTCACCGTGCTGCCGTGGGTAACCGCTCTTTGGGCCGGTTGGACACTGCTCTTCCTCGGCTCAGACTCCGTCGTGACCGCGCAGCAGGGCCGACCCGCGGGCATCGCCGACGTCGTCTACTTCACCGGCTTCACCATCTTCACCCTGGGCACCGGTGGCTTCGTCGCGTCCTCGGCGGGCTGGCGGATCGCCATGGCCCTGGCGGCGTTCTCGGGTCTGTTCCTCATCACTCTCGCCATCACCTACCTGCTCTCGATCCCCTCCGCGGTCGTCGCCCGCCGCGTACTCGCCCAAGAGATCCATGGCCTCGGTGACAGCCCCTCCCAGATCCTGCGGAAAGGCTGGACCGGCGACGGGTTCGACGCTATGTTCCAGCAGCAGCTGATCTCGCTGTCGTCCTCGGTGGCCACCTCGGCCGAGCAGCACCTCGCGTACCCGGTGCTGCACTACTTCCACTACGGCAGCCGAGACCTGGCCGCATCAGTCGCCATCGGACACCTCGCGAGGCGTTGACGTTGATGAGGACCCTGGACGCCTCGCTGCGCCCCCAGCCGGCGGTGCTGGATTCGCTGAGGTCGTCCATTGGCCGCTACCTCAGCACCGCCTCCAGCACGTCCTGGGCACCAAGAGTCAGCGCTCCACCTCCGCCCGAGACCACTCAGACCATCGAGGCCGGCGTCTCGATCAGCCAGTCCGCCGTCCACCGGGCCGCCGAGCACCACAAGGAACGCCGCACCCAGTTGCATCGCCTCGTGGCCAGCGACGGCTGGTCATGGGAAGGCGCCGGATAGCCGCCCGTATTGCACCCGCAAGTCCCTACTGGCACCAACACGGACCCGCGACGATCTGGAAAGCGAGCATGAACAGGGGCATGCCCGACGCGCTCTCGAGACCCACGGCTGCCGGCGCCTGCGACGCCCCGACAGTGATCGCGGCGTCTACACGGATCAGTCCCTTGGCGTTCTCACACGCCAGAACAAGCGCTCCACGTCGCGGCGAAGCCACGGCTTCCCGGGCTACTTCATCGGCGCCCTACCTATCAGCTCATTCATCCAGCTGGTCTGCCCCACAGCACCTCCATCATCGAGGTGTCGCGACAGGGCTCGCTCTCGCGGTATGCCGGTCGCAGAACCGAGTCAGGTCGAGAACGCTGCCCACAGAGCCCCGGCTCCAACACCGAGCACGACGCTGATCGCGGCAGTCGTCATCGCCGCCGCCGCGGACCACCGCTCCGGCTGGAAAGGGCCGGGCATCGTGCGCGCCGGCGGCTCGCCACGCCCGTAGACGGGGGCGATCCAGCGCAGGTAGTAGAAGAGGCTGACCAGGGTGTTGACGAAGACCACCACGGCCAGCCACGCGTGGCCGCCGTCCCACGCGGCGGCGGTCGTGGTGAGCTTTCCGACGAAGACGACGGTCGGCGGTGTGCCGACCAGCCCGAGGAGCGCCACCACGAGTGAGGCGCCGAGCCACGGCCGCGCTCGCCCCATGCCGCGGTAGGAGTCGAGGTCTCGCCGATCGGGGAAGGCGGTGGTGACCGCGAACGCAGCCAGGTTGGTGACGGTGTAGCCGGCGAGGTAGAGCAGCAGGGAGGGCAGCGCGAGGTCGCTGCGCCCGGCCACCGCGACCGGCACCAGCAGGTAGCCGATCTGGCTGACGGTGGACCAGCCGAGCAGCCGCCGCGGGTCGCTCTGCCAGTAGGCCGCGAGGTTGCCCAGCGTCATGCTGGCCACCGCGAGGACCGCGACGAGCAACGGCCAGGCCAGCGTGTCGGGGAGCATCGCGACGAGCCGGTAGGCGGCGACGACAGCGCCGATTTTCGGCACCGTGGTGAGGAAGGCCGCCACCGCGCCACCCGCGCCCTGTGCGGCGTCCGGCACCCAGAAGTGCGCGGGGACACCGCCGGCCTTGAACATCAGCCCACCCAGCACGGCCACGACTCCGGCGGCCACAGCGCCTGCCGGCGCGTCGGCGAGACGCCCGGTGAGGTCGGCGTACGACGTCGTCGCGGACACGCCGTACAGGAGCGTGACTCCCACCAGCAGGAGGATGCCGAACAGGGCACCCAGCAGGTAGGTCTTCATCGCGGCCTCGGCTCCGCGGGGCGTACGCCCGATGCCGATCAGGCCGTAGAGCGGGATGCTCGCGAGCAGGAACCCAACCACTACGACGAGCAGGTCGTCGGCCCCGGCGAGGACGAGCGTGCCGGTGGCGGAGAACAGGAAGAGCGCGTAGGTCTCGCTCTCCCGTGGCGACCCGGCGATCTCGTCGGAGGCCAGCACGAGGACGATCAGCGTGCCGAGGGCGGCGACGATCCGCGCCACTCCGGTGGCGGTGTCGACGGTGAAGGTGCCCTCCATCGCTGGCTGGGCCGGGCCGGGCAGGTCCAGCAACGCAAGCAGGGCCGTCCCGACGAGCGCGGCCGCGGCAACGACGCGGGTGACCCACTGCCGGGTCCGCGGGAGGAAGGAGCCGCTCACGAGCACCACGAGCCCGCCGAGGAACAACACGATCTCCGGCAGCAGCAGGGCCGGGCGCATGGCCATCGACTCCACTGCGGGCTACCTCCCGACGAGCTCGACGGCCACCTCGGCCGCGGGCTCGATCACGTCGAGCAGCGGACGGGGCAGGACCCCAATCAGCAGCGACAGCGCCAGCAGCGGGCCGACCGACCAGACCTCGGCGGCCCGCAGGTCACCGAAGCCGGCGGAGCGGCCGCGGGTCTCGCCGGTAAATATCCGCTGCAGCGCGCGCAGGAACAGCGCGGCGGTGATGAGAATGCCGACGAGCGCGACCGCGGTGACGGGGGCGGCGGCGATGCTGCCGGTGAAGATCTGGAACTCCGCGATGAAGCCCGAGAGCCCGGGCAGGCCGAGGGAGGCGAAGGCACCGACGGCGAACAGCGCGGCGAAGCGCGGTGCGGGTGCCGCGAGGCCGCCGTAGGAGCCCATGTCGTAGGTGCCGGCCCGGTCCTGGAGGACCCCGGCGAGGAGGAACAGCGCGCCGGTGATCAGGCCGTGGCTGACCATCTGGGTGACGGCGCCGGTGACCGCGACGCCTCGCGCCTGCGCGGTGTCCTCGGCGAGAATCCCCGCAGCGCCGACGGCGAGGGCGATGTAGCCCATGTGGTTCACCGACGTGTAGGCGACCATCCGCTTGAAGTCGGTCTGGGCGAGGGCGACGAGAGCGCCGTACACGACCGACACGATGCCGACAACCACGATCGCCCAGGCCCACGTCCGCCACGCCTCGGGCAGCATCGGCATCGCGATCCGGACGAAGCCGTAGGTGCCCATCTTCAGCAGGACGCCGGCCAGCACCGCCGAACCGATCGCGGGCGCGTCGG
The DNA here is from genome assembly GCF_013409425.1 of Nocardioides perillae. Lineage (NCBI taxonomy): Bacteria > Bacillati > Actinomycetota > Actinomycetes > Propionibacteriales > Nocardioidaceae > Nocardioides > Nocardioides perillae. Next base: position 1,778,548 of record NZ_JACCAC010000001.1, on the reverse strand, counting down.
TGTGTGCCGGCGGCAGCCAGGTGTGGAACGGCACGGTGGGTGTCTTCACCGCCAGCCCGACGAGGATCGCCGCGAGCACGAGACCGCCGGCGAGACCGGAGCCGGCGAGCGGGGTCTGCTGGGTGAGCTCGATCATGTCGAAGGTATGCGGATCCGCGGCGATGTAGAGGCCGATGAACCCCACCAGCAGGGCCAGGGAGCCGAGAAAGGTGTAGAGGAAGAACTTGAGCGCCGAGCGGGCGGCGTCGCCGTGGCCCCAGCCGGCGATCACGAAGTACATCCCGACGATGGACAAGTCGAAGAATAGGAAGAACAAGATCAGGTCGGCGGAGACGAACAGGCCCATGCTGACGCTCTGCAGGAAGAGGAACAGTGCGGCCTGGGTCCGCGGCCGGTCGGTTTCGCGTAGTGCGTAGATAGCGCAGGCCAGGAAGATCACCGCGGTCATTGCGATGAGCGGCAGCGACAGCCCGTCGACGCCGAGGTGGTAGCTGCTGTTCACGCCGGGGATCCACTCCGCCCGCTCCTCGAACGCCAGCCGCCCCGGCTCCGGGGTCTGGTAGCGCAGCCACACCGCGACCACGAGAGCCAGGTCGACTGCTGCGACCGCGACCCACGTCCACCGCGCCGCGGTGTCGCCGAGGCGGGGCAGCCCGACCAGCACCAGGGCGGCGGCCAGGGGCAGGAAGACGATCAGACTGAGCACGTTCACCTCACCGTGACGAGAAGCAGGACACCGACCGCGAGCGCCGCGACGGCCTGGATGTAGTACTGGTGCAGCTGACCGGTCTGGGGCTGCCGGGCGAGCCGGCCGAGGCCGCGAAGCCAGCCGGCGATCCCTTCCACGGCCCCGTCGAGCCACCGGTCGTCGTCCCGGGCGGCGCGCTCAGCGGCGCGCAACGAGCCACGGGAGGTCGCCTCCACGGCGGCGTCGAGCACCCGGTCGTCGAAGGTCGCGGCCCGCCGTGCAACCGCGAGCGTGGCCGAGGCCGCCCCTGTGGTAGCCCGGTCCAGGATCCGGTCGTCGAAGTGAGCCAGCGCTTCGGCCAGGCGCACGGTCGGGCGTACGACGGAGGCCTGCGTGGCGCGCTCCAGCCCCAGCCAGGCCAGAGCCCAGCGTGGCTCCGGCAGCGGCCTCCACCACACGAGCGCCAGCACCACCAACGCGATCACGACCGACGCGGCCATCTCCCCCAGGGACGGGTGGAGCGGCTCCTCCCCGAGCGCGCGGGCGATCGTGTCACCCACGGGCGGCAGGGCGAGCAGACCAAGCACGATCGCGCCGCCGGCGAGCAGGACCAGCGGCGCCTGCTCAAGCATCCCGATATGGCGGGTGCCCCGCTCCTCCTCGTCATGATGCCGCTCGACCTCGGCACGCTCTGTGTCGGGGACGTGCCGCCACAACACGACCAGGATCTTCCCGGCGTATGCCGCGGACATAGCGGCCGCGGCGAGCCCGACGGCGTAGAGCCACGCTGACTCCTCCAGCGCCGCCGCGAGGACCGCGTCCTTGGTCGCCCACAGCGCCAGCGGGGCGACGCCCGCGAGCGAGAGCAAGCCAACCGTGCTGGTCAAGCCGACCAGGCGCCAGCGCCGGGCCACGCCCCGCAGACCGGTGAGCTGCTTCGTGCCGAGGGCGGTCAGCCAGGCCCCGGCAGCGAGGAACAGCAGCGCCTTGGTCGAGGCGTGCGCGACCAGGTGCGCGGCTCCACCGCTCACCGAGGCAAGCCCCGCGCCCATCACCACGAACCCCAGCTGCGCCGAAGTAGAGGCGGCGAGCAGCTGCTTGAGGTCACGCTGCGCCACCGCCACGACACCGAGCAGCAGGGCGGTCAGCCCGCCGGCCCAGGCCGCCGTCGATGCGGCCCAGCCGGTCGACGCGAGCAGCGCCTCGGTGCGCAGCAGCAGGTAGCCGCCCATGGCGACCATCGCTGCCGAGTGCAGCAGCGCGCTGACCGGGCTCGGGCCCTCCATCGCCCGGGACAACCAGAACGAGAACGGCAGCTGCGCGGCCTTGCCGAGCGCCGCGACCAGGACACCTGCGGCGACCACGTGACGCCAGCCCTCGCTGCTCGCCGGAAGAGCGGCCAGCGTCAGCCCGGCTCCTCCGGCGAGCGCCGCGCCGGCGGCCAGATAGAGGCCGAGGTCCGCCGTACGGGTGGTCACGAACGCCGTCAGACCCGCGGAGACCCGGTGGTCGTCGCGCCACCAGAAGCCGATCAGGGCGTACGACGTCGCGCCCATGACCTCCCACGCGAGCAGCAGCGCCGGCAGCGTCTCGGCGGTCGCGGTCATCAGGGCCGCGGAGGCGAAAAGCAGCATCAGCCCATGGAACCGGGCTTGCGACGCGCGGATCTCGCCGGCGGAGACGACGAGCACCAGCAGCGTCACGACCGCCACCGTGGGCGCGACGAGCGCCGAGAGACCGTCCACGCCGAGAGCGAGGTCGCTGCCGGCCATGAACGGCGTCGACACCCGGGGCCGAGCGACGGCGACCACCACCGCCAGGGCTGTGCTGGCCGCAGCGGTCGCAACCGACACGGGCGCCGCTGCCCGCTCCAGCCGGGACACGGCGAGCACGCCGCCCACCACAGCGGGCAGCAGCACGACCAGCCACAGGGAGACCTGCGCCATGCTCACCCCGACAGGTCCGTCGCCATGTCGGTCATGTCGGCGCTGCGTTCCCGGTGCAACAGCGTGGCGACAGCGAAGCCCATCGCCATCTCCAGGGTCATCGCGGCGATGATCACCATCAGCAGCACCTGCCCGCTGGGATCGGGTGCGAGGAACCACCAGAAGCCGGCGGCCGCGAGGATGACCGCGTTGATCATCAACTCCAGGCCCATCATCACCATCACCACGACCTGCTGGGAAATCGCGCCATACAGGCCGACACTGAAGATCCCGGCGGCGATCAGCAGGGTCGCATCGAGCGTCATCGGCCCACCCCTCCCGCCTGCGGGTCGTCCGCGGGGCGCCGCTTCAAGTTGTCGCCGAACCGGTCGTAGCGCGTGCGGTGTGCCGCGAGCACCACACCAGCGACGATCGTGGCCACCATGACCGGGCTGATCACCGCCATCACCAGCATCTTCTCCCCCATCAGCGCCTCACCGAGCGCCACCGTCACGTCCGGCGGTGGGCTGCCGCGGCGCTCAGGCCAGTCGACGACGAGGATGCCCGCGGCCAGCCCGAGGAACGTGGCAGCGGCGACGCCGAGGGCTGCCCGGTGGTCGTGCACCATGCTCATCGGCATCAGCGCGGGGTTCATCCCCATGAACATGACCATGTAGACGGCCATGATCGCCATCTCCATGACCATCATCAGGATCGTCACCACGCCGACGTAGTTCTGCTGCAGGAAGAGCACCTGCAACCCCACCGCGATGAAGGAGAGCGCGAGCGCGTACGTCGCCCGTGCCATCGAGTCGACGTAGAAGACCGCTGCGCCGGCCAGCACCGCGACCAGCCCAAGCGCCCAGAAGGCGATGTCGAGCAGCACGGTCACGACCTCCCCACCATGACGACGGCAACAACCAGGTCCTGCAGCAGCACGGCCGGAATCAGCACCATCCAGCCCACCTCCATGAATTTGTCGGGCCGGAACGCCGGCACCCGCCGACGCAGCCACACCAGCACCGCGAGCACCGCCGCAGTCTTCACCAACACCCACGCCCACGTCGGCAGCAGCGGCCCGGCGCCCCCGCCGAGGAACATCGGGACCGCGAACGCCGCTCCGGCCGCGAGCAACGCGTACCGTCCGGTCTCGAAGACCAGCCGGTCCACGCCCGCCAGTTCTGCACGTGCCCCGCCCGCGATGTCCGTGCCGAGGGCCGGGGAGAAGGGACCCCAGACCGAGAAGGCCACCACTCCGAGCAGGTAGACGAGGAACGCCACCGGCATCCACACCGCGAACCACAGGCCCTCCTGGGCGGCCGCGACCTCGCCGACGTTCAGGCTCTCGGCGGCGATCGCCGGTGCGACGAGCGCGAACATGAGCGGGAGCTCGTAGCCGAGCCCGTGCGCCAGGAACCGGTAGCCGCCGACCAGCGAGTGCGCGGAGTTGGGTCCCCACCCGGTCAGCCACACCAGCGCCCACACCAGGACGTCCATGGCGTTGAACCACATCACGCCGACGTCGAGGTCGAAGACCGTCCACTCCCCCAGCGGAATCACCGTGACCATCAGCACGGCCGTGATGAGCAGACCACCACCGCCGGCACGCCACAGCAGGCTGTCGGCCTCGACGGTGGTACGACGCCGCTGCCGCATCAACCGCGCGGCCTCCCCGAAGGGCCTGGCCACGCCGCCCGACCCACCGCCGCCCTCGCCGCTCGCCCGCGCCGAGAGTGCTCCGTCGAGAGCCGCCGCGGCCACGACCAGCGCACCGAGGATCGCCACGGCCACGACCGCCCAGCCCGGCGCGACGGTGACGATGGTCGAATCCGTCGCGCCCGACCTGGGCATCGGCATGGGCTCAGCCATGCGACATCTCGTGCTCGGCGTGTCCGGCCCGCAGGCCGTCGAGGTCGAGGCTCGCCACGACCAGTCGCGCCGTGGCCAGGTCCAGACCCGTGACCAGGTGTGCCAGCAGGTCGGCCGACAGAGTCCTGTCGACGTCGTGCGTGTGGCCTGCCGCGTCGCCGGTGGACGCGGTTTCGTCGCCGGCCGCCGCGCGGTCGAGCATGCCGATCAGCCGGTCGTAGGCGTCTCCGCCCGCGTGCGCCGGCAGACCGAGCTGGCGCACGTCGTCCTCACTCAGCGGCCGGACGCCACGCAGGGACCAGCGCAACGTCCAGGAACGCCGCACCCTGCGGCGAAGCCTTGCGACCCGGCCGACCGTCGGATCGTCGCCGGGCGCGAGAACGACGTCGCGGAGGCTGCGCGCCTCGGCAGCGGCGTCGTCCCACCCGGCCAGCGCCAGCAGCGAGGCGATGTTGTCGAGCCGGCGGGCGAGCGGTGCGGCCGCGGCCTCGCGAGGCTGCTCGCCGTCCAGGAGCTCGGCCCGCGCCTCGGTTACGACGTCACCCTGAAGCGAGCAACGGAGCACCAGCCCCGCCGGCCAGTGTGGCAGCACGGGCCCCAGCCGAACGTCCAGGACATCCATCTCCAGTCCGTCACGGTCGTCGCCGCCCTGGGCCAGCGGGATCCCGGACGGGGACATGTCCATATCGCCGTGCCTTCCGTGGTCCATCCCCTCATGGCCACCGCCGTGGTCCATTCCCTCGTGGCCATCGCCGTGGTCCATTCCCTCGTGGCCACCCCAGTGGTCCATGCCGCCGTGGCCACCCCCGTGGTCCATGCCGCCGTGGTCCATGCCGCCGTGGTCCATGCCGCCGTGGTCCATGCCGCCGTGGTCCATGCCGCCGTGGTCCATGCCGCCGTGGTCCATGCCGCCGTGGTCCATGCCGCCGTGGTCCATGCCGCCGTGGTCCATGCCGCCGTGGTCCATGCCGCCGTGGTCCATGCCGCTGTGCTCGGCGAGCAGCTCGGACGCGGCGGGGCGCTGCCGTGCATCGTCCATGTGGTGGTCGGTGTCAAGGAGCCTGCTATGGGCGCCGTCGAGGCATGGGGCAACGTCATCGTCCTCAGTCACGCCCACGCGCACCCGCGGGCCCGGCATCTGGTGCCACACCAGTTCCACGGCCTCAGCCAGCTGCGGCCCAGGCTTGCCACAGACCACAAGCACGTCCGCGTCCGCCGGCGCGAACGCGAGGCTCCACCCTCGGGCGAGCACCTCACGCTCAACCATCGCCCGGGTGCGCCACCACCCCGGGGTCTCCACCACAAGGACATGGGCGTGCCGCGCCGCCGCACGCGCGACCATGTCGCTCAGACCCACCGCAGCGCTCCCTCGCGCCAGGCCCACAAGACAGCGACAAAGAGTGCTGCAAGGAAGAGGAACATCTCCACGACCGCGGTCGCCCCGACCTGGGCGACAACGACCGCCCACGGGTACATGAACAGCATCTCCACATCGAAGGCCAGGAACAGCAGCGTCGCCAGGTACCAGCGCGCGTGGTAGCGCGACAGTGCGTGCTGCTCCGCGATCGCCCCCGAGTCGAAGGGGAGGACGATGAGCGGGTCGGACGCCACGGTGAGCAGGCGCTGAATGCCGTAGGTGCCCAGGACCACCAGAAGAGCCGTTGCGCCGGCGATCGCTATGCCGGTGTACATCGTCCGCTCCTGGCCGGCCGCGGGCGTGCTGTGCCGGTCATCCCGTGGGGCACTGTCGCTCGGCCGGCCGGTCGAAGTCGGGGACCGGGCGTGCCTCCGCCTCCGCCGGGGTATCGGCCTCCCCGTTCTCGGCGATGTCCTGGATGAGCCAGTCCATCTCGAGGATCTCGCGCCGCTGCGCCTCACTGATCTCCACCGCCAGCTCGCACACTCGGACGTCCGTCAGCTCCGAGCGCTCCGAGCGGGTGATCGCCAGCGAGTGGTGCGGGATCATCGCCCGCATGAACGCCCGGTCCTGGACCGTGGCCTGGCTACGGTCCAGGAAGATCCCTCCGGCCAGCAGAAGAAGGCTCACCCCGACGATGACCAGATTGAGCCGGGTGCTCTTGTACATGTTGAGCATCCAGGCCAGCATGACCAGGCCCATGGTGCCGCCCATGGTGAGCGCCATGAACAAGCGGCTCTCGCTCCAGCGGACGTGGCTCCACTCGTAGGTGCCGGCGAACATCGCCCAGTACATGACCACCATCGCGGTCAGGATCATCGCCGCGAAGCGGAGGTACATCTTCCGCTCGTGCTGTTTGTGCTGGTCGTGCTCGGAGTGCTGGTCCTGCCTCTCTGCATGCTCATGCTCAGATTCCTCTCGTCATTGATAGCTCCTCATTGATCGCACGTCCCGCCCCCCGCGGCTCCGGGGTCAAGGAGCGTGCGCCCGGCGGCGGGCAGGCACCGGAGGCTCCCTGCGCGGCTTGCTGGCACGGACGGCTCCTGCCCGTGGTGCGATGACATGGGGAGTGGTCCTTCCCGATCGAGGTGGGTTGCGGTGGTTGATGTCATTCATCTTGGCGTCAGCCGTCGTCGTCGGCCGGAGCGCGAGACATTTCGATGAGCTGACGTAGGCAGTGCTGTCGAAGTGGCTCGGGAAAGCCCTCTGCGAGCCGGTAGTACACGATCCGGCCCTCCTTCCGTCGTGTAACCAGCCCGGCGGTACGGAGCAGCCGGAGTCCGTAGGAGACCGCGTCCTCGCTCACCGACAAAGCAATGGCGAGGTCGCCCACACAGAGTTCGTCGACCACGTCAAGGGCGTACAGCAGTCGCGTCCGAGTGGGATCGGCTATCAATGAGAGCACGCTGGTGAGCCGGTCCCCCTCCGCTGCTGATGGCAGGCGCTCGCGGGCCATGGCAACCCGTCTCGAGTCGACCGGGTGCCCGTGCCGCTTGCCGCGACCGGTGATCTGGTCGGGCTCGTCCTCCCAAGCGCGCACAAGCTCGTCGTCGGTCACGGTCACTGAAGTACCCAACATCCGTGTGGTTATGCGGGTGATGCTGTATTGGGGGGCTACAGGCGTCAGCAGAGTGGCGGATCCAGGCTCACCAATCGGACGGATGACCCGTCGCCGTAACCAGAGAGGAGCCTGACCCGGTAGTCCGGACACCTGATCTGAGGGGACACTGCCTCTCGGAAGGGAGTTCGCGATGCCTGCACCACATCCGCTGGAGTTCCGTCAGCGAGCCGTCGAGCTGGCCCGCATGGGCGAGAAGCCGGTCTCTGCGATCGCCAAGGATCTCGGGATCAGCGAGTCGTGCCTGCGCAACTGGATGAGCCGCGCGGACGTCGACGAGGGCCTGAAGGAAGGGCTCTCGACCGACGAGCGCGCCGAGCTCGTGCGACTGCGTCGCGAGCTGCGCGTCAAGGACATGGAAATCGAGATCTTGAAGCGGGCCAGTGCCTACTTCGCTAGGGAGAACGTCCTTCCAAAATGATGTTCCGGCTGGTCCAGGAACTCGCCGATGACGGGATCGACGTCGCGGTGACCTGCCGGATCTTGAAGGTCTCTCGATCAGGGTTCTACGAGTGGCGCGACCGGCCACCCTCGGTGCGGGATCTCGAGGACGCCTACCTGGCCAACACGATGGTCGACATCCACGCCATGTCGCGTGGCACCTACGGCACCCCGCGGGTCCACGCCGAGTTGCGGATGGCTCTCGACGTTCGGGTCGGTCGCAAGCGAGTCGCGCGGCTGCTTCGGCTGACCGGGCGTTCGGGGATCGGCGGGAACACCCACAAGAAGCGGCGCAAGCAACCGATGCCGGCCCCGCACGAGGACCTCGTGCAGCGCCAGTTCGTTGCTGATGAACCGAACCGTCTGTGGTGTACCGACATCACCGAGCACCCCACGACCACCGGGAAGGTCTACTGCTGCGCGGTCCTCGACGTTTTCAGCCGCGCCATCGTGGGCTGGTCGATCGCCGACCACATGCGCTCAGACCTGGTCGTCGATGCCCTGCAGATGGCCACCTGGCGACGCCACCCCGAGCCCGGCACGATCGTCCACGCCGACAGGGGCAGTCAGTACACCAGCTGGGTCTTCGGCCACCGGCTGCGCACCGCGGGGCTGCTGGGATCTATGGGCCGGGTGGCCTCGTCAGTCGACAACACGATGATGGAGTCGTTCTGGGCCACCATGCAGCGCGAGCTGCTCGACACCCGCCGCTGGACCAGCCAAGAGCAGCTCGCCTCCGCGATCTTCGAATGGATCGAAGCCTGGTACAACCCGCGACGTCGCCACACCAGCCTCGGGATGCTCAGCCCCGTCGAGTTCGAAACGCTTCACACCGCCGCAGAAACAGCTGCATGATCACCACACCAACCGTGTCCGGGGAACCGGGTCAGGCTCCGTCGCACCTACTCCTCGGGTCCGGATCACAACGAGCGCCTGGACGAGGCCGCAGCTCACGTCGGAGTGGAGCGCATCCACCCACTTGGCGCCACTCTCCCGACCCTGAACCCGACCTCGATCAGCATGAACGACGTCAGCAAGATCTTCACCGTCGTTCCGCTCGGCGCCGACATGTCCCTCATGCCCGAGAACATCCGGGCACTGACTTCTCCGTAGAGCCCGCCTACGGGCCTCACGGTGCTGAAGACCGCGTTCTCCCTTGCACGATCCCCGATTCACCCGCGGACCAGCAATTAGAGTCGGCGCATGGGGCGCATCAAGGGGCACTACGAGTGGGACGACGACGACCTCACCCCTGGCCAGAAGAGGGAAGGTGGCCTTCACCAGAACCTCTTCGACAGCGAGGGCAACCTCAAGGGCAGCGCTCGATTCATCCCCGACGACGGTAGCGAGCCCGAGCCTCTTGTCGTCACTGAGACGGTCTACGTCCCCGTCGAACAGCGGCGCCGCACTCGCGAAGAGGAAGAACTCGAACAGTTCATCGCTGACCTGGTCTCCCACTTGATCGACCGCGGGATCGCCAAAGCCAAGCCCCTCGCAGAGCAATGGTGGCGGGAAACGGCTCGCCCAGCCATCGACGCGCGGCGGGCCAAGATGCGCGAGCGACGCTCACTCCGCCTGGCGGAGAAGAAGGCTGTCCCTGTCGAGGCGACTGTTGTCGAGCCCTCGCGGGAACTGGCTGAGGCGCCGGCAGAAGACCGCCCCAGCATGTCGAGTGCGGAGGCGCAGGCACGCTACCTCGCGGCCCTCGCCGCCCGCGCGTACAGCGACGAGCAGATGAGGCTCGTAACAAACGCCAACATCGTCGATGGCGAAGGCGTGCCCGAGCTGCAGCGCTCTCTGGCCGAACTCCCGTCTGACCAGGTCAAGAGCTTGCTGGAGGCCATGGCGACCAACCCCGCCATGCTGGGCGAGGACACCCTGGCTGAACTGGCAAGCATCCTCGGGCGACGAGATCGCTCGGGATCTGGCGAATTGCCTCAGCTTCGCTAGACGGATGGCTGGCCTGCGTCGCCAGCCGTTCACGCCCTGCCGAGGAGCCCGGCGTGCCACGATTCACCTGTGGCATTCTTCAAGCCTAGCGAGGCCGTGAGGGCCAAGAAGATCGGGGCTCACGCCCGCTACGTCGACGAGGACGTCCAGCGCGTCGACCTCAAGGTCACTAATACCGACGGCGAGACGGTCACCATCGACCTCAGCCTCGACCAGACCCGCCAGCTCGTCATCGACCTGACCAACGCCTACGGGGCCTGGCGGCCGGCGCTGCTGGACCAGAAGCAGGTCGACCGGATCACCTCGTACTTCGGGATGCGCTGATGACCCGCTACGAGTACGACGAGGAAGCCAGCGAGGCCTGGCACATGGACGTCGTACACGAGGTCGACGACTCCCCCACACCGGTCTCCCGGTGGGTGGACGCGATGCGTCGCCTCAACACGATCAACGACCCGCTCGCCCGCAAGCTCCTGGCACTGCACCGCGACTGCGGGGCCGGCACGGGCGTCTGCGACTCGCTCGATGACGACCCGGACCCCATGGATCGCCGCTCGACCTGGGGCTGTGAGACGACCGGCCTCATCGCCGACCACTTCGGCGTGGAGTACCCGCAAGGCTCGCCGAGCGATCGCCCGTGAGCTCGCACGACTCCAACGCTCGGCTCGTTGACCTCATCCTGGCCGGCCTCAGCCGAGCCGACGAGCTCGGCCGAGCACGGGTGCCGCTCAAGCTCTACCGCCCCGAGGAGCAGGAAGAACTCCTCACGCTCCTCCACGCCTACTTGTGGGACACCGCCGCGCCCTACGACGACGAATGGCATCGCTCCCCCGGCAACATCATGACCCTGTGGGCCGAGTTGCTCGAGATCGGCAAGGAGACCCGTCACCGCCTGATCCCTCTCCGCACTGACCTGGTCAAGGTCCTCACGCAGCGAGGCCTGGGCTACCGGACGCACCCACGGTCAGTGCCAGTGCTCGTTCGCGAGTACAGCGGTCCGATAGAGACCCCAGTCCACCCCGGCGACCCACGCGCGACCTCGAGCACGATCGCCGTCGGAGCCTGGGGAGCCGGTTACGGAGATGCAGCCACGAACCGCAAGGTCGAACTGGCCGCCGAGGCCGTGGTCCAGCGCCACTACGAAGCGGCCGGTTGGACAGTCACCCGCGTCGCCCTCCTCAAGTGCGGCTGGGACCTAGCCGCGGCCCGCGACAGCGAGGAGCGCCACCTCGAGGTCAAGGGCGTGTCGAGCTCGATGCCCTCGATCCTGCTAACCCGCAACGAGCTGCGCAGCGCCGAGACCGACCCCGACTGGCTCTTGGCCGTGGTGACCAACACGCTCACCGATCCGACGCTCCTCGAGTTCGATCGAGAGTCTGTGACCGCGGCCGCCGATCCGACCGTCTACCGCGTCAACCTCGCTCAATGACCTCAGCGATGGACGTGAGCGCCGACCCGCGCACCCAGGAGGCTTGGGCAGCGGCCAAGCAGTCGGTGTCCCTCGCGATGCCGACCGCTCGGGTGTGGAGACGCCTCCTCGCCGAGCTCGACCAGAGCGAGCTCGTGCTGTACCTGGACGTCCTCACCGACGGCTCTCGGGACGTGTTCGTGGCCGTCACCTCCGAACGCCTGCTGTCGTGGACGCTGATGACCGACCGATTCCGGAGGATGGTGCGCCGCAACGTTCAGGTCACGGAGCACACGCGGACGGTGAACGGCGTGCTGCGCCTTTCGGACGGGAGCTCTTCGACGCCGCTGCGTCTGGTGGGGCGGCCGGAACAACGCTCGGCTCTCTTGAAGGCACTGCGGCTGCCGGCGGACGCCCGGCCGATCAGCCCAGTGTCGCGTGCCGGGTCTGATGGAGGCTCTCATTCCACAGAAGGATGAGAGTCATGGCAGCACCGAGGAAATATCCCGAGGAGCTTCGGGAGCGGGCGATCCGGATGGCGGTCGACCTGCGGCGTGACCCGGCGACGAAGACGGGCGCTCTGCGTCGGGTCGGTGAGCAGTTGGGGATCAACCCCGAGACGCTGCGCAACCGGGTCCAGCAGGCCGAGATCGACGAGGGGCACCGCCCCGGCGTGACCACCGCCGAGGCGCAGCGGATCGTCGAGCTCGAGCGTGAGGTTCGCGAGCTGCGGCGGGCGAACGAGATCTTGCGGACGGCGTCGGCGTTTTCGCCGCGGCGGAGCTCGACCGCAAGTTGAAGTGACCACGGCGGTGCTGGTCGATTACATCGACCAGCACCCGCGGCCGGTTCGGGGTCGAGCCGATCTGCACCGTCCTACGACGGGCCGGGATGCAGATCGCCCCGAGCACCTACTACGCCGCCAAGGCCCGGCCGCCGTCGGCGCGAGCGGTCGCCGACGAGCAGCACCTGCAGGTGCTCCGCCGGGTGCACTCGGAGAACTACGGCGTCTACGGGGTGCGGAAGATGCACGCCGAGCTCAACCGGCGCGGCCACCGGATCGCCAGGTGCACCGTGCACCGGCTGATGCGCGCCGACGGGCTCCGTGGGATCAGCAGAGGCAAGGGCCCACGCACCACGATCCCCGGGAGCGGACCCGACACGAGGCCGGACCTGCTGGACCGCGACTTCAAGGCGCCGGCACCGAACCGGGTCTGGGTCGCCGACATCACCTACTGCCGCACCTTCGCCGGCTGGGTCTACGCGGCCTTCGTCATCGACGTCTACTCCCGCCGCGTCGTGGGCTGGCAACTGTCGAAGAGCCTGCGCACCGACCTGGCGCTGGACGCCCTCGAGATGGGCCTGTGGACTCGCCAGCACGCCGGCCAGGACACCACCGGCGTGATCGCACACTCCGACAAGGGCGTTCAGTACCTCGCGGTGCGCTACACCCAGCGACTGGCCGAGGCCGGCGCCGTCGCGTCGGTCGGGTCGACAGGCGATTCCTACGACAACGCCCTGGCCGAGGCGTTCAACTCGCTGTTCAAGGCCGAGCTGGTCCAAAACAAGGGACCGTGGAAGATCATCGACGACCTCGAGATCGCCGTCGCGGAGTACATCGACTGGTTCAACCACCGACGCCTGCACGGCGAGATCGGACTCGTCCCACCCGTCGAGTTCGAGGACGAGCACTACCGGCACAACCCCGCCCCGACTACCGTCGGCGCGTCAGTTCAGAGCCTCCACTGAACCCGGCACGCGACACTTCGCCACCGCCGACTCCGCCCGAGGCCGGGCGCCGGCGCACAACGCGCTCGGCTCGATGACACGCCGTCGCCGCCCCGCACCCGGCTTGCGAGCGACCGGCTGATGGGCCGGCCTCCTCTCCCCATCGATGCGCACGGGCGCATCACCGTGTCCGAGGCCCGCCCGGGCGTCTACCGCGCGCTGACGCGCTTCCGTGACGTCGACGGCGTCACCCGCCGAGTGACTGCGACGGCTCGGACGGAGGCGGCCGCCGAACGTGAGCTGAAGCGACTCTGCGCCGAGCGGGTTGCCCCCTCCGAGCACCTCATGACGGGATCGATGAAGGTCCGCGACGCGGCCGCGGCCTGGCTGGCCTCCATCGAGAACTCGACGTACCGAGAGGCCTCGACGCATGCCGAGTACAAGCGGCTCGTCGACAAGGTCATCAACCCGGCCCTGGGGAGTCTCCGGCTCTCCGAGCTGAACGCGGGACGCTGCGAGCGCTTCATTCACGGCCAGCCGACGGAGTCACGCCGGAAGAAGGTCAAGACGGTCCTCGGAATGCTCATGGCATCGGCTGTCCTCGATGGCGCCATTCCATCGAACCCGGTGCGGGAGACCTCACGGCTCCGGCGGGACGTCAAGCAGGTCCGCGCCTTGTCTGTTGAGGACCTGAACGCTGTCCGCAGCGCGGTCGCGGCGCACATGGAGGGGCAGCGGGCGAAGCCGGGACCGAACCCGCGCCCCGACCTACGCGACGTCATCGACCTGATGCTCGCGACCGGTGCGCGCATCGGCGAGGTGCTTGCCCTTCGCTGGGTGGACGTCGACCTGGCCGCCGCGCAGCCTGTCGCCTACATCAACGGCACCATCAAGACTGAGACGGGCAGGGGCACTTACCGCAAGGCGAAGCCGAAGACGGACGCCTCCATCCGAAGCGTCGAGCTGCCTCCCTTTGCCGTGGAAGTGCTGCTGCGGCGTCGGGTCGAGCAGCCGCCGAACCACTTCAACGCGGTCTTCGCGACCCGCAACGGCACGTGGCACCAAGTCGGGAACATGGAGCGGCGCTGGCGAGCCGTTCGCAAGGACGCTGGCCTCGACTGGGTCAAGCCGCATCTCTTCCGCAAGACCGTTGCGACGCTCATCGACCGGCTCGCCGACAAGGAGACCGCTGCTCGACAGCTCGGCCACTCCTCCTCAGCCATCACCGCTGAGTTCTACATCGAAAAGGATCGGTCCGCCCCGTCCGTCAGCCACATCTTGGAGGCCTTCGCCGGGCCGCGCAGGACGCCGACCGCGGACGAAAACGACCAGTAAACGGCCAACAGCGCTGGGAGCCTCAAACAGCAAACAGCCCCTGACTCGCGTTTCCGCAGGTCAGGGGCTGTTTCTTCGTAGCGGGGGCAGGATTTGAACCTGCGACCTCTGGGTTATGAGCAGTTCTTCCGGCGTGTCGCGCCACCTGTCGCCGAGCGCAAGATTCGCGTAAACTCGCAGGTCAGAGGCCACTTCGGATTCCATGGACGTCCAGGTCGATCCAGCCGGATCCGGCAACGTTTGCGGACAAATTGCGGACGACGAAGGTGGACTTACACCGCGAAAGAGGTCGCGCCAGGAAAGAGGTCGCAGATGGCTTGGGTGAAGGAACGACACGGTGCCCGCGGCACCACCTACACCGGCTGCTACCGCGACCCCGACGGCCGAGAGCGGTCTGCCGGATCGTTCCCCTCCCGCCGCGAGGCACTGCGGGCGGCCCACCGGGAGGAGCAGCGCGTGCTGTCCGGCTCCTGGCACGACGCGAGCCAAGGAGAGATCACGTTCTTCGACTACGTCGAGAAGGAGTGGCTTCCCCACAAGCACCTCGAGGTGACGACGCGGGCCTCGTACGTCTCCTATCTGAACAAGCAGTTCTATCCGGCGTTCGGGAAGAAGAAGCTCAACAAGATCTCGCCCATGGTGATCCAGGACTGGGTGACGACGGCGTACGACGAGGGCCTCTCGCCGCGCTCGATCAAGAAGTACCACGTGTTCCTGTCGTCGATCTTCCGGCGGGCGGTCCGCGACCGGATCCTCGTCTACAACCCCTGCGACCACACCGAGCTGCCGAAGGTGATCGCGCGGAAGTCGCGGACCCTGACGCCCGAGGAGTTCGAGCGGCTGGTTGCCGCTGTGCCGCAGCAGTATCGGCTGATGCTGGAGACCTTCATCGAGACAGGGATGCGCTGGGGCGAGCTGATCGCGCTCCGTCCACGGCACATCGACTTCCTGCGTCGCACGATCAGCGTGGAGGAGACGATCGTGGAGACATCCAAGGTCCACTCCCCCACCGGCGAACGCTTCATCGTCAAGCCCTACCCGAAGAACAACGAGCCCCGCACCTTCGGCGTCCGTCAGGCATGGCTCGACGCCATCGCCGAGCACGTCCGGGCGAAGGAGCTCGGCCGCGATGACCTGTTGTTCGCGACCAAGGTTGGCACCCCGATCTCGCGCAACAGCTTCCGCACCCACGTCTGGCTACCGGCCGTGAAGGCCAGCGGCGTCGACTTCCCGGTCCGCGTCCACGACCTTCGACACGCCCACGCTTCTTGGCTGCTGGCCGGCGGATCGGACCTGAAGTCGGTCATGGACCGGATGGGCCACCACCAGATCCAGACGACGCAGAAGTACCTCCACTCCCTCCCCGACGCGGACCAGAAGAACCTCGACGCCCTTGACCGGGTCGCCGGCAGACATGGATAGCAACAATGCTTGACCGCGGGAGGTCGCGCTTGACAGCTCCTCTGACGAACGCCACTGCTAGAGGCCTTCTCGGGCGGCTCCGTTCACACGAAGACCACGGTCAACGATCCTGGCCTGTCGCCATAGAGGTGGTCGAACAGCCGTGCGGCGAAGTCCTCGCGCTCACTATCGAGTGCACCAGGGAGGCCACCGGACTCCACAAGCGGCTCCGGCCCGTCTGGAGTGGTGTCGTCGTCGTCATCTATTGGAGTCGAATCTGCAGCGGCTTCGCCTCTCGCCCGGCGCAATGAGGCCAGAGCCGCCAGTCCACGCCAGCGGTTTGAAAGGCCGTATTCCCAAGGCCAGCTGTTGGCCGCGGGGACTCTGTCGACGCTCTGCCCAGCGGGAACGAGCGGGATCGGCGCCGCCATGATGCCGCGAGCCGTCGCCATCCGAGATGGACGACCACGAGCGCCATCCATCATGTCCCAGTAGTACAACCCACCGAGTCCCGGAGCGTTCACGGAAGTCGCTGTCCGAGCCCACCACGCCGAGCGTTTGGGGCTCGTGATGCCGTGAGCCACAGGGAGCGCCCTCTGGTACAACGCGAGGTAGCCCTGCATCTGGTGAAGTTGGCCGTTCCATCGGAACGTAGGCGCTGCCAGATGACCAGCGTGGACATCAGTCAAAGCGGACTTGAGTACGTACTCGCCGGTTGCCAGATCAAGTTCCTTGACCAACTTGGCTTGGTAGACACGGACCGTGCGGACCGCATCGACGATCGCCAGATCTCCTCCGAGCACCTGCGCCTCAACACCGGAGGATACGGCGTAGGTTCTGTCCTCGGGGCCGTGGCGCCAGAGCGCCGTCATGGCAGCATCCGTTACCCCGAGCTCGCTGAGCGCCCAGGGCGCCGGCCGCCCCGTCATGACCCGGCCGCGATGCATCCGCAGGGCGGATCCGCGTAGTTCGACGGTCTTCGCGTACTCCTGCATGAGGGCCCGTGCCCTCCACGAGGCGATCCCCATGGCGCCAGCTAGCAGATGAATGTCGGCCACGCAGCAAGTGTGGTGTAGGTCGGTGCCGGTCGGCGTGGAAACCCGAAAGCCGGCGGGTCACACGGAGAAATCGGCAAGAACCGGCACAGACCGGTGGCAATCCCCACTAACGTCGGATGAGTGACTGAGCCCTGGGTGTCTGCTGACGCGATCGCCGAGCATCTCGGCGTCACGAAGGACAGCATCTACACCTGGATCGCAAAAAGGGACATGCCCGCCCACCGGGTCGGACGTCTATGGAAGTTCAAGGTCACCGAGGTCGACGACTGGGTGCGCTGCAGCGGCGCCGACGAATCCGCGAGGCCCTCCAAGCAGAGGGCGGACTGATGGAGGTTATCGACAACCTCAACAAGCTGCTCGGCGATGACATCAAGGTCGAGCTCAACCGCGGTTCCAAGCTCCGCATCGCCGCGTCGACGTTCTCGATCTACGCCTTCGAGGCACTCCGCAAGGAGTTGGAGGGCGTCAAGGAACTTGAGTTCATCTTCACCGCACCGACCTTCGTCGCCAGTCAGGCAACCGACAAGGCAATGAAGGAGCGACGGGAGTTCTACATCCCACAGGCCAAGCGCGAGTCGAGTCTCTACGGCTCCGAGTTCGAGATCCGGCTGCGCAACAAGCTCACCCAACGGGCAATCGCCCGGGAGTGCGCGGACTGGATCAAGCGCAAGGTCACCTTCAAGTCGAACAAGACCGGCGCCCCGATGCAGCAGTTCGCTGTGGTCGACGACCGCGCCGCCTACATGCCGCTCCAGGGCTTCACGTCGGCCGATCTCGGCTACGAGCGCGGCGACGCGGTATCCAACCTTGTGAACAAGATCGACGAAGCCCCTCTCGCTTCGGCCTACCTTTCAACGTTCGATCAGATCTGGTCGAGCCCGCAACAGGTCGAAGACGTCACAGAGCTTGTCCGCGACCACATCGCCAGCGTCTACGCCGAGAACAGCCCCGAGCGGATCTACTTCCTGATCCTCTACAACTTGTTCTCGGAGTTCCTCGACGACATCAGCGAGGATGTACTCCCCGACGACCTGACAGGCTGGCGCGACTCAGAGATCTGGAAGAGGCTCTACAACTTCCAGCGCGACGCCGCCGTGGGCATCATCAACAAGCTGGAGACGTACAACGGCTGCATCCTCGCTGACAGCGTCGGCCTCGGGAAGACCTTCACGGCACTCGCGGTCATCAAGTACTACGAGAGTCGCAACAAGTCCGTCCTCGTGCTCGCGCCGAAGAAGCTCGAAGACAACTGGACGACCTACAACAGCCCCTATGTCACCAACCCCTTCTCAGCCGACCGGTTCAGCTACCACGTCCTCGCCCACACCGACTTGTCCCGCGACAAGGGCTACTCCGGGCAGCTCGACCTGAGCAAGGTCAACTGGGGGAACTTCAACCTCGTCGTGATCGACGAGTCCCACAACTTCCGCAATGCCGACTACTCCGAGGAGAAGGAGAGCCGCTACCAGCGGCTCATGCGCAAGGTGATCCAGAGTGGCGTGAAGACGAAGGTCCTCATGCTGTCAGCCACGCCAGTCAACAACCGCTTCAACGATCTCAAGAACCAACTCCAGCTCGCCTACGAAGGCGAGTCAGAGCAACTCTCCGCGAAGCTCGACATCAGCAAGTCGGTCGAGCAGGTCTTCCGCGAAGCCCAGGTCGCCTTCAAGAAGTGGTCCGAACTGCCCGCCGAGGAGCGCACCACCGATGCGATCCTACGGATGCTCGACTTCGACTTCTTCGAACTCCTCGACGCGGTCACCATCGCGCGCTCCCGCAAGCACATCCAGTCGTTCTACGACACGGCCGACATCGGCGCGTTCCCTAGCCGTCTCCCGCCGGAGTCAATCCGCGAACCGCTGACCGACCTCCCCCACGCGCCGACGTTCAACGAGATCTTCGACCAGCTCCAAGTGCTCAATCTCGCTGTCTACACCCCGCTGTCGTATGTCTTCCCCAGCAAGATGCAGAAGTACGTGGACAGGTACGCAGTCCAGGGCGGCACGGCACGCGGCAACCTCGGCATGGCCGGCCGCGAGCAGGGACTGAAGACGCTGATGACGGTCAACCTGCTCAAGCGCCTGGAGAGTTCGGTCGAGGCTTTCCGAATCACGCTCCGCAAGGTCGAAGCCGCCATCGATCACGCTCTGGAGGACCTCGACGACAAGGACGGCCAGATCGCCGACATCGGCGCGGCTTTCGGCGACATCGAGGCCGACGACGACGACTTCGAGGTCCCGTCCACCCCATCGGTCGGCAAGAAGTACCAGATCGATCTCAACGACATGGACACCACGTCGTGGCGCAACGACCTGTGGCACGACCGCGAGACCATCCGTGAGCTTGTCGACGCGATGGATCTCATCACTCCGGAGCACGACCGCAAGCTCCAACGGCTCCAGCAAGTCATCAGGGGCAAGGTCGCGCGCCCGCTCAACGGCGACAACAAGAAGGTGCTGCTCTTTTCGGCCTTCGCCGACACTGCCCGCTATCTCTACGCCAACCTGGAGCAGACCGTCCACTCCGACACCTCGCTCGAGCTGGGACTGGTCACCGGCTCCACGCATCCCAAGACGACACTGGGCGACGGCTTCGACTTCCAGAAGCTCCTGACTTTCTTCTCCCCAGGCTCCAAGGACAAAGCAGTCGTCTTCCCGAACGAGCCCGGTGAGATCGACCTCCTGATCGGCACCGACTGCATCTCGGAAGGCCAGAACCTCCAAGACTGCGACTACGTCGTCAACTACGACATCCACTGGAACCCGGTGCGGATCATCCAGCGCTTCGGCCGCGTGGACCGCATCGGGTCCAAGAACTCCGTGATCCAGATGGTCAACTTCTGGCCCGACATCAGCCTGGATGAATACATCAACCTCAAGGAGCGCGTCGAGAACCGCATGGTGATCGCCGACCTCGCGGCCACGGCGGACGACAACCTCCTCACACAGGAGTCCAACGACACCAAGTTCCGCAAGGAGCAGCTCCGCCGCCTCCAGGACGAAGTCATCGAGCTGGAGGACGTCCGAACGGGCGTCTCCATCACGGACCTCGGACTCAACGACTTCCGCATGGACCTGCTCAACTACATGGAGAAGTACGGCGACCTCGCCTCATCGCCCAAAGGCCTCCATGCAGCCGTCCCCGCCAACCCCGAGCGCGGCCTTCGCCCCGGCGTGATCTTCGCTCTGCGCAGTGTCGATGAGCAGGCGACGCTCAACCGCCACAATCGCCTCCACCCGCACTACCTGATCTATCTCGACACCGACGGCAACGTCATGACCGACCACACTGAGGTCAAGCAACTCCTCGACCTGATCCGGGCGAGCTGTCAGGGTGCGCACGAACCGATCCCGGCCGCCTACCGAGTCTTCAACGAGCTCACCAGTGAAGGTGCCGAGATGGGCGCCTACTCCAATCTGCTCAACGAGGCGATCAACTCCCTGATCGACGTCACCGAGAAGCGCGATATCGACAGCCTCTTCTCGGGGGCGAAGACCACCGCGTTGCAGCAGACCTTCGAGGGACTCGATGACTTCGAACTGATCGCCTTCCTCGCCATCGTCGAGACCGAGGGTGTCGGTGACTGAGCTGATCCAGTGGCCCGAGACCGCGAAGGTCGACCGGGTCATTCCGAAGGAGCGTCTATACGCCGAGGCCAGCGCGGGCGCCGCTCTCAAGCAGCGCTTCGTGGACGAGGTTCAGCGCGTCCGCTGGGCCTACAAGCTCGGCGAGGAGTCATTGCGCCTCGCACCGGGTGAGACCGTCACGGAGATCCAGGTCTTCGTCGTGGATCTGAAGGGCTCCGGTCTCGACAAATCGGTGCTCGCCTCGATCGATAAGGCGATCCCCAGCCAGATCATCTTCGAGCTGCGCCGCGAGGACGGCCTCTGGACCGAGCAGGCGATGACCGCCGCTTACAAGCGGGCCGGAGGCAAGACCAAAGGCACCGACTACTTCCGCACTGGTTGGATCAGTGGCGACCAGCCGCGTGTCCCGCTCCCCACGGCGCTCGACATGGACGGCCTGTACACCCAACTGCTGGGCCGCCTGCTACCCCACCCCCTCTGGCCGGCGGAGAAACTGTCGGACGCTCTCGACAGGATGGGACGCGTCCGCGGGCTCAACCGCGAGGTCGCCGCCCTGGAGAAGAAGCTGCGCACCGAACCGCAACTGAATCGCAAGATCGAACTCCGCAGGCAGATCAAGGAACGCACCACCGTGCTCGACGAACTGACCGCCCCCGTACCAAGCAACAAGGAATGACCGTGGACAAGCTGAAGATGCACTCGCCAGACCTCACCCAGCGCAACATCGACCAGATCGCCGAACTGTTCCCCACGGTCATCACCGAGTCCCTCGACGCCGACGGCAACCCCGTCCGCGCGGTCGACTTCGACGCGCTCCGCCAGGAGCTCTCCGACCACATCGTCGAGGGACCGCAGGAGCGCTACCAACTCGACTGGCCCGGCAAGCGCGCCGCCGCGTTCGCCGCCAACGCGCCCATCGCCAAGACCCTCCGCCCCGTACGCGAGGAATCGGTCGACTTCGACACGACGAAGAACCTCTTCATCGAAGGTGACAACCTCGACGCCCTGAAGCTGCTCCAGGAGTCCTACCTCGGCAAGGTCAAACTCATCTACATCGACCCGCCCTACAACACGGGCAGTGACTTCGTGTACGAGGACGACTTCGGCGCGACCACTCACGACTACCTAGTCGGGTCAGGTCAGGTGGGAACGGACGGCACCCGTTTCGTGGCGAACACCGAGGCCAACGGGCGCTTACACTCGGACTGGCTGAGCATGATCCTGCCCAGATTGAAGCTCGCTCGCACGATGCTGGCCCCAGACGGCGTCATCTTCATCTCCATCGATGATCACGAAGTGGGATCTCTACGGAAGGTCGCCGACGAGGTTTTCGGCGAGCGCAACTTTGTCGCTTCCGTCATCTGGCAGAAGCGCACGTCCCCAGAAGCACGCAAGCGATTGGCGGCAGGGCATGAGTACGTCATGGTCTACGCCCGGGACGCCAGCTTGATTGAGAAAGCCCTCTCGCCTCTGCCTCTCGACGACAGCGACCGGGCTGCCTTCTCAAACCCTGACAACGACCCGCGGGGCCCCTGGGTGTCGTCCGACTTCACCGCACCCGGGTATAGGCCGAATCAGATGTACGCCATCACGACCCCGTCGGGGACTGTCGTAAACCCCCCGCCCGGTCGTTGCTGGATGAACCTCGAAGACGAGTACAAAAAGCAGGTCGCTGAAGGTCGATTCTGGTTCGGCCCGGACGGCACGGGGATCCCTCGGCGAAAGACCTACTTGGCGGAGCGCAACGGCAAGTCCGCGTGGACCTGGTGGCCCAACTCGGAAGTTGGTCATACCCAAGAGGGGACACGCGAGGTGCGCGCGCTGTTCGACAGGAACGGTGAGACCTTCTTCGACTTCCCGAAGCCCGTACGCCTGATCGAGCGAGTGGTTCAGCTCGCAACGCGCAAGAACGCGGAGGACATCGTCGTCGACTTCTTTGCGGGGTCGGGTACGACGGCGCATGCGGTGATGCGTGCGAACGCCGCTGACGGGGGAAACAGGCGATTCCTGCTCGTCCAGATTCCTGACGACCTCGATGCCAGCTCGGCAGCGGCAAAGGCGGGATACCACTCCATCGCCGACATCTCTCGGGATCGAGTTCGACGCGCTGGCTCTGTGGTTGCCGACCAGGCGGGGGATGGCGCGACCGCACTGGACGTCGGGTACCGCTCGCTTCGGATCGATACGACCAACATGGCCGAGGTTGACGCTGCGGCGGATGACCTGGCGCAGACCTCGCTCCTGGGAGCGATCGACAGCGTGAAACCGGACCGCACCGACGAGGACCTACTCTTCCAGGTACTCCTCGACTGGGGGCTCGATCTGAGTCTGCCAATCAAGCGAGAGAGAGAGAGAGAGAGAGAGAGAGATCTTCCGCGTCGCGGACGATGCGCTGGTCGCGTGCTTCAGCGAGGAGGTGTCCGCTGATGTGGTCACCGAGATCGCGAACCTCCAGCCGCTGCGCGCCGTCTTCCGAGATTCGGCCTTCAAGTCGGACGCGGATCGGATCAACGCCGAGCAGATCTTCCGCGAGGTCTCGCCTCACACCGAGGTCAAGACACTGTGATGACGCTGCCTCGGACCTCGCCGCGCTGGGCGGTGCTGGGTGATGGAGAAGCGCACGCTGCACTCGCCCAACGTCACAACGCGCAACATCGAACGGATCGCCGAGGTGTTCCCGCAGGTCATGACCGAGTCGAGGGACGCGGAGGGCAACGTGACGCTCGCCGTTGACCTTGACCTCCTTCGCCAGGAACTCTCCGACCACGTGGTAGAAGGACCTCAGGAGCGGTACCAGCTCGACTGGCCTGGCAAGCGGGCTGCTGCCTTCGCTGCCAACGCGCCCATCGCGAAGACTCTGCGTCCCGTGCGGCAGGAGTCAGTCGACTTCGACACCACCAAGAACCTCTTCATCGAGGGGGACAACCTCGACGCCCTCAAGCTGCTCCAGGAGTCGTACCTCGGCAAGGTCAAGCTGATCTACATCGACCCGCCTTACAACACGGGGAACGACTTCGTCTACGAGGATAACTTCGCTGAGACCACGGCGGAGCATCTCCGCAGCTCCGCCGTCCTCGATGACGAGGGCAACCGGCTGAGAACAAAGGTCAACTCGGAGGCAAGTGGCCGCTTCCACTCAGACTGGCTCAGCATGATGTACCCCCGGCTGAAGCTTGCGCGCAGCCTCCTGGCCGACGACGGGGTCGTGATCGTCGCCATCGACGACCACGAACATGCGAACCTGCGATCACTCCTCGACCAGGTTCTCGGGTCGGAGAACTTCATCGCCAATGTGACGTGGCAGGGCACCGGGAAGAACGACGCGCGCTACACGGCGGGCGGCGTGGACTACATGCTCATCTACGCGAAGAACGAGAGTCTGCTTCGTTCTCTCGACACTCGATGGAAGGAACCCAAGCCCGGGATCGACGAAGTCGAAGCGGTCGCTCGCCGCGCGTGGCAGGAGTCGGATGGAGACCCCGCGAAGGCAACCACGATCTTTCGCAATGGAGTCAGGGCGATCAAGGCTGACTTGGAGCCAGCCGTGTTCCGGTACGACCAGATCGACGACGAAGGTCGAGTCTTCCAAGCGACCGACATCACGAGCCCGAACCCGCGTCCCAACCTGATGTACGAGTTGACGCATCCGAAGACGGGAAGGGCAGTTCGGACGCCGGCAAATGGTTGGCGCTACTCGCGGGAGACGATGGACGAACTGATCGCTCAGGGCCGAGTTCTCTTCGGACCTGATGAGACAACCTCGCCACGTATCAAGAGGTTCCTAGCGGAGCAGGGCGACCGCGTGCCGTATCCGACCTTCACGCAGTCACGCATGCCGGGCACCAAGAAACTCGATGGCTTGCTCCAGGCCGATGTCTTCGACTTCCCGAAGGACACCGCCGTGCTGGCACGTTGGTTCGGCGCGATCACCCGAGACAACCCGGACGCGGTCATCCTCGACTTCTTCGCCGGCTCTGGTTCGACTGGACACGCTGTCATGGACCTCAATGCAGCAGATGGCGGACATCGCCGATACATCCTCGTTCAGCTTGACGAGCCGGTCGATCATCCGCACTACGAAACCATCGCGGGCATCGCCCGTGAGCGCCTGCGTCGAGCCGGTGCGCAGGTCAAGCAGGCAGGGCTCCTCAACTCCGCCCTAGACATCGGTTTCCGCTCGCTGCACGTCGCAACCACCAACATGGCTGACACGCTCGCGACGGCAGACGACCTTGAGCAGTACACGCTTACCGAGGCAGTCCGTAGCGTGAAGCCGGATCGCACCGACGAAGACCTGCTCTTCCAAGTGCTGCTTGACTGGGGGCTCGACCTCGCCGAGCCGATCGCGGTCGAGGATCTAGGCTCCCGACGGGTTCTCTCGGTCGCCGAAGGTGCTCTGATTGCGTGCTTCGCGGACGAGATGACCGACGACGTCGTGAAGGAGATCGCCGGCCGCCGCCCACTGCGCGCCGTGTTCCTCGACGCGGGCTTCGCGAGCGATGCGGCGCGCATCAATGCGGAGCAGATCTTCCGAGAGGTGTCGCCCGAGACCGAGGTAAGGACCATCTGACCCGATGAAGCTCCAGTTCAAGGTCCAGCAATACCAGACCGAGGCTGTCGACGCCGTGGTCGACGTCTTCACTGGCCAGCCCTACGCCGACGGGGTGAAGTACCGCATTGACCCCGGCAAGGACGCGGCCGCGACCCTGCTGGAGGACGCGGGTCTGCGCAACGCGGAGATCGCGCTCACGCCGCCGCAGCTCCTGACGAACGTCCACCGGGTGCAGCAGACGCGGGGGCTGGAGCTGTCCAAGGACCTCAGGGACCCGGTCAAGAAGTCCGCAGCACCGCTCAATCTCGACGTGGAGATGGAGACCGGCACCGGGAAGACCTACGTCTACATCAAGACCATCATGGAACTGCACAAGCGGTATGGGTGGTCGAAGTACATCGTCGTTGTGCCGTCGATCGCGATCCGTGAGGGCGTGAAGAAGTCGTTCGACATCACCGCCGAGCACTTCCAGCAGATGTACGGGACCAAGCCACGCACGTTCGTCTACAACTCCTCGCGGCTCCACGAGCTGGAGCGGTTCTCCTCCGACGCGGGCGTGCAGGTGATGATCATCAACATCCAGGCGTTCAACGCCACCGGCAAGGACGCGCGCCGCATCTACGAGGTGCTCGACGACTTCCAGTCGCGCAGGCCGATCGACGTGATCGCAGCGAACCGGCCGATTCTGATCATCGACGAGCCGCAGAAGATCGAGGGTGACGCGAAGAAGCCCTCGAAGTCCCTGGAGGCACTCGGGCTGTTCAACGCCCTGTTCGCGCTGCGCTACTCGGCGACCCACAAGATTGAGCGCACCAAGGTACACCGCCTCGATGCGGTCGATGCCTACAACCAGAAGCTGGTGAAGAAGATCGCCGTGCGGGGCATCACCGTGAAGCATCTGGCCGGCAGCACGGCGTACCTCTATGTGGACGGGCTGGAGATCGGCAAGGGCGCGGACTTCCCCAAGGCGCGAGTCGAGTTGGAGGTGCAGACCGCCACCGGCATCAAGCGACAGGTCAAGCGGCTGAGCCAGGGCATGAACCTGCACGACATCTCCGGCGGCATCGAGGCATACAAGGGCCTGTTCATCCGGGATGTCGACGCGAACCGCGACATCATCGAGCTCAGCAACGGCGACATCATCGGTGCCGGCGAGGTCACCGAAGACGTGGCCGAAGACCAGAAACGGCGCATCCAGATCCGCGAGGTCATCCGAGCCCACCTGGACAAGGAGCGCGAGCTGTTCGCGCAGGGCATCAAGGCGCTCTCACTGTTCTTCGTAGACGAGGTCGCCAAGTATCGCGACTACGACCGCGAAGACGGCCTCGGCGAGTACGCGCGGGTTTTCGAGGAGGAGTACGAAGCGGTCCTCCACGACTATCTCGGCCAGCTCGACTTCGACGAGGCCGCCGAGCGCTACCGCAAACACGTCGAGGCGATCCCTGTGCGCTCGACCCACGAGGGCTACTTCTCGATCGACAAGAAGACCGGCCGATCGATCGACGGCAAGATCGCCGCGCGCGGCGACTTCGCAGGCCAATCCGACGACGTCGACGCCTACGACCTGATCCTCAAGGACAAGGAGCGGCTGCTCTCCTTCGAGGAACCCGTGCGGTTCATCTGGTCTCACTCGGCTCTGCGGGAGGGCTGGGACAACCCCAACGTATTCGTCATGGGCATGCTCAAGAAGAGCGACAACACCACGACGCGGCGCCAGGAGATCGGCCGCGGACTGCGGCTGTCAGTGGACCAGCACGGCGAACGGATGGACAACCCCGTCACCGTCCACGACATCAACGAGCTGACCGTCGTCACCGACGAGTCCTACACCGACTTCGTCACCGCCCTGCAGAGGGAGATCATCGAGTCCCTGTCAACGCGCCCGCGCAAGGCGAGCGTCGACTACTTCACCGGCAAGCAGATCAAGTTTGGCGACGGCTCCACGAGCGTCATGGAGAAGGCGCTCGCACAAGCGCTCTACAACCACCTCATCCGCCACGACTACATCGACGACGACGGCTTCGTCACCCAGACCTACAAGGACGCCCGCGCCCACGGCACCCTCGCCGCACCCACCGCGGAGGCGCTCAAGCCGGTCATCGACTTCGTGTGGCCGCTCGTCGACGCTCTCTATCTCGACGTGCCCAAGCCCACCGACGGCCGCAAGCCGAAGAAGATCCCGTTCAACGAGGCTAACTTCAAGAAGCGTGAATTCCAGGAGTTGTGGGGCCGCATCAACCACAAGGCCGTCTACCAGGTCGAGTTCGACTCCAACGAGCTCATCCGCAACTGCATCCGCGTGCTCGACACCTCTCTGAACGTCACGGTCATGCAGTACCTCGTAGAGGCCGGCAAGCAGGTCGTCGGACTCGAAGTCGAACAACTCGAAGCAGGCACCGGCTTCAAGGTTTCGGAGACGAAGGTCGAGCACTCGGCTGTGTCTGCGGGCTCGACCGTGAAGTACGACCTGCTCGGCGAGATCGCCGAGAAGACGCAGCTCACGCGGCGCACCTGCGCGGCGATCCTCACCGGCATCAACCCGGGCACGTTCGCGAAGTTCAAGCAGAACCCCGAGCAGTTCATCACCGAAGGCGCCCGGCTCATCAACGAGCAGAAGGCCACCGTGATCGTCGAGCATCTGACCTACGACCCGCTCGACAACCGTTATGACTCCTCGATCTTCACCGAGAACCAAACCGCCCAAGACCTGTCGAAGGCAGGCGAGAAGCTCAAGAAGAGCGTCTACGAGTACGTCGTCACCGACTCCAAGGTCGAGCGGTCCTTCGTCGAGAAGCTCGACGTCAGCGACGAGGTAGTCGTCTACTCCAAGCTCCCGCGCGGGTTCTTCATCCCGACCCCGGTCGGCGACTACAACCCCGACTGGGCCATCGCCTTCCGCGACGACACCACTAAGATCAAGCACGTCTACTTCGTCGCCGAGACCAAGGGCTCCATGTCGACCCTCCAACTCAAGGGGGTTGAGAACGCCAAGATCGAGTGCGCGAAGAAGTTCTTTGCCTCCCTCAACACCAGGTCCGAGAACCATGGAGTGGAGTACGACGTCGTCGACACGTACGACTCTCTGCTTCAGCTCGTGGCCGGGTAGGCCCGCGCGGTCGCCGATCTCTAAGGCGTCACGAGCGAGAGGAATCTCGACGGCTGCGTGGCTCTCGGACCGTACCTGGTGTCTCGCACCTTCGCCCGCGTGAGCAAGAGGACTCTACGTGGGCGCGTAATGGCGACGTAGAAGGTTCGCAGCTCGTCCCGCAATGCCGACTCCGTCGTCGCTCTGAAGTCTGGAAACTGACCGTCGTTGAGGCCAACGACCCCAACGGCGGCATACTCGCGTCCTTGGGACTTGTGAACGGTGAGCAAGCGCACGCCGGACGCAAGGTCGTCCCCACGCTGCGCGCGGGAGCAATGCAGCTTGAAGTTCGCCCACGTGAGCTCTGACCGTCCGGTCAGCCTGTCAAACTGGGCCCAGCTTGTCGCGAACTGCAGCACATCAGTCTGCCAATTCGCCGCCTCTGCGTCGGCCAGCCCCGTCTGTACCTGCACCGCCTGCAGGAAAGGGACTAGTTCCGAAACGTCGGTAAGGTCGACCACGCCTGCCGTCGCACGAATCAGCTTGTCCTCCGATCCGAGGATCGCGTGTCGCACGGCGCTCGCCGACTCTTCTGCAAGATCCACACCAAGGAGCCTGCCTATCTCCCAGTAGGTCGAGTGGTGATCGGGCGCAGCCTTCAGGGATACCGTCTCAAGAACTATCCGGCCGGCCATAGTCGTGAGCCACTCATTCGGCGTGCTGGACAGCGCGAACGGAATGTCACGAGCAGTCAGCGCGGACGCTACAAGGCGAAGACCGGCGGCTGACCTGGACAGTACCGCGATCTCTTCCGCACGAAGCAAGTGATTCTCGTCGTCGCCGAGCGCCTCCTGAGGTAGCCCGCGCTCCAACAATCCTGCGACCCAAGCGGCAACTCTCTCGCCCTCGTCCGCTTCTGTTGCGAACGCCTCGACAGCGATCATGCCGGGAGCCGCGAATGCCGCCTCCTCACCAGCAGGGTGGCCCAGCGCAGCCGCTACCTTGCTTGATGCGGCGGCGAGCGCGGTTGCAGATCGGAAGTTGGTGTGGAGTTCGTGACGCTCGGCAGCAAAGGCTTCGGTGAAGGCTCTGATGAGGCGCGGGTCTGCTCCAGCGAAACTTACGATCGATTGCTTGTCATCACCGACGAGCATCATCGGGACGGCGATCTTTCCTTCGTCCGACGCCAGCTCAATGAGTAGGTCGTACTGCGCCCTCGTCAGGTTCTGGGCCTCATCGACGACGACGGAGGTGTAGAGGCGCCGAGTCTGGCGACGCGCCGAGGCGACAGTCAACAACTCGGTGGCCCTCGCGAGGAGCGCCGGATAATCCAGAGCCCCGTTGTCTTCGAGTGCCTGGAGCCAATCGTTGAGGCCCGCAACACGCTCCCCTTTAGCACGGGCCAAGTCAAAGCCCGCTAGGCGGCCCTTGAGGTCCTCGGGCTCAGCCTCGCCGTGGTCGCGCAGCCAGGAGCGAAAGAGCTCCACGCGGTCCTCATCTCGAGCCAGCAGCTCCGGCTCCAGCGGAAGGCCAATTCGAGTGCCATGAGTGCGTAGGAGGTTGTGGGCGAACCCGTGGATGGTCTCGCTGTCGACCCGACGTGCGAGAGCACCCAGCCGGCTATCGAGCCTCGCGCGAAGCTCGTCGGCCGCCTTCACCGTGTAGGTCAAGGCGAGCACGCGGCCACTGCTTTCGGGGTCGGCCAGGAGTAGACGTTGGATGCGCCGAGCGACCACTTCTGTCTTGCCGCTACCCGCGCTCGCTACGACCACGAGCGCACGCGCGTTGCTGTCGACGGCCGCCTGTTGCTCAGCACTCAGGACCGGATCGTTGAAGTCGTCAGTCGTGGTCATGACAGGACCCCGTCGATAGCCTGGATCAGCTTCTGCATCGGCGACGGCCAGCTATGGAAGTCGCCGTAGCGTTCGATCAAGACGTCTGCCAGGGTCTGACCGATCGAACCCTTCGAGGCCTTCATTGTCGCGAGAATATTGGCGACCGGCGCTAGGTCGGGGCGCACCCGCTCGCACGCGGTCCTACCGACTTCCTCATCGAAGTCGACAATCATTGCCTCGATCGCGCCAGACACGCCCTTGGCTGCGGCAGCGTCCGGCTTGCCGACCCAGATCACAGTCGCGACGGACCTTCCTGCCGTCGCAAGACCTTCGACGGCGGCGACGCCAGCCGGATCTCCGTCAGCGAAAATGAACCACGGGACCCCGACGACATTTGCGAACTTGGCGACCGAAAGAGCAGTCGGTGTTGACATTGACTCCGGGTCGATTACACAGACCCCGTGTGCTTTCGGGCCGAGGGCATGCCTCAGAACAGGAGGTAGAAAGCCGCGCTCCGTTGCTCCGTCCCCGATGACGATGGCACTTGCGAAGAGAATCTCCCCAAAAGGTCGTTCGGCCAGGCGCTT
Source organism: Nocardioides perillae (assembly GCF_013409425.1). NCBI lineage: Bacteria > Bacillati > Actinomycetota > Actinomycetes > Propionibacteriales > Nocardioidaceae > Nocardioides > Nocardioides perillae. The sequence continues at coordinate 1,748,064 of NZ_JACCAC010000001.1, read as the reverse complement.
GAGCTTCTCCATCTCCTCGGTATGTCGACTTGGGCGAAACGGCCGAGGTGTACCTGGAGAATCTTTGGCGGCGGGACCGAGGTCGACAACGACCAGCGAGCCTGCGCTTTCTCGCAGAAGCCGTATGGCTCGTGGGTCGGTTGCCGTCACGACTTGGCTGGAGTGTGTGCTCGCAACGACCTGCCCGCCGATCGACTTCAACAGGTGCGGCAGCTCGGATGCGGCCTGTGGGTGCAGATGCGCTTCAGGCTCCTCAACGAGGGTCACGGGATGAGGACGGAGCGAGCCGCCATCGGCGCCAAGCAACCGTTCGTACAGCACGCCTTGAATCTGGAGCGAGGCCAAACTCCGTGCGCCGGCGCCGTGCATCCGAATCGGAAGCGCCCCGTGCCCACTATCAAGGTCAATGGACAGCGACCGGGCGAGTTCCTCAAGCGTGATGGGGATCGGATTTATCCCCGGGGCCCCGATGCTCCCGACGGCGCGGTTCAGCGCATCCAGTGACCGAGTCACCGAGGCGAGGGTCCCGCTTCCCGCGACGATGTCGGCGCTGAGACCCGCCAAGCGGAGCTCCAGATCTGCCCGCGTCACGTCGGCGACGTCCAGATCGCTGAGCACCTTTCGAACCCCCGAGCCACGACGTCCGAGCTCCTCCATTAGGTCGCGACCGGTATTGACTAGGTCCGAGGCGACCAGCCCGCGAGCGATTCTTCCGAGATCCTTGGCGCCCGCGCGCTCCACCCAGCTGTCACTGGCGGCGTCGAACGTCAGAATCTTGAACTCGGACCGAGCGCCAAGCCCTTCGGCCGAACGTCGGACGTGCGTGCGCCAGGCGAAGCGCTCACGAAACGGGGGGTCGCTGATCGTCTGTGCATCGCCGCCCATCAGCCGACCTTCGTCATCGTCGAACGCTTGCTCGTCTGTGGATGCGGAAGGTGGGCTGGGCGCGAGAACGACATCGATCTCGGGCTCCGCAGAGGATCCGACGGTGAAGTCATCCACATCAGCGACACGACCGCCCAACGCTAGGTGCAGCGCAGATAGCACCCTTGACTTGCCGACGTTGTTCCGCCCGACGAGGAGGGTGAGCCCGGGCTCAAGTTCCACTTCACAGGAAACGATCCCCCGGAAGTTCCGAATCATCACGTTCTCGACGTACAGCGCCGCGTGCTTCGAGACAGGAGCGGCGGCAGCAGTAGTCACGTGCCGAGGTTAGTGCTGGCCACCCCGATGCTCGGCTTTCCACGCTGATCCAGTAGCACAAGTTCCTATCTCGCGATGCCGAGCAACTGCGACCAAGCTGGTCAGGGGTTGTCCCGGAGCCAATTCAGGATCCCACGGGCATCCGTGACTTCCCTCGACGAGGCACCATGCTGGCCGTCGTCATCGTGGTACTCGTAGTCCTGTCGGATGCCGGGCTCGTCCGTGAAGGTGTCGGTAAACGTCTCCTTGCGGATGAACTTTCCGTCGGAGCTCCAGCCCGTGTGGCTCGTGGTCCGCGATCGGCTCCGGCCCCTGTACTTGTTGTCGTACTCGTCTAGGAAGTCGCTAAGCCTCCTGGCCTCATCGTCCGTCAAGCGGGTGCCGGACACGTCGAGGGACTCGCCGATACGATCACGAAGGCGCTTCTTCTCGTCACGGTCCACGCGTCCTCCTGCTTCATGGCTACACGATGCTGCCTCGACCAAGTCTAGTGATGCCGGTCGACGACGGAGCGCGTCGTCAGATGTTCTGACGGCACCGGGTGCTGCGGGACTTCAGGCGCGTGACCTCTCGACGATCGAGGCTGCCGCCGGCGTGTTTGACGATGTCGGCGACCGTCGCCCGGTGCTCGTTACTCATCTCGGCGATGGCCTCGGCGATCCGGAGGTCGAGTTGACCGACCGTTCGTTCGCGCAGCTGGACCAGTTGGGCGAGGCGGGCGCCGAGCTGGTCGAGCCGCTGAGCACGGCGCAGGTGCTTGAGAGACTTCTTCTCCCGCATGTTCTGTCGGGCGCGCTGGCGGTCAGTCTGGCTCATGACGCCTCCGGGAGGCTCTGGACGTACGCCTCGAGGTCGACCTTGCGGACCAGACGAGTGCGGGCGATGTGGACCGACGGAAGCTCGCCGGACTTGAGGAGCTCGTAGACCTTCGAGCGACTGATGTTCAGATGCTCGGCGACCTCCGGGATGCGGTAGAGCAGCTTGTCATTCATGACCTTCCTCCAGGTGGCAACGAAATGTCCTTGCGTACACCTAGGTCCGAAATCGTCTCCCGGCGATCAATCTCGTCCGAGAAAGTTGGTCCGCCGGCCTCGAAGGCCTCGGGTGCGGGTTGTTGAACACCCCTTCAACCGGATGCGTAGGTGGATCGCGGCCGGCGGCGGAAAGGCCCCCACCGTGGACGCCAAGCCTCTGTCAGGGATCGCGGTCGAGTCGGGTGGCACTTCTGCGCAAGCGCCCCGCCACTGCCAGTCCCCGCAGAGGTACTCAAGCCCGGCAGCCGCTTTAGGTCGCGCGGTAGATGGCCAGGAGGGCGCCCCTCGCCCACGAATCAACTTCGCCCTCAGCCGGCCTGCTCCGCGGACAGCAGCTGCAGCGGCGCCGTGCTCCTCGGAAGGACGACCTGCAGCTGCTCAAGTGAAGCGTCAAGGACCGCCAACTTCTTCGCGCGCTTCACGGCCTTCTTCTGTGCTTCCTTCCGGCGGCCGTTCGCCTCCTGCCGCAGTCGCCTGTCGGCGGCACGGCCCGCAGGGATCCCGACTGTCAGCATGTAGGTCCACAGGGAGCGGTCACGCATCTTCGTATCGACCGCTGCGAGGCTCGAAACCGCGGCCTCGGTGGTAGACAGGAGCCGGTGTAGCTCCTCTCGGGAGCTCTCCATCTCTGCCGCGGTGAGGCGGCCGGCTGAAGCCTTAGACAGCAGCATCAGCTGGTGGTATGCCTTAAGGCCGTTGAGGGCGAACACGTCCAGCTCGACCAGGCCCGCGACTCTTCCAGGGTCGATGCGGCGCGCCTTCTTCGCGCCGTCGACGTCGGTGTAGGAGATGACCTTCGCGAGGTGATTGAGTTCCGTGCATATCTCGCGGTGAACCGTCCCCAGGATCTGCTCCAAGTGCCCGATACGGAACAGGTCCTCGGGGTCGACCGTGCCACTCGCGAAGCAGCGACGGGCGACCGACGTCAGAGTGGCGACCGCTGCGAGAAGCTCGGCCTCCTGCTTGCGCTGACGGCGCTCCTCCAACCATTGGACGGTGTCAATGATCTGGTCGACCTTGGCCTCGATACGTTCCAGGGTCTGCTGGACCTCATGCATCGCTGCCGCGATCGCGAGCATCGCCGGGTCGATCGGAGGTGCCTTCACCACACCTGCGCCAGCGGTGGCCGGCGGACTCACTTCCTTGATCTGGACGTTCTTGACGAACTTGCCTTTCGGCCCCCAAAGTGTGCCGTACGAGTAGCCGTCCTGCCCTTTGCGTTGGGCTGCATCCCACCAAGCGAGGTCGACGTCGCGCATCGTGAACGTCCGGATCTGCACGCTCCCAGAGCGGGAGCCAGACGGTGCGCTGACAAGGCGGGCCAGTGCCTGGTGCAGATGCGGGCTGGCGATCGAGGTCCAACCTCCGATGCGACGCTCGACCGCCGTGACCGCTACGAGCGCATCGCCTTGTCGGGTCCAGATGATCGGTAGCTGGTCGTCCTCGTCGCTCATGCCTCTCCCGCTCACATCTCCTGAGGCGCGTCAGCCCTGGTCGGCGGACTCGTCCTGCTCGGAGCTGAGGTACTTCCTCGTAGCCACGTTCGCGGCGCTACCTGCGAGCAGGGCGCCGGGCGCTCCTGCACCTGCTGCCCCGGCCGCGGCCGCGGCAGCAGTCGCAGCGGCAGTGATCAGGTCGTCCTTGTCGATGCCCATCGGATCCTCGTTTCCTCTGGAATTCGTTTGATCGGCCAACGCTAAGCCACGGATCCGACGGATGTGCTGGCTTTCGATCAACTACCCGGCCGAACGAGCCCAAGGTCGAGCGGGTCGTAGGTAGACCATGTCTCACTTCGCGTCCCTCCGCGATCCGCATTGCCTCGCCGAGTGCCACACACCTCTTGCATTCTTGGGCCGATTTCGCCGGACGAAATCGCCGAGGCATCGGCTGGGCGGACGGCTGAGCGGCTCAGCTTCCCGGAAAAAATCCTGGACCGATGTTGCCCGAGGTGATCGCCGAAGGCGGTCTGGCCGCCCTTGGTAATCGACGGGGGTTAACCGTCAGGGATCACCGAGGAGGCCAAACGATGCCCAACAACCACCAAGACGACCAGCCGACGCTATGGGACGAGCTCCCGGAACCGACGCCCCCGAGGAGATCGGCGCCGCCAGCCTCGAGAACCTCCACCAAGGCCTCAGCGCCCACCGGCACGCGTCTGTGCCGCACGGCCCTGTGGAACATCGACCAGCTCTCGACGTACCTCGGGGTCCCCGTACAGACCATCTACGGGTGGCGCCAGAGCAACTACGGGCCGCCAGCACTCCGAGTCGGCAAGCACCTTCGCTGGCGCCCCGAGACGGTCGACGCATGGGTCCGGGAGCGGGAGTCGTGAAGACCGTGCCATGCGCCCGTCCGGGCTGCGCGGACCAGATCTTCATCCCCGACCATCCCGGGCCGGGACGGCCGCGGAAGTGGTGCTCCGACGCCTGCCGGCGGCGCGCCTTCGAGGAGCGACGAGCAGCCGAGGCCGGCGCCATCGCCGTTCGCGTCGTCATGGTCGAACCGGCACTCGACGATCACGTCGCCGCCGTACTGTCCTCGCCGGCCGCATGCCGCCGGGTGCTGCGGCAGATCGGCGACTGGTCCGCCGCAGGGAAGCTCCTCGACGCGAAGTGGAGCAGTGTCGCAGACGAGCTCGCTCGACTGCGACGGCCCGAAGCACCGCGGCCACCGGACCGACTCCGATGATCGGCGGGGGCGCGATGGGCTTTATGAAGGGGGGCTTCCATAAACGTCCATAACGTCCTGACCGGCGGGCGCGGTCCGCCAGAAGTCGGCGAAGGCGACGAGCGCCTGGTCACGCCGCTGCTCGCTGAGGACTCCCGCGAACGGAGCTTTCTGCCGCAGATCCTCGGCGTCCTCGCTCAACCCGGTCAACGTTCGCGACGATCGCCTCGACCTCGGCGCCAAGCATCGCCAGCCCCAGTTCCTGTGCCCAAGCCAGACCGGGGGCCGGTTGTCCACAGGCACGCCTGTTTCGTCCGAGTCGAGCGTCGCGGACGCGCTCTCCTGACGCCATCAACGACCGAGGGGGCAGCGATGGAGTCCGACAACCAGCAGGCAACAGTGCGGGTCGAGGCCGCCGTTCGGGTCCTCGACGACGCTGCCGTCAAGGTGACGGTGTTGGCAGCCGAGTCGGCGACCTCCAGCCGGGGCTCGCTGCGCCTGACGGGTCTTGAGCTCGCGTTGGTGGCCGACGCGTTGGCGGGGCTGGCGTCGGCGGACCTCGCCATCGAAGGGGCTGAGGTCAGCACAGAGTCACCCTTGCGGCTCATCGCCACAGCCTTGGATCTGCTCACTCAAGCAGCAGATGCCGGTTATGAAGAAGTGCGTCTCAAGGTCATCGGCACACACACCTGGCGCTGGTCGCGCTGGACCTCGACCGCTTCCCCATCTCTGACTGCAGCTGGGCCAGGCCGTGATTCAGGACCGCTGCCCAGGCGCCCCTGCGCCGTGGGGGACGACTACCAGGACGAGACACCGGTCGACTGTCACACTCATTCAGTGAAGACCGAGCCGTTCAGCCCTGCGCTTCTCGACTTGCTCCGCGAGCATCTGTCGACCTCGGAGCGGGTGTTCACCGTCTCCTCCGGCCAGCCGAACTGGATCATCGAGATCACCCCGGAGCGACTTCTGGTTGAGACCGAGAGCAGCCGGAAGGCCGGAACCGGACCGCAGGACGTTCCGGCCTGGATGTTCGAGGCGGCCTGGCAGCGGCTCACGACCAGGCGAAAGCTTACGAATCGCGAACTGCTCGCCACCGACGACCTCAACGTCAAGCGCTCGTCGCTCGTCTGTGCAGTCCTGGCGAAGCTGCCCGGCGTCACGGTCGCCGGCACCCGTCCGATCACGCTGACCTACGCCCCAGAGTGACAGCGAGCGCCCTCCGCCCCTGCGCCGGTCCGCCCCCGGGGTGACGTGCAGCTCATGGATTTCGATTGCGTCGGACCTTCGACTAACCTAGTGTCATCTGTGACACCTGAATCATCTGTGACACTATCCAACCTAGGTGCGCCATGAAGACCCTTGAGACTTCCAACATCCCTGTCGACCAGCTCGACGAACTCGACCAGTTCGCCGCCACCGCTGGCCCCGAGCTTCGCGATGTCCTGATGAGCCTGAGTCGCTGCGTTCGTGAGGGCGACGAGGTCGTCGTCATCGACGGCTCAAAGACAGTCACGCCCAGCCAAGCAGCTGAGCGTCTCGGCATGAGCCGCACCCACCTCTACAAGCTGCTCGACCGCGGAGAGATCGTGTTCCATCGCGTCGGCCGTGACCGTCGCATTCGAGTTCACGACCTTCTTCAGTTCGAGGAGCAGCGCCAGCGCGACCGCCGCGAGCTTGCAGAGCGTTTCGCACACCAGCGCCAGACCGCTGCCGCAGCGACCGACGAGATCGCCGACCTGCTCTGACTTTGGCGGGTCCGGCGATCTTCGTCGGCTCCGTTGGGCAAGATTGGCTGAGTGCACAACCGCCGCGCTCGTCCCACGCTTCGCGTGCTCAAGGAGGACCTGACGTCGGGCTGGGACTCCCCTGTACCTCAGCGGAAGATCGCAGCCGGACAGCACAGCGAACTGCATCCGGTGAGCGAGCTGCCACATCCGATCATCGCGAAGGCAACCGAATCCTTCGGTCCGGACGCGGCGCACGACAACTACGTGGGGCCGATCGCCAGCGCGACGCAGCTGCGACTCCTCGAGATCAAGCAGTCGCAGTGGCGAGGCGGGGTCTGGCAGGACACGAAGACCGGCGTGCGCTGGTTAGTCGTGGCCGGCTTGGCGAAGGGTGACCACCAGGACCGCGACGACTTCTACCAGCGCGTGCAGCGGGCTAACGAAGCCGGCGACCTCAAGGGCTGGCTGCCGACAGACGACGATCGCCGCCTCCTCAAGCAGGAGACCGCCGCGCGCATTCGTACCGAATGGGAGCTCAACGTTCAACGACAGGTCCGGGATGCGCTCCGCGCCGTCCAGCATGGCGGGACTCACACGATGACGATCGACCATCCGTTGTCCGCTGAGGGGCCCATCGCACGGGTCGACCTGTCAGTTGCTGCCGTTAGGGACGGCGATTACCAGGCCGACGAGATCGACCTCGACATCGCAGCCAACAGCCAGTTTGCCGGCAGCAACTTGGCTTGGCACCTGACGACACGAATCCTGATCTCGATCAGCCCGCCCGAGCAGAGCTGGGACCGCTACAAGGACACCTATTCCAACATTGGCGAGGTCGGCGCCTGGGCCGCTCGCGTGGCTGAGCTCGACAACTTCGTGGACTCGCAGACACTCGCGGAGTCCGTGTCCGGGTCCACAAGTCACTACAGCCACCGCAAGCACCTCGCCGGCAGCACGGTCGAGGGCAAAGCCGTGCGCGCCCTCTGTGGAGCCTTCTTCGTCCCCACCCAGGACCACGAAGCCCTGCCCGAATGCCCCACGTGTTCCCAGAGGTTCGAGGAGCTCCCAGGCTAGGAAGGCCCCCGCCATCGCGCCACACCGCAGCTCGATAGGGCGAGCTTGTTCAGGAACGGTCGCATCTCCGTTGCCAGCGGGTTGGAGCCATCTTGCCGAACAAGGAGAACTCGTGCGGCGGCCGCGTTAGGGTCGCCGAAACGGTACGACGACATCTCGGGGGCAACGCCATTGGACGCCACGCTGGAGCCGCGGCTCGTAATCCAGGGCAGGGCCGGCGTCCCGTACGTTGAGGGCGACTTCTTGGTCGCGGCGTACCAACGCGGCTACCGCTGGGGCCGCGACGAGGTGCGCGCGCTGTTGGATGACATCGCCGCCAACGAGCGTGACGCGGAGGCCGAGGACCGCAAGGTCTCCGACTACTTCCTGCAGCCCATCGTCGTCATCCGCCGCGATAACGACCCGGCGGTCAAGTCGTGGGAACTCGTCGACGGGCAGCAGCGTCTCACCACCCTCTACCTCATCGTGAAGTACATCCAGCGACACCTGCCGAGCGCAAAGCTCAGTTACCGGCTGTCCTACGAGACCCGTGAAGACAGCGCGACGTTCCTTGACTCGCTCGACCCAGGCCTCGCCGACAGCAACATCGACTACCGCCACATCGCGACGGCGTACGCCGAGATCGAGAGGTGGTTCGAGGAGCAGGGCAACGCCGGGCTCGCAGCCACGTCGATGCACACGGCACTCGCCAAATGGGTCTACGTGATCTGGTATGAGGCGCCGACCGGCACGGCGGCCACGGACCTCTTCATCCGACTCAACCGCGACCGGATCCCGCTGACCGAGTCCGAACTAGTCAAGGCCCTGGTGCTCTCGTCCAGCGGTGTCGAGCGCCGTGAAGAGGTGGCGGCCCAGTGGGACCGCTTCGAGCTGGACCTGCGTGACCGGCCACTGTGGGCGTTCCTCACGGGCAGCGACTCCGAGCCCGGGACATACATCGACTTCCTCCTCGAGACCATCCCCGCCCCATCGGGCACCGGTGAAGTCGTGCGAGACGATTCACGCCACTGGTTGTTCGGTCGCGCGCGTGATCACATCCAGTCCAGGGGCGTCGAGACGTTCTGGAGCGCCGTCGTCGCGCACCACGGCCTGCTGACCGGGTGGTTCAAGGACCACGAGCTTTACCACCGGATCGGCTACCTCGTGGCGATCGGGGACACGATTGCCGATCTCGTCACCCTGTCCCGAGACCTGACGCACTCGGCCTTCCGCAAAGCGCTCGAGGATCGCACCCGCCAGCGCCTCGGGCTTTCGAGCGACGACGTCTCGCTGCTCCGCTACGGGAAGAGCGCAAAGGCCGACCGCGACTGCACCCGAGTGCTGCTCCTGATGAACGTCGAGACCGTGCTGGCCAGCGCGGATCCCGCCAATCGGTTCAGCTTCCACGCCTACGCGGCCGCCGGGTGGTCGCTGGAGCACATTCACGCCCAGCGCTCCGAGTCGCCCAACGACGAGAAGGGTCGCCGGGAGTGGCTGGCGATGCACCAAGAAAAGATCGCGGGACAGCCCTGGCCGAGCGATTCGCTGCAGGTAGTCGATCCGCTGCTCGCCGACATCACGACGCACCTTGCTCGTCCGCTCAGCCAAGTCGACGAGCCTGGCTTCGAGCGCCTGCGCGACCGGGTGATCACACTCTTCGACGCACCGGACTCTCCCTCAGATGACGACACGCACAGCCTCGGCAACCTCGCGCTCCTGCAGCGCGATATCAACAGCATGCTCAACAACGCGGTGTTCGCACTCAAACGCGACCGCATGCTCAAGCTCGACAAGCAGGGGGTCTACCTGCTGCCGTGCACCCGCAACGTGTTCCTGAAGTACTACACCTCGGGCACCGAACACGCGTCTCTGTGGGGAGCGGGCGATCGCGAGTCCTACTACGACGAGATGGTCCGTCAGGTCCGGTCGTTCCTGACCGATGCGCCTGGCGCGGTGGCCGACGAAACGGTCGAGGCCGATCAGGCAGCGACGAAAAGCCACGAGGAGGCTTCGTCGTGAAGGGGCACCAGACGACGTACCTAGGACTCTTCGACGAGCCCAAGGGCGACCGGCCCCGGATCACCGGGATCGAGATCCCGATCATCCAGCGCGACTACGCGCAGGGCCGGGCCGACGACGAGACCACCGCGATCCGTCGTCGCTTCGCCCGGATGCTCGTCCGCGCAGCTTACGGCGCCGCCGGCGTGCCCCAAGGCGGGGTCGGGCTCGACTTCGTGTACGGCGGCGTGCACGTCCGCAAGCGCGACGCCCATGAGCACCACCTGCTGGAGCCGCTCGACGGGCAGCAGCGACTCACCACCCTCTTCCTACTGCACTGGTACGTCGCGTCCCGCGCCGGCGTGCTCGACCGCGACGCGGAGTGGCTCCAGTTCTCATACGCGACTCGGCCCAGCGCGCGCTACTTCGCCGCAGCGCTGCGCGAACACCCCCTCCCCAACGAGGCAGGGATGCCCTCGGCCTGGATCACCGACCAACCGTGGTACCTCTACCCTTGGCAGGACGACCCCACGATCGCCTCGATGCTCGTGATGCTCGATGCGATCCACGATGCCGCACTCGAGATTGCGGCCACGGCGGAAGCCGACGCCGCGGTCGCCTGGGCCCGGTTGCGGGACCGCGCCGCGCCGAAGATTTGGTTCCACTTCCTACCGGTCGCCGACCTCGGCCGCGGGGAGGACCTTTATCTCAAGATGAACTCCCGCGGCAAGGCGCTCACCAAGTTCGAGGTGTTCAAGGCCGACCTGGAGGACGCGCTGACGAGCGTGCTCGCCCCGACGCAGCACCAGCACGTGATCCGGAACTTCGACGGGGCGTGGACCGACCTCTTCTGGGAGTACGAGAAGGCGTCGCGCAAAGCCGCCGCTGCCGCCGAGGAGGCCGGCGTCAGGCCTCCCCCAAAGGTCACCGTCGACGGCGCATTCATGCGCTACATCGGCTTCCTCATCGAGGTGTGCGAGTGGCGCGACCGCGAAACTGGTCGCCGATGGAGCGACAAGGAACAACAACACGAGCGAACCCTTGAGGAAAGGGCGCGGCTCGCGCTCGTCGGGCGCGGCACCGACGACCAGCGCGCCGCGAGCAACCGGGACTTCTTTCTCCACGCGTTCGACACGTGGTGCCAGAAGGGCGAACACCCGACGGCCGTCTTCGACCAACTGTTCCGGGTGGGTGACGTGGGCACCGGCCCCTTGCCACTCCTGGTCTCGGCGGCTCCCGACTTGGTCGGGATCTGCGTGAGTTCAGAGAACGGGCTGACCCTCCCCGAGATGCTTCTTCTGTACGCCGTCCTGCTCGCTCGCCAGCCGGGCCGCGAACCGAGCAAGTCGGACCTGCACCGCCGACTCCGAACCCTGCGCAACCTCGTCGAGTCCGCGGTAATCCAGCGCAAGCGGATGCCCGACTATCTCCCGACCGTCGAAAGCCTCGTTGTTGACGGCGTGCTCGACGAGAAGCAGCAGTCCTTCAACGCCGACTGGGCGGCCGATCAGGTACGCGTCTGGGGGTTGATCGACCAAAGCTCCGCGGAGGTGCGCGACGCCGTTCACGGCCTTGAGGACCACTCGATGGTCCGCGGACGACTACTGTCCTTCGACTTGGACGCCGCAACACTGCCGAGACGTGCCGCGACGTTCGCCCTCGTCGCAGTGCCAGAGCTACGGGACCTCTTCGGGGCCGCGCTGCTCACGTACGGCGACTACTCCCGCGACGTCGGGTGGGAGAGCCGCAAGCGGCAGCTAGGCAGCTCCGAGCTGGAGGAGTCCTGGCGGGAGATCCTGACGATCGGCTCTCGAGAGAGCATGACTCGTGTCCGCGGGCCACTGATGGAGCTGCTCGATGATGTGGAAGCACGGCTGACAGCGGGGCCGACGTCGGCTCGCGACGTACTGACAAAGATCTCTCTGGACTGGTGCGCCGAGAGGGAGTCGAGGAGCCACTTCGACTGGCGCTACTACCTCGTCCGCTACCCCGGAGCGCGCAGCAAGGTCGGTCAAGGCTTCTACCACGGCGAGTACGACGCTGCAGACGGTGGCTTCGGGTACGCCGGGCTGCACATCCTGCACGGAAGCCACTACAGCGCCTACTTCAGCGACGCCCTGCTCCTCGCTGCCTGGACTGACGGCGGGCTCTCCGACGTCGCGTCGAAACCCCAGTGGTATCGCGTCAACACCGGCATGGCTGTCCGTCAGGCGACGGTCAAGTGTGCGGAGGACGGCTTCTCCGTGCAGGTGCCGGACGATGCAGATGCCGAGATTCGCGCTGCGGTCGCGCGCGTCCGCGAGGTCTACCGGACCAGCGACGACGGACGGGTGCTCGTGAAGCAGCGTCGCTCCGGAGCCGGACGGCCGATCGACAGCGAGGACCGGGTCCAACTGTGCATCCGCCTCGTGCGGGATCTGGCAGGCCAACAGCCCGACCATGCGACACGTCGCTGAGACCTTAGTGTCGGACGCTCGGCGTAGGTTCCTGAGGCACATGACGAACGATGACTACGCGATCGAGCAGCAAGCTCTCGCAGCCGCCTGGAAGAAGCGAACCCCCAACCTGTGGTCGCCCGCGCGCCAGCCGGCGCCGTGGATCAACCAGGACGGCATTGCGATCGGCCACTACGCCCACTGTCTTCCGCCCGAGCACGCCAACGCGAACCTGCTGCCCCACGCCCAAGGTTCGACCGAGCTGTTCAAGGACCTCGGCATCCCCTGGCACTGCGGCATCGACGGCGGCCCAGGCAACAACCTCCTCTCAAGCCAGGTCCAGTGCGTCAACGCCCTGATGCCCATGGTCGATGACCCCGAGCGCATCAAGCGGGCCTTCGGACACGTTGCCGACATCGCCGAGGTCCTCGAGATCGAGCCGGGCCGACACCTGACGTTCGAGTACATCGGGCCGGAGGACTACTTCGGCGAGGGAGCCGGCAAGCCGCGCGTCCGCGGCACCCGGTGCACGAGCGTCGACGCTGCGTTCCTCTACCGCACCAGCGCAGGTAGCACGGAGCTCGCGCTGGTCGAGTGGAAGTACACCGAGAAGTACACGACGACGCGGCCGCCGAAGCCCGGCTACGACAGGACCCGGCTCAAGCGTTACGGCGCTGACTACCACGACCCCGCGGGGCCTTTTCGGTCCGAGCTGATCGACATCGAGTGGATGCTCGACGAGCCCTTCTACCAGCTCATGCGCCAGCAACTCCTCGCTTGGCGGCTCGAGAATGACCACGCCGAAGGTGCAGACGTGGTGCGCGTTCTCCATGTGCTGCCGCCCCGCAACCTCGCCTACCAGCAGTCCCTGGTGCGTCCTGAGCATCGCGCCCTGGGCAACAACGTCGACGAGGTCTGGGCCCAGTTGCTTCGCAGGCCCGACAGGTTCCGTCACGTGGACCCCTCGGTGTTCCTCGACGAGGCGATCACCGGCTGGGACTACGTCGACCGCTACTCCCCCACTGGCACCGGTGACCTGCCCTGGGGCGTCAGCGTCTGGCGCGACGACGACCGCATCGTGGCGGCGGCCTACGTCTACGGCGACGGCTTCGAGTGGTGCCACCGCCGCCCCTTCGCCGAGGCACCTACGGACAGGGCCGCGCTCGCCGCGCTGCCCGATCGTGAATACTTCGTCCTCGCCGACGACGAGAAGACGATGATCGTGGGCCCTCTCGAGTACGCCCGCGCCTTCCTCCGCGCAGTCGTCACCACCGGACTCCACGAGCCCAATGGCCTCACGTCGTACTCCTGGCCCGCGCAGGTCAGCGAAGTCGTGAGCACCTGGCCACCGATCGACCTGGACTACCGCGCGAACTTCTGACCGGGCCATCGCAGATTTCCAAGCCGGATCCGCTGAGATCCAGCCGATCCAGCGTCGTCGCACCGACGTCACTCGGCGAACGTCTGCGGACAAGTTGCGGACAAGCTCCGAAAACGCGAATCAGGGGCGGCTTCCGGATCTCTCCTGGAAACCGCCCGCCCCTGACCTGCTCCAGGAGCGCGGCGCGCTGGCGGACTTGATGCGTAAGCCCTTCGGTGCACCGCGGGCGCAGAATGGGAGGGTCGGCTAGGCCTTCCGACCCCTAGATGGCCATCAGGCGCCGTCCGGCCACCACGGTTGCACGGACTTCGTCGACACTAGTCTTGAGCGCATCGACCTGTTCGTCGTCGATCCCGACCGACTCGGCGATCGTCGCGCGCGTCGCTTCGACTTCATGTTGCCAGCTAACAAGTGCTTGATCGGCGGCGTCCTGCGCGATTCCCCGCACCTGCTTATGGAGCTCGTCACGACGCTCGCGCCTCCGCTTGGCAGCCTGCTTGTCCTGGACGATGTCTTCGATTAAGCCAGCGAGCTCGACGATGGCTGGTAGTGCGTGGACGGCAACTTCGACCTTCGGCACCGACTTGCTCGCGTTTGCCACGGCTTTCGTCGCACCGCCGGAAGCCTCTTTGGGGGTCTCCTTCGCCGCTTCCTCGAGCTTCTTGACGGCGTCGAAACTCGACTTGACCTTGTCCGTGACGCCTCCGAGCCGGCCGGCATACTTGCGCTGCCCATCCTTCGCCGCAGGTCCAGCGTCAGGCTCAAACAACTGAGTTAGGACCTGCCAGCCGGGACGTTCCCGTTGCCGCTCGAACGTCACTCCCGCTTCGCTCGCGAGCTTGTCGAGGGCAGCGCACTCTCGCAGCCACCACGTTTCAAGCACGTGGTCGACGGACGACTGGATCCCCTCGGCACTGACCGACTGCCGCCGGACTGACGCGTTGATGGCGTCCTCAACCGCCCCCATAATCGAGACCCTGGCCGCCGCATCCAGGACGTCCAACTGGCTGATCTGGATGTCTCTCCGCTTGATGAGACCTTCGGCGTGATTGAGTCCTGCCTCGAGATCTTCGAGCTCGGCCTCGCTGCTCAGCAATGCTCGTCGAACGTGAGAAGCCCAGAAACGAGCCACCGCCGCCGCACGCAAGGCCCTGGTGTCGCGAGTCGCCACATGTGAGAAGGCCGCGGCAAGGTCGCTCATGCCGTCGAAGTCGCGGGATTCATCCCATACAGTGGGGTCCGGCGACGACGAAGCGCCGGCAACCTGCTCGAAGTCGGGCACCACTACATGAATGGGGATCGTTTCGTCCAGCTCCAGCGATCGTCGCAGTTCGGCAACCTTGTTGGCTGCCCGGTCGCGATACCCGTCGAGGTCGTAGAGCGGGTTCGCACCGGCGTCGTCGAAGCGTGAGATCACGACTATCAGAGATCCAGGAATCCAGCCCTCCTCGATGAGCGCGAGAAGTTGATCCCGCTCCCCCGTCGGAAGCTGCGGGTTCACGACGATGCACGCGACGTCGGTCAAGGCGATGGCGTCCATCGCCTGTCTGGTGTTGACCTCGGCGCGCAGGTCCGTGGGGAGATCTACGTCAGGGTCCGAGATGCCCGGAGTGTCTTGCAAGACATACCCATCGACCTCAACGTGCCTCGACTCGAAGGTCTCGTGACGAGCACTGATCGTGAGCCACTCAGGTACATCGAGGCCAGCATCCACCAGCAGGCGGCGAGCAATCGCGCTCTTGCCCGTGTCGAAGGCGCCGAACAGCGTTATCACCGGCTTCTCGCGTTGGGCGAACTCATCGAGCGACTTGCGAAGTTCGTCGGCCCGATCCTCGCCCACCGCGCGCCGAAGCCATTCCTGGAATCGCCGGTCCTCTAGCACTTCACTCACGAGAACTCCTCCTTGGCGCCGGCCTGGACTCCAGGCGCCCTTTCGATCAAACGCAGCGAAGCCGCGCGTCGAGCACGAAGTTCCTCGATCGCAACCTCGATCGAGGCACCACGGTCGGTGAGCGCGTCCACCTGAGCCAACAGCATGGCTTCCTGCTCTTCTAGATCGAGTATGAAACCG
Source organism: Nocardioides perillae (assembly GCF_013409425.1). Lineage (NCBI taxonomy): Bacteria > Bacillati > Actinomycetota > Actinomycetes > Propionibacteriales > Nocardioidaceae > Nocardioides > Nocardioides perillae. Next base: position 1,732,495 of record NZ_JACCAC010000001.1, on the reverse strand, counting down.
GGCTTCTCGTCTGTTCCCCGCACGATGCTCGCAACAACCTCCGACATCGTGTCCCGAACGTAATCGACCGCCCTATGGCGCGCAGCCTCACGACCATCTTCAGCCTTGAGATCTTGGAGGAAGGCAAGGACGTCCCATGCGGTTGCGACGACGCCAAGGACTGCACCCGCCTTGGCGACTCGTATTCCGCCTTTGACGGCGCCCCAAGGCGGGAACTTGACCCCAAGCGCCTTGCCGATCTTGTAGACCGGCTCGCGGCTGCCGAAGGCTGACACGATTCGAGATGCTTCGTTGAGAACACGGCGCGCGAGCGCTTCACCTCCGGCACCGGACGACGTTCGCAGGGCACCGTTCCGACTGCTCGCGTTGACTCGAGCCTCCATCTTGCGGACCCTGCGGTCAATGGCGGACGCGTTGTTCGCCCACCACTCGTCGACTTCTCGGTTGGCCGAAGCGAAGAATGCCGTCAGGCCGGCCTTGAGACGTGGATCTCGCCACCACTCCTCAAACGCGTCAGCAAGAGCATCAGCTTCCTCGGGTCCGGCGCCCAACGCCTCGCCGATCAGCTCATTGGCATGGTCGTCGACGAGTTGCTCGACCTGCCGGATCAGTGACTTCATCAGAAGTCGGAGATCGGCGAGGCCCTCGTCGTACGTGGTAGCGAGATCGATGCAATCGGCAACCTCTGCCTGAAGTTCCTCGATCGCGAGGCCTTCGGCCTCAGAACTAGTCATCAAGAGCGCTAGAAGGCCGTCGCGCTCGCCGACTCCCGCGAGGATGGATGCGGTTGACGCGTCGATGCTCACTAGCCCGTCAACGAGCGGGCGGATCCCGTCCCAGATGCGATGACGGTCGACGTAGTCAGCTGCGGTCACAGGCACACGGTTGCCGACCATGCCGAACGGATCCGCAGACACGGACCAGACACGCTCCGGAGTCACCGGAATGCCGTGGAAATGCAAAGCAGCAACGAGTTCGGCTTCCTTGCGCCGGCAGCGCGTCAAGAAGTCACGTGGGGACTCCTCCGGATCTGCTCCGATCTCGTCGATGCGACCCACCACGAAGAAGGCTCTCGCCGCCTTGGCAACCATGCGCCGCGATCCGCCCAGCACCTCGACCAGTGCAGCCGTGTTTCCCAGCAAGAGGTTCGTGCTGAGCACGACCACGGCTAAAGCAGCATCGGCGGACTCGGCGACCGCCAACTCATCATGCGCCTTGTTGTGACCCTGGAATCCCGGAAGGTCGACAAGCGACACGTGGCCAACCTGATAGACCGAGGCCTTGGCGGTCTCGGGAGCGGCGTGAATTTTGAGTCCGGGAGGGACCGGCTCTCCTAGTTCGACGAGCAGGCGCTTGACCAGGCTCGACTTGCTGGAGCTGTAGTCACCCAGGAGGACGATCCGCGGCGGGCCGGCCGAACCGGTCGCAACCCTAGACGCAGAATCCTCGAGATGCACCGCAAGCCGTGCATCCTCGATCCACTTCTGTAGTTCATCGGTATCAACCGTCGCTGACAATGAAGTGACGAAGTCCTGGAACCTATGCAAGCCTTGGCCCGCTCGCTTCTGGAACTCTTCCACGTCGTGGGGCGAGAAGGAGCGGTGATCACCCTCGGCAACGTCGACGAGCTCCCAGCTCTCGCCGAGCAGCACATCGCTCTCAGTAGTGCCGTAGCCTGCGGAGTCGAGCACGACTTGGATTCCATGCTGGATGACTGTCGCTGCTGACGGTGCGGCGGGAATCCCTCCCGCGTGGGATTCGAGGACCTCAGCGAGGCGTTCCAACTCGTCATGCATTTCGTGTGCGTCGACGGTCTCCTCGATGAGAGTTCGCACGGATTCCGCTGCCTCAGCCCATGCCGTCCCCAAGAGCGCCGCAAGGTGACTGGAATGCCACTCGTCAAACTGCGTGGAGACAGCCGACCTCGCCTCCCCAATCGCAGACGAGCGGGCAGCCACCCTTTTCTGCTCGGCCTTCTTGCGGTTCTTCCGGCCAAGGAAGCCAGCCATCGCGGCCCCGATCGCGAGGCCGCCAAGGATGGCCGCAGCGGTCCAGCCTGCTGGATTCCAGAACTGAGTGGTGGCGACGATTCCCAGAACAGCGCCTGTGCCGCTGGCCGCGATACCGCCGGCCTGGAGCGCGGTTGCGATCTGCCTACGCCCCTTGCCAGCGGCCCCGTGCACCGCGGACGACCGACGACCCATCAGGTCGAGATCCTCGCGCCCCTCAGTGCCCGTAAGTTTCAGGTTGTCGTTGATGAATTGATCGACGTCGCGGCCCACCGCTTGCAAGGCCGCAGCGACATCCTTCGGCCGATACACGGCCTTGTCGAAGGCCTTTCCGCCAACCTTCTTGCGTCTGTCGAAGGCGTCAGTGACGAGATTCTCCGCGCGGCGCAATGACTTGGATCGCTCGGCACCGAGATGCGACGTGAGTAGCGACTTCGCGTGCCGTGCGAGGCTACCGGTCACCGGAGCATCGAAAGGCTCGCCTCTGGCGGCCTCAAGCCGGGTGAGCAGATCGGGAACTTCGGAGGACGCCGGTCCGAGATGCTGCACACGCAGGTCCTCATCGGGGTAGCCGAGAACGGCGAGCATCTGCGCGATGCTTCGTTCCAACACGACGGCCTGCTCGAGTCGTAGTTGCGCGAGCGTGTCGAGTGCGGACACCCATTGCCCGAACGTGGTACGCAGACCGTCGCGCAGCGCCGCCAGTCGGAGATCATGTCCGCCGACTGAGAGACACGCTCCAAGGAGCGCCTCCAATGCGGGGAGATTCGACCAGTGCTCGAGGTACTCCGCCCCGAAACGTTCAAGCTCGGCGTTAACGGCTGGCGCTTCGGGGCCCCTAAAGGGGCGAGTTGCTCTGGCAACCAGGGCGCGACGCGAGTTCAGCGCCACAACGGGCACACCGGCAAGGCCGATCCGGGCCAGTTCGGCGTTGATGTTGTCGACGTGTTGGCGCACCGTTGCGTTGAGCGATCTTCGACTCTCGCGGTCCTGGGTGCGAATGGGATGCCGCCATCGGTCCGTTCGGAAGTTGAGCACAGCGATGGCTGGCTTACCGTACTCCTGCACCCAGGCGGCGACTTTGGCGAACTCGGCTTGTTGCTGGCTTTGGCTGTCGAAGCAGAGGATCACGACGTCTGCGATCTCCGTAGCCTCTCGCGCTTTGTCCTCGAGCTCGCTTCGACTGCGTCGGCCTCCCCAACCCCCGGTCCCCGGGGTGTCGTAGAGGCGGCATCCGTGCCAGTCGATGGCGTCGACCTCGACCGTCCAGTCGCTGTCACCTGGTGACACCCGCCCGCCATCCAAGCGCCCCATCGCCGACATCAGCGTGCTCTTGCCGGCGCCGGTTCGCCCGAAGAAGACGATGTTGAAACTACTCAGACGTGCGCGACTATCAGCGACGCGCCGCTCAAGATCATCAGCGGCTGCCAGTGCGAGTTTTGCAAGAGCCGATTCCGATCCAGAGCTGTTCTCATCTAAGTCACCGACGGCAGCACGCAACTGCCCGGTAGACGCGTCCACGATCTGAGCGATCTCATCAAGAGCCAGTTCACCTTCGCGGATCGAACGCGCGACGGCATCGAGAAGCGCCTGCTCGGTGCCCTGCATACAACCTCCAACCACGTCTTCAACGGCGGCGAGGCTCGGCCGTCTACAGCCCCACTGGCCGCGAGGCATCCACCGCGAGGAGACCGACGAGCTCAATGGTCCTGCTCTCCTCAGAGTAGGTGCTGAGATGAGTCGCCGACTTCCACTTGCCGGTAACGAGCTCGGTGATGTCCCCGGACCGTGTGCAGATAGGGCCTGGACTACCGCGCGAACTTCTGACCGGGCCATCGCAGATTCCAGCCGGATCCGCTGAGATCCAGCCGAATCCAGCGCCGTCGCGACCGACGGCACACGGCAGCATCTGCGGACAAGTTGCGGACAAGAGCCGAAAACGCGAATCAGGGGCGGCTTCCGGATCTCTCCGGAAACCGCCCCTGACCTGCTGTTTCTCTTGGTAGCGGGGGCAGGATTTGAACCTGCGACCTCTGGGTTATGAGCCCAGCGAGCTACCGAGCTGCTCCACCCCGCGTCGGTGATCCCGACTTTACGGGACGGACCCGCGGAGCACCAAACCGGGGTGGCGTGAGCCGGCTCTCAGCCGAGGGCCGGCCCACGCCGCGGGCTCAGCGGCCGCTCTCCTGCCCGGCGCCGCCGCCCGCCTCGGCGTCGGCCGCGGCGAGCGCGCGGTTGACGAGCGCCGCAGCCTGGTCGTTCAGGCGCTGGTACTCGGCGAGGTCACCCTGCCGCAGCGCGTCCTGCGCCTGGTCGTAGAGGCCATCGGCCTGGCGCAGCAGCTCGGCGACCGTCGCCTCCGCACCCGGCTCGGGCTGGTTCGGGACCTGTCCCTCACCGGGGTCGCCCTCGCCTGCCGGGGGCTCGGGGCTCGGCGTCTGCACACCGCCCTCCTCGATGCCGAGGAGGTCGCGCACCGCGTCGGCGTACGTCGCGCCGAAGCCGACGTCCTCGCCAAAGGAGACCGCGGTGTACTGCAGCACCGGGAAGGACCCGTCGCCGGTCTGGCGGATGGTGTAGATCGGCTGCACGTAGAGCAGCCGGTCGTCGACCGGGATGGTCAGCAGGTTGCCGTAGACCGCTCGCGACTCCGAGCCCGCGGTGAAGCGCAGCAGCGCGTCCTGCAGGTCCTCGTCGGCGTTGATGCGGCTGGCCACCTGCCCCGGGCCCGAGACCTGGCGGCCGCCGCCGGCGGCGAGGTCGAGCACCCGCAGCGTGCCGTAGGTCTCGCTGTTCGCCTCCGCGTCGACGGTCATGTAGGCCGCGAGGTTCTCGCGGTTGACCGGCACGAAGGTCGAGGTGAGCGAGAAACGGTTCGCCCCGTCACGCTCCACCGAGAGGCGGTAGGGCGGCTGCAGCGCCTGCTGGTTGGGGTCGGTCGGGACCTCCCAGCGCTCGTTGCCCTGGTAGAAGTCCGCCGCGTCGGTGACGTGGTAGCGGGCGAGCTGGAAGCGCTGCACCTTGAACAGGTCCTCGGGGTAGCGCATGTGCTCGAGCACCGCGTCCGGGATCTGGTCCTTGGCCTGCACCGTGCCGGGGAAGGCGTTCATCCACGCCTCGAGCATCGGGTCGCTCTCGTCCCAGGCGTAGAGCGTGACCGTGCCGTCGTAGGCGTCGACGGTGGCCTTGACCGAGTTGCGGATGTAGTTGATCTCGTCGGTCGGCAGGGTCTGGAAGGCCGAGCCGTCGTCGAGGGCGTCGTCGGTCATCTCGTCGAACGACTCGCGCTCCGAGAGCGGGTACTGGTCACTGAGGGTGTAGCCGTCGAGGATCCACAGCACCTTGCCGTCGACGACCGCCGGGAACGGGTCGGCGTCGACGGTGAGCCACGGCGCCACCTTCTCGACCATGAGCGCGGGGTCGCGGTCGTAGAGGATGCGGCTGTTCTCGTGCACGCGGTCCGAGAGCACCAGGTTGGGCTCGCCGAAGCGCACGGCGTAGAGCACCTTGCGGAAGAGGCTGCCGATGTCGACGCCCACCTCGCCGTCGTAGGTCGAGGTCGCCTCCGACTCCTCGGTCTCCTCGCCGCCGACCGAGATCGGCAGGTCGAGCTCGAGGTCGGGGTCGTCGGCCTCGCGCTTGCCCACCACGGAGTAGGCCGGGGCGTTCTCGCCGTAGTAGATGCGCGACTCGTACTCCCCGACGATGTCGGTGAGGTCGCCCAGCGGCGGGTTGGCCCAGCGCGGCTCCTCGTTGCCGGAGGCGGTCTGCGCGCTGTTGTCGGCGGGCCGCTGGTTGCCGAAGGCGGCGATCACGCCGTCGCCGTGGGTGTAGACGGTGTGGAGGTTCGCCCAGTTCTGGCTGGTCTCGGCGATGCCGGCCTGGTTCAGCTCGCGCACGCCCAGGACCAGGTCGCGCGGCGTGCCCTCCACGTCGTACTGGTCGACGTCGAGCACGTCGGCCACCGAGTAGTAGCCGCGGATCTGCTGGCTCTGCTCGAAGGCGGCCGGGATGATGTTGGGGTCGACCAGGCGCACACCGGAGCTCTCGATCGCCTGCTGGGCGACGATCTCGTCCTCGGCGGCCGACACCTCGACGCCGCCCGCGGTGTAGGGCACCACCTCGCTGTCCTCGAGGTCGTAGGCCGCGCGGGTCGCGTCGATGTTGCGCTGGATGTAGGGCTCCTCCTTGTCGGCCTCGGTCGGGTCGACCTGGAACTGCTGGACGACGCCGGGCCACACCGCGCCGAGCAGCACGGCCGACAGCGCCAGCATGGCCAGGCCCATCGAGGGCAGGATCCAGGTGCGGCGCCAGACGTTGAGGAAGAACAGCAGCGCGCAGATCACCGCGATCCCGGCCAGGATGTTCTTGGCCGGCAGCACCGCGTTGTCGTCGGTGTAGGTGATGCCGGTGATCAGCCCGCCGGCGTCGTTGAGCAGGTCGAAGCGGTCGAGCCAGTAGTCGACGGCCTTGGCGAGCACGAAGAGGCCGACGAGCACGGACAGCTGCACCTGCGCGGCGCCGGTGAGGCGGTCGCGGCCCTGGAGCCGGATGCCGCCGAAGAGGTAGTGCACGACCGCGGCGGCCATCGCGCCGATGACGGCGGCGGCCATGGTGAAGTCGACGAGGTAGTGCCACCACGGCAGCTCGAAGACGTAGAAGCCCACGTCGCGGTCGAAGTAGGGGTCGGTCGTGCCGAAGTCCACCCCGTTGCGCCACAGCAAGTAGGAGCGCCACTGCCCGGTCGCCGAGGTGCCGGCGAAGATGCCCATCACGACGGCGACGCCGACCAGCAGCCAGGTGCGGATCGGCAGCACGGCCTCGCGGTAGCGGTCGAGGTTGCCCTGCTCGGGTGAGGGCGGGCGGAAGAGCGGGCGGGTCTTGAAGGCCACCGCCATGTTGACGCCGACGACGATCGCCATCAGGGCGCCGAAGACCAGGAAGAGCCCAACCCGGGTCCACAGCACCGTGCTGAAGACGCCGAGGTAGCCCACGGCGTCGAACCAGAGCCGCTCGGTGTAGACCGACGACAGCGCGGTCAGCAGGACGAACAGGCCGGCCAGGACCACCGCGGTGATGACGAGGGCCCGTGACCTCCCCGAGGCGGCCTGGGGTCGCGGCGGGGGCGCCGGTCGCCGGGGCTGGTCGCCGAACAGGTCACTCACGTGCGTCCTCCTGGTGGGGGTGCGGGGTGTCGGGGGTCGGCTCGGGGCCGTCGTCGAGGGTGTCGCGCAGCAGCTGCAGCAGCGCCGGCACCAGGTCGGTGCCGCCGACCACGGAGGCCGCGTCGTCGTGGGCGCGCAGCCGCAGGGCGCAGTACGACGCACCCGCCCGCGTCACGCCGGCGACGATGCGCACCTCCTGGCGGTCGGGGTGCTCGCGCGCGAACTCCTGCGCCGCCGAGGGATCCTCGGGCAGCGACTCGTCGGCCCCCGGGGGCAGCACGAGGCGCTCGACGACGGCGGCGCAGCCGGCGACGCCGTCGGGCCAGGTGATCTGCTCGAGCACCTGCTCGAGGGGGCGGTCGGGGGCGAGGGTGTCCTGCTCCACCGGCGTCAGCGACCCGGCGGCCGAGGAGTCGTCGAGGCCCATGAGCGAGGCCAGGGCCGGCTCGCGGGCGACCAGCTCGGCGGTGTCGACCAGCGCGTAGAGCTGCGCGGGCCGGTCCCACCCGCCCTCCGCGCTGTGGGCCTCGATCTCCAGGACGGCGGCGGCCAGCGCGGGGTCGCCGTCGAGGTCGGCCAGCGGGTCGTGGTCGCTCATCAGCCCTCCTCGGTGCACGCGGGCAGCTCGGCGTCGGGGTCCTCGACCCACGCCTCGATCGCGAGCCGCGCGTCGTGCATGGTCTCGGCGCGCACGAGCCGCACGTCGCCGCGGGGCGCGCGCAGCGCCTCGGCGCAGTTGTCGGGCGGCACGAGGAAGAGCCCGGCGCCGGCGTCGCGGGCGGCGGGGATCTTCTGCGCGATGCCGCCGATGGGCCCCACGTCGCCCTGCGCGTCGACGGTGCCGGTGCCGGCGACGACGCGGCCGCCAGTCAGCGAGCCCGGCGTGAGGGTGTCGTAGATCGCCAGCGAGAACATCAGCCCGGCGCTCGGCCCGCCGATGCTGTCGGGCACCTCCACGTCGACCTGGAAGGGGAAGCGGTAGCCCGGTCCGGGGAGGATGCCGACCAGCGGGCCGTCCTCGGTCGCCTCAGGCTCGACGGTGACCGTGCGCTCCCGGCCGTCGCGGCGCACCTCGAACTCCACCGGGGTGCCGGCACCCGCGGCGCGCACCACCTGCCCGACCTGCTCAGCCGAGGAGATCTCCTGGCCGTCGACGGCCTCGATGACGTCGCGCACCTGCAGCCGCCCCTCGGCCGGCAGGCCCTCGGTCACGTTGAGCACCTCGACGACCGGCGTGACGTCGTAGCCGAGCTCGCGCAGCGCCGCGGCGGTGGCGGCGTCCTGCGAGGAGACCATCTGCACCGACGACTCCCGCCGGGTCTCCTCGGCGGTCTCGTCCTCGTCGTAGACGGCGTCGTAGGGGTAGACCGCCCGCTCGTCGTCGAGCCAGGCGCCCATCGCGGAGAACAGGTTGACCCGCGCGCGCGGCTGGGTGACGTAGACCGTCGTCATCCGCAGCTCGCCGTCGGTGCGGTAGGTCCGCGCGCCCTGCACCTGGATGCGCTCGCGGCCGTCGTCGGAGGCGAGGACGTCGAGGGTCAGGCCGGGCTCGTAGGTCACGAACGGCACGGGCAGCAGCGCAGCCGCCAGCCACAGCACCAGCAGCAGGGGCACGGCCACGAGGCCCGCCACCGTGCGCTGGCTCGGTCGTCCGGCGGGCGCGTCAGCACCGGCGTCGACCTCGGTGGCGCCCGTCATGGCCCCAGCCTCTCACCCCGGAGAAGGGTCCGGGCCGGGGGCCGGGTCAGCGCGGACCGGCGCCGGGGGCGCGTCGCGACGGGCGCACCGCGATGCCGGTGCTGCGGTCGCGCGGCCGCGCCACGCCGGTGGCCCGCGCGGGCGGCTCCTGCGAGAGCGCGGCAGCCATCCGGGCGAGCGCGGCCTCGCGGTCGACCTCGTCGCGACCTTTGCGGCCCGACCACCCGGCCCACGCCATCGCCGCAGCCGTCACGGCGGCGGGGGGCACCAGCCACAGCAGGATCTCCACCACCGCAGTGTGCGGCGCGCGCCGGAGGTCGCGGCGCCGCCACGCCGGAGCGCGCGCTCAGGGCGTGCCCACCCACTCCTCCGTGCCGTCGCCGAAGCGCTGGTGCTTCCAGATCGGCACCTCGGCCTTGAGGGTGTCGATGAGGGCGCGCGAGGCGGTGAACGCCTCGCCGCGGTGGCCGGCGGTGGTCGCCACGACCACGGCGACGTCGCCGATCCCGAGGCTCCCGACGCGGTGGACCGCGGCGACGCCCTGCACGTCGTGCTCCTCGGCCACCCGCCCGCAGACGTCGCGGAGCCGGTCGAGGGCGGCCGGGTGGGCGGAGTAGTCGAGGCCCACCACGCCCTTGCCGGCGTCGTGGTCACGCACCCGGCCGACGAAGAGCACCAGACCGCCGGAGGCGTCGTCGTCGAGGGCCCCGACCACCTCGGCGACGTCGAGCGGGGTCTCCCGCAGGTCCACGAGGCGTACGGCGGGGTGCAGGTCGGCGGCCACGCCGCCACCCTAGTGCGCCGGCAGTACCGTGGACCCCATGAGCGACGACGCCGCGGACCGGCCCGGGGACGGGCAGAACCCGTTCGAGGGCACGCCCTTCGAGCAGCTCTTCCGCAACCTGTCGGGGGGCGCCGGCGGTGTCGGCGGCTTCGGGGTCCCAAGTGCCCCGGGCGGCATCCCGGGGATGCCCGACCTGGCCGCGCTGATGGGGCAGGTGCAGCACCTCTTCGCCCCCCACGAGGGGCCGGTCAACTGGACCCTGGCCCTCGACGTCGCCCGCAAGGCCGTCGCGCAGGAGCCCGACCCCTCGCCGACGCAGAAGCAGAGGGACGCCGTCGCCGACGCGGTGCGCCTCGCCGACCACTGGCTCGACACCGCCACCGGCTTCCCCTCCGGCGTCACCACCACTGCCGCCTGGTCGCGCGCCGAGTGGGTCACCTCGACGACCCAGGTCTGGAAGGGCCTGGTCGAGCCGATCGCCGCGCAGGCCACCGGTGCGCTGGCCGACGCGCTGCCCGAGGAGGCGCGCGCGATGGCCGGACCCGTGCTCGACATCCTGGGTCGCGCCACGGGCGCGATGGTCGCGACGCAGGTCGGTCAGGGCCTCGGGGCGCTCGCGGGCGAGGTGCTCACCGCCAGCGACGTGGGCCTCCCCCTCGGCCCTGACGGGGTCGCCGCGCTGGTGCCGGCCAACATCGCCGACTTCGCCGACGGCCTCGACGTCACCGCCGACGACGTGCTGCTCTACCTCGCGCTCCGCGAGGCCGCCCACCAGCGGCTCTTCGCCCACGTCCCGTGGCTGCGCGAGCACCTCCTGGGCGCCGTCACCGACTACGCCCGCGGCATCGAGATCGACGTCAGCGGCCTCGAGGAGCAGGTGCGCGGGCTCAACCCAATGGACCCCGCCGCCCTGCAGTCGGCGATGGAGGGCGGGCTCTTCGACCTCGCCCAGTCCCCCGCCCAGCTGGCCGCGCTGCAGCGCCTCGAGGTGACGCTCGCGCTCGTCGAGGGCTGGGTCGACGAGGTCGTCGGCCAGGCGACGGCCGAGCGGATGCCGGCGGCCGCGAAGCTGCAGGAGGCGGTGCGCCGACGCCGCGCGGCCGGCGGCCCCGCCGAGCAGACCTTCGCCTCCCTGGTCGGCCTCGAGCTGCGCCCCCGCCGTCTGCGCGACGCCTCCACCCTGTGGGGCTCGCTGCGCACCCGGCAGGGCGCCGAGGCCCGCGACGGGGTGTGGACCCACCCCGACCTGCTGCCCACCGCGGCCGACCTCGACGACCCCCTCGGCTTCCGCGAGGACGCCGCCGCGCCCGACGCGCTGAGCGAGGACGAGTTCGACGCCGAGCTGCAGCGGCTGCTCTCCGGCGAGGCCCCGGGCACCGACGGGGGCAGCGACGGGGGCAGCGACGGGGGCAGCGACGGAGGCCCGGACGGGGGCACCGAGGGGAGCACCGACGGCGAGGCCGAGGACGACGGCGGGGACGCCGGCGACCGGCCGGCGTGAGCCTGCACGCCGACGCGCTGCACACCCTCGACGGCTGGGCGGCCCCCTCGCCCGCGCAGGAGGCGCTGCGCGCCCGCTTCACCGCCCACCTGCGCGAGCACCCCGACGGGGTCGAGCGCGGCTGCCGGCCCGACCACCTGACGGCCAGCACCGCCGTCCTCTCCCCCGACGGCGCCTGGGTGCTGCTGACGCTGCACGCCAAGGCACGGCGCTGGTTCCAGGTCGGCGGGCACTGCGAAGAGGGCGACCGCTCCCTCGCCGGCGCGGCGGCGCGGGAGGCAGCGGAGGAGTCCGGCCTCGTCGGGCTGCGGCTCGACCCGCAGCCGGTGCAGCTCAGCGAGCACGCCGTCCCCTTCTGCGGCGGTGCCGGCGGCGTGCACCACCTCGACGTGCGCTTCGCCGCGGTGGCGGAGCACGGTCCCGAGGCCGACGAGCACGTCGTGAGCGAGGAGAGCCTCGACGTGCGGTGGTGGCCGGTCGACGCGCTGCCCGACCCCGACCCCGACCTCGTCGAGCTGGTGGCGCTGGCCCGCGAGCGGCTCGCGACGCTCGCGCCGGCTCAGGGCGTGTCGGTCCCCGGCGCGTCGGCCTCGCTGGCCGGGGGCTCGACGTCGGCCGCGGCCGACCAGCCGAGCAGGTAGCCCCGGGCGCGCTCCGCGCGGGGATAGCGCTCGACCCACGACCAGAACTTCGCGTCGTGCCCAGGCTCGAGCAGGTGGGCGAGCTCGTGCACCAGCACGTAGTCGACGACCCAGGTGGGCATCCCGCGCAGCCGGCTCGAGAGCCGGATCGAGCGGTCCCCGGGGGTGCAGGACCCCCACCGCGCTCGCTGGTTGTCGACCCACCGCACCGAGTCGGGGACGGCCAGGCCGCCGAGGTAGGTGTCGTTCAGGTGCAGCGCCCGCGCCAGCAGGTCGGCGTCGCTCGGGCTGCGCCGTGCCTCCGCGCGCTGCAGCCGCGCGACCATCCGCGCCACCCAGTCGGCCTCCTGGCGCCGGCTCAGGCTCGCGGGGACCAGCACGACGACGGTGTCCCCGTCGCGGTACGCCGAGACCGTGCGGCGGCGTCGCGACGAGCGGCGTACCTCCACCCGGGGACTGGCCGGCAGCGGGCCTCGGGCAGGGGGGACCGCGTCCTCACCCGCGTCCGCGACCGCCACCCTCCGCACGCTAGCGGACGGAGGTGTCCCCCGCGGCCCACGCGAGCAACCTGTCGCGCGGCCAGGTGTTGACGATGCGGTCGGGCTCGATGCCCGCCGCCTCCGCACGCTCGCAGCCGTGGTCGAGGAAGTCGAGCTGGCCGGGGGCGTGGGCGTCGCTGTCGATCGAGAAGAGGCAGCCCACGTCGCGCGCCAGCTCGAGCAGCCGGGTCGGCGGGTCGCGCCGCTCGGGCCGCGAGTTGATCTCCACCGCGGTGCCGCTCTCGGCGCACGCCTCGAAGACCGCGCGGGCGTCGAAGGACGACTCGGCCCGGGTGCCGCGCCCGCCCGTGACCAGCCGGCCCGTGCAGTGGCCCAGCACGTTGGTGCGCGGGTGCCGCACGGCCGCGACCATCCGCCGCGTCATCGCGGCACGCTCCATCTGCAGCTTGGAGTGCACGCTGGCGACGCGGAGGTCGAGACGCGCCAGCATCTCGTCGCTCTGGTCGAGCCCGCCGTCGTCGAGGATGTCGACCTCGATGCCCTTCAGCAGGGTGAAGCCCTCCCCCGGGCCGGCGTCGGCGCGGGCCACGAGGTGGGCGTTGACCGCGTCGACGACGTCGAGCTGGCGCGCGAGGCGCTCGGCCGAGAGCCCGCGAGCGACCTTGAGGCGGGGCGAGTGGTCGGTGAGCACGAGGTAGTCGTGGCCCAGCTCGATGGCGGTGAAGGCCATCTCCTCGATCGGCGAGCCGCCGTCGGACCAGTCGGAGTGGCTGTGGCAGTCGCCGCGCAGCGCCGCGCGGTGGGCGCGCCCACCCTCGACGAGCGGGCCTGCCTGCTCGGCCTCGAGCCGGGCCAGCCGCTCGGGCACCTCCCCGCGCACCGCCGCCGCGACGACCTTCGCGGTGCTGGCACCGACCCCGGGCAGCTCGGTGAGCGTGCCCGCGTCGACCCGGGCGGCGACCTCGTCCGCGGGCAGCGGGAGCAGGGTCGCCGCCGCCGCCCGGTAGGCCTTGACCTTGTAGGTGTCCTCGCGCGCCCGCTCCAGCAGGAACGCGATGCGGCGCAGCGCTGCCACCGGACCCGCGTCGTACGACACGCCGTGCTCCTCCCGACGACTTCTCCTCCACAGCCCGTGCCCGCCCATCCTGGCTGGTCACCGGTGGGGCGGTGACACCGCCCGGGCGTGTCGTGCACAGCCCGGTCCCCCACCTGCGGACCCCTGTCCACCGTCGTCGTGCCTGGGTCCACACGTTGTCCACAGCCCTGTCCACAGGGGTGGACAGACAGGCGTTGACCCGCGCGCCCGACGCTCCTAGGTTGCTGCCCAGAGGGCCCCCGGCGGGTCCGCTGCGGTCGGGAAGGGGAAGCCCAGCCGCAGGGACGAGCCGGGGGCCCGCTGCCACCTGAGGTGGCCGCTACTCCCCCCGGAAGACCGGGGCCCGCTTCTGCTGCACGGCGGCGATGCCCTCCTGCAGGTCGGCCGTCGCCAGGGTGATCGGCTGCGCCATCGCCTCCCACTGCAACCCCGCCTCCAGGTCGGCGTGCCCACCCTGCAGCAGCGCGAGCTTGGTCAGCCGGGTGGCGATCGGCGCGGCGCCGGCGACCTGCTGGGCAGTCTCGATCACCGACGCCTCGAAGTCCGCGGGGTCGACCACGCGGGAGACGAGACCGAGCCCCAGCGCCTCGTCGGCGTCGACGAGGCGGCCGGTCAGGAGCAGGTCGCGGGCCCGGGCGGGGCCCACCACGTCGGGCAGCAGGTGGGTCGCCGCCATCCCGGGGTGCAGACCGAGGCGGGTGAAGGGCACCCCCAGCCGCGCGCCGGCCGCGGCGTGGCGCACGTCGCAGGCCAGCGCGACGCACAACCCGGCACCGATCGCCGCGCCGTTGAGCGCGGCGATGGTCGGCACCTCGAGGCTGCGGATCGAGAGCCAGGCGCGGTAGAACGCCACCATCCGCGTGCGCAGCCGGTCGACCGACGCCCCCGGCTCGCTGGCCAACCAGGACGTGTCGCCGCCGGAGCAGAAGGCCTTGCCCTCCCCCGTCACGACGACGACCCGCACCTCGGGGTCACCACGCAGCGCGTCGACCGCCCGCACCCAGCTCGCGGTCATCTCCGCCGACATGGCGTTGCGTTGCCCCGGGTTGTCCAGGGTCAGCCGCGCGACGCCCGGCGCGGGCCGGTCGAGCCGGAGGTGGGTGAGGTCGAGGTCGGAGGTCCCAGCGCTGGCAGCCATGGCGGCAGGCTAGTGGTCGGCGCGGACGACGGCGTCGCAGCCGACGCCGCAGCCCGGGGACCACGGCCGCTGCCCGGACCGCAGCCTCTGCCGACGCCGCCGACGCTGCGGGTGCGGGGCTGTGGAGAGCGGCCCACGGTGACGGCCGGCCGGTGGCACCCTCGCGGGGTGAGCAGCCGTCGCCTCGATCCCGGCCCCGTGCCGTCCGCCCCGGCCGCGGCGGGGCGCGACCCCGACCCGGTGGTGTGGGTCCTCGCCCCGGGGGTCGCCGTCGTCCGCCGCCCGCCCGACCACGTGCAGGTCGGCACAGGCGACCGGGCGGTCGTGGTGGGCGCCCGTGACGCCGTACGCGGCCTGCTCGACCGGCTGGGCACGAGCGGTGCCGTGCGGACGCCGGGCCGCCACGACCTGGTGTGGCGGCGCCTGCGCGAGGAGCGACTCGTCGTGCCGGCCGCGTCGTTGCGGCGCGACCTCACGGCCGCAGGAGGCGCGGTCGGTGCGGCGAGTGAGGGAGGCGAGCCGGCGCGGGCCGCTGTCGCCGCGGCGTACGCCGTGCACGGCGAGGCCGCCCCGACGCTGCTCGCCCGGCGGCGCTCACTGGCGGTCGGGGTCGCCGGGCGGGCCGACTGGTGTGCTCGCGTCGCCCCGCTGCTCGCGAACGCCGGGCTCGTCCCGTGGACCGACCCGGAGCCCCGACGCCGGACCGGCGGTGGGGCGGCCCCGGCGGCGTGGGTGCTGCTCGACCGGCCCGAGGCCGCCGACGACCTGCTGCGCACGGCGACACCGCACCTCCACGTGGTCGCCACGCCGCGGGGCGGGGCGCGCGTGGGCCCGTTCACCGCCCCGGGCGAGTCGGCCTGCGTGCGCTGCCTCTCCGCCGCCCGGGCCGACCAGGATCCCGCGGCGCCGCTGGTCGACCTGCAGCTGAGCCGCGCCCGCGCGACCGTGCGCGGCGACACGGTGGCGCCCGCGCCGGGCGACCCGACGCTGGTCGCCGTCGCGCTCGGCCTCGCGGCCGCTGACCTCCTGCGCTGGGTCGACGGGCGGCGACCGCAGACCTGGTCGGCGACCGTCGAGGTCGACGACCGGCTCGACCTCACGCCGCGGCGCTGGCCGCTGCACCCGCGCTGCGGGTGCGACTGGGCGGCCTGACCTCAGCGCGGCGGGCCGGTCACCACCACTCGCTGTCGAGCTTGGACTCCATCGCCCGCAGGTGCTCGCGCGAGCAGCGCGGACAGAAGCTGCGGGTGCGGCCCCGCTCCGTCGCGGTCGTCCACGTCAGCGCCGCCCGGGCCGCGTCCGCCTCGTGGGCGCCGCAGAAGTCGCACGTGCGCGGGCCGGGCGCGGGGCTGACCTCGGGTCCCGCCTCGGGGCCCGTCTCGAGGCCCGTCTCGGGGCCCGTCTCGGGCGGCGTGCGCTCGGCTCCGACCACCCCACCACCGTAGCCGGACCCGGCCGGCCTCGCCGTGCACGCTCCGGGTGGCACGGCGGCACGCACGAGAGCCGGGCCCGACCCCGGCACGCGGTGCGTGCGGGGCCGGACCCGGCTCGGGTGTCCCACGACCAGGTCGATCGTCGAGGGTCGGTGCCGCGCCCTGCTCAGAGGGCGCGGGCGATGGCGAGGCGCGCCTGCAGCGCCGCCTTCTCCGCCTTGCGGCTCATCCGCTGGTGGATGGCCAGCTGGTGGCCGCGCCGCAGCTGCTGCGCCTCTCCCAGGCGCGCGGACATTTGTGCGCGTGCCAGGTGTTCGTGCATGAGTTCCATGTCGGTGCTTCCGTTCGCTCGGTGCTTCATGAGGGTGGTCTTCTCCGGTGGTGCAGGTGTCGGGACGGGCGGTCGGGGGCTCAGGCGGCTGCCTCGCTCTTGCGGGGCCGGCCACGCGGGCGCTTGCGCGGGATCACCACGCCCTGCAGGAAGAGCTGGCCTCCCCAGACGCCCCACGGCTCGCGCCGCTCGAGCGCCCCGTCGAGGCACAGCGACTGCACGGGGCAGCCCTGGCACAGGGACTTGGCGAACTCCACGTCGGACGGGGTCTCGGCGAACCAGAGCTCGGGGTTCTCCACCCGGCACGGCAACCGCTCCTCGTCCACCTCCTCCGCCGCGTCGTGCAGCTGGCCCAGGGTTGCCGGGAGCTGCTCCGTCGCGCGGTCGAGAACGCTGATGGTCATGTGTCACCTCCTTCCGTCGACCTGGTCGTGTGTGGTGCGGGAAACAGAAAAGCCGCGGATCCCGGTGGGGATCCGCGGCCTGGAGGGTGCCGGCGAGCTGAGCTGGTCAGCTGGTCGGTGGTCTCCAGGCAGGGGTCCCCCAGAACGGGGTGGCCGGCACGAGGGCGGCGCCGCCGCGGGCCTCGACGCCGGTGCGCACGCCGACGACGTCGGCGCGCTGGGCGGCGATGGGCGCACGGGTGCCCTGGACGGCCACGAGGGAGGCGTGGGCGCAGGTGGGCACGAGGGCGCGCGACGTCCCCGTCAGGGACATCGGCTTCGCGGTCGTCGCGATCGTCATCATCTGGTCCACCTCCTCCGGTGGGTCGGGGCGAGGTCCGTGGCAGGGACCCTGGTCGCCGGGCGTTGGTGAGGACCGTAGCGGGTCCGCAGTGTCATGGGCAATCGAATTTACGGGTATTACAACGAAATTTTCCTCCGGCGCCGCCCGGCGGCCTCAGGAGAGCAGCTCCAGGACCTCCTCGCCGTACTTCTCGAGCTTGCCCCGGCCGATGCCGCTGAGCGCCAGCAGTGCCTGCGGTGACCGGGGGCGGTGCTCGGCGATGAGCTGCAAGGTGGCGTCGGTGAAGACGACGTAGGCCGGGACGCTCTCGTCGGCGGCCTTGGCGAGCCGCCAGGCCCGCAGCCGCTCGAAGAGCTCCTCGTCGTAGGACGCGGGGCAGTCCTCGCACCGCCCGGTCTTGCGCGCCGCGGGCGTCTCCAGTGGCCTGCCGCACTCACGGCAGTGGGCCGGCTGACGTCGCCGGGACCGGCCGCGCTCGCGCTGGCCCCCGCCGTCGTCGAGGCCAGCGGGGCGCAGGCCGTCGAGGAAGCGCGACGGCTTGCGCGAGGCCCGCCCTCCGGGTTGGCGCGCGAGCGCCCACGACACGTGCAGCTCCCGGCGGGCCCGGGTGACCCCCACGTAGAGCAGGCGCCGCTCCTCCTCCACGGCCCCGGGACCGGTCTCGATCGCGTAGCTGATGGGCAGGGTGCCGTCCTGCAGGCCGCAGAGGAAGACGACGTCCCACTCGAGGCCCTTCGCGGCGTGGAGGCTCGCGAGGGTGACGCCCTCGGCGACCGGGGCGTGCTGCTCGGCGGCACGGCGGTCGAGGTCGTCGACGAAGGCCCCGAGGTCGGCGGGCTCGTCGCGCTCGGCGGCGGTCCGGGCGAACTCGGCCGCCTGGTCGACCAGCGCCTGCAGCGACTCCCACCGGTCGCGCGTCTGCCCGCGGGCGGTCGGCGCGTCGGTGGTCCAGCCGACGCCGGACAGCGTGGCGCGCACGTCGTCGAGGAGGTCGTCGGCGGTGCCCCCGCCACCGCCGCGCGCGGTGCCGCGCAGCAGGGTGACCGCCTGACGCACCTCGGGGCGGTCGAAGAAGCGGGCCGCGCCACGGACGACGTAGGGCAGGCCGCGGGCGGCGAGCGCCTCCTCAAAGGCCTCGGACTGGGCGTTGATGCGGAAGAGCACCGCCACCTCGGACAGCGGCACCCCGGCCGCACGCAGCTCGAGCACCCGGGCCGCGACCGCCTCGGCCTCCTCGACCTCGTCGGCGCGCTGCGCCCACGACACCGCCGGGCCGCCGTCGCGCACGGCAGTGAGCCGCACGCCCTCGCTGGGGCTGCCGGACAGCAGCCGGTTGGCGACCGAGACGACCTCGGGGGTGGAGCGGTAGTTGCGCACCAGCTCCACCGAGGTCGTGCCGGGGTGGTGGGTTGCGAAGTCGCGCAGGTAGGTCGAGTCGGCTCCGGCGAAGGAGTAGATCGTCTGGGCGGGGTCGCCGACCACGCAGATCTCGTGGCGACCGCCCAGCCACAGGTCGAGCAGCGCCTGCTGCAGCGGCGAGACGTCCTGGAACTCGTCGACGACGAACCACTTGTACTGTCGGCGGACCTGCGCGGCCACCCGCTCGTCGTCGGCGAGGACGCCCGCGCACAGCAGCAGCACGTCCTCCATGTCCATGCGGCCCGCGCTGCGCTTGACGTCCTCGTAGGTCGAGAGCACCCGCGCGACCACCTCGGGGTCGGCCTTGGCCACCGAGCGGCCGCGCGACGCCGCGACGCGGACGTAGTCGTCGGGGTGGACGTTGCTCACCTTGGCCCACTCGACCTCGGAGGCGAGGTCGCGCAGCAGCGCCTGGTCGGTGGGCAGCCGGTGTCGCCGGGCCGCGGTCGCGACCAGGCCGAGCTTGGACTCCGTGAGGGTCGGCAGCTCGCTGCCGTGCACGCGGGGCCAGAAGTAGCGCAGCTGGCGCAGCGCGGCGGAGTGGAAGGTGCGCGCCTGCACCCCGCCGGCGCCCAGCGAGCGCAGCCGCCCGCGCATCTCGCCGGCCGCGCGCGTGGTGAAGGTGACCGCGAGCACCTCGGTGGGCTCGTAGACACCGGTGCGCACCCCGTGGGCGATGCGGTGGGTGATGGCGCGGGTCTTGCCCGTGCCGGCGCCGGCCAGCACGCGCACCGGCCCACGCAGCGCCTCGGCGACCGCACGCTGCTCGGGGTCGAGCGCGGCGAGCAGGTCGTCGGCGTGCGGCATGAGGGAACATCTCCTCGGAGCAGGTGGTTGGCCCAGGTGCGGACCCGACCCTAGACGCCGGCTCCGACACCCCCGAGACCCGACGAGGAGACCCCGCGATGAGCGCCCAGTTCACGATGTACAGCACGCCCTGGTGCGGCTACTGCCACCGCCTGAAGGGCCAGCTCGACCGTGAGGGCATCCCCTTCGACGTGGTCGACATCGAGCAGGACCCCGCGGCCGCGCAGCTCGTCGAGCAGGCCAACGGCGGCAACCAGACCGTGCCGACCCTCGTCTACAGCGACGGCACGGCGATGACGAACCCCTCGCTGGCGCAGGTCAAGGAGAAGCTGGCCTCGCTGGCCTGAGACCGTCCCCCCGGCCTGCTCGGCCGGGCCGCCGGGCGGGCGTCACCACTGGCCCGGCAGCGGACCGCCGTACCACCCCTCGATGAGCGACCGCGAGATCGAGACGCCGCCGGGCAGCACGAGCGCGCCCGACTCGGCCTCCGCGCGCAGCTCGTCGCGGGTCCACCAGCGCGCGTCCTCGACCTCCTCGCCGTCGACCGCGACGGCGGTGGAGCTCGCGCGCGCGGTGAAGCCGACCATGAGGCTGGCCGGGAGCGGCCACGGCTGGCTGCCGAAGTAGTCGACCGCGCCGACCAGCACCCCGGTCTCCTCGTGCACCTCGCGGCGCACGGCGTCCTCCATCGTCTCCCCGGGCTCGACGAAGCCCGCGAGGGTGGAGTAGCGCCCGGGCGGCCACGCGGGGCTGCGCCCGAGCAGGCACCGCTCGTCGTCGGACCCCGGCTCGCCGTGGGCGACCAGCATGATGACCGCGGGGTCGGTGCGGGGGAACTGCGGCTTGCCGCACGCGGTGCAGACCTGCTCGTGCCCCGCCTTGCGGACCTCGAGCGCACCTCCGCAGCGCGGGCAGTGCCGCGTCGCCCACAGCCACTCGGCGAGACCGACGGCGTGCAGCACCAGCGGGGCGTCGCGCGCGGCGTCGGGATCGGCCGGGTCGGCCACGTGCTGGAGCGCCGCGCGGAGCACGACCCACTCCTCGCGCGGGCCAGGCGCGTCCGCGGGGTCGACGACGACGGCGTACGCCGTGGTGCCGTCGCGCTCCCCCAGCAGCAGGCGGGTGCCCGCGGGCGCCTCGGCCGGCGTGGTCCAGGCGACGCGGCCGTCGACGACGCGCAGCCGTGAGCCGGCGAGCACCAGGACGCGCGTGGTGGGGTCGGCCCACCGCGCGGCGTGCCACGCCTCGTCGCTGCGGTGCGCCCCGTGCCGGTCGTGGGCGTGCTGCGACAGCGCGACGTGGGGCAGGGTGCGGGGCGACGCCGGGGCCGGCGGGCGGGGTGTCGGGTCGGGGGTCGGCACGTCGGCGAGGCTAGTCCCCACCGAGGAGCGCCTCGAGACCCGCGCGGTCGAGGAGGTCCGGCGGGGCGACCACGTCGCCGGTGCGCACGTGGCAGAAGGCGGCGCGCACCCGGTCGAGCGGCAGGTCGTGCAGCTCGGCCCAGGCCAGGCGGTAGAGCGCGAGCTGGAGCGGATCGGCGTCCAGGCTGCGGCCGGTCTTCCAGTCGATGACCAGGAAGCTGCCGTCGGGCTCGGCGTAGACGGCGTCGATGCGGCCGCGGACCACCTGGCCCGCGAGCACGAGCGCGAAGGGCGCCTCGACGGCGTGGGGCACCCGGGTCGCGAACGGTCCGGCCTCGAAGGCCTCGACGAGCGCCTTGAGGTCGGTGTCGTCGTCGATGCCGGCGTCGGCGCGCCCCGGCAGGTCGTCGTAGTCGAAGAGGTCCTGCTGGCCGAAGCGCGCCTCGACCCAGGCGTGGAAGCGGGTGCCGAAGCGAGCGGCGGACGACGGCCGTCGCGGCACGGGGCGCGCCAGGTCGCGGGCGAAGCCGTCGGGGTCGTCGCGCAGCCGGGAGACCGCGGTGGCCGACAGGCTGGCCGGCAGCGCCACCGTCACCTCGTCGGCACGGTCGCGGCGCAGCTCGGCGAGCAGCCGGTCGAGCTCGGCGTCCCACTCGGCGACCCGCGCCGCGGAGACCACGTCGAGGTCGTCGTCGGGTGCACCGACCCGCGCCGCGGCGGCGCGCACGCGCTCGGCGGCCTCGCGGCGCAGCAGTGCCTCGCGCCCGGCCTCGGTCGGTGGCCAGGGGCGGGTGGCGTCGACGTCGGCGTAGGGGTGCGCGGCGCCCTTCTCCGGCTTCTCGCGCCAGCAGTGCACGGGCAGCCCGCGCTCCTCGAGCACCTCGCGCACGACCTGCTGGTAGGACGAGGGCCCGAACGGCGTGGCGCGCGGGCTCCAGCAGTAGGAGGTGACGGCCAGCCGGTGCGCGGCGCGGGTGAGCGCGACGTAGCCGAGGCGCAGCTCCTCCTCGGCGTCGTGGGCCCGGGTGGCCGCGCGGTAGGCGTCGAGGGCCGGCTTGTCGTGGCCGGCGAGCTGCGGCAGGTCGTGGGCGTCGCCGCGCAGCGGCGCGGGGAGCACCGCCGGCGAGGTGGTCCACAAGGTGCGCGAGCGGTTGGAGGGGAAGCGGGTCTCGCACGCACCCACCAGGAAGACGGTGTGCCACTCGAGGCCCTTGGAGCGGTGCACCGTGAGCAGCTTGACCGAGTCGGCCTGCGTCGGCGTCGCGAGGTCGAGGCCGTTGCCCTGGTCGTCCTCCGCGGTCAGGTAGGCGAGCAGCGCCGGCAGCGTGACGTCGCCGTCGACCGCCTCGAAGTCGGCGACCGCGCGCAGGAAGAGGTCGAGGTTGTCGCGACGCGCGGCCGCCGCCGGGCTCACCGCGGAGGCCAGCTCGACGTCGGTGCCGGCGGCGTCGACGATGCGGCGCACCACGTCGAGCACCGGCTCGCCGACGTGGCCGCGCAGCTGGCGCAGCTCGGCGGCGAGCAGGGCGAAGCGCTCGCGCGCCTCGGAGGAGAAGGGGTGCTCCGCCGGGTCCCCCGGGTCGGCCAGGGCGTCGTCGAGGCACGGCACCTCGGCCGGGTCGACGCCGTCGGCGACGGCCAGCAGGTGCGCAGCCACGTCGCTCGCGTCGTCGGGCCGGGCCAGCTGGCCTCCCGCGATCTGGGCGGCCCGCCGGCCGAGCAGGCGCAGGTCGCGCGGACCCACCGCCCAGCGCGGACCGGTGAGCAGCGTCAGCAGCGCGGCGTTGGCCGTCACGTCGTGCAGCAGCCGGAGGGTCGCGACCACCTCGGCCACCTCGGGCAGGCGCAGCAGCCCGGAGAGCCCGACGATCTCGACCGGGACGCCGGCCGAGGTCAGCGCGTCGAAGACGTCCTCGGCGTGGGCGTTGTCGCGCACCAGCACGCCCAGGTCGGACCACAGGAGGGGCGAGCCGTCGTCGCGGACCCCCGCGTGTGCGTCCTGCACCGCCTCCACCAACCACGCCAGCTCGTCGGCGTGGGTCTCGTGGACCGCGACCTCGACGCTGCCCTCCGCCGCCCCGGGCGCCGCCTCGAGCGGCTCGACCTGGTCGTAGGCCTCCAGCAGCGGCTCCGCGAGCCGGTTGGCGACGTCGAGGACGAGCCGGTCGGAGCGGCGGTTGACGGTGAGCGGGTGGACCGGCACCTCGCCCGGGGTCCCGTCGGGACCCGGCGCGGCCGGGAAGGTCTCGGCGAAGCCGAGGATGTTGGACACCGAGGCGCCGCGCCAGCCGTAGATGGCCTGGTTGGGGTCGCCGACCGCGGTGACCGCGTGGCCGAGCCCACGCGCCGGGTCGGGCCCCGAGAAGAGCCGGGAGAGCATGGTCGCCTGCGCGACGGAGGTGTCCTGGTACTCGTCGAGGAGGACCACCTTGCGCACCGCGCGCTCGGCGGCGCCGACGTCGGGCTGCTCGACCGCGAGGCGCGCCCCGAGCTCGATCTGGTCGGAGAAGTCCATCAGCCCCAGGTCGCGCTTGAGCCGGCGGTAGTCCTCCACGAGCCCGAGGAGCTCGGCACGGCGGTCGATCGCCGAGATCGCCTTCTCGACCGCCTGGCACCACGTCGAGCGCGCCTTGCCGGCGCGCTCCTCGGCCAGGGCGCGCTCGAAGCCGCGCCGTGCCTCCGCGTCGACACGTCGCACGTCGTCGGGCGCGACGAGGTGCTCGCTCATCGCGCCGTCGAGCGCGAGCAGCGACTGGATGACGGTCTCAGGGTGGTCGGAGAGCTGGTGCACCGCGGCGGTGTGGCGCTCGACGACCCGGGCGCCGAGCTGGAAGCGCGCGGCGTCGGTGACCACGCGGGTGTCGGGCTCGTGGCCGATGCGCAGGCCGTGCTCGCTGAGCAGCTGCGCAGCGTAGGCGTTGTAGGTCAGCACCGTGGGCTCCAGCACCTCCTCGCCCGCGTCGTCGTCGGTGACGCCCGGCCCACCTGGACCGCCCCGGCCCGCCGGCCGGCCGGCCTCGGGCAGCACGCCGGCGGTGCGCAGCGCGGCACGGATGCGCGCGCGCAGCTCGCTGGCGGCCTTCGTGGTGAACGTGAGCCCCAGGACCTCCTCGGGGCGCACCTGGCCGGTGACCACCAGGTGCACGACCCGGGCGGCCATCAGCGTCGTCTTGCCCGACCCGGCGCCGGCGACGACGACCGCCGGGGACAGGGGGGCCGAGATGGCGCGCCACTGCTGCGGGCTCGGCGCGTAGGGCGTCTGCATGACGCGCTGGAGGTCCTCGGGTGACTCGATCGGCACCACGGGTGCGAG
Source organism: Nocardioides perillae (assembly GCF_013409425.1). Taxonomy (NCBI): domain Bacteria; kingdom Bacillati; phylum Actinomycetota; class Actinomycetes; order Propionibacteriales; family Nocardioidaceae; genus Nocardioides; species Nocardioides perillae. Next base: position 1,708,552 of record NZ_JACCAC010000001.1, on the reverse strand, counting down.
AGGACCGGTCACGACGCCACCACCGACCCGGCGCCCTTGACCGGGCACAGCGACGTGAAGGCGCAGTCGCGGCAGTGCGCCCCCGCGGCGGCCGGGAACCCCTCGCGCCGCAGCACCACCGCGGCCCGCTGCAGCTCGCCGCGCAGGACCGCGCGCTCGGGGCCGTCGTCGGCGTGCCGCCGCTGGGGCTGCACCACGGCCTCCGGGCCGCCGTCGAGCAGCCCGAGCTGCACCAGCTCGCCACCGCCGGCGGGCGCGTCGGGCGCGTGCTCCGCCACTGCCCCGTGGTCGACCGCGAGCTGGTAGAGCGCGAGCTGGCGGTGCTGCTGCACCGAGCTCGTGGACGGGGCGGTGCGGCCGGTCTTGAGGTCGACGACCACGACCCGACCGTCGCGGTCGAGCTCGAGACGGTCGGCGTAGCCGGTGAGCTGCACCTGCTCGCCGTCGGGCAGCTCGACGACGGTGTCGAAGGGCGCCTCGGTCGCCAGCAGCCGGCGACCGGTGCGGTGGTGCCAGCGCAGGAAGCGCTCGAGCGCGGCGCGGACGCGGTCGTGCTCCCGTGCGCGCGACCACGGCGTGCGGAACTCCAGCCGGTCCCAGACGGCGTCGACGTGGGCCATCAGCACTCCCACGTCGTCGGGACCGGCGTCCAGGTCGCCGGTCGCCACCCGCTGGGCGAGCGCGTGCAGGAGCTGGCCGAGGTTGGCCGCCTGGTGGGCGCGGGCGGTGCCGCCGGCCTCGCGCTCGAGGAACCAGCGCATCGGGCAGGTCACGATGCCCTCCAGCGCGCTGGCCGAGAGCGGCACGGGCCGCTCGGGGTCGCGGACGGGCTGCACCGACCGGGTGGCCGCACGCGTGCCCCACCAGGTGGAGGGGTCGGCGTGCGGCACCAGTGCGCGGTCGCCGACCGTCTCGGCGGCGAGCCGCGCGAGGCGGCGCGCGGCCGCCTCGCGCAACGGCTCGGGCTGGGCGGGGTCGGCGAGCGTGCGTCGCAGCTCGGCCACCAGGCCGTCGACGGACAGCGGCCGCGCCGGGCGGCCCACGACCGCCTCCACCGGCACCCCCAGCTCGTCGAGGAACCGCGACGGCTGCTCGCCCTCGTCGTCGCCGGACGCGACGGCGGTGACCACCAACCGCTGCCGCGCGCGGGTGCAGGCGACGTAGAAGAGGCGGCGCTCCTCGGCGAGCAGGCTGCGCACCGACACCGGCGGGACCAGCCCGTCGGTGCCGATGCGGTCGGCCTGCAGCAGCGTCGAGCGGCGCCGCAGGTCGGGCCAGGCGTCCTCCTGGACGTGGGCCAGCACCACGAGCCGCCACTCCAGCCCCTTCGAGCGGTGCGCCGTCAGCAGGCGCACGGCGGCGCCGCGCGCGCCGCGCTCCGCCAGGGTGTCACCGGGGATCTGCTGCGCGACGAGCGTCGCGAGGAAGGCCCGCACACCGCGGTGGTCGCGCTGCTCCTCGGCGCGGGCCGCGAGGTCGAAGAGGGCGCAGACGGAGTCGAGGTCGCGGTGGGCACGACGCGCCGCCGGCCCGCCCTGCTCCGCCGCACGCCGCAGCCGGGCCGGCCACGAGGTGCCGGACCACAGCGACCACAGCACCTCCTCGGCGGTGGCGCCGGCAGCGAGGTCCTCGCGGGCGGCGGCCAGGAGCCCCGCGAGCGCCTGCGCACGGCCGGCCGCGGGCTCGTCGAGGCCGTCGAGCAGCGTGGGGTCGAGGACGGCGAGGCGCACCAGCTCACCTGATGGCCGCGGCGACGCGCCCTCGCGCAGCGCCCGGGCCCGCTCCCGGGTGCGCAGCGCCCGGCCGAGCCGACGCAGGTCACCGGCGTCGAGGCCCCCGAGCGGCCCGGTCAGCAGCGACTCCGCGCGCGCACCGTCGACGGCGGAGTCCCCCTCCGCGACGGTGCGCAGTGCGTCGAGCAGCGGCAGCACCGCCGGGTCGCGCACGAGCGGCACCTCGTCGGCGGCCACCTCCACCGGGACGCCCGCCGCCCCCAGGGCGCGGCGCAGCGGCGGGATCGACGCCCGGCCGGAGCGCACCAGCACGGCCATCTCGTCCCACGGCACGCCGTCCTCGAGGTGGGCGCGGCGCAGCAGGTCGGCGAGGTGCTCGGCCCCGGCCCGCTCGGTGTCGAAGGTGCGCACCACCACGCGCCCCTCCCCCAGCGCACCGGTGGTCGCCTGCGGCGCCAGGAAGGCCTCGCGCGCGGCGGCGTCGATGCTGCCCGACAGCGGCAGCCGGGCGGCGACCCGCTGGGTGGCCACGAGCAGCCGGGGCCCGAAGCGGCGGGTCGTGCGCAGCGCGACGACCTCTGCGGGGCGGCCGTCGAGGGTCGGGAACTCGCGGGGGAAGTCGAGGATGCCCCGCACCTCGGCGCCGCGGAAGGCGTAGATCGACTGGTGGGGGTCGCCGACCACGACGAGGTCGCGGCCGTCGCCCGCGAGCTCGCGGAGCAGCGCCACCTGGCCGGGGTCGGTGTCCTGGTACTCGTCGACGAAGACGTGGCGGAAGCGGCGGCGCAGCTCGTCGCGGTGGGCGCGCGCCTCGATCGTCGCACGCCGGATGAGGTCGGCGTAGTCGGTGGCGCCCTGGGCGTCGAGGTTGGTGAGGTACTGGTCGAGGAAGAGTCCGGCGGCGACCAGCTCCGGCGCGTCGTGCTCTCGCCCCAGCGCGGTCAGGGCCGCGCCGTCGAGGCCCTTCTCCCGCGCACGGGAGAGCACGGCGTGCACCTCGCGGGCGAAGCCGCGGGTGCCGAGCGCGCGGGCCAGGCCGGGCGGCCAGTCGACCGACTCGGGGCTGTCGGTGAGCAGCTCGCGGAGCACGACGTCCTGCTCGGGTGCGCTGAGCAGCCGCAGCGGGGCTTCGTAGAGCTCCGCGGGGGCGTAGGCGCGGACCAGGCCGTAGGCGAAGGAGTGGAAGGTCGAGCTGGGGGCCGCGGCGGTCGTGCGCCCCAGCCGTGCGGTCACCCGGTCACGCAGCTGCTCCGCGGCCTTGCGCGAGAAGGTGAGGGCCAGCACCTCCTCGGGCCGCGCGCCCTGCTCGACCCGGCGCACCACGGCCTCGACGAGGGTCGTCGTCTTGCCGGTGCCGGGCCCGGCGAGCACCAGCAGCGGACCGCCCTCGTGGTCGACGACGCGCTGCTGCTCGGCGTCGAGCACCGGTGGTGGCGCCGCACCCGCCTCGGCACCGGGCCGCACCAGGCGGTAGGCCGGGCCGGTCGGTGCGGCGGACCGCGAGCGGCCTCGGGGACCGGTCGCACCGGTCCTGGCGGGGCTGCGGGCGGGGGTCGTCGGGCTCACGAGGACATCACAGCACCCGGCTCCGACAACCGCCCGGGCACCGCCCTCAGGCCTCGACGGGTCGGTCGTTGTAGCCCGGGGCGCGCTCCTGCCCGCTCAGCGCCGCGATCGCGTCGACGACCTCGTCGGTCAGCTGACGGCGCGCCCGACCGGGCGCGACCCCGTCGAAGCGGCCTGCCACCGTGATCGGCGGGCCGAAGGCGACCGAGACCCGGGCCAGCCGGGGCAGCCGGGCCCCGACGGGCTGCAGGTCCTGCGTCCCGCGCAGCCCCACGGGCACCACGGGCACGCCTGCGGTGAGCGCGAGGTGGGCCACGCCGGTGCGGCCGCGGTAGAGCCGGCCGTCGCGCGAGCGGGTGCCCTCGGGGTAGATCCCGAAGGCCTCACCGCGCCGCAGCACCTCCAGCGCCGTGTCCAGGCTCGCGAGCGCGGCGCGCGAGTCGTCCCGGTCGACCGGCAGCATGCCGAGCCCGGTGAACCAGGCGCGCGTCAGCGCGCCGCGCACGCCGCGGCCGGTGAAGTAGTCGGACTTGGCCAGGAAGACCACCCGCCGCGGCACCACCACCGGGATCACCACGCTGTCGGCGAAGCTGAGGTGGTTGCTCGCCAGCAGGACGCCGCCGGTGCGCGGCACGTGGTGCAGCCCGGTCACCTCCGGGCGCCACACCGCGCGGGCGAGCGGCGGGACGGTACGGTGCAGGACGGCGTACATCACGACGGCATCACCTCGCCAGTGTCGTGGTTACCCGTCGGTCAGCCGATCCGGCGCCCAGAACGCGCCGACGAGGTCGACGCGGCCGGAGGGCCGCAGCGGCGTGCCCTCCTCGGCGTAGGCCAGGTGGGCGGTGCCGTCGTGGCACGGCGGCGGGCGTCCGTCGGCGCGCACGACCCGCCACCAGGGCACGCACCCGCCGTGCTGGGACAGCACGTTGCCGACGCGTCGCGGCCCGAAGCGGCCCACGGCGTCGGCGATCGCGCCGTACGTCGTGACGCGGCCCGGCGGGACGGACTCGACCGCGGCGAGCACCTGCTCGACGTAGTCCTCGGGGTGGCTCGGCACGCCCGCCAGCCTAGGTCGGGGCGCCGCGCCGGCGCGACGTCGGAGAGCCGGGTCAGAGGACCGGGTCGAAGGGCTCCGTGCCGCGCACCAGGCGCAGGCCGGGGATGCCGGCGTGGGCCTGGGCGTAGGCCAGCTCACGACGCAGGTTGCCCAGCCCGTTGGACAGCGGCAGCGGGGCGAGCGCGACGGTCGACAGGGTGCCGACGGCGCGGCCCCGCGGGTCGAGGAAGCCCGAGCCCGAGTCGCCGGGCACGCCCGGGGTGAGGGTGTAGGCGTCGATGCCCCACCCGGCGTACGTCGCGCCCAGCGCGACCCCGGTCTTCGGCGACAGGGCGGTGGTCGGGCGCAGGCTCGACTGGCCGTAGGAGAAGGTGCGCTCGCCGGCGGCCAGGGTCGTGCCCAGGCCGGTGGGGCCGCCCCAGAACGGCACGGAGGGGTTCACCTTGCCCACGTGCGGGTCACCGACGCGCACGAGGGCGAAGTCGTTGGCGGCACAGACGGCGGCGCGGCGCTCGCCGAGGCGCTGCATGGTGCGCCAGGAGGAGTAGACGAGGCGGCCGGCGCCGACGGTCTCGCCGGGGGACGCCAGGGTCGCGCCCCGAGCGAAGCGCACCCGTGTGCCGAGGGGCAGCGAGCCGGTCGCGCAGCCGTCGGTGTCGGTGGCCTCCCCCAGGCCCGCGCAGTGCGCCGCGTAACCGACGTAGACCCGACCGCGGTCGTCGGTGAAGACGAAGTTGCCCGTGCACTGCGCCCCGGCGGTGAACATCTGCACGCCGGGCGTGATGGTCGCCGCCGCGGCCGGGGCCCAGCGGCGGGCCCGCTCGGCGGCGCCGGACGGGCCGGTCGGCAGCAGCGCGACGAGCACTGCTGCGATGACCGCGAGCGCGAGGGCGGGCAGGGTCGGGCCGGCGCGGCGGGGCATGCCTGCACAACGAGCAGCAGCCCCGTCCGTCACGGACGGGGCTGCTGCCCTGCTCCCAGGGCCGGTCAGGGTGGGGGCGGCGCCCGGGTGCCCCCGGGCGCGTGGTCTCACAGGACGGGGCTGAAGGGCTCCGTGCCGAGGGCCAGCTGCAGGCCGTCGATGCCGCTGGTGCGCTGGGCGTAGGCCAGCTCGCGCGACAGGTCGCCCACGCCGTTGGAGCCGGCGAGCGGCGCCAGGGCGAGCGTCGACAGCGTGCCGAGGGCGGAGCCGTCGCGGGAGAGGAAGCCCGAGCCGGAGTCGCCGGGCACGCCCGGGGTCAGCGTGTAGACCGGGTGGGTCCAGCCGTTGCCGCCGGTGCCCAGGCTCAGGCCGGTCTTGGGCGAGAGCGCCTCGATGCCGGCGCGCAGGCTGGAGTTGCCGAAGGAGTAGACGCGCTCGCCGGCCGGGGAGCCGTCGCGGTCGATGCCGGTCGGGCCACCCCAGAAGGGCACCGACGGGTTGACGTCGGCCACGTCGTCGGCGTCCACCTTCACCAGGGCGAAGTCGTTGTAGGCGCAGGCGTCGGCGTCGGTCTCGCCGGCCCGGTCCATCGCCAGCCAGGAGCTGTAGGCCAGCGTGCCCTCACCGACGGTCGAGCCGGCGCCGACGAGGGAGCCGCCCTCGACGAACTCCACGCGCGTGCCGAGCGGCAGGGAGCCGGCGCTGCAGCCGTCGGTGTCGGTGGCCGCACCGGTGCCCGCGCAGTGCGCCGCGTAGCCGACGTAGACGTTGCTGGCGGCGTCGGTGAAGACGAAGTTGGCCGTGCACTGGGCGCCCTCGGTGTACATCTGCACGCCGGGGTGGATGGCGGCCGAGTCGGCCGGGGCCCAGGTCGGCGCCGAGGTGGCGGTGACGGGCGTGGTGGCGACGAAGGCCGCGGCGAGACACGCGGCGGTCGCCGCGGCGGCGCCGAGACGCGCCGGGCGGGACAGGCTGCGGAGCATGGGGAGGTCCTCCTGGGTCGGTGCCGCTCCCGTGATGGCGGCACTGGTGGTGGCCACGCCGCCGGTCACCCGCCGCCGTGGCCCTCCCACCTACCCTGCGGTAACGAGAGCGAAACCTCCAGTCCTCGTCCCGCCGGTCGAACCGCTCAGTACGACGGCTGGCTGGGGTCGACCTGGTTGACCCAGGCCACCACGCCACCGCCGACGTGGACCGCGTCGCCGTAGCCCGCGCCCTTGAGGACCGCCAGCGCCTCGGCCGAGCGCACCCCGCTCTTGCAGTGCAGCACGACCTGCTTGTCCGACGGCAGCTGCTCGAGGGCGTTGCCGTTGAGGAACTCGCCCTTGGGGATCAGCACCGAGCCCGGGATGCGGTTGATCTCGAACTCGTTGGGCTCGCGCACGTCGACGAGGACGAAGTCGCGGCTGCCCTCCTCGCGCTCCTTGAGCATGTGCTCGAGCTGGGTGACCGAGATCGTCGAGCCGGCGGCGGCGTCGGCGGCCTCCTCCGACACGGCACCGCAGAAGGCGTCGTAGTCGATGAGCTCGGTGACGGTGGCGTGCTCGCCGCACAGGGCGCAGTTGGGGTCCTTGCGCACCTTGAGCTTGCGGTACTCCATCTCGAGGGCGTCGTAGATCATCAGCTTGCCGATCATCGGCTCGCCGATGCCGGTCAGCAGCTTGATGGCCTCGTTGACCTGGATGGAGCCGATGCTGGCGCACAGCACGCCGAGCACGCCGCCCTCGGCGCAGCTCGGCACCATGCCCGGCGGCGGGGGCTCGGGGTAGAGGCAGCGGTAGCACGGGGCGTCGTCGGCCATCGTCGGCGCGAAGACCGACGCCTGGCCGTCGAAGCGGTAGATCGAGCCCCAGACGTAGGGGATGCCGAGGAAGTACGCGGCGTCGTTGACCATGTAGCGCGTCGCGAAGTTGTCGGTGCCGTCGACGATGAGGTCGTAGCCACGGAAGACGTCGAGCACGTTGTCGTTGTCGAGGCGCTGCTCGTGCAGCACGACCTCGACGAGCGGGTTGGTCTCGGCGATCGACTCCTTCGCCGAGAGCGCCTTCGACTTGCCGACGTCGGACTGGCCGTGGATGACCTGGCGCTGCAGGTTGGACTCGTCGACCTCGTCGAACTCCGCGATGCCGAGCGTGCCGACGCCCGCGGCGGCGAGGTAGAGCAGCGCCGGGCTGCCGAGGCCGCCGGCGCCGATCACGAGGACCTTGGCGTTCTTCAGCCGCTTCTGCCCCGCCATCCCGACGTCCGGGATGATGAGGTGGCGGCTGTAGCGGCGCACCTCGTCGACGGTCAGCTCGACAGCCGGCTCCACGAGCGGCGGGAAGGTCACGACGGGCTCCTCGAAGGGTGGGGGTGGACGTGCGTCGGGCACAACACCCGACCGCTCCACCATGTTCCCGCACCGCCGCACGCGCCGTCGGGCCGCGCCCACCCCGCGGGATAGGCTGCCCGCGGCCGCCGCGACCGACGCCGTACCCGGCTCGGGGCGTCGCCGGCCGTGCACCGCACACGAGGAGGAGCAGGACCGTGACCGCAGAGCAGCAGGACGTCGCCCGGCCGCGCGGGGCCCGCATGCCGCGGCGCGAGCGCCGGGTGCAGCTGCTGGAGTCGGCCCTCGAGGTCTTCGTCGCGCAGGGCTACCACGCCGCCGCCATGGACGACATCGCCGAGCGCGCCGGCGTCTCGAAGCCCGTCCTCTACCAGCACTTCCCGAGCAAGCTCGACCTCTACCTCGCCCTGCTCGAGCAGTCGTGCACGGCGATCATCGACAACTGCCGCCAGGCGCTGGAGTCCACCGAGGACAACCGCCAGCGCGTCGACGCGACGATGAAGGTCTTCTACGAGTACGTCGCGAACGACTCGGGTGCCTTCCGCCTGGTCTTCGAGTCGGACCTGACCAACGAGCCGGCCGTGCGCGAGCAGGTCGAGCGCGTCACCACCGAGTGCGCCGACATCATCGCCCGCGTCATCCACGGCGACACCGGCCTCCCCGACGAGGCGGCCCGGCTGCTCGCGGTCTCGCTCGTGGGAATGGCCCAGGTCAGCGCGCGGTTCTGGCTCTCCGAGACCGCCGGCATCGACCGCCAGCAGGCAGCCGACCTGGTCTCCCGCCTCGCGTGGCGCGGCATCCGCGGCTACCCCCGGAGCGACGACCAGCCGGTCGACTGACCGACCTGCGCGACCAGCCCAGCCCCCGCACGACCGACAACCCAGGAGGACCCCCCGTGGAGGTCAAGATCGGCGTCCAGCACGCCGCGCGTGAGCTCACCGTCGAGACCGACCAGACCCAGGAGGAGGTCGAGGCGCTGGTGCACCAGGCCGTCGCCGACGGCTCCGTGCTCGCCCTCACCGACTCCAAGAAGCGCCGCATCGTCGTGCCGGGCGCCAAGATCGCCTACGTCGAGATCGGCGGCGGCACCGTCGGGCAGGTCGGCTTCCGCAGCTGACCATCCCGCCGCCCGGTCAGGCCGCCGGGTCAGGCCGCCGGGTCAGGCCGCCGGGTCAGGAGTCGAGCCCGAGCTCCTGCATCCGGGCGGCGTGGCGCTCGGTGATCCGGGTGAACATGCGACCCAGGGCGGCGAGGTCGAGCCCCGGTCGGTCGACACCGCCGGCCAGCAGGGCGGACAGCGCGTCGCGCTCGGCGGCGACCCGCTGCGCCTGCGTGAGCGCCTCGCCCATGAGGCGCCGTCCCCAGAGCGCGAGCCGCCCCCCGAGCCGCGGGTCGCGGGCGATGTCGGCGCGCACCCGGTCGACGACGAAGGCCGAGTGGCCGGCGTCCTCGAGGCTCTCGACGATGAGCTCGCGCGTGCCGGCGTCGAGGAACGCGGCGACCTCGCGGTAGAAGTCGGCCGCCAGGCCGTCGCCGACGTAGGCCTTGACGAGGCCCTCGTGCCAGTCCGACGGCGCCGTGTGGCGGTGGAAGTCGTCGATCGGCACCCGGAAGGACTCCATCGCCTCGAACGGGTCGGCCCCCAGCTCGGTGAGCCGGTCGCGCAGCCGCACCAGGTGCCCCACCTGGGCGGCCGCCATCGCGGCCAGCGCGAGCTTGTCCTCCAGGGTGGGCGCCAGGGCGGCGTCCTCGGCGAGGCGCTCGAAGGCCGACACCTCGCCGTACCCGATGGCGCCGAGCAGGTCGACGACCGCGGCGCGGTAGTGCGGGTCGTCGAAGGCGACGGGGTGCTCCTCCGCCGGGGATGCAGGCATGGGCGCACCCTACCGATAGGCTCGGGCCACCGGCGCTGCCCGCTGCAGCCCAGGCGCCCCCGGCGCCGCGCGAGCGGGAGGGCCGACGGCCGCCGCCCGGCGGCCGCCGCATGTGCGCGGCAGACCGTCCTCCGACGATGCGTCCGCCGCTCCACCGTGACCATCGACCGAGAGTGACGACCCGTGACCACCTTCCGCGAGCTCGGGGTCCTGCCCGAGATCTGTGACGCGCTCGAGCGCAAGGGCATCACCGAGCCCTTCGCCATCCAGGAGATGACGCTGTCGGTCGCCCTCATGGGCACCGACCTCATCGGCCAGGCCCGCACGGGCACCGGCAAGACCCTGGCCTTCGGCATCCCGATCATCCAGCGTGCCGTGGCCCCCCACGACCCCGACTACGTCGACCTGCCCGAGGGCAAGCCCCAGGCGCTCGTGGTCGCCCCCACCCGCGAGCTCGCGCTGCAGGTCTCCAACGACCTCGAGCTCGCCGGCGCCGACCGCGGCATCCGTGTGCTCACGGTCTACGGCGGGGTCGGTTACGACGGCCAGCTCGAGGCGCTCGAGCGCGGTGTCGACGTCGTCGTGGGCACGCCGGGGCGTCTCATCGACCTGGCGAACCGCCGCGCCCTCGACCTGTCGCACGTCAAGTCGCTGGTGCTCGACGAGGCCGACGAGATGCTCGACCTGGGCTTCCTGCCCGACGTCGAGCGCATCCTGTCGCTGACGCCCGAGACCCGGCAGACGATGCTGTTCTCGGCGACCATGCCGTCCGCCATCGTGTCGCTGGCGCGCACCCACATGCGCCACCCGATGAACATCCGCGCGGAGTCGTCCTACGAGAACGCGACCGTCCCGGCCACCGCGCAGTTCATCTACCAGGCCCACGACCTCGACAAGCCCGAGATCATCGGCCGGGTCCTGCAGGCCGACGACGCCGAGAAGGTCATCGTCTTCACCCGCACGAAGCGCCAGGCGCAGCGCGTCGCCGACGACCTCGTCGACCGCGGGTTCGCCGCCAGCCCGCTGCACGGCGACATGGCGCAGGTCGCGCGCGAGAAGGCGCTGACGAAGTTCCGCGAGGACAAGATCCGGGTGCTGGTCGCCACCGACGTCGCGGCGCGCGGCATCGACGTGCGCGGCGTCTCCCACGTCATCAACTACACCTGCCCCGAGGACGACAAGACCTACGTCCACCGCATCGGCCGCACGGGCCGCGCGGGCGCGACGGGCACCGCGATCACCTTCGTCGACTGGGCCGACGTGACCCGGTGGAAGATGATCAACAAGACCCTCGACCTGCCGTTCGACGAGCCGCAGGAGACCTACTCCACCTCGCCGCACCTCTACCACGACCTCGGCATCCCGGAGGGCACGAAGGGCCGGCTGAAGCCGGAGTCCCCGCGCGAGCCCCGCGCGGACCGGGGCGACCGCGGTGGTCGTGGCGGCGAGCGCGGTGGCCGCGGTGGCCGTGGTGGCGAGCGCGGTGGCGATCGCGGTGAGCGGCCCGCGCGCAGCCGCACCCGCACCCGCACCCGCGCGGGCGAGCCCGTCGACGGCGCGGCGGCGAGCACGGCGGCTCCGGCCACCGGCGGCGCCGAGACCCCGGTCGCGTCGGGCGACGGCGAGGCAGGTGCACCGCGCCGCCGCCGACGGCGCCGCGGCGGCAGCGGCCGCGGCGGCAGCGGGGCCGCCGGCGCGGGTGCCGGCGAGGCGAGCGCCACCGCCGCCGACTGAGCCGGCCCGGGCGGGGTCCCTCGTCGCCGCGGCGCCCGCGTCAGCGACGCGGGCGCTGCGCCCGCGCAACGAGGTTGCCGGCGACCTCGCGGTAGGCCTGCGCGCCCTTGCCGGTGCGCTGGGTCGACAGGATGGAGCGGCCCGCCGCCGGCGCCTCGGCGAACTTGATCGTCTTCGGGATCGGCGGCTCGACCACCTCGAGTTCGTAGGTCGAGGAGATGGTCTCGAGCACGGTGCGCGCGTGGTTGGTGCGTCCGTCGAAGAGGGTGGGGAGCACCCCCCAGACCTCGAGGCGCCGGTTGGTGAAACGGCGTACGTCGTGGACCGTGTCGAGCAGCTGGCCCACCCCGCGGTGAGACAGCGTCTCGCACTGCAGCGGCACCAGCACGCCCTGCGCGGCGGTGAGGGCGGCGACGGTGAGCACCCCGAGCGACGGGGGGCAGTCGAGCAGCACCCAGTCGTAGGCGTGGTCGGGACCGTCGGCCTCGGCGAGGTCCTCGAGCGCGCTCTTGAGCACGTGCTCGCGGCCGGTGCGGGTGAGGAGCTCGGCCTCCGCTCGCGCCAGCTCGATGGTGGCCGGGAGCAGGTCGACGCCGTCCTCGGTCGTGATCACGGCCTCGGCGGGCGCCAGGCCCTGGGTGAGCACCTGGTGCACCGAGAGCTCGAGGTCCTCCGGGTCGACGCCGAGCGAGAAGGTGAGGCACGCCTGCGGGTCGAGGTCGACCAGCAGCACCCGCTGCCCGCGCTCGGCGAGCGCCGCGCCGAGGGAGGCGACGGTGGTGGTCTTGGCGACGCCACCCTTCTGGTTGGCGATCGCGAGCACGGTGGTCACGGGGCGACATTGTGCCCGAGGGATGGGCCAGGATGGTGTCGTGCCCACCACTGCCCTCGTCACCGGCGCGACCGCCGGCATCGGTCTGTCCTTCGCTCGCCGCCTCGCCCGCCGGGGCGACGACCTCGTGCTGGTCGCCCGCGACGAGGTGCGCCTGCAGGGCGTGGCCGCGGAGCTGCGCGCGGCGTACGCCGTGCACGTCGAAGTGCTGCGCGCCGACCTGGCCGACCGCGACGACCTGGCGCGGGTCGAGGCCCGCTTGTCCGACGACGCACGGCCCGTGGACCTGCTGGTGAACAACGCGGGCTTCGGCCTGAAGGGACGCTTCCTCGACAACGACGTGGAGTCCGAGCAGGCGATGCTCGACGTGCTCGTGGTCGCGGTGATGCGGCTGAGCCACGCGGCACTGCGGGGCATGACGTCCCGCGGGAGCGGCGCGGTCGTCAACGTCTCGAGCGTGGCCGGCTACCTGCCGCGCGGGACCTACAGCGCGGCGAAGGCCTGGGTCACCAGCTTCAGCCAGTGGGCCGCGCACGAGTACCGCCCGCACGGCGTCACCGTCATGGCGCTGTGCCCGGGGTTCGTGCGCACGGAGTTCCACGAGCGGATGCAGGTCTCCCAGGACTCCGCGCCGGCCGCGCTGTGGCTGGATGCCGACCGCCTCGTCGACGACGCGCTCGCCGACCTCGGGCGAGGTCGGGCGGTGTCGGTGCCCAGCAAGCGCTACAAGGCGATCGTGGCGGTCAGCCGGGCCGTGCCGAACGCGGCGCTGCAGCGCCTGCAGGGCCTCGGGCGGCACTAGTCAGCGCCCGACGACCGTCGGCGTGGTCCGCCCCGACGCGGCGGCCGCGCCCGCAGCGAGGTCGAGGAGCCGCTCGAGCTGGTCGGGCGCGGTCGTGTGGCACCCCAGCTCGTGGTCGACCTTGCCGAGCCCGTGGTGGTCGCTGGACCCGGTGACGACGAGGTCGAGGTCCTCCGCGATCCCGCGCAGGGCGGCGCGCTCGGCGGAGCCGTGGTCGCGGTGGTCCACCTCGATCCCCACGAGGCCGGCGTCCCGCAGCACCTCGAGCCCCTCGGCGTCGAGCACCCCCGGGTCGTGCCGGCCCCACGGGTGCGCGACGACGGCGACGCCGCCGGCCGCGCTCACCGCGGCGAGGGTGTCGAGCAGGGGCGCGGCCCACCGGTCGACGTAGGCGGGCCGCCCAGCCGCGAGGTAGCGGTCGAAGGCCTCCGTGCGGTCGGCGACGGCGCCCAGTGCGACCAGCGCGTCGGCGACGTGGGGGCGACCGGTCGCCGCGGCGTCCCCGGAGACGGCGTCGAGGTGGTGCTGCTCGATGCCAATGCCGAGGGCCCGCAGGCGTGCCAGCACCTCCGGCACCCGGCTGTCGCGCCCCTGCAGCACGCGGGTCAGCAGGGCCGCCAGGTCGGGGTGGGTGGGGTCGGGCAGGTAGGCCAGCAGGTGCACCCCGCGCCCGCGGTAGGTCGTGCTGACCTCCATGCCGGGGACGAGCTGCAACCCCACCTCCTCCGCGGCGGTCGCCGCCTCGGCCCAGCCCGCCGCGGTGTCGTGGTCGGTGAGGGCGAGGACGTCGAGCCCGGCCGCCTTCGCCGCCTGCACCAGCTCGCGCGGCGACTGGGTCCCGTCGCTCACGCGGGAGTGGGTGTGGAGGTCGACGCGCACCTCGCCAGCCTAGGTGGGACCCGCAGGTCCTGCGGCCTCCGCGTGGCCCGGGAGCAACCGGGCCTGCCTCGCGACCGCCGAGGGGTCGCGCGTTGGGCACACGCCGAGGGGTCGCGCGTTGGGCACGGGTCGAGGGGTCGCGCGTTGGGCTCGCGTCGAGGGGTCGCGCGTTGTGCACGCGGTCGAGGGGTCGCGCGCTGGGTGCGCGTCGAGGGGTCGCGCGCTGGGCATGCGTCGAGGGGTCGCGCGCTGGGCACGCGCCGAGGGGTCGCGCGCTGCGCACGCGCCGAGGGGTCACGCGCTGGCAGCGGGCTGGTGGTCGAAGGGGGTCGGCGGCCCGTGCCGAGTCAGACCGTTCGCACAGACGTGTGGGAGTACGTCGTGCCGGGCGGTGTGGGTGGGTCCGGTGGCGTCGCTTGGTCTCAGGTCCGCATGGGCCGGGTGCGGGCGAACGTGATCCGGTGGTGGTGGTAGGTGGTCTCGTAGGCGGGGTCGTGGGCCCTGGCGTGGTGTCTGGGGCAGAGCAGGTAGCCCTGGTCGAGGTCTGTCTTGCCGCCTGCATGCCAGGGGGTGCGGTGGTGGGCGTGGCACATCGAGGGCGGCCAGTCGCAGCCGTCGGCGGTGCAGCCGCCTTGGAGGCGTGCGAGTGCGAGGCGTTGGGTCTTGGTGAAGTACCGCCGGGTCCGTCCGACGTCGAGGGGCTGCGACGCTCCACCGAGCACGATCGGGACGATCCCAGCGCCGCACGCCCACAACCGTGCTTTCGCGGCAGTGATGCGGGTGCCGGTCGACAAGGTGGCCGGTGCGTCGGCACCGGGGCCGGTGCCGGTGAGCTGTGCGAGGTCGAGGGTGACGGTGACGGTCGCGTCGACCCCACCGGCCTGGGTCGCGGTGGTGGTGTCAGCGGCGTCGGCGGCGGGGCGGTGGCGGTGCGGACGTACTCGCAGAACGCCTGCCCCCGCCGCAGCGGCCGCGGGAGCCGGTTGCCGTGCTGATCGGAAGGGATCGGGTCGGTGCCGTGGGTGGCGTGGTGGTGGCGGGGTGCGGTGAGTGCGTCGAGAGCGGCGGCGAGCATGTCGGCTTCCGCGGCGGGGATGGTGAACCGGCCATGGGCCTTGCCGTGGCCGTCGCGGCTCATCGTGAACGAGGCTGCCGCGGCTGCTGCTGCTTCTTCGCGTTCGAGGCGGTCGCGTTCGACGTCGTCGGCGATGTCGGGGGCGACGACGTCGAGGATCCGGTCACCGAGTCGTTGCAGCTCGACCGCGTCGAACATGCCGGCGAGCTCCAGCAGGTGGGCGCGGGCAGCGTCGACCACTGCGACCCCGACCCGATCGGCCGGCAGCGCGTCAACGGCCTTGCAGATCACTTCGGCCTGCTCGGGCAACACCCCACCTGTGCTCATCGCCGCGAGCACGGTGCCGTGCCGTGCCTCGAGCGCCGCAGCGTGGCGGACGGTGGCGACTGACTTCGCCCGGGTCTGGTGGGTGAGTCGTGCCCAGTGCGCCCCGGTGGAGGTCGCGCCCGTGGCGTCACCGACACCCGCACGGTCCGCAGCAGCGACGGTGGTGAGCTCGAGCGCGGCGAGGCGGGCACGACACCGGGCGAGCTCCACCAACGCCGCCTCAGCCTCACTCGGGGTCAGTGACCAGGTCGGCGTACCCGCGGCGTGGTCGAGGTCGGTGTCGAGGCAGGCCAACGCGACCAGCAGCGGGTGCTGCGGTGCGGGGTCGCGGTGGTCTGCCATACCGCCCACCCAACCACTCGCCACCGACAGTCACGCCCGACCTCGTGACGGCCCGGATCGCCCTGTGGACAACGAATCCACGACGACCGCCTGTGGACGGGAAGTGGCGCACGCGGGTCGCGAATCGCAGGTCTCGAGACGGCCTTGGCGGGCCACCCCGACGACTCGAGTGCCCCAGCGCGTGACCCCTCGACGCCAGCGCAGCGCGTGACCCCTCGGCGGACGCGCAGCGCGTGACCCCTCGACGCCAACGCAGCGCGTGACCCCTCGACGCGAGCCCAGCGCGCGACCCCTCGACGCCAGCGCAGCGCGCGACCCCTCCACGCCAGCGCAGCGCGCGACCCCTCGACGCGAGCCCAGCGCGTGACCCCTCGACGCGAGCGCAGCGCGCGACCCGTCGGCCGGACGGTCACCAGGGGGGCGGGGGTCCGCCGAAGGGCATCTCGAGGAGGGGGGCGCCGATGCCGGAGACGTCGGCGAGGATCCAGTCGTCGCGCAGCAGCAGGATCGCCGAGGCGGGACGCAGGACCATCCACAGCCAGCGGCCGCCGGCCTCGCCGGCGACGACGGAGCGGTCGAGGTCACCGCCCGCGTCGCTCGTCGAGACCGGCCACAGCGGCACCGCCTGCGAGCCGATCCGCACCTTGACCGTCGGCGGCCCGTCGGAGAGCAGCGGCCCGGGGTCGCTGACCGGCAGACCGGCGCAGCGCCCCCCGACCCCGGTGCCGGGCTCCTCCGCGACCACGAAGACGTCGACCGGGCCGTCGAGCTCGCTGGTGCCCGAGCAGCACGTCACCGTCGCCAGCGCCCCACCCCCAGCACCGGCACCAGCACCGGCACCGGCACCGACACCGACCCCAGCGCCACCGTCACCGGCACTGCCCGCAGCCACCACACCGAAGTCGCTGACCGACCAGCCCGGGCTCATCGGCCACGGCAGGTAGGTGGGGACCGGGGCGGCTCGGCGCAGCGCCTCGGCGAAGTCGTCGTACGACGCGGCACGCGGCCGCCACAGCGGCGTGACCGGTCCGTGGTCGGAGCATGCCCAGGTGGCGTCCCACTCCGTGACGGGGGACGCGCAGCGGGGACAGCCGGCCACGAGCGGCACAGCCCCGAGGGTGGTGCAGGGACCCGGCTCCGTCAAGCGTTCCAGCGCAGCACGACGGGGGTGTCGCGCTCGTGGCCGAGCACGCTCACCGTGGCCGTGTCGAGGCGCAGCAGGCGGCCCTCGGAGACCGGCAGCCCCAGCCACCGCGCGGCCAGGGCGCGCAGGGAGTGGCCGTGGGCGAAGACCAGGGTGTCGCCGTCGGCCGCGCGGGCACGCGCCACCACGCGGTCGAGCCGGGCGCCGACCGCGGTGGCGTCCTCGCCGCCGGGCACCGCGTGGGTCCACACGGACCACCCGGGCACGCTCTCGCGGATCTCGGCCGTGGTGACGCCCTCGTAGTCGCCGTAGCCCCACTCGACGAGGTCGTCGTCGACCTCGGCGCCGGGGTGCCCCGCCAGTTCGGCGGTGCGTCGCGCCCGCTGCCGCGGGCTGGTGAGCACCTGCGCGAAGCGGCGGTCGAGGCGCGGCGCGAGCGAGCGCGCGACCTCCTCGCCCTCGGGCAGCAGGGGCAGGTCGGTGACCGAGGTGTGCCGACCGTCGCGGCTCCACTCGGTCTGGCCGTGGCGCACGAGCCACAGCTCACCGGCCCCTCCCCCGCTGCCCGTCACGACGTCAGGCCTGCTCGCCCTGCGGGCCGGGCCAGTTCTTGTCGGGCTGGGGCACCGGGCGGCCGGGCTGCTCGCCACCCCGCGCTGCGAGGTAGCTGTCCTTGGGCACCATCACCTTGCGGCGGAAGATGCACACGACCTTGCCGTCCTGGTTGTAGCCGATCGTCTCGACGTGGACGACACCGCGGTCGTCCTTGCTCTTCGACTCCCACTTGTCGAGCACCGTGGTCTCGCCGTAGAGGGTGTCGCCGTGGAAGGTCGGCGCGACGTGGCGCAGCGATTCGATCTCGAGGTTGGCGATCGCCTTGCCCGAGATGTCGGGGACCGACATGCCGAGGAGGATCGAGTAGACGTAGTTGCCGACCACGACGTTCTTACCGAACTGCGTCGTCTCCTCGGCGTAGTGCTGGTCGAGGTGGAGCGGGTGGTGGTTCATGGTGAGCAGGCAGAACATGTGGTCGTCGAACTCGGTGACCGTCTTGCCGGGCCAGTGCTTGTAGGTCGCACCGACCTCGAACTCCTCGTAGCTGCGGCCGAACTGCACGGGCTCTCCTCAGGGGACGGGGTCGGGACGCGCCACATCCTGCCGGGAGCCGCGGGCCCGCGGGAGTGGCACCTGCGTGCGGTTCCTCACGTGGGTTGGCCTCCGGCACGCCCCACGCGTCGGTCGACGCCGTTCTGCGACACCTCGTCCAGCACCTGGGAGTCGCGCACGTCGTCGCCCACCTCCGGGCTGTCGTCGGGGTGCTCGCGCGGCTCTTCGTGGTCGAGCACCTCGCGCAGGCGGGCCTTGGTCTCCTCGGTGGTGGGCGGCTGGTGGTCCTCAGGGCTCACGGTGTCCTCCGGTGGTCGGGTCCGGCGGCCGGGCACTCACCGGACTCCCCGTCGTACCCGGCACCGGCGCCGGCACACCCGAGCCCTGCGCCCCGGGGCGGTCGCCCCACGCGATCGCGAGGCCGACGGCGTGGCGCCACTCGGCCCAGCGGGCGTCGCGCACGGCGGGGTCGAGCACGGGCTCCCAGGCCGCGGCCTCGCGCCAGTGGCGGCGCAGCTCGTCGGGGTCGGCCCAGACGCCGGCGCCGAGCCCCGCGGCGTACGCCGCGCCCAAGGACACCGTCTCGGCGACGAGCGGGCGCACCACCCGGGTGCCGAGCACGTCCGCGAGCATCTGCATGAGGAGGTTGTCGGCCGTCATCCCGCCGTCGACGGCCAGCGACGCCGGCGCGACGGCCTCCGGCGAGCCGACGGCCGCGGCGGCGTCGGACGTCATCGCCTCCACCACGTCGCGCGTCTGCCACGCGGTCGCCTCGAGGACCGCGCGGCACAGGTGGGCCTTCGTGACGTAGGACGTGAGGCCCACGACGGTGCCGCGCGCCTCCGGCTCCCAGTAGGGAGCGAAGAGGCCGGCGAAGGCCGGCACGACGTAGCAGCCGCCGGTGTCCGGCACGGTCGCGGCGAGGGTCTCGACCTCCGCCACCGACCGGATGAGGCCCAGCTCGTCGCGGCACCAGCGCACCAGTGCCCCGGCGACCGCGATCGAGCCCTCGAGGGCGTAGACCGGGGGGCGCCCCGCCTGCGTCCAGGCCACGGTCGTGACCAGGCCGTGGCGCGACCGGGCGGGCCGGTCACCGGTGTTGAGCAGCAGGAAGCTCCCGGTGCCGAAGGTGCACTTGGCCGAGCCCACGTCGAAGCCGGTCTGCCCGAGCAGCGAGGCCTGCTGGTCGCCGAGGAGCGCCGCGACCGGCACCCCCGCGACCGGGGCGACGGTCTCGCCCACCACGCCCAGCGAAGGCCGGACGTCGGGGAGCACCTCGCGCGGGACCCCGAGCAGCGCGAGCATCTCCGGGTCCCAGTCGAGGGTGGCGAGGTCCATCAGCATCGTGCGGCTGGCGTTGGTGGCGTCGGTGACGTGCAGGCCGCCCCGCGGCCCCCCCGGTGAGGTTCCAGACCAGCCAGGTGTCCATCGTGCCGACCAGCACCTCGCCGCGCTCCGCGCGCGCCCGCAGGCCCGGCACGTGGTCGAGCAACCAGGCGATCTTGGGTCCGGAGAAGTAGGTGGCCAGCGGCAGCCCGGTGCGCTCGCGCACCCGCTCGGGGTCGACGCGGGTCGCGAGCTGCACGAGGGACTCGGCCGTGCGCGTGTCCTGCCACACCAGGGCGCGGTGCACCGGCTCGCCCGTCCGCCGGTCCCACACGACGACGGTCTCGCGCTGGTTGGTGATGCCGAGGGCCGCGACGTGCTCGGCCGCCCGCGCGGGGTCGACGCCGGCGTCGTGCAGCGCCTGCGGCAGCAGCGCCTGCACGGCCGCCCAGATCTCCGCGGCGTCGTGCTCGACCCAGCCGGGGCGCGGGTGGTGCTGGGCGTGCTCGCGCTGGGCGAGGGCGACCATCCGACCGCGCCGGTCGAAGAGCAGGCAGCGGGTGGACGTGGTGCCCTGGTCGATCGCCGCGACCAGCGTGCGGCTCACGTCCGCGCCCCGTGGCCGAGCGCCCGTGAGGTGGAGCGGGCGACCGCCACCACCTCGGCGGCCAGGTCGGCGCGCGGGCGGAGCCGGTCGTCGCAGATGCGCGCCACCGGTCCCTCCAGGCCCACCGCCGCGACGACGTAGCCGCCGCGGTCGCGCACCGGCGCGGCGATGGCGGCGCACCCCGGCTCGGCCTCCTCCACGACCGCGGCCCACCCGGTGTCGCGCACGTCGGCCAGAGCGCGCTGCAGGGCGGCGGGCTCGGTGATCGTGCGGAAGGTGTGGGCCTCGAGCTCGCGGCCCCGCACGCTGCGGGCGGCGCCCGGGTCGAAGGCGAGCAGCACCTTGCCGTGGGCGCTGGCGTGCAGCGGCAGCACCTGCCGCCCGCCCGCCGGCCCCGGCGCCAGCACGACGTGTGCCACCACCACCTCGCCGTCGCGCCACGCCGCGAGCAGGGAGGCCTCGCCCGTGCGCGCAGCGAGGGTGTCGACCCAGTTCAGCGCGGCGCTGCGCAGCTCGTTGAGGTCCAGCGGCGTGGAGCCGAGGTGCAGCAGGTCGGCGCCGACGAGGTAGCCCCCGGTGGGCGGGTCCTGGTCGACGAAGCCCACGTCCTGGAGGGTGCGCAGCAGGCCGTGGGCGGTGGGCTTCGCGAGCCCGAGCGCGGTCGCGACCTGACCCAGGGGCACCGGCTCGGGCTCGGTGGCCAGGAGCCGGAGGATGGCGGCGGCTCGTTCCACCGACTGCACGGTCCCTGGCACCTCGCCAGCGTAGGCAGGACGCGGTGACGCGCGTCACACACACGTTCGACATCGTCGAACGGCGCCACGTTCGGCATCGTCGAACGCGCCCGGTGGTGACCCACGTCACCCCTCCCTACGGTCGTCGGCACCGCACGGCCCAACCAGGACCGTCCCACCCCGGAGGTCACCTCGTGGACACCTCGACCGCACCGCCCGGCTCCCGGCCGGCCGACGCCGGCGCCGCCTCCGCGGCCCCCTCGCGCCCCCTCCTCGGCGAGCTCTGTGCCGAGTTCATGGGCACCGCCGTCCTCATCCTCTTCGGCGTCGGCGTGGTCGCCCAGGTCGTCACCGGCGGCGGCGGTCTCGGCGACCACG
Source organism: Nocardioides perillae (assembly GCF_013409425.1). Classification (NCBI taxonomy): domain Bacteria; kingdom Bacillati; phylum Actinomycetota; class Actinomycetes; order Propionibacteriales; family Nocardioidaceae; genus Nocardioides; species Nocardioides perillae. Next base: position 1,687,781 of record NZ_JACCAC010000001.1, on the reverse strand, counting down.
ACTCGATCGCGTGGGCCTGGGGCCTCGGCGTCATGCTCGGCGTCTACACCGCCGCCCGCATCAGTGGCGCCCACCTCAACCCGGCGGTCACCCTGGCGCTGGCCGTCTTCGCCGACTTCCCGTGGCGCAAGGTCCTGCCGTACGCCGTGGCGCAGACGCTCGGCGCATTCGTCGCCGCCCTCGTCGTCCGGGCGACCTACGCCGAGGCGATCGCCCTCGTCGACCCCGACACCACGATGGCGACGCAGGGCATCTTCTCGACCCTGCCCGGCAACGGCTCGCTCGACATCGGCCTCACCACCGCCTTCGCCGACCAGGTGGTCGGCACCGCGATCCTGCTCTTCCTCGTCATGGCGATCACCGACGCCCGCAACAACGCGCCCACCGCCTGGTTCGCGCCGTTCGCCATCGGCCTGCTGGTCGTGGCGATCGGCATGGCCTGGGGCACCAACGCGGGCTACGCGATCAACCCCGCCCGCGACTTAGGTCCGCGCGTCGCCTCCTTCCTCACCGGCTACGAGACCGCCTTCGAGGGCCCCGACGGCACGCTCTACTTCTGGCTGCCGATCATCGCCCCGCTCGTCGGCGGCCTCCTCGGCGCAGGCCTCTACAAGCTCATGGTCCAGCAGTTCCTGCCGCCGGAGGAGGAGGCTGCCGACATGCCGACCGGCCGGGTGCCCGACCACGCCGCCACGACGGCGTACGCCACCGCCGGCACGCCCGCCGACCCCGTCACCGCCACCACGCCCGCCACCCCCGTCACCCCTGCCGTCCCCGCACCCCGCCCCCACTCGCCCGAGGAGAGCACCCATGCCTGACTTCGTCGCCGCCGTCGACCAGGGCACCACCAGCACCCGCTGCATGGTCTTCGACCACGCCGGTCGCGAGGTCGCCCGCCACCAGCTCGAGCACCAGCAGATCCTGCCGCGCGCCGGCTGGGTCGAGCACGACCCGGTCGAGATCTGGGAGCGCACCAGCTCCTCCATCCAGACCGCGCTGAACCGGGCCGGCCTGTGCGCCACCGACCTCGCCGCCCTCGGCATCACCAACCAGCGCGAGACGACCGTGGTGTGGAACCGCCGCACCGGGCGTCCCTACGGCAACGCGATCGTGTGGCAGGACACCCGCACCGACCGGATCGCCAGCGTCCTCGACCGCGACGGACGCGGCGACGTCATCCGCCGCAAGGCCGGCCTGCCGCCCGCGACGTACTTCTCCGGCGGCAAGCTGCAGTGGCTGCTGGAGCACGACGAGCGGCTGCGGCGCGACGCCGAGGCCGGCGACGCGCTCTTCGGCACCACCGACAGCTGGGTGCTGTGGAACCTCACCGGCGGCACCGACGGCGGCGTGCACGTCACCGACGTCACCAACGCCAGCCGCACGATGCTGATGGACCTCGAGACCCTCGACTGGGACGACGAGCTGCTCGGCTTCTTCGGCGTCCCCCGCGCGATGCTGCCGACGATCCGCCCCTCCTCGGACCCCGAGCTGCACGGCCGCACCCGCCCCACCGGTCCGCTCGGCGGGGAGGTGCCGCTGGCCGGCATCCTCGGCGACCAGCAGGCGGCCATGGTCGGCCAGGTCTGCTTCGCACCGGGCGAGGCCAAGAACACCTACGGCACCGGCAACTTCCTGCTCCTCAACACCGGCGAGGAGCCGGTGCGCTCCGACAACGGCCTCATCACCACCGTCGCCTACCAGCTCGGGGCGGAGAAGCCGGTCTACGCCCTCGAGGGTTCGATCGCCGTGACGGGCTCGGCCGTGCAGTGGCTGCGCGACCAGCTCGGCATCATCAGCGGCGCCGCGCAGAGCGAGACGCTGGCCCGCGAGGTCGAGGACAACGGCGGGGTCTACTTCGTGCCCGCCTTCAGCGGCCTGTTCGCGCCCTACTGGCGCTCCGACGCCCGCGGCGCCATCGTCGGGCTCTCGCGGTTCAACTCCAACGCCCACATCGCGCGTGCGACCCTGGAGTCGATCTGCTACCAGAGCCGCGACGTGGCCGACGCCATGGCCAAGGACTCCGGGGTCGAGCTGGAGGTGCTCAAGGTGGACGGCGGCGTGACGGCCAACGAGCTGTGCATGCAGGTGCAGGCCGACGTGCTGGGCGTCGAGGTGTCGCGACCGGTGGTCGCGGAGACCACCGCGCTGGGAGCGGCGTACGCCGCCGGCCTGGGCGTCGGCTTCTGGAAGGACACCGACGAGCTGCGCGCCAACTGGGCCGAGGACCGTCGCTGGTCGCCCACCTGGAGCGAGGAGCAGCGCGAGGAGGGCTACCGCGGCTGGCGCAAGGCCGTCGAGCGGACCATCGACTGGGTCGACGTCTCGTGAGCGCCGCCCACGACCTGCCCACCACCGCACGGCCGCTCTCCCCCGAGCAGCGCGCCGCCGACCTGCGCGCCATGACCGAGGGCGAGCTCGACGTGCTCGTCATCGGCGGCGGCGTGGTCGGCACGGGCGCCGCGCTCGACGCCGTGACCCGCGGCCTGCGGGTGGGGCTGCTGGAGGCCCGCGACTGGGCGGCCGGCACGTCGAGCGGGTCCAGCAAGCTGGTGCACGGCGGCCTGCGCTACCTCGAGCAGCTCGACTTCGGGCTCGTGCGCGAGGCACTGCGCGAGCGCTCGCTGATCCTGCACCACCTGTGCCCCCACCTGGCCCGGCCCGTGCCATTCCTCTACCCCCTGACCCACCGCGTGTGGGAGCGGTTCTACGTCGGCAGCGGCATCGCCCTCTACGACACCCTCGGCGGGCGCAAGGGCGTGCCGGGCCACCGCCACCTCAGCCGCCGCCAGGCGCTGCGGGAGTTCCCGGGCCTGCGCGCCGACACCCTCGTCGGGGCGATCCAGTACCACGACGGCCAGGTCGACGACGCCCGCCACACGATGTTCCTGGCACGCACGGCCGTGCACCACGGGGCGCTCGCGGCGAGCAGCGCCCGGGTCACCGGCTTTCTCACCGAGGCCGGACGGGTCGTCGGCGCGCGCGTGCACGACCTCGAGACGGGCGAGGACCTCGAGGTGCGCGCCCGGCACGTCGTCAACGCCGCCGGGGTCTGGACCGACGAGATCCAGGACATGGCCGGTGGGCGCGGCAGCTTCGGGGTGCGCGCCTCGAAGGGCGTGCACGTCCTGGTGCCGCGCGAGCGCATCCAGTCCTCGACCGGCCTGATCAGCAAGACCGCCACGAGCGTGCTCTTCCTCATCCCGTGGGGCCGTCACTGGGTGATCGGCACGACCGACACCGACTGGTCGCTCGACCTGGCGCACCCGGCGGCGAGCCGTGCCGACCTCGACTACCTGCTCGAGCAGGCCAACCGGTTGCTGGCGCACCCGCTCACGCACGACGACGTCGTGGGGGTGTACGCCGGGCTGCGGCCGCTGCTCGCGGGCGAGTCCGACGCGACCAGCAAGCTCTCCCGCGAGCACGCGGTGGTCTCGCCCGTGCCCGGTCTCACGATCGTGGCGGGCGGGAAGTACACCACCTACCGCGTCATGGCCCGCGACGCCGTCGACGCCGCCGTGGCCGAGCTGCCCGACGCCGTGCCGTCCTCGTGCACCGAGAAGGTGCGGCTGGTCGGCGCCGACGGCTACGAGGCCGACTGGAACCGTCGCCACCGCCTCGCCGCCGAGCACGGCCTGCACGTCGCCCGGGTCGAGGACCTGCTGCACCGCCACGGCTCGCTGGTGCACGAGGTGCTGGCGCTGCTGCGCGCCGACCCCGACCTGGCCCGCCCGCTCGCCCACGCACCGGACCACCTCCGGGCCGAGGTCGTCCAGGCGGTGCGGGCCGAGGGTGCGCTCCACCTCGACGACGTGCTGGCGCGGCGCACGCGGATCTCCATCACCGTGCCCGACCGAGGCGTCGAGGCGGCCGAGGAGGTGGCCGAGCTGGTCGCCCCCGTGCTCGGCTGGGACCAGGTGCGTGCCGCTCGGGAGGTGCGGGCCTACCGCGAGCGGGTCGCCGCGGAGCGGGCCTCGCAGGCCGAGCCCGACGACAGCCGCGCCGACGCCGCGCGGCTGGTCGCGGCAGACCTGCGCACGGGCGCCTGACCGCACGGCCGGGGGCTCCCCGGCCGTGCCCGCGGACCGGTCAGCGACGCACGTCGAGCAGCACTCGGCGCGCGAGCGCCTCGACCGCGGCCCGGGCGACCTGGTCGTCGGGCACGCGGTCGGGGTCGAGCCCGCGGGTGGGCACCGGCTCGAGGTCGGCGAGGTCACCCACCAGCCGCGCCCCGCTGGCCGCGAGCCGTGCCCGCACCCGCGCCGCGCGCTCGCGGAGCGCGGCGCTCGGCTCGTGGGCGATCCCGGGGGCGCCGGCGCGGCCCGCCATGGCGTTCTTCGCGAGGCGGAACTTCACCTCCCGGTGGTGCTCGCGGGTGGGCAGCTCCTCCGGGGCGAGCAGGCGGTTGACCTCGAGCAGCACCCGCGCCGACGCGGCGTCGAGCGAGGTGTTGGCCGGCGGCACCGGCGGGCAGGCCGCCGGAGGCAGGTCGGCCGCGGCGCAGAACCGCTCCCACAGCAGGTCGCTGGGCGCGCCGGGCGGCGGCACCGTGACGAGGCTGACCGCGTCGGCGCCGACCCCGTCGACCCAGTTGTCGACGATCCGGCCGGCGCCCTGCTGACGCCAGAAGGCCCGCGCGTGCCGGGAGCCGCCGCCCCCCGCGAGCCCCCCGGCGTACTCCCCCCACGGGACGGTCGAGCCGTGCTGCAGGGCCTCCGACCACATCGCCGGCACGGCGCGGCCGAGGTCGCGCAGCGTCAGGACGACCTCGACGCGGGCCGGTGCGAGCGAGCCCACGACGCGGGCGATGCGCTCGGGGCTCGCCGGGCCGAGGAACTCCATCGAGACCACCGCCGGGCCGGGGTGGGCGGCGACGTCGTCGCGCAGTGCCTGCCAGCGACCCCGCGCGGCCGGGCCGGCCGCCGCCCGCTCCAGCACGTCGCTGACCGCGAGGACCTGGTCGCGGAAGCCCTCGCCCCACAGCAGCACGCCGGCCGCACCGAGGGCGGTGCGGCCGGCGAAGAGGCGCTGCTGGAGGTAGGACGTGCCCGACTTCATCAGCCCGACGTGGAGCACGACGCGGGAGGCCATGCCGGACAGGCTAGGCGGGTCGGTGCCGGCAGGTCAGTGCAGGCGGGTCGGCGCGAGGTGGCTCAGAGCTGATAGTCCTTCAGCAGCGAGCGGCCGATGATCATCTTCTGGATGTCGGCCGTGCCCTCGCCGATGAGCAGGAACGCCGACTCGCGGTAGAGGCGCTCGATCTCGTACTCCTTGGAGTAGCCGTAGCCGCCGTGGATGCGGAAGGAGGCCTCGACGACCTCGTTGCAGTACTCCGCAGCGAGGTACTTCGCCATGCCGGCCTCGACGTCGTTGCGCTGGCCCTTGTCCTTGATGCGCGCGGCCTTGACCATCATGGCGTGCGCGGCCTCGACCTTGGTCGCCATCTCCGCGAGGCGGAAGAGGATGGCCTGGTGCTCGGCGATCTTCTTGCCGAAGGTCTCGCGCTGCTGGGCGTAGGCGGCGCCGAGCTCGAAGGCGCGGTTGGCGACGCCGGTCGCGCGGGCGGCGACGTTGACGCGGCCGACCTCGACGCCGTCCATCATCTGGTAGAAGCCCTTGCCGGGCTCGCCGCCGAGGATCTGCTCGGCACCGATGCGGTGGCCCTCGAAGACCGCCTCGGTGGTGTCGACGCCCTTGTAGCCCATCTTCTCGATCTTGCCGGGGATGGTGACGCCCTGCGCGGTCTCGCCGAAGCCGGGCTCCTTCTCCACCAGGAAGGTCGACATGTTGCGGTAGACCGAGTCGGCCCCCTCGTCGGTCTTGACGAGCACCGCGATGAGGTTCGACGAGCCGCCGTTGGTCAGCCACATCTTCTGGCCCGTGATCGCGTAGGAGCCGTCGTCCTGCTTGACGGCCTTGGTCTTGATCGCCGAGACGTCCGAGCCCAGGCCCGGCTCCGACATCGAGAAGGAGCCGCGCACCTCGCCCGTCGCCATGCGCGGGAGGTACTTCTGCTTCTGCTCCTCGGTGCCGTGGTGCATCAGCATGTAGGCCACGATGAAGTGGGTGTTGATGACGCCCGAGACGCTCATCCAGCCGCGCGCGATCTCCTCGACCACGAGCGCGTAGGTCAGCAGCGACTCGCCGAGGCCGCCGTACTCCTCGGGGATCATCAGGCCGAAGATGCCGAGCTCCTTGAGGCCCTCGACGATCTCGGTGGGGTACTCGTCGGCGTGCTCCAGCTCCGTGGCGACCGGCAGGATCTTCTGCTCGACGAACTGCCGGACGGTCTTCAGGATCTCTGCCTGGATGTCGGTGAGGCCCTCGGTCTCGCAGAGGCGACCCATGTCGGTGATCCCTTCGTCGTGCCGGTGTCCGGGCGCAGCGCAGCGCCCGCGGGGTGCGGCGATCCTAACCGGCCGGTAACACGCGCGGCTGTGGCGAATCCCACGCCCGCGGGACCGGCGCGGAGGGGCTCAGCGGCCCTCGACGGCGCGCTCGAGCAGCGGCACGAGGGCCTGCTCGAGGCGCGCGACCTGCTCGGCGAGCGGCTCGGCCAGCGCGGTGCACTCGGCGACCGCCTCCGCGACCGCGGCCAGCCGCTCCTCCCGTTCGCGCAGCTCGGCGAGGCCGGTCGTCTCGGCCGTGCGCCGGGCCAGGGCGTCGGCCCGTGCCCGGGCGCGCTCGAGCGCGGTCACAGCGACCGCTCGCGGTAGTCGTGCAGCGCCTGCGAGGTGAGCCGGGCGTCCTGCTGCGCGACCGGCAGCAGCAGCTCGGTGACCACGTCGCCGAGCTCGGCGACGCGCAGGTGCAGGGCTCGCTGACGCGCGACCTCGGCCTCGAGCTCCGCGATGCGCCGCTGCAGCTGGGCGGTGCGCGCCTCGACGCGCGGTGCCGTCACGCGGCGCACCACCCCGGCGCCGACGGCGCGCAGCCCGGTGGGCGCACCGCCGTCGCCGCGGCGGGCGGCGTCGCGCTCGCGGGTGCGCTCCCGCACGAGCAGCAGCAGCCGGACCAGCGCCTCGGTGGCGGTCTGCAGCAGCTCGGCATCCGTGACCTGGCCGGGGGTGCGCCCCTCGACGGGGCGGGCGCGGAGGTCCTCGAGGTCGCCGTGCACGGAGTAGCGCGCCGCGCGCACCGCCTCGACGGCTGCGTCCGCCCGCTCGGACGCCTCGCGCAGCTGGTCGTCGGTGAGCCCGATGCGCTCGCGTCCCAACCCGGCGAGCACGCCGTGGGCCAGGGTGTCGCGCAGCCACAGGGCCTGCTGCCGGTTGCCGCTGATGCGGTCGCCCACCTGCTCGTTGACGCGGCGCAGCAGCTCCGCGGCGACCACCCCGAGCGACTCGTTGGCGGCCTGGGGCTCGAGCGCCAGCCCCGTGACCGGCAGGTCGCAGGCCTCGGCGAAGCGACGCCACAGCTCGGTGCGGTCGGCGGCGGCCCTGGGCACCGTGACGACGTGCACCCGGTCGGGCGGCAGGGTGGCGCCCCAGCGGGCCGCGACGCCCGCAGGGTCCATGGTGCGCCACCCCCACTCGGCGCGGGCACCGGCCGACTCAGGCCGCGGGCGCCACTGCTCGAGCGGGGTGGTGAGGGCGAACTTCAGCCGCTCCTGCCACGCTGACGGCACCGCGGCGGCGAGGTCGCGGGCGGTGATGACGACGTGCACCTCGAGGCCGTCGAGGTCCGCCAGCGCCCGCTCGACCTGCTCGGCGTCGGCGCCGGCGAAGAGCTCGTAGGACAGCACCGCGCTCGGGCCGGGCCAGGCGCGCACCTGCGCGACGAGGCGCTGCCACGCGGTGGCCGCCTCGGGCGGCAGCGACTCGAGCCGGGGGTCCTCGCGCACGGCCATCGCGGCGTGGACCCGGTCGAGGTGGCGCTCCCCCACGACCAGCACCCCCGCGGCGCCGAGCGCCTCGCGGTTGGTCTCCAGCACCCGCTGGAGGTAGGTCGTCCCGGACTTCGGCGCTCCCACGTGGAGGTGGACCCGCTCGGTCATGTGGTGCTCCGTCCCTCGGTCACGGCTCGTTGCGGCGCCCCGGTCGCGGTCGCGCCGCGACTGCTCGGGGGCGCGTCCCACTCGACGACCATCCTCCACCGCGCCGGCGGACCGCCGGCCAGGGCCGCGGCGGCGTCCAGCACGCCTTCGCGCGTGACCACCCGACCCCCTGCGGCCACCGCGTCGGCCTCCACGCGCCGCGGGTCGAGGGCGCGCAGTCGGCCCCCTCCCAGCTCGGCGCGGCGCTCCGCGAGCGCGGCCGGTCGCGCCGAGGTGCTCTCGAGCAGCAGCCGGCCCCCGGGGCGCAGGACCATCGCGGTGAAGCGCCAGAACGCCTCGACGCCGTCGGGGTCGAGCGCCTCGAGCAGCTCGCGCGCGAGCACGGCGCGCCCCGGGGAGCGCCGGTCGCGGGCGACCAGGGCCGCCTGGGTCAGCACGTCGCGCCGGTCGTAGAGGTTCATCCGGGAGAAGCGGAGGTCGAGCCCCTCCTGCCGGGCCGCCCGGGCGGCGGGTCGCATGCCGTAGCGGGCGTAGTCGAGGGCGAGCACGCTGCGCCCCGCCCGCGCCAGCGCCAGCGCGTCGGCCATGCTGCCGCACCCGACCTCGACCAGCCGGTCGTCGGGGGCGGTGCGCTCGAGCACCCACGCGGCGTACGCCGAGGGCTCGGCCTCGCGGGCCGCCTCGGCCGCGCCGGAGGCCAGGGCCCGCTCCCAGTCGCGCCGCTGGCGCATCAGCGAGCCGAACCAGTCGTGGAACCGGTCGGTGACCTCGGGCCCGGGCGTGTGCTGGAAGGACGGGTCGGGCACGCGCCACGACGGGCCGTAGGAGACCTGCAGCATCCGGTCGGGGTCGGCCGGTGCCGGCAGCAGTCGGCCCTCGAACTCGAGCTGGCCGAGCGGCTCGATCGCGGTCAGGGGCACGACCTGGCGCACGGTCGCGGTCTCGTGCAGCAGGTCGCCGACGTAGAAGCACGTGTAGACGTCGATGCTGCCCTGGCCGCCGTCGGGCGCGGTGAAGAGCACGGTGACGAAGCTGCCCGACTTGGCGAGCACCTCGAGCCCGGCCGCACGGAGGGCACGGGTGACGTCGTAGAGCTCGCCGACCATCTCGGCGGGGGTGGTGCGGTGGCTGAGGTAGGCGAGGTCGATGTCGGAGTCGTGGCCGATCACGCCGCCCTCGCGGGCGGCGCCGAGGAGGGTGCCGAAGGCGATCCACGCCTCGAGCCCGCAGTCGTCGCGCATCACCTGCAGGATCTGCTCGGTGACGTCGACCATGTGGTCGACGACGCCGCGGCCGCGGCCCGAGAAGGGACGCTGCAGCAGGCCCCACTTGTCGATCATGACGGGGATGCCCTGCCTGTCGACGAAGGCGATCCGGCCCTCGCCGCTGCCGAGGGCGACCTCGCCGCGCCACAGCTCGTCGCGCTCGGCGTCGTCGCCGCCGGCGTCGAGCAGGCGCACCTCGGCCCGGCCCTGCAGCCACCCGCGCATCCGCGGCGGCCACCCCACGAGCGCGCTGCCGCCGGGCGCCGGGGCGCGGTCGTCGCCGCGGTGCACGGTGAAGGACCAGGCGTGGTGGTCGTCGAAGAGCACGTCGACCGAGCCGTCGAAGTCCGCGGGCACCCGCACGCCCTCGTCGTCGACCCCGAAGGGGCCGGTGGTCGGGTCGGGCACGGCGGGTGCAGCTCCTGCGGGTCGGGCCGGTCGGGTGGGTCGGGGCCGGTGGCGGCCCGGTCGGCCACCCTAGGGCACGGCGGGCAGGGTCACGCGGGTCGAGAGCACGGCGTGGTCGGTGATGCGCCGCGCGCGAGGGGTGTCGTCGAGCCGGAAGCCGCTCGGCGCGAGGTCGGTCGAGGCGAAGATCCAGTCGACCCGCATCGGGCTGGGCGGGCGGCACCCGGCCGCGTCGTTGCTGCCGCCCTGCGCCGCGACGAGGTCGGTCTCGCCGGTGACCCGGCAGAAGACCTCCTCCTTCTCGTTGAGGTCCCCGAGGAGGACGACCGGCAGCCCCTCGGCGCGCAGGCGCTGCACCTCGGCGACCTCGATGGCGGTGGCGCGGTCGCGCTCGTCCTCGCGTCCCTGGGCGCCGCGCGGGGAGTTGTGGACGTTGAGCACGTAGAGCTCGCGGCCGGTGGCCCGCTCGCGCAGGCGCACGACGGGCTGCGGGCGCTCCTCGTCGACGAAGGGGATGGTGATCGAGCCACGCCAGGTGGCCTCGAGCCGGTCGGTGCGCCACATCATCGTGGTCGGCACGCCGCGGCGGCCGAGCGCGTCGCCGGGCCAGGACTCCCAGGCCTCGCCCAGCACGCGCCGCAGGGTGGCGACCTGGTCGGCCTGCACCTCCTGCATCCCGACGACGTCGGAGCCGGTCGCGAGCACGAGGTCGGCGGCCCACTCGGTGCGCACGCGACCCGGGGCGTAGCGCGGCGCGGACCCGCCGGGCGCCGTGTGCTGGCTGCCCAGCACGTTGAAGGTGGTGAGGGTCAGCTCGGCCGGCGCGGTCGGATCGGTCGGTTCGGCAGGGTCGGCCGGAGCGGTCGGGGTGGCCGGGTCCGGCTCGGGCGGGGCGCCGGGGGACGTGCGGTCGGCGCGGTCGCCGAGGCCGAGCTGGCCGCCCTCGCCGTCACCCCAGCAGGCGAGGCCGCCGGGGCGCTGGGCACAGGTGTGGCCCCACCCGACGGCCAGGGCGCTCCACGGGCCGCCGCCGACGGTGGTGGGCCGCAGCCGCAGCCCGCGCTCGCCGTCGCCGACCTGGCCCCAGCGGGCGCTGCCCCAGCAGTGCAGCGCGCCGTCGGTGGTCAGCCCGCACGCGTGGCCGTCGCCGACGGCGACCTGCGTCCAGGCGGGTGACCCGCCCGCCGCGACGGGGTCCAGCACCCGGCTGGGCGCGTCGCGCCGGGCGGTGGTGCCGTCACCGAGCCGACCCCGCTCTCCCAGCCCCCAGCACCAGGCGGTGGCGTCGCTCGCGACTGCGCACGTCTGGCTCCACCCGGCCGAGACCGAGCGCCAGCGGCGCTCGGGCGCGACCTGGACGGGGGCGAGCCGGTCGTGGTGGCCGGCGACGCCGAGCTGGCCGGTGGCGTCGTGCCCCCAGCACCAGAGGGTCTCGTCGGTGCGCACGGCGCAGGTGTGGAAGCCGCCGACGGCGACGCTGCGCCAGGTGCCCGTGCCGACGCGCACGGGCGTGCTCCGCGTGCGGGTGTCGCCGACGCCGAGCTGGCCGCGGTGGCCGAGTCCCCAGCAGCGCAGCAGGCCGGTGGTGCGCACGCCGCAGGTGTGGAACCAGCCGACCGACACGTCCGCCCAGTCCGTCGCGGTGCCGACCTGCACCGGCGTCGACCGGTCGGCGCGGTCGCCGAGGCCGAGCTGGCCGTCGTCGCCACGGCCCCAGCACCACAGGGTGCCGGTCGAGCGGGTGCCGCAGGTGCTGCCGCCGCTGGTCGACAGCGCCCGCCAGCCGGCGCCGTCGGCCGGGGCCTGCACCGCGACGGGGCGCAGCCGGTCCTGGGTCGTGCCGTCGCCGAGCTGGCCCCACCGTCCCCGCCCCCAGCAGGTGGCCGCCCCGGCGGCGTCCACGGCGCAGGACGCCTGGGCGCCCGCGGTGACGAGCCGCCCGGTCGCCGCGGGCGGCGTCGGGGTGGGCGTCGGGGTGGGCGTCGGGGTGGGCGTCGGGGTGGGCGTCGGGGTGGGCGTCGGGGTCGGCTCGGCGGTGCGCGGCAACCGCGCGACCACCTCGCGCGCCACGGCGCGCAGGGCCGCCGCCCCGGCCCCGGTGGCGTAGGAGCGGTGGGCCGCGACGGCTCGGCGGGCGCCCACGGCGCTCAGGTCGCAGACCAGGTCTCGGGCGGCGCAGACGCTCCAGGCGGCCGTGCGCGCTGTGGGGCCCGGCACGTCGCGGGCCGGGGCGAGGCGGCGGGTGACGACACCGCGGGCGGCGGCTGGGGCCGCGGGCGCGCCGCGGCGCAGCGCCCGCGTGCCGCGCCGCCGGTCGGGGTCGGCCACCAGCACCGCGCCGACGACCTGCCGGGCGGCGGTGGTGCCGGAGAGGCGGAGCAGGGCGCGGTGGGCCGCGCCCGCCCCCTGGGCGTGCCCCACGAGGAGCACGCGCCGGTCGGGGCACCCCCGGTCGCCGGCGAGCGCGCGGGTGGTGGCGACGAGCGCCGTGGTCGTGCGGTCGGTGCCCTCGCGCCAGCGACGCACGCGGGCCGCGCTGGCCTGGCGGTCCACCCGGCCCGCCCGCACCCGGCCGCCGAGCAGGGCGGTGACGGGGAGCGTGCGGCCGCCGACGCGGCGTACGTCGAGCCGGGCACCGTGGCGCTCGGCAAGCGCTCCCGCGAGTGCGCGCAGCAGCACCGTCGGCGTCGCCCCTGCCGCGGCGCCGGCCGCGGGTCGCTCACCCGAGCCGTCGGCCACCACTGCGACGACCGCGGCACAGGCGTCGCCGTCCCCGGTCGTGGCGGCGCCGGTCGCGGCCCCTCCGGTCGTGGCGGCGCCGGCGGGCCCGCCGGGGGCGAGCACCACCGCGAGCCCGGTCAGCACGAGCGCCGGCAGCGCCGTCAGCAGGACGGCGAGCTGTCGCGCCGACGTCCCCGCCGACTGCCCCACCGACTGCACCGCCAACTGCACCGCACGGCCGCCGGGCGTCAGTTGACCTGCACCTCGCGGTAGGGGTCGACGCCGCGGGCCCGGGCCAGCTGCTCGACCTCGGCAGGGGCGAGACCGGCGTGGGCAGGGCTGGTCACGGTGGTGCGACCGGCGACGGTGCGACCCGCCCCGCCCGCGCTGCCCCCGGCGCCACCCGGGTTGTAGGGCGGGTTGGCGTAGAGCCGGTCGACCCACTGCTCGTACTGCGCGCGGACGCCGCGGCCGAAGATGCGCATGCCGGCCTCGTCGCTGACGAGCGCGACGGGGGTCCAGTTCGCCGAGCCGTTGAAGGTGACCTCGGCGTCGCCGACGCCGTCGTAGTTGCCGCTGATCGTCATCGTCTTGATGTGCAGGTAGCGGTCGTAGACGCCGTCGGAGTCGAAGTCCTGCACGATCTGGCGCAGCGGGATCGGCCGGGGGCCGCCGCGGCGCATGATGCGCAGGATCTCGTTGCCCATGACGGCGTAGACCACCTTGACGTTGCAGCCGCGGTCGAACATCTGGCGCAGCCGCTCGGCGATCGCGATGCCGCGGTCGCCGTGCCAGGAGGTCATGGCGATGCGGATGCGGGTGCGGCCCTTCGTGCCCGCACCACCGGTGGCGCCCGCGCACCGCGTCCGGTTCAGCTCGTTCAGCACCGGGTCACCCACGGCGCCTTCGTCGCGGTAGGGGTAGAAGGCCGTGCGGTAGGGCCCGAAGTCGGCCGTGACGAAGCCCTGGGTTGCGTGCTGATCCGAAACCATCTCGTCGAAGACCAGCTCGAAGTGCTCGTAGAGCCCCGGGCGGTCGCGCAGGGTGAACAGGTCGTTCCACTGGTGCGTGGCGGCGAGGTCGGTGGCGTTGGCCGAGCCGAACATCGTGATCCAGCGCGCGTTGCCGGCCTTGGAGAAGAGGAAGAACTTGGCGTGGGCGATGCCCCGCGGGCCGCGGCAGGCCGAAGCGCATCGCTGCGTCACCGAACGGAGCTCGGGCGGCCGAGAACCGTTGCGGCTGCCGGCGAGGGCGCGCGCAAGTCGGTCGAAGCCCTCGTTGGGGTTGTCGGGATTGGCGTTGAGCCGGTCGATGACGACGCGCACGGACACACCGCGGCGGTGGGCGCGGACCAGGGCGTCGACGAGGTCGTTGCTGCGGATGTTCCACGACGCGATGCGGATCGCCTGGCGGCTCGGCACCGAGTCGACCGTGCGGATCAGGTGACCGAGGATCTTGCGGCGCGCGTCGCGGCCGCCGAGCGGGTCGTTGAAGCGCACGCCGACCGGCGGCGTGTAGCGCTTCGGGGCTCGCGCCGAGACGGCCGCCGCGCGCAGCGCCGAGGGGGCCAGGGCGGCCGGCGCGGTCGCCACGGCGGCAGGTGCGGCGGCAGGTGCGGCGGCGGTCGCGGTGACGGGCGCGCTCAGCGCGGCGGCGACGAGCCCGCCCGCGAGCAGCGCCGCGGCGCAGGAGCGGGCCCGGGCACGGACCCGGTGACGCAGGACAGCGGAGGTGGAGCGAGGCACGGCTGGGGTCTCCCGGGATGACGGTGGCGGTGGGCGCCGCCGGCGCAGGGGTCGCGCTCGCGCACACCTGTCCCCCGGCGGCAGGCTACCAGCGCAGAGGCGTCATCCGCGGCAGGTCCGCAGGTCCGCGGCGTAGCCGGGGTCCTCGACGAGGCGGCCGTCGGTGGTGGCCTCCTGCACCTCACCGCCCCGCACGGCCCACCAGCGGCCGGCGTGCGTCACCAGCGGCTTGCCGACCTCGCAGTAGGCGCCGTCGGGCGCCACCCGGGCCTCGCCGTCGTAGCAGAGCTCGTAGCCGGCCGGCAGCGTCGCGCCGGTCACCCACACCTCGGAGCACTGCGGCTGCGGCAGCGCAGCGGGGCTCGCGCTCTGCCCGACGCTCGACCCGTCGCTCGGCACGGCGTCGTCGGCACCGTCCCCGGCCTGGCTGGCGCCGTCCCCACCGCACCCGGCGAGGAGCAGCCCCGCCAGGACGGCGGGGAGCAGCGAGGTGGTCGGCACGCGGGTCCGCATGCAGGCCAGCGTACGCCGCCTGCGGCCCGGTAGCGTGCGAACCGTGAGCAACGCCCCCGCCCGTGTCTACGCCGCCCGGCTGGTGGGCCTGCCGGTCTTCGACCCGCTGGGCGACCAGGTCGGCAAGGTGCGCGACGTCGTGGTGGCGATCCGCGCCGAGGCCGACCAGCCGCGCGTGCTCGGCTTGGTGGTGGAGGTCTTCGGCCGCCGACGGATCTTCGTGCCGATGACGCGGGTGACCGCGATCGACGGCGCGCAGGTGCACACGACCGGCCTGCTGAACATGCGCCGCTTCGAGCAGCGGCCGACCGAGACCCTGGTCGTGGGTCAGCTGCTCGACCGCGAGGTCTCGGTGCGCGTGGGCGAGGGCAGCGACGCCGAGCGCGTGACCGGCACCGTCTACGACGTGGCGATGGAGCAGGCGCGCACCCGCGACTGGTACCTCAGCCGCGTCGCCGCCCGCGAGGCCGGCCGCGGCTTCCGGCGCAAGGGCCAGACCCACGTGGTCGAGTGGCGCGACGTCGAGGGCCTCACCCGGCGCGAGGAGACCCAGCCGGCCGTGCAGCTCGTGGCCGCGCTCAACGAGCTGCGCCCGGCCGACGCGGCGAGCATGATCCACGACCTCCCCCTCGAGCGGCGTACGGCGGTCGTCGCCGCCCTCGACGACGAGCGGCTCGCCGACGTGCTCGAGGAGCTGCCCGAGGAGGACCAGGTCGAGATCCTCGAGCACCTCGACTCCGAGCGCGCCGCCGACGTGCTGGAGGAGATGTCGGCCGACGACGCGGCCGACCTGATCGCCGGGCTGCCGCCGGAGACGGCGGCGCAGCTGCTCGGGCTGATGGAGCCCGACGACGCCGCCGACGTCCGCCGGCTGATGTCCTACGAGGAGCAGACCGCCGGCGCGATGATGACGCCGGAGCCGGTGATC
Source organism: Nocardioides perillae (assembly GCF_013409425.1). NCBI lineage: Bacteria > Bacillati > Actinomycetota > Actinomycetes > Propionibacteriales > Nocardioidaceae > Nocardioides > Nocardioides perillae. Next base: position 1,672,208 of record NZ_JACCAC010000001.1, on the reverse strand, counting down.
CTCGGCCCCGACGCCACGGTCGCCGACGCGCTCGCGCACGTGCGCAACCCCGACCTCACCACGTCGCTGGCCGCCCTCGTCTACGTCTGCCGCCAGCCGCTCGAGCCGCCGACCGGGCGGCTGCTGGGCGTCGCCCACATCCAGCGCCTGCTGCGCGAGCCGCCCTCGACGCTGGTCGCCGCCGCGCTCGACCAGTCGCTCGACCCGCTGCGCCCGGAGATGACGATCGACGAGGTCGCCGCGCACCTCGCGGCCTACAACCTCGTGGCCGCGCCCGTGGTGGACGACGAGGGCCGACTCCTCGGCGCCGTGACCGTGGACGACCTGCTCGACCACATGCTGCCGGAGGGCTGGCGCGAGCGCGCCGCCCGCACGGTGCCCGTGACGCCGCCGCGGGGGGTGCCGCGTGTCTGAGCCCCGCCGCGACCAGCCCCGCCGCGACCAGCCCCGCCGTGACCAGCGCCGTCCTGACGCCCGCCGTCCTGACGCCCGCCGTCCTGACGCCCGCCGTCCCGAGCAGCGACGGCCCGAGCAGCGACGGCCCGAGCAGCGACGCCCGGAGGCACGCCAGGCCGACGGCCGGCTCGACACCCCGCGCGAGGCCCGTCGCAGCCTGGTGCGCCGCCCGAGCTACGACGCCGACGCCTTCGGCAGCTTCGCCGAGCAGTTCGCGCGGTTCATGGGCACGGCGCGGTTCCTGCTCTACATGTCGCTCTTCGTGCTCGTGTGGGTCACGTGGAACGCGCTGGCGCCCGAGGACGCCGCGTTCGACGCCTACCCCTTCATCTTCCTCACGCTGATGCTGAGCCTGCAGGCCTCCTACGCCGCGCCGCTGATCCTGCTCGCGCAGAACCGACAGGAGCAGCGCGACAAGGTGGTCGCCGAGCAGGACCGCCAGGCCAACGCGCGCGCCCACGCCGACATGGAGTTCCTCGCCCGCGAGGTCGCCTCGCTGCGGATGGCGCTCGGCGAGGTCGCCACGCGCGACTTCCTGCGCTCCGAGCTGCGCGCGCTGCGGGCCGACCTCGAGGAGGCCGACGACGACCGCGAGGACGACCGCGAGGGGGGCTCCGGGCCCGGCGCCGACCGCCCGCGCTGAGGCGAGCGTCACCCCCGGCGCCCCCGGGCGGCACGGCCGGCCCGCGTAGGCTGGGAGGCATGAGTGCCACCCCCACGGTCGAGCAGGTCACGGCCGCCCTCGCCGGCGTGCAGGACCCCGAGATCAAGCGCCCGATCACCGAGCTCGGCATGGTCGACAGCGTCGTCGTCGAGACCGACGGCACCGTGCGCGTGACCGTGCTGCTGACGGTCGCGGGGTGCCCGCTCAAGGACACGATCAACCGCGACGTCACGGCCGCCGTCACGGCGCTGCCGGGCGTGACCGGCGTCGACCTCACCCTCGGCGTCATGGACGCCGAGCAGCGCGGGCGCCTCAAGGAGGTGCTCAGCGACGGCCGGGCCCAGCGCGAGATCCCCTTCGCCCAGCCCGGCAACCTCACGAAGGTCTTCGCGATCGCCAGCGGCAAGGGCGGCGTCGGCAAGTCGTCGGTGACGGTCAACCTCGCGCTGGCGATGGCCGCGCAGGGCCTCAAGGTCGGCGTGGTCGACGCCGACATCTACGGCCACTCGGTGCCGGCGATGCTGGGCGTCGCCGACGCGCGCCCGACCCAGGTCGAGGACCTCATCATGCCGGTGCCGACCGCCTCGGGTGTCTCGGTGATCTCGATCGGCATGCTCAAGCCGCGCCGCGACCAGGTGGTCGCGTGGCGCGGACCGATGCTCGACCGTGCCCTGGTCCAGATGCTCTCCGACGTCTACTGGGGCGACCTCGACGTGCTGCTGCTCGACCTCCCGCCGGGCACCGGCGACGTGGCGATCTCGCTCGGCCAGCACCTGCCCGGTGCCGAGGTCGTGGTCGTCACGACCCCGCAGGAGGCCGCGGCCGAGGTCGCCGAGCGGGCCGGCACGATGGCCTCGATGCTGCACCAGCGCGTCGTCGGCGTCGTCGAGAACATGAGCTTCCTCCCCTGCCCGCACTGCGCGGCGGAGGGACGCGAGCACCGCCTCGAGATCTTCGGCTCCGGCGGTGGCGAGCGCGTCGCGCGCACGCTCTCGGAGCGCTTCGGCTACGACGTGCCGCTGCTCGGCACGGTGCCGCTCGACACCTCGCTGCGCGAGGGCGGCGACGTCGGCAAGCCGATCGTCGACGCCGACCCGACCGCCCCGGCCGCCGTCGTGCTGCGGCGGATCGCCGACGGCCTCGCCGGCCGCGGCCGCGGGCTGGCCGGGATGCAGCTCGGCCTGACGCCCTCCGCGAAGTTCTGACCGAGCGCCCGCGGTAGGGTCGCGCACGTGTTCGGGGTCGGCCTCACCGAGATGGTGGTGATCGCCTTCGTGGCGATCTTCGTCTTCGGCCCCGACAAGCTGCCGGAGTTCGCCCGGCAGTCGGGTCGCCTCATCCGCCGGGTCCGCGACCTGGCCAACGGCGCGCGCGACGACCTGCGCGCCGAGCTGGGCCCGGCCTACGCCGACCTCGAGCTGCGCGACCTCGACCCGCGCGCCATCGTGCGCAAGCACGTCATGGAGGCGCTCGCCGAGGAGGACGACGCCGAGGAGCGTCGCCGCCGCCGGCGCGCCGGTGCGGTGCTCGGCGAGGGCGAGGTCCCGCCGTACGACGTGGAGGCCACCTGAGCGGTCGGGCTCAGGCCCACGACTGCACGGCGGCCACGCCCGCGAAGCCGAGCAGCCGGCCGTCGGTGGTCTCGACGAAGTCGGCGCCGACGCGGCGCAGCACGGCCTCGTGCGCGGCGCCGTCGACGGTGCGCAGCACGCAGCGCTCGCCCGCCTGCGCGAGGCGCCGCAGCGCCGACCCGAGCCCGAGCCGGTCGACCGGCGACCACGCCGCCTCCGGGCGCGCCCGGTCGCTGGCGCCGACCACGGTGGTCAGCGCCGCGGCGCGCACGACCCACTCCTGCTGCTCGGCGGCCAGCAGGCACCAGTCCGGGCCGACCCGGCGCAGCTCGCCGCGCACGACGCCGACCCCCACCACGCCGAGCACCACGTCGCGGTTGACCGACGCCATGAGGCGGGCGACGAGCGGGACCGTGGCGTACTCGGCCGCGGCCCGGTCGGCGACCTCCGCCTCGCGCTCGGCGGCGAAGGCACCCTCGGCCTGACCCTCGAGGTCGTCGAGCGCGGCGAAGAGGTCGTGCTCCCAGCTCATGCGCGGAAGCGTAGGGGCCACCCGGGCGGCGCCCGCGCCGGGTGGGTGCGGTCGGGCGGGTGGGTGGCGCGACCGGGTGGGCCTGCGGTGCCGCAGCGGCTGGCACCCTGGCCCACGTGGAGCACACCCCGCACCGACAGCCGCGCCGTGGCGGTCGCAGCTGATGGCCGTCCTCGACCGCGCGGCGGGGATCGTGGTGACCGCCGCGCCCGGCACCGGCAGCACGGCGCTGCTCGAGGCCCTGCTGGCGCAGCGCGACGCCGTGCAGGTGCCCGACCCGGAGCGGGCCCGCGCGGCGGGCGTCGACGCCAAGCACGGCACGGTCCGCCAGCTCGTCGCCGCCGGGCTCCTGCACGACGACCCCGCCCGGCGCACCGTCACCACGACGCGCAACCCGTTCGACTTCTACGTCGCCGAGCACCAGCGCACCCGCACTCGCTGGGTCGAGGAGCTCCGCAAGCCCGACTCGTGGGTGCACACGACGCCCGGCGTGCTCGACCAGGTCGTCGACGCCGTGACGCTCGACTTCGACGACTGGCTCGTCAAGGCCGTCGGAGAGCCCGGCCGTCCTCGCCGCATCAACGCCGGCCACGTCGACGAGGCCGACGTCGTGCTGCGCATGGAGTCGCTCGAGGCCGACCTGCGCGACCTTCTCGGCCTCGAGGTGCAGGTGCCCCGCACCAACGTCACCGACCGCGACCGGGCCTACTGGCGCTCCTACACCGTCGCCGGCCGCCGCCTGGTCGAGCAGGCGCACGCGCACGACCTCGCGCTCTTCGACTACCGCTTCTGAGCTGCCCCTCCCCGGACCGTCGGTCGCGCGACCACCCCCCGACCGGCCGCGCCGCCGCCCCGGCGCGCCGCCGTGCCTCGGCGCCCCGTGCCCTCGGCCACCGTCCGGCGACGGTGCCCCGGTTGTGGAAGCGCGGTTGACGCGCCACGACACCGGACGTTCAATGAGGCAAACGCACGCAAACGAAAGGTTCGCGGCATGTCTCGGATCCTCGTCCGCCTCCGCGCGACCGCGCTCGCCGTCGGCGTCACCGCCGCCGCCGGGCTGCTGCTGCGTGCATCGGTGGCAGAGCTGCTCCTCGCCGCCCGGTTGCTGACCTCGGACGGCGCCGGGCCGGTGCTCGACGCCTCCTTCCCCCTGCTGCTGACCTGGCTCGCCGCGCTCGCCCTCGCGGCCGCCGCTGCCTGGGGATGGGCGGTGACGCTCCTCGTCGCCGTGCCGCTGGTGGTCCGCCCGGGCACCGTCGAGACCGACCGGGTCGCAGGAGGGGTGCCGCGCGCCGTGCGGCGCGCCCTGCTCACCGCGTGCGGCGTCGCCCTCGCGACCGGTCTCGCGCTGCCCGCCCACGCCGACCCCGGTGCGACCGGGGGCGCCGGCAGCGCCGGCCTGCGGCCCTGGCCGTCGGGCACCTCGTCCGGCGCCGCGGCCCTCAGCGGCCTGCCGCTGCCGTCCCGGGCCACGGCGGTCGACCACGGGTCCGCGAAGGTCGCCGCGTCGGGCGCCCACGTGGTGCAGCCCGGCGAGTCGCTGTGGAGCATCGCCGCCGCCAACCTGCCACCCGGGGCCGACGACGCCGAGGTCACCGCAGCCTGGCAGGCAGTGCACCGCGCCAACCGCGCCGTCGTCGGCGCCGATCCCGACCTGATCCACCCCGACCAGCAGCTCCGGCTGCCGACCCTGTGAGAGGAGCAGCCGTGCCCACGACCGCCTCACCGACCAGCTCCACCACCAGCTCGAGCACCAGCTCGACCACCGCCGTCCGCACCGCCTCGCCGGCAAGCGCGGCGGCCCGCAGCACGCAGGGGGCGCTGGCCCTCGACCTGTGGCCACGCCTGGACCCACCGCCGCGCCGCGAGGCCGAGGTCCTCGGGCTCGACCAGCCACGTGCGGTGCGGGTGCGACGCGACGTCGAGGCGTGGGCCCACCGCTTCACGCAGGCGGCCGTGGAGGTCGCCGGCGGTGACCGGCCGGTCTCGCAGCTGCTGCGCTGGACCAGCACGGAGGTCTACCAGGACCTCGACCGCCGCGCCCAGCTCGTCGCACGGGCCCGGCTGCACGGCACCGCCGCCCCGGCCGCCCGGCGACACCCGCAGGTGCGACCGCACGTGCTCGGGGTGCACGCCTGCGTGGTCTCACCCACCGCGGTGGAGGTCAGCGCCCACGTGCGCCACGGCCAGCGCTCACGGGCCGTGGCCGCCCGCTTCGAGCGCGACCACGGCCGCTGGACCTGCACCGCCCTCGAGTTCGCCTGACCGCGGCCGACCCTGCGAGGCCCGGGGTCGAGACCCCTGCCCGCTCAGCCCCCGGCGCGGGTGGTCATCCCGGTCGGCCCGCCCGGCGCACCGTGGCACTTCTTGTACTTCTTGCCCGACCCGCAGGGGCAGTCGGCGTTGCGGCTGACACCCGCGAACTCGTCGTCCTCCGCGGCCGCCTGCTCGGCGTGCACCTCGACGTCGCCGTCCTCGGTGGGCGCGGAGTAGGAGAGGTTCTGCGGGCGCGGCGGGGCGGTGAGGCCCTTGGCCCGGATCTGCGGGGCCGCGGCAGCACCCACCGGCTGGGCCGCGGTGTCGAGGGCGGGGGCACCGTCGGCGGCCGCCTCCACCAGCGCCTCCTGGCCCGGGCCCGGCTCGGGCTCGACCTGCACCTCGAGGTTGAAGAGGAAGCCGACGGCCTCCTCCTTGATGCCGTCCATCATCGCGGCGAACATCTCGAAGCCCTCGCGCTGGTACTCGACGAGGGGGTCGCGCTGGGAGTAGGCGCGCAGGTAGATGCCGTCGCGCAGGTAGTCCATCTCGTAGAGGTGCTCGCGCCACTTGCGGTCGAGCACGGAGAGGATGACGCGTCGCTCGAGCTCGCGCATGACCTCCTCGCCGACCTCGGCCTCGCGGCGGGCGTACGCCGCCTGCGCGTCGGCCTGCAGGTCGGCGACGAGGACGTCGCGGCTCATCTGCTCGCGGCCGCCGGCGGCCTCCTCCAGCTCCTTCCACTCCATCGAGACGGGGTAGAGCTGGCGCAGGGCGGTCCACAGTGCCTCGAGGTCCCAGTCCTCGGCGTACTCGGCGGTGGCGCCGTTGACGTAGCCGGCGACGACGTCGTCGACGAAGCCGCGGATCTGGTCGCGCAGGTCGGCGCCCTCGAGCACCCGGCGGCGCTCGGCGTAGACGACCTTGCGCTGGCGGTCCATCACGTCGTCGTACTTCAGGACGTTCTTGCGCGACTCGAAGTTCTGCGACTCGACCTGGCCCTGGGCGTTGGCGATCGCGTTGGTGACGCGCTTGTTCTCGATCGGGACGTCGTCGGGCACCTTGAGCACCGTCAGGACGCGGTCGACCCAGTCGGACTTGAAGAGCCGCATGAGCTCGTCCTGCAGCGAGAGGTAGAAGCGCGACTCGCCGGGGTCACCCTGGCGGCCGGAGCGACCGCGCAGCTGGTTGTCGATGCGGCGCGACTCGTGGCGCTCGGTGCCGACGACGTAGAGACCGCCGAGCTCCTTGACCTCGTCGTGCTCGGCCGCGACCCGGGCCTTGATCTTCTCCAGCGTCGCGGGCCAGGCCTCGTCGTAGGCCTCCGCGGTCTCGCCGGTCGGCTCCAGGCCGCGCTCGCGGAGCTCGGCGTCGGCGAGGAACTCCACCGAGCCGCCGAGCATGATGTCGGTGCCGCGGCCGGCCATGTTGGTGGCGACGGTGACCGCGCCCTTGTGACCGGCCATCGCGACGATCTTGGCCTCGTCGGCGTGGACCTTCGCGTTGAGGACGCTGTGCGGGATGCCCCGCTTCTTCAGCAGACCCGAGAGCAGCTCGGACTTCTCGACCGAGACGGTGCCGACGAGCACGGGCTGGCCCTTGCGGTGGCGCTCGGCGATGTCCTCGGTGACGGCGAGGTACTTCGCCTCCTCCGTGCGGTAGACCAGGTCGGGCTGGTCGACGCGGGCCATCGGGCGGTGCGTGCGGATCGGCACCACGCCGAGGCCGTAGATCTTGTCGAACTCGCTGGCCTCGGTCATCGCCGTGCCGGTCATGCCGGAGAGCTTGGTGTAGAGGCGGAAGTAGTTCTGCAGCGTGATGGTGGCGAGGGTCTGGTACTCCTCGCGGACCTCCACGCCCTCCTTCGCCTCGATCGCCTGGTGCAGGCCGTCGTTGTAGCGGCGCCCGGCGAGCATGCGCCCGGTGTGCTCGTCGACGATGAGCACCTCGCCGTTGATGACGACGTACTCCTTGTCCTTGCGGAACAGCTCCTTGGCCTTGATGGAGTTGTTCATGAAGGAGATGAGCGGGGTGTTGACGGAGTCGTAGAGGTTGTCGATGCCGAGGTGGTCCTCGACCTTGGTGATGCCCGGCTCGAGCACCGAGATGGTGCGCTTCTTCTCGTCGACCTCGTAATCGACGTCGATGGTCATCTTGCGCGCGATCTTGGCGAACTCGCCGTACCAGCGGACCTCGTCCTGCGTGGGGCCGGAGATGATCAGCGGCGTGCGCGCCTCGTCGATGAGGATGGAGTCGACCTCGTCGACGACGGCGAAGTGGTGCCCGCGCTGCACGCAGTCGGCCAGCGAGCTGGCCATGTTGTCGCGCAGGTAGTCGAAGCCGAGCTCGTTGTTGGTGCCGTAGGTGATGTCGCAGGCGTAGGCCTCGCGGCGCTCGGCGGGGCGCATCGACGGCAGGATCACGCCGACGGTCAGGCCGAGGAAGTGGTGGACGCGGCCCATCATCTGCGACTGGTACTGCGCGAGGTAGTCGTTGACGGTGACGACGTGGACGCCCTTGCCCTCGAGGGCGTTGAGGTAGGCCGGGAGGGTGGCGACCAGCGTCTTGCCCTCACCGGTCTTCATCTCGGCGATGTTGCCGAGGTGCAGCGCCGCGCCGCCCATGACCTGGACGTCGTAGGGGCGCTGGCCGAGCACGCGGCGGGCGGCCTCGCGCACCGTCGCGAACGCCTCGGGCATCAGGTCGTCGACGGTCTCGCCGTCCTCGAGCCGCTTCTTGAACTCCGCGGTCATGCCGCGGAGCTCGTCGTCGCTCATCGCGGTGAAGTCGTCCTCGATGGCGTTGACGGCCTGCGCGACCTGCTCGAGGTGGCGCGTGATCTTGCCCTCGCCGATGCGGAGGACCTTGTCGAGGATGGCAGGCACGGGGCGGAGCTCCAGTCGTCGGTGGCAGGTCGGCCCCCGAGACCCGGGAGCACACCGCCGTCCATGCTACCCAGCCGGGTCGTGACCTCCGGCACCCGCGGCCAGCTCGGCGACGAGCGGCTCGGCGAGGTCGCCGCGGGCCGGCGCAGCCACCGTGGTGAGCCCCAGCCAGCCCGCGAGGTCGTGCAGCGTGGCGGCGAGCGCGGCCGCGGTCTCCGGCGGCGCGTCGGGCTCGGCGTACGCCCCGGGGACCAGCAGCGTGCCGGTGCGGCGGTCGGCCTTGAGGTCGACGCGACCCACCAGCCGGTCGCCGAAGAGGAACGGCAGGACGTAGTAGCCGTAGGTGCGCTGCGGCGCCGGCACGTAGATCTCGATGCGGTAGCGGAAGCCGAAGAGGGCCTCGGTGCGGTCGCGCTCCCACACCACCGGGTCGAAGGGGCTGAGCAGGGTGCGCGCCTCGACGCGGCGCGGCAGGCGGGCGTCGCGGTGGAGGTACGCCGGGCGGCGCCACCCCTCGACCGTCACCGGGAGCAGCTCGCCCGCCTCGACCAGCTCGGCCACCGCGGTCGTGGTGTCGTCGAGGGCCATCCGGTAGTAGTCGCGCAGGCAGGCCAGGGAGGCGACGCCGTGGGAGCGGGCCGCGCGGCGCACCAGCTCGCGCGACGCCTCGGCGCGGTCGGGGGTCGGCGCAGCGAGCACCTCGGGCGGCAGCACCCGCTCGGGCAGGTCGTAGACCGGCTCGAAGGCACGGGTGCGACCAGCGATGGCCAGCTGGCCGGTCATGTAGAGGTAGTCGAGACCCTTGCGGGCCGCCGACCAGTTCCACCCCCAGTGCTCCGTGCTGCGCGGCGCCCCGTCGTCGAGCTCGCGGGCGGTGCTCGCCCCGGCGTCGGTGACCGCGGCGAGGAGGCCCGCGGCGACGTCGTCGGAGACCTGGGCGGCCCACTTCCCGCGAGCCGCCCGGTAGTCGTCCATGCGGTGCTGCATGGCCGGCCACAGCTCGACCGGCATCAGCGCCTGCACGTGCGCCCAGTACTCCACGAGCCGGCGGGGCCGGCGCTCCGCAGCACGGTGCAGCAGGTCGGTGTCGTAGGCGCCCATCCGCGACCACAGCGGCACGTAGTGGGCGCGCTGCAGCACGTTGACGGAGTCGACCTGCAGCACCCCGGTGCGGCGCACCGTGCGCGCCAGCGTCGCCGCCGTCGGCCGGGCGTGGGGCGGGTCGAGGAAGCCCTGGGCCGCGAGGGCCACGCGCCGGGCCTGCGCCCGGGAGAGCTGGTCGGGCCGGCTCACGCGGACCTCACGGGATGTCGAGGAGCTTCTCGCGCACGGCGTACATGACCGCCTCCATGCGGGAGTGCAGCTGCAGCTTCTCCAAGATGTTGCGCACGTGGTTCTTCACGGTGTTCTCGCTGATGAACAGCTGCTTGGCCACCTCGCGGTTGTTGAGACCGCGCGCGACGAGCCGCAGCACCTGCAGCTCGCGCTCGGTCAGGCGCAGGCCCGGCTGCTGGTCGCGCTCGGGGCGCGACATCTGCTTGAACTCGTCGATCAGCTTGACCGCCATGCTGGGGCTGATGAGCGACTGGCCCTCGGCCACGACGCGCACGGCCTGGGCGACCTCCTCGATGGAGGAGTCCTTCAGCAGGTAGCCCGAGGCGCCGGCCTTGACCGCCTCGTAGAGGTCGGACTCCTCGTCGGAGACGGTGAGCATGATGATCTTGGCCGCCGGGACCCGCTCCTTGATCAACCGGCAGGCCTCGGTGCCGGAGCGCTTGGGCATCCGCACGTCGAGCAGCACGACGTCGGGCACGGTGGCGGCGGCGAGCTCGGTGCCCTCGAGGCCGTCGCCGGCCTCGCCGACCACCTCGAGGCCCGGCTCGGTGCCGAGCAGCATCACCAGGCCGCGGCGGAACAGCTCCTGGTCGTCGACGACGACGACGCGGACCGCCGCGTCGCCCTCCTCGACCTCGGGGAAGCCCCCCTCGTCCGTGTCTGCCACCTCCGCATCATGGCACGCGCCCCGGCTGCCCCGGACCGGCCACGGGGGTGGCCGCCGGGGCAGCGGGGCGGCCGGCTCAGGCCTGCTCGCCGTCGAGGTCGAGCGAGATCACGCCGTAGTCGTAGCCGCGGCGGCGGTAGACGACCGAGGGCCGCTCGCTCTCCTTGTCGACGAACAGGAAGAAGTCGTGGCCGACGAGCTCCATCTCGTAGAGCGCCTGGTCGAGCGTCATCGGGGCGGCGGGGTGGGTCTTCTCGCGCACGACCAGCGGGCCGTCGCCGTCGACGGCCACGGGCCCGACCTGGCGGTCGGACACGGCGACCTCGTCGTCGGCGGCGGGGGGCGTCAAGCCGTCGGGCACGACGTCGGCGAGCGCCTCGCCGACGGAGACGGGTCGGTGCTGGCCACGGTGCACGCGGCGGCGGTCGGCGGCCTTGCGCATCTGCGCGGCCATCTTGTCGACGGCGAGGTCGAGAGCGCCCATCTTGTCCTCGGCGGCGGCCTCGGCCCGGATCACCGGCCCCTTCGAGAAGGCCGTCAGCTCGACGCGCACCGCGCGGTCGTGCTGGCGGGGGTTGCGCTCCTTCGCGACCTCGACTGCCACGCGCATGATGCGGTGGTCGTGCTTCTCGAGCCGCGCCAGCTTCTCCTCGACGTGACTGCGGAACCGGTCCGACACCTCGCAGTGCCGACTCGTGACCACGACGTCCATGGAACCTCCCGGGGTTGGGGTTGTGTGGGTCGGGCGTGGAGGCCCCGTGGACGGCCCGGGGTCACCGCAGCGACCCGCCGCGGTGGTCAGGACCCGGGCAGGTCGAGGGGGACTCCATGCACCGACGCTAGACGCATCACCGGCCCGTGGGAAGGGACGGCACGGGGTCGTCCGCGCCGCGACCCCCGCGAGGGTGGCCCCCGCGGGGTGGGGTCGCCGGCGGGAGGCGCCGCCGGGAGGCGCCGCCGGGTGGCGGCGACGACGGCCGCGGCCTCGACCGGCACGCCGCAGGCGCGCAGGGCGCGGGCGGCCTCGGCCAGCGTGGCGCCGGTGGTGAGCACGTCGTCGCACAGCACCACCCGCGCCCGGGGCGTGCGGCGGGCCTGGCGGCGCAGGCCCGCCGCGGGGCAGTGCAGCGAGCCCGCCAGGTTGGCCGCGCGCGCCGCGGCGTCGAGGCCGGCCTGGTCGGCGACACCGCGGTGCGAGGCCAGCAGCGGCGCGACCGTCGCGGGCACACCGCCGGCGCGCAGCGAGGCGGCGGCCGCCCGGACCAGCGCGGCGGTCGGGGCGTGGCCGCGCCCCCGGTCGACGCCCGGCCGTGACGGCACGGGGACCAGCAGCACCGGGACCACAGGCGCGTCACCGGGCTCCGCCCCGCGCGCCGCACCGCGCACCGCGGCGAGGGCCGCGGTCGCGAGCAGCGCGCCGAGCGGGCGGGCGAGGGCCAGCCGCCCCCGCTCCTTGTGGCCGAGGACGAGGTCGCGCACCGCCCCGTCGTACGCCGTGGTGGCCCAGGTCGGCGGCAGGCCGTCGGGGCACGGGGTCGGCCGGGCGGGGCCGGCCGAGGTCGGGAGCCCGCGGAGGCAGGCAGCGCAGAGCACCCGCCCGGGCCGGGCGCACACCGTGCACGCGGCACCCAGCGCGAGGTCGAGCAGGGCGTCCCACCACCCGGCGGGCTCGAGGCGGGGAGCAGCAGGCTCGGGCACGGCCCCACTCCAGCGTGCGCGCGCCCCGTGTGCACCCGCGGCGCGTCGACCTGGGGACGGCGGGGCCCGCCCGGTGCGCTGGGGACACCCGGCGGCCCGGGCCGGCCCGGCTCGCGCTCAGCCCACGTAGGTGACGTCGGTGACGTCGGGGGGCACGAGCACCTCGCCCGCCGGCAGGCGCGGGTCGAGCAGGCCGGCCGGCGTCGAGACGAGCAGCGGCTCGTCGGCGACGGGCGAGCTCACCACCTGCCGCACGCGCTCGCGCAGCAGGTCGGCCGAGCCCTCGGGTGCGAGGCTCGCCGGCGAGCCGTCGACGCGCAGCGAGCGCAGCTCGGTCAGGTCGCCGGTCACGGCGTGCACGACGAGCAGGTCGGTCGGCGAGGCCCAGCCCACGTCGCGGACCACCAGCGGGTCGCCCGCGCCCCGGCCGAGGCGCACCGGGCGCCCGACACCCAGCACCCGGCCGCGCTCGTCGTAGCGGACCCGGCTCACCTGCACCCGGCCGCCACCGCCGGCGAGCACCGTGACCAGGCGCGACCCGTCGCGGGAGACGAGCAGCTGGCGCACCCGCTGCCCGGTCACGCCGGGCGCCTCGACGACCCGGCGCCGGCCGCCGACCACCACCGACAGCTCGGCCCCGCCCCGACCCGCGTCGAGCAGCCACAGCCGGCCGGCGTGGTCCCAGCCGGGCCGCAGGTGGTCGGCGCCGGGCCACGTCACCACCCCGGCGCCGCCCCGGCCGCCGGCGCCGGCGACGCCGTCGAGCGGGGCGACCCACACCGCACTGCCGTCGGCCGCCACACCCGCGACGCGGGTGGCGCCGAGGTCGACGGCCAGGTCGCGCAGCTGGTAGTCGCCCGTGCCGAGCGGGCCGCTCACCTGCTCCTCGACCCCGGGGGAGGCGACGACCACGGCGCCGTCGCGCAGCCCGAAGAGCTGCGAGCTGGAGGTGACGACCGTGGGGTCGTAGGCGGCGGCCGAGTCGACGTCGGTGGCCGAGGGCCCGCCCGCGACGGTGACGGGCTCGCCCCCGACGGTCAGCCGCAGCGAGCGCACCGCCGGGTCCTGCCGCAGGGTCCAGGCCAGCTGCGCGAGGACCAGCTCGGCCGCCTGCCCGTCGAGGGCGCGCGGGTCGCCCTGCAGCGACACCTCCGCGAGCCCGTCGGCCACCACCACCGACAGCTCGACGGCGCTGCCGGCGGGGAAGAACGTGCGGGCCACCCCGCGCAGGGCCGGGCCCGGTCCGGCGACGAGGCCCTGCACCAGGGTCGTGGCGAGCTGCTCGCCGCGCGGCGCGAAGACCGGCTCGGGCACGAGCACGCGCGCGGTCGGGTCGAGGAAGTAGAGGTCGACGCTGCGGAAGCGCTGGCCGAACCACGACTCGGGCACCACCAGGGCGTCGGGCGCGCGGCCGATGCGCCACTCCCCCTCCTCCTGCACCATCGGGAAGTCCAGGGTGCTCGCCTCGGCCGAGAGCGGCCCCTGCCAGGCCCCGCGCGCGTCGAGGCGGCCGCCGCCGCTCAGGCGCACGCTGACCGTGCCGGTCCCGCTGGGGTCGCTCACCTCGTCGTAGGTCACGGTGCCGCGCTCGGGCTCCCACGTCGCCTGGGCGTCGACCGCGAGGAACTGCCGCGCCACCGCGGTCTGCAGCGGGGTCGCCGTCATCGCGTCGAGGAAGCCGCGCACGACCTCGCCCGGCGAGGCGCCGGCCTGGGGCGGCTGCGGCACGTAGGAGTAGCCCGGCGCGACCCCGTCGCGCGCCCGCTCGCCGGTCTCGACGACCGGCCCCGACTCGGGCAGCCCGACGCACCCCGACACCGCGAGCAGCAGGGCGAGGAGCACCGCCACCACGGGCGTACGCCGTGCCCCGCGGCTCACGCGGAGACCTCCGGGCCGCGCGCGGGGGCCGACCCGGGTCGGCTGCCCGGCCCCTCGGCAGCCCCGGTGCTGCCGTTGCCCCCGGCGCCGCCCGTCCCCCCGGTGCCCCGCGCGCCGTCGGCGTCGTGCGGCACGAGCGGGAGCGGGGAGGCACGCAGCGGCTCGCCGGCCCGGCGCGGCAGCGTGAGGCGGAAGAGCGCCCCCTCTCCGGGGCGCCCCCAGGCCTGCAGCCAGCCGCCGTGCAGGTGGGTGTCCTCGAGCGAGATCGACAGCCCGAGACCGGTGCCGCCCGTCGTGCGGGCGCGGGCCGGGTCGGCGCGCCAGAAGCGGTTGAACACCATGGCCGACTCCCCCGGCGCGAGCCCCACCCCGTGGTCGCGCACGGCGAGCGCCGCCGAGTGGGCGTCGCCGGCGACGCGCACCTCGACCTCCCCCGCGTCGGCGTGGTCGATGGCGTTGGTGACCAGGTTGCGCACGATGCGCTCGACGCGGCGCACGTCGGCCTCGGCCAGGCACGGCTGCGCCCCGGCGCGCACCCGCACGTGCACGCCGCGCTGCTCGGCCAGCGGTCGCGTCGAGTCGACGACGCGGTGCGCGACGTCGACGAGGTTGACGTCGTCGAGGTCGAGCACGGCGGCACCGGCGTCGAAGCGGCTGATCTCGAGCAGGTCGGCCAGGAGCGTCTCGAAGCGGTCGAGCTCGGTCTGCAGCAGCTCCGCGGCCCGCCGGGTGCCGGGGTCGAAGCCGTCGCGCGCGTCGTGCAGGACGTCGCCCGCCATGCGCACGGTCGTCAACGGCGTGCGCAGCTCGTGCGAGACGTCGGAGACGAAGCGCCGCTGCACGCGGCTGAGCTCCTCGAGCTGGCGGATCTGGCGCTGGAGGTTGGAGGCCATCTGGTTGAACGAGGTCGCGAGGCGCGCGAGGTCGTCCTCGCCGCGCACCCGCATCCGCTCCTGCAAGGTGCCCGCGGCCAGCCGCTCGGCCACCCGGCGGGCCAGCCGGACCGGCGTGACGACCTGGCGGGTGACCAGCCAGGTCACGCCGGCGACCAGCACGAGCAGCAGGGCCGCGGCGGTGACCAGGGCGCGGGTCACCAGCGCGAGCGTCTCCTGCTCCTCCTCGAGGGGGAAGAGGTAGTAGAGCGTGTAGGTGCGACCGTCGGCCGGCAGCGTGAGCGTCGAGCCGACGACGACCGCGGGGCCCTCGGCGACCGGCGCGTCCGGCGCGGTCGCCGCGATGGCCGAGAAGCTCCAGGCGGTCTCGTCGGCGGCCCGGAAGTGGTCCTGGAGGGCGTCGGGGACGCTCGCGGGGTCCAGGCCGTCGGTGAAGAGCGCGCCGCCCGCGGGCAGCCGGGCCCCGGCCTCCCCGCCCGTCGCGGCGAGCACCACGCCGAAGCCACGGCTGGCGCCGCGCAGGATGATCGGCTCCACCAGCGCGGTGCGCTGGGCCGCGGCGTCGACGTCGGTGCCCGAGGCGGCCACGAGGCGGTTCTCGGCCTCCGCGGTCTCGTTCTCGGCCTCGGCGACGACCGCCTCGACCCGGTTGTCCAGCAGACCGTCGCGGGTCTGCTGCAGCAGGAACCAACCGACGGCCCCGACGACGGCAGCGGTCAGGAGCAGGGTGCTGACGACGACGCGCAGCTGGATGGAGCGCCGCCAGAAGGCCGGTCCGCGGCGCCAGGCCGAGCGCTCACGCATGACCTGCCTTGTAGCCCACACCCCGCACCGTCACGACGATCTCGGGCCGCTCGGGGTCGTGCTCGACCTTGGACCGCAGGCGCTGGACGTGCACGTTGACCAGCCGGGTGTCGGCGGCGTGGCGGTAGCCCCACACCTGCTCGAGGAGCACCTCGCGGGTGAAGACCTGCCAGGGCTTGCGCGCCAGGCAGACCAGCAGGTCGAACTCCAGCGGGGTGAGGTTGATCGGGGCGTCACCGCGGCTCACCACGTGGCCGGCGACGTCGATCGTCAGGTCGCCGACGACCAGCACCTCGGGGGTGCGGGTCTCGTAGCGGCGCACCCGGGCGCGGATGCGGGCGACGAGCTCCTTGGGCTTGAACGGCTTGACGACGTAGTCGTCGGCGCCGGACTCCAGCCCCACCACGACGTCGACGGTGTCGCCCTTCGCGGTGAGCATCACGATCGGCACGCCGGACTCGTAGCGGATCTCCTTGCACACGTCGATGCCGTCGCGGCCGGGGAGCATCAGGTCGAGCAGCACGAGGTCGGGGCCGTAGTCGCGGAAGGCCTCCATGGCGAGGTCGCCGCGGGTGCACACGCGGCTGTCGAAGCCCTCCTGGCGCAGCACGATGGAGAGCATCTCGGCGAGCGGGGCGTCGTCGTCGACGACGAGCACGCGGCCGCGCTGGATCAGGTCGTCCACGTCACCGCCTCCTGCTCCGCCTCGCTCCGCTCACCGTCCCAGTCTGCCCGGTGGCGGTGGTCGCCACCGGGCAGACCCCGGGATCAGTAGCGGTACTGCTCCGACTTGTAGGGCCCCGCGACGTCGACACCGAGGTAGCTCGCCTGGTCGTCGGAGAGCGTCGTGAGCTTCACGCCCAGCGACGCGAGGTGCAGGCGCGCGACCTCCTCGTCGAGGTGCTTGGGCAGCACGTAGACGCCGACGGGGTACTCCTCGGTCTTGGTGAAGATCTCGATCTGCGCCAGGACCTGGTTGGTGAAGCTGTTCGACATCACGAAGCTCGGGTGGCCGGTGGCGTTGCCGAGGTTCATCAGGCGGCCCTCGGAGAGCACGATGATCGACTTCGGCTCGGCGCCGTCCTCGCCCGGGAAGGTCCACACGTCGACCTGCGGCTTGACGTTCTTGCGCACGACGCCGGGGTAGGACTCCAGGCCGGCCATGTCGATCTCGTTGTCGAAGTGGCCGATGTTGCCCAGGATCGCGTTGTGCTTCATCCGGCGCATCTGGTCGACCGAGACGACGTCCTTGTTGCCGGTCGCGGTGATGACGATGTCGGCGACGTCGAGCACGTCGTCGAGCGTGGTGACCTGGTAGCCGTCCATCGCGGCCTGCAGCGCGCAGATCGGGTCGATCTCGGTGACGATGACGCGGGCGCCCTGGCCGCGCAGCGACTCCGCGGAGCCCTTGCCGACGTCGCCGTAGCCGCAGACGACCGCGACCTTGCCGCCGATGAGGACGTCGGTGGCGCGGTTGATGCCGTCCACGAGGCTGTGGCGGCAGCCGTACTTGTTGTCGAACTTCGACTTGGTCACCGAGTCGTTGACGTTGATGGCCGGGAAGAGCAGCGAGCCCTCGCGCATCATGTCGTAGAGGCGGAGCACACCGGTGGTGGTCTCCTCGGTCACGCCCTTGACCTCGTTGGCGATGTCGGTGAAGCGGTTGCCCGAGACCTTCAGGGACTCCTGCAGCACCTCGAAGATGATGCGCTGCTCGGTGCTGGTGGCGGTGGCGGGGTCGGGCGCCTGGCCCTTCTTCTCCGCCTCCACGCCGAGGTGCACGAGCAGGGTCGCGTCGCCGCCGTCGTCGAGGATCATGTTGGCGAAGGTGTCGCCGGGCCAGTCGAGGATCTGCTGGGTGCACCACCAGTACTCCTCCAGCGTCTCGCCCTTCCAGGCGAAGACCGGCACGCCCGCCGGGGCGTCGACGGTGCCCTCGGGTCCCACGACGACGGCCGCGGCCGCGTGGTCCTGGGTCGAGAAGATGTTGCAGGAGGCCCAGCGCACCTCGGCGCCGAGCGCGACCAGGGTCTCGATGAGGACCGCGGTCTGGATGGTCATGTGCAGCGAGCCCGCGATGCGCGCGCCAGCCAGCGGCTTCGCGTCGCCGTAGCGCTCGCGCATGGCCATGAGGCCCGGCATCTCGTGCTCGGCGAGCTGGATCTCGGTGCGGCCGTAGTCGGCCAGCGAGAGGTCGGCGACCTTGAAGTCCATGAGGTGTCTCTCCTGCGGAAGCGGTGCGGACGGGGCGTGCTCGTGCCCTCCGAGAGTAGAGCGGCGCCCCAGCGAAGCAGGAATCCTCGCGGCCGCCACCGGTGCGGGCGCGACCGTCGTCAGTGACCGCGGCGCAGCGGCAGGACGTGCAGCACGGCGACGACGAGCGCCCCGACGACGAGGCCGACGACGGCGGACAGTGCCGTGTTGACGACCCAGGCGAGCACGGACCCGATGCCGGCGACGGCGTCGTGCACGCCCTCCTCGAGGTGGTGCACCAGGTCGTACGGCGCGTGCCAGCCGAGGTCGTCGGCCCCGACGAGCAGGATGTGCCCGCCCACCCACAGCATCGCGGCGGTGCCGACCACGGAGACGACGGCGAGCAGCCGCGGCATCGCCGCGACGAGGCCGAGGCCGACGCGCTGCGCCGCCTGGGACGATCGCTGGCTCAGCGACAGGCCGATGTCGTCCATCTTCACGATGAGGGCGACCACGCCGTAGACCAGCGCGGTGATGCCGACGGCGACCACGACCAGGATCGCCAGCCGCGGCCAGAAGGCCTCCGCGGCGACCTCGTTGAGGGAGATCACCATGATCTCCGCCGAGAGGATGAAGTCGGTGCGGATCGCGCCCGCGACCATCGTGCCCTCCTCCTCGGGCCCGATCGTGCGCACGCGCTCGTCGTGCTCGGCGGCGGCCTCGTGGTGACCGGAGACCTTCTCCCAGATCTTCTCGGCGCCCTCGAAGGCGAGGTAGGTGCCGCCGAGCATGAGGATCGGGGTCAGCAGCCACGGCACGAACTCGCTGAGCAGCATGATCGCCGGGAGGATGAACAGCAGCTTGTTGCGCAGGGAGCCGACGGCGATCTTGCGGATGATCGGCAGCTCGCGCTGGGCCGCGACGCCGTGGACGTACTGCGGGGTGACGGCCGTGTCGTCGACCACGACGCCGGCGGCCTTCGCGCTGGCCCGGCCCGCGGCCGCGCCGACGTCGTCGACCGACGCGGCCGCGAGCCGGGCGAGCGCGGCGACGTCGTCGAGGAGGGCGAAGAGGCCGGCGCTCACGCCGCGTCTCCGGCCACGCGAGCAGGGGCGAGGGGGGCAGGTGCCGTCACGGGCAGCAGCCTAACCGCGGGCGGCGCGGCGCGACCCGCCCCGCGGGAGGGTCACCCGTCGACCGACCCGACGGCGAGGTACTGCGCGAGGTAGGACCCGGTGAGCACCAGCGAGGCGTAGCGCGCCAGCTCGCTGCGGGCCACCCGCCCGTCGCCCGGTCCGGAGGCGTCGACCTCCTCCACCCGCACGTCGTGGGCGGCCGCCGCGGCCCGCAGCCGACCGCGGTCCTCGCGGACCACCGGGTCGTCCGCGCCGTCGTCGAGGAGCAGCAGCGCCGGCCGCGCCGCTCCCCCGGGCGCGTCGACGGGGTCGGCGAAGACGTCGCGCGGGCGGGCGGCCTCGACGACGGGCAGCAGGTGGTCGGCATCGCCCGGCAGCACCGTGCGCCCGGTCGCGACGCGGACCGCCTCGGCCACCCGACGCGCCGCGCGGGCGGACAGCGTCGAGCCGCCCCACACCAGCGGCGTCGTGTCGGCGAGGCCGATCGCGAGCTCCTTGGCCGGGTTGACGGCCAGGTCGCGGTAGGGCGAGCACGCGACGGCCACGTCGTCGAGGGCCGCGGCGACCT
The DNA here is from genome assembly GCF_013409425.1 of Nocardioides perillae. NCBI lineage: Bacteria > Bacillati > Actinomycetota > Actinomycetes > Propionibacteriales > Nocardioidaceae > Nocardioides > Nocardioides perillae. The sequence continues at coordinate 1,652,672 of NZ_JACCAC010000001.1, read as the reverse complement.
CCTCCGCGTCGGTGCCGGGGCCGAGGCCGAGCGCCGCGAGGTGCTCGAGCACCACGACCGCGACGGCGAGCTGGTCGCCGGTCACGGTCGGCAGCAGCGTGCTCCAGCGCCCGGCCGCGTGCTCGGCGACCAGCGAGGCGGGCGGGCACGCGACCACGACCGAGCAGCCGCGGCGCACGGCCTCGGCGACGGCCGAGGCCGAGCCGGGGTCGGACCCCTCCGGCGCGAGCACCACGACGAGGTCGAGGCCACCGGTCCACCCGGGCAGGCCCGGCCCGGGCCAGGCGACGAACGGCACCGGGCACCACGGCTCCAGCACCGCCCGCAGCAGCCGGGAGTCGGGCCCCGCCGCGACCACGGCCCGCGGGCGCACCTCGCCCGCGTCGCCCGCGCGCGCGGCGCCGGCCCCGCTCTCGCGGGCGGCGGTGACCTCGCGGCGCACCCGGGCCCCCGACTCGGCGAGGTGGCGCAGCAGGTGGTCGCGCGCGGCGAGCGCGCGCTCGTCGTCGAGCCGGGACTCGTCGAACCACCCCATCAGGACCGCCGGCGGGCCTCGTCGAGGAGCAGCACGGGGATGTCGTCGCGCACGGGGTAGGCGTTGCCGCACCCGGTGCACACGAGCTCCTCCTCGCCGGCGGGGCCGGCGGCGGGCTCGAGGTCGGCGCGGCACCCGGGGCAGACGACCAGGGCGAGCAGGTCGGGGGGGATCGGCACGGGAGGCTCCTCGGGCTCGGAGGGGTGGGACGGGTGGCGGGTGGGACGGGTGGCGGGGTGGGTCGGGATGGCTCAGGCGCGCACGACGGCCAGCACCGCGTCGCGCACCTGCTCCATGGTGGCGGTGTCGCGACCCTCGGCGTTGAGCCGCAGCAGCGGCTCGGTGTTGGACGGGCGCACGTTGAACCACCAGTCGGCGTGGGTGACGGTGAGGCCGTCGAGCTCGTCGAGGACGACGTCGTCGCGCTCCGACCACCGTCGGCGCAGCTCCGCCACGACGGCCGCCTGGTCGGCGACGGTGCTGTTGACCTCCCCGCTGCTGGCGTAGCGCTCGTAGCGCTGCAGCAGGGCGCTCAGGGGCTGCTCGGACTCCCCCAGGGCGGCGAGGAGGTGCAGCGCGGCGAGCATGCCCGAGTCGGCCCGCCAGAAGTCGCGGAAGTAGAAGTGGCCGCTGTGCTCACCGCCGAAGACGGCGTCGGTCTCGGCCATGGTCGCCTTGATGAAGGAGTGGCCCACCCGGGTGCGCACGGGGCGGCCGCCCCGCTCGGCGACCAACTCGGGCACGGCGCGGCTCGTGATCAGGTTGTGGATGACGGCCGAGCCGGGGGCGCGGGCGAGCTCTCGCTCGGCGATGAGCGCGGTCAGCGTGGACGGCGAGACCGCGCGGCCCTGCTCGTCGACGACGAAGCACCGGTCGGCGTCGCCGTCGAAGGCGAGCCCGACGTCCGCCCCCCGCGCGAGCACCTCGGCCTGCAGGTCGCGGAGGTTCTCGGGCTCGATCGGGTTGGCCTCGTGGTGCGGGAAGGAGCCGTCGAGCTCGAAGTAGAGCGGCACGAGGTCGACGACGTCGTGCAGGCGTCCGAGGACGGCGGGGGCTGTGTGGCCCGCCATGCCGTTGCCCGCGTCGACGACCACGCGCAGCCGACGACCCGTCACGGGCGCCAGCGACAGCAGGTGCGCGGCGTACTCGTCGAGCACGTCGCGCGCGGTGACCTCGCCGGGCGTGGCCGCCGGCGGCAGCTCGTCCCCGCGGGCGAGGAGGTCGCGGATCTCGTGCAGCCCGCTCTCCGCCCCGACCGGCACGGCGTGGGCGCGGCACATCTTGATGCCGTTGTACTGCGCGGGGTTGTGGGAGGCGGTGAACATCGCGCCGGCGTGGCCCAGGTGGCCCGAGGCGAAGTAGAGCTGGTCGGTGGACGCCAGGCCGACGGCGACCACGTCGGCGCCCGCCTCGGCGGCGCCCTCGGCGAAGGCCCGCGCCATCTCCGGCGAGCTGGGACGCATGTCGTGACCGACCACCACGGTGGGCGCCCCGGTCACCGCGACGAAGGCGGCGCCGACACGCCGCGCGAGCACCTCGTCGAGCTGGTCGGGCACAGTGCCGCGCACGTCGTAGGCCTTGAAGACGGCCTGCAGGTTGGCGGGGTCGAGGGTTCCCGAGGCGTCGGAGGGCACGACCAGCACCCTAGTCGTCCGCTCAGTCGGTCGTGAGCACCCGGAGGTGCCCGCGGCGGGCGGTCTCGCGCCCACCGTCGCGGTCGGCCTCCTGCTCCGGCGTGAGCGTCGCCGGGCCCGGCACGGCGCCGCGAGGGCCGCGCACCGACGGGGCGACCGGTCGCGCCGCCTCGCGCACCGCGTCGGCGAGCGCGAGCAGGTCGTCGCTGCTCGGCCCGCTGTCGACCTCCCGCGCGAGGCGCAGCACGTCCCACCCGCGCGGCGCGGAGAGCCGCTCGCTGTGGGCCTCGCACAGGTCGTAGGCGTGCGGCTCGGCGTAGGTCGCGAGCGGGCCCAGCACGGCCGTCTGGTCGGCGTAGACGTAGGTCAGCGTGGCGACCGCGGGACGGCCGCACGCGGTGCGCGAGCAACGGCGGGCGGACTGCACGAGCGCACGCTACCCCGATGCGCCGCGCCGCCCCGCCAGGCTCGCCCGTCGCCGGGACCACCGTCGCCAGGCTCGCCCGTCGCTAGGATCGGCCGGTGCCCGGTCCCGACCCCCGACCCCGGCGGCGCGACCGCCGCGGGCGCGGCCAGCGCGGGCCCGGCGTGCTCGCCCCGCCCCCGGCCGGCGGCGGCCGCTCGGTGGTCCGCACCCCGCGGGAGCGGTTCGACCGGCTCGCGCTCGACGTCGTCGCCGAGGTCGACGCCCGGTGGTCGGACCGCCTCGGCCTCGTCGAGTACGCCGTGGAGGACGTGCCGCACCTGCCCGACGACTGGGAGGGCGAGGTGCCGCTGGCCTCGCTCGTGCCCGGGCAGGGCACCCGCCCCGCCCGCGTCGTGCTCTTCCGCCGCCCGGTCGAGCACCGCGCCGCGTCGCGGGCCGACCTCGAGGACCTCCTCCTGACGGTCGTCGTCGAGCAGGTCGCCGAGCTCCTCGGCCTCGACCCGGAGGACGTCGACCCCCGCTACGAGCCCTGAGCCGGCCGGACCAGGGTCAGGGCAGGCCGGGGCCGACCTGCGGCACGAGGGCCCGGTCGACCGACGCCACCAGCGGCAGCACGACCGCGCCGGTGCCGCGGCGACTCCCGGTCGTCAGCAGCGCGGCGGCGACCTGCGCGGGGTCGCCGGCGGGGTCGGTGCCGGCCACCTCGAGCGCCACGCGGGCCGCGCGCGCCGGCAGGCGCACCACCGCGGCGCGGCCGGGGTCGAGCTCGCGGCGCAGCGGTCGCAGCGCCACCCCGTCGGCGGTCCAGGCACGCACGGTGGCGGTCGCGACGGTGCGGCCCGGCACGAGCACCAGCCGCGAGCGGCCGGGTGGCAGCAGGGCCGTCGCCGCCGCCACGGGGGCCGTGCCGACCGCGTGGGCGAGCCCGCCGGCCACCGACTGGCGCAGCGTGGCCGTGACCGGCGCGCCCGAGTCGAGCGCGAGCGCGACCGCGCCGGCGGCGGCCTCGCGGGCGAGCACGGTCGAGAGGTCGACCACCTCGACCGTGCCGGGCTCGACGACGACCGGCTCGAGCCCGACGGGCGCGAGCGTGGAGTCGGGCGTCACGACCTGCACCTGCACCCGTGCCTCGTCCTCGCCCGGGTTGGTGACGACGAGGGTGCGGGCACCCGCGCCGGGCAGCAGGCCCGGCAGCGCGAGGTCGCGGGCAGGCGCGGACTGAGCCGGCAGCCAGTCCTGGCGGACCCCGTCGCGGCCGAGACGGTCGACCCGGTCCAGCACGGAGGTGGCCAGGCGACCGCGCGTCACGACGACGCGCAGGGCCAGCTCCCCGCGGCGCGGTGCGACGGTGGCGAGGTCGAGGCGCAGCACGTCGCGACCGGGCACGGTGAGCCCGCGCAGCGCGGGCACGTCGGCCGTGCCGGTGGCGTCGAGCACCGTCACGTCCGCGACCGCGGGCCCGGCGTCAGGGTTCACGAGCTCGAGCACCGAGGCGTGGGTGGCACCGGCGCCGACACCGGTGAACCACTGCTCGGGGGCGGGCGCGGGGCAGGCGACGGCGGCCGCGCCCGTGGCCCCACCGGCGAGGCGCAGCGCGAGCAGGCCGGGCGCGAGGTCGCCGCGACCCCGCACGACCGCCGCCGCGCCCCCGGCGCGCACGCGGCGCACCGGCGCCGACTCCTCCCCGGCACCGTCCGCCGGCACGGCCGAGCGAGCCGCGGGCCCGCCACCCGAGGTGACGCGGTCGACCGCGACCGACCCCACCGGGGCACCCCCGGCGTCGGCACCGGGTCCGGCACCGGGTGCGACACCGGGTGCAGCGACCAGCAGCCGGGGTGCCGGTCCGGCCGCCGGGCAGCCGAGGTCGACGGCCTCGAGCGGCGCCTCGGCGGCCGGACCCAGCCCGGACGCGCCGGTGCCGCCACGCGGGCCGGGGTCGAGGCCCAGCACCGCGGCGACGGTGAGCAGGGGCACGAGCACGGCGGCGACGACCGTGCCCTCGAGGCGGCGCGAGGCGCGCGCGACGCGGCGGCTCACCGCGCGCCCTCCCGCGTCGGTCCGGCGAGCACCGCGACGACCACCACGGCGAGGGCCTGCAGGCCCAGCAGCACCCACCGCCACCAGGCGACCTCGCGGTCGACCGCGTCGGCGACCACCGGCGAGCCGTCCTCGGGCACGACCGCCCACGCCCGGGTCGACCGGTCCTCGGCGCTCGCCTGCTCGAGGCCCGTGGCGCTGTCGAGCACGGCGGCGACACTGCCGTCGACGGGCGCCGGGAGCACGACGTAGCCCAGGCCCCGCTCGGCGAGGTCGCCCACCAGGTCGGGCGACGGGCTGGTGACCAGGCCACGGACGGCCGCCGTCAGCCCGCGGTCCTCCGCGGCCAGCACGAGCGGCTCGTCCTCGCCCGCGGTCAGACCGTCGCCGCGCAGCACCGTCCACCGCAGCCCCGCGTCGACATCGCCGCGCACGACCAGCACACCCGGGCCGCCGGGCAGCGCCGCCTCCTGGGCCATGTACGCCGGGACCTCGGGGTCGGCGCCGTCCTCGAGGCGGTCGTCGGCGGCCAGGAACCACCCCAGGCCGGCGAGCGGCACGAGCACCGCGGCCGCGAGCGCGACCAGCGCGGGAGCGCCGAGCAGCAGGGCGCGGGGCCCGGCCGCTGCCCGTGCACGCGCACGCAGCGCGGGCAGGGCGAGGCCGCCGGTGAAGGCGGCCGTCACGAGCACCCCCTGCGCGAGCACGACGAGGAAGCCGAGGCCGGGCCCGGTGGTGGTGCCCGGCAGGTCGAGGGTGACCCGGCTGAGGGCCGCGGCGAGGGCCGCGACCGCGAGCGCCACCAGCCAGCACAGCAGCGCCACGACCCGGGTGCGGCGCGGCACGAGCCCCAGCAGCGCGAGGCACGCCAGCAGCAGCCCCGGCCAGGCCGGCGCCCCGCTGCCGCCCAGACGGCCGGTGGCGAGGTCCAGCGCGCCGACGCGCGGCGACGGCAGCCGGCCGAGGTCGAGCAGCAGCACCTCGGCCCCGCCGGTCCACAGCAGGGGCACCACCCAGGGCGCGAGGAGCACCGGCACCGCCAGGAGCGCGACGGCCGGGGGCGCCCAGGTGGCGGGTGCACGCACGGCGCGCGGGGCGAGGAGCGCGGCCGCACCGAGCACGACGACGGCGAGCAGCAGCGCCGTCGGCCAGGCGACCGGGCTGGCCGCGCTGGTGACGGCGAGCAGCAGGGCGGTGCGCCAGGCCGCCCGCCACCGGCGGTCGGCCTCGGGGTCGGCGAAGCCGAGCGCGGCGTGCGCCAGCCACGGCAGCAGGGCGGCGGCCACCACGGTGCCGAGCCGTCCCTCGGCCCAGGCGCCCGAGGTCAGCGGGACCAGCGCATAGGTCCCGGCCCCCAGCGCGAGCAGCCACCGCGGCGCACCCCGGGCGTCCTCGAGGTGACCCACGACCCGCAGCAGCCGCCAGGCTCCCCACCCGGCCACGGGGGCGGCCAGCCAGAGGAGCAGCGAGACGACCGCGCCCGGGCCGAGCCCGAGCGGGGCGAGCAGGGTGGCGAGGACGGCCAGCACCGCGACGTAGCCCGGCGCCGGCACCTCGCTGCCGGTGCCGAGGGCGTGGGTCGAGGCGGCGTGCAGGGCCCACCAGTCACCCACGGCCGCGGGCGCGGGCGGCAGGCCCGGCGCGTCGACGACGCCGAAGGCGTCGGCCGCGCCCACGAGCAGCAGCACGGTGCCGACGGCCAGCACCACGGCGACCGGGTCGGTGACGACGCGTGCGAGCAGGCCACCGTCCTGGGCGAGCAGCGCGTCCTCCTCGTCCGCGCCCTGGCCGGACCGGCCGGACCGGCCGGACGGGCCGACCCGCCCGGCCTGGTTGCCCTGCCCGGCCACGACGCCGCCGGGGACGGGCGCGCGCGGCGGCGCACCGGCGCGCACCGCGGCACGCTCCTGGGCGGCGCGCTCCTGGGCGGCGCGCTCGGCCGCGGCGGCGGCGCGACGCCGCTCGGCGACGTCCTGGGCCTGCACGGTGGCCGCGGCCACGACGTCGGAGACCGCGTCCAGGCCGTGGCGGTAGGGCAGCCACCAGGGCGCGAGCAGCCGGCGCACGTCGCCCGGGGCGACCGCCGGCGCACCGCCGGCGGCGCGTGCCTCGCGCGCGGCGCGGCGGCGACGTCGGGCCCGCCGCAGCTCGCCGGGGCGCGAGAGCACCGACACGAGCGCGGCCAGCTCGTCGAGCGCCTGCCCGACCGCGCGCACCAGCAGGAAGCCGAGCACGCGCAGCAGCGTGCCCAGCGTGAGCCGCAGGACCCGCCACGGCAGGCTGCGTGCCGAGCCGTTGGCGAGCAGGGTCCACAGGGCCGCGCGCCGCTCGGCGTAGTGGGTGTGGCGCCCGGTCAGGGGTGTGCGCCGCACCCCGCGGTGGGCGGCCTCGGCGTGGAAGACGACGGCCGTCGGCACCACCAGGGTGCGGTGACCGGCCAGGGCCGTGCGCCAGCCGAGGTCGAGGTCGTTGCCGAAGACCGGCAGCTGCTCGTCGAGACCGTCGAGCTCGTCCCAGACGCTGCGGCGCACGAGCATGCCCGCGGTGTTGACGGCGAGCACCTCGCGCACGTCGTCGTGCTGGCCCTGGTCGTACTCCCCCCGCTCGAGCCCGGTCTCGCGCCGACCGGTGCCCGAGATCGTGACGCCCAGCTCGAGCAGGCGGCGCAGCGACGGCCACTCGCGCAGCTTGGGGCCGAGGACCGCGGCACCCGGGTCGGCGGCCGCGGCCGACAGCAGGCGCTCGAGCGCGTCGGGAGCGGGGCGTGCGTCGTCGTGCAGCAGCCACACCCACTCGGTGGGCGGCAGCGCCTCGACGGCGAGCCGCACCGAGGTGGGGAAGCCCGCCGACCCCGGCGCGGCGAGCACGGCCTCGGGGCCGAGTGCCTCCCGCAGCAGGTCGGGCGTGGCGTCCTTGCTCCCGGCGTCGACCGCGCGCACGTGGGCCGGCGCGACGCTCTGTTCGGCCAGCCCGGCCAGCGTCGCGGGCAGCCACCGGGCACCGTCACGGCTGACGAGCACCACGCCCACCGACGGCCACGCCGGCGACGGCTGCGGTGCCGGCGGCAGCGAGGACGAGGGGTGGGTCACGGCCGACCACCCTACGGGCGGCGCCGCGTCCGGCGGCGGGTGCCCGGGCTGACGGTGGGCCGGTCGCACCAGGGTGCGACCGGTCCACGCTCAGCCCGCGCTCAGACCGCGCGCTTCTTCAGCTTGCGGCGCTCCCGCTCCGAGAGCCCGCCCCAGATGCCGAAGCGCTCGTCGTTGCCCAGGGCGTACTCGAGGCAGTCGGTCTGCACCTCGCACGTCAAGCACACCTTCTTGGCCTCGCGGGTGGACCCGCCCTTCTCCGGGAAGAACGCCTCGGGGTCGGTCTGCGCGCACAGCGCGCGCTCCTGCCACCCGTCCTCCTCGGTCTCGTCGACGAGGAAAAGCTCTCTCACGACTACCCCTTCCGACCCTTGTGGCCCCTCGCGGGACCGTCCCCACGGCCTCCACCACCGCCCGGGGACCGGCGGTCCCGCGGGTGCTCACCGGTGACGGTGACACGACTGGAATTACATGCCTGTCGTACACCGGTAGTCAAGCCCGCATCTGGTATGGCCGACGGGGTACCGGCACTGGTCTCGACCAGCGCCACCCGCGGGGGTGGAGGCCGGCGTGGGGCAGGCTGGGCGCATGCAGAAGATCACGGTGCTGTCCGGCGGCGTCGGCGGGGCCCGCTTCCTGCGCGGCCTGCTCCACGGCCTGCGCACCGGGCTCGTGCCCGGGGGCGACGCGACGACCGAGGTCACGGTGGTGGCCAACACCGCCGACGACCTGTGGGTCCACGGCCTCAAGGTGTGCCCCGACCTCGACACCGTGATGTACACCCTCGGCGACGGCATCGACCTCGAGCGCGGGTGGGGCCGGCGCGACGAGACGTGGCACGTCAAGGAGGAGCTCGCGGCCTACGGGGTGGAGCCGACGTGGTTCGGTCTCGGCGACCGCGACGTGGCCACCCACCTGGTGCGCACCCAGATGCTGGAGGCGGGCTACCCGCTCTCGGCGGTCACCGAGGCGCTGTGCCGGCGCTGGCAGCCGGGCGTGCGGTTGCTGCCGATGACCGACGACCGGGTCGAGACGCACGTCGCGGTGCCCGACGAGGGGTCGCCGAGCGGTCAGCGGGTGGTGCACTTCCAGGAGTACTGGGTGCGCCTGCGCGCCGCGGTGCCCGCGCTCGCCGTCGTCCCGGTCGGGCTCGCGGAGTCCGCACCGGCGCCGGGCGTGCTCGAGGCCCTCACCGAGACCGACGTGGTCGTGCTCCCGCCCTCCAACCCCGTCGTCTCGCTCGGCACCGTGCTCGGGGTGCCGGGCGTGCGCGACGCGCTGCGCCGCTCGCCCGCCCCCGTCGTCGGCCTCTCCCCCGTCGTCGGGCGCGACCACGTGCACGGCATGGCGCGCCAGGTGCTCACGGCGATCGGCGTCGAGGTGTCCGCCGGCGCGGTCGCGCGGCACCACGGCGCGCGCAGCGGCACCGGCACCGACGGCGTGCCGGGCGTGCTCGACGCCTGGCTGGTCGACACCCGCGACGCCGACGAGGTCGCCGGCGTGGAGGCCGCCGGCATCGCGGCGCGCGCCGTGCCGCTGATGATGACCGACCTCGACGCCACCGCGGCGATGGCGGTCGCCGCCCTCGACCTCGTCGGCGTCCGGTGAGGCGGCCGTGACCGGGCGCCTCACCGTCCTCGCGCCCGACGGGGTGCCCGAGGTGGCCGCCGGCGCCGACCTCGCGGCGCTGCTGCTCGACGCGCTCGCCGCCGCGGGCGAGGCGCTGGCCGACGGCGACGTCGTCGTGGTCACCAGCAAGGTGGTCTCGAAGGCCGAGGGTCGGGTGCGCCCCGGCGACCGCGAGGCCGCGCTGGCCGGCGAGACCGCCCGGGTCGTGGCGCGCCGCGGGCCGACCACGATCGTGCGCACCCACCACGGCCTCACGATGGCCGCCGCCGGCATCGACGCCTCCAACGTGGCGCGCGGCCAGGTCGTGCTGCTCCCGGTCGACCCCGACGCCTCCGCGGCCCGGTTGCGCGCCGACCTGCAGGCCCGCACCGATCGGCACCTCGGCGTCGTCGTCACCGACACCGCCGGCCGCGCGTGGCGCGAGGGCCAGACCGACATCGCCGTCGGCGCGGCCGGGCTGCGCGTGCTGGAGGACTACGCCGGCCGCCACGACGCCCACGGCAACGAGCTCGCCGTCACGGCGCCCGCGGTCGCCGACGAGCTCGCCGGCGCCGCCGAGCTGGCGCAGGGCAAGCTCGCCGGGCGCCCCTTCGCGGTCGTGCGCGGCCGTGCCGACCTGCTGCTGCCGCCGGCGGACGACGGGCCGGGCGCCCGCGCCCTGGTGCGGCGGGAGGGCGGCGACCTCTTCGGCTACGGCGCGCGCGAGGCCGTGGTGACCGCCCTGGTCGGCGACCCGGCCACGAGCACGCCGTACGGCAGTGCGGTGGGCCTCGACGAGCTCGCGGCGGTGCTGGCGAGGGTGGCGGGGGCGGCGGTCGTGACCGCGGGCGGCGGGGAGCGACTGCTCGCCGACGACGGGCCGCGCGGCGAGGCGGGCCTGCTCGCGGTGGCCTGCTTCGCGCACGGCTGGCGCCTCGTCGCCGCGGGCCCGCGGCCCGACGGGCGGCCGGGCCTGGAGCTCCGGGTCTCCCCCGCAGCGGTGGAGCCGCGCCCGTAGACTCGGGCCCGACGCACCCGCGACGAGAACCCTGCGAGGAAGACCCCCGTGGCCAAGAAGCCCAAGTCCCCCAAGTCGAGCACCGGCGGGGGCACCGACCGTCGCGCCGTCGTGGAGCAGATGCGCTCCCAGACGCGCAAGGCCGACCGTCGCCGCAACTTCATGATCGTCGGCGTCTGCGTCGTGGTCGCGCTGCTCATCATCGGCGCTGCGGCCTACCGGCCGATCAAGGACTGGTGGGACCTGCGCCAGTTCGAGGAGATCGAGCTGGCCTCGATCGGCGCCCCCGCGAGCGTCTGCCAGGAGATCACCACCAAGCCGGCCACCGGCAACCAGGAGCACGTCGCGGAGGGCACGCCGCTCACCTACGCCGACGCCCCGCCCGCGACCGGTCGTCACTACCCCACGTGGGAGCCGATCTCGCGCAAGTTCTACGGCTCCGACCGTCCGGAGCTCGGCTACCTCGTGCACAACCTCGAGCACGGCTACACCGTGATGTGGTACGACGAGACCGCCGCCAACGACGCCGAGATGCTCAGCCAGGTGCGCGCGATCGCCGAGAAGTTCGAGGGCGACGACACCAACTTCCGCCTCAAGTTCAAGGCCGCGCCCTGGACCGAGGAGGACGGCGCCGCGTTCCCCGAGGGCCAGCACGTCGCCTTCACGCACTGGTCGGTCGGCGACGGCTCCGAGGGCGGTCAGGTCGGCGTCACGCAGTACTGCTCGGCGCCGAGCGGCGAGGCCCTCGAGGCGTTCATGGACGAGTACCCCTACACCGACTCCCCCGAGCCCAACGCCGGCTGACCCTCAGGTCAGGTCGTCGCGCCCGGCCGCGCGCAGGGCGTCGACGACGGCCTTGACCTGCTGGGCACGGGCGCGGGAGGTCACCAGCACCGCGTCGGGGGTGTCCACGACGACCACGTCGTCGAGGCCCACGACGGCGACGGTGCGGCCTGAGCCGGGCACCACGAGGCCCGAGGCCTCGACGGCCCGCACGAGCGCGGCGTCGCCCAGCACGACCGGGCCGGCGCCGGGCTCGACGTCGCCGGCGCCCAGCAGGGTGGCGAGTGAGTCGACGTCGCCCACGTCGTCCCAGGGGAACGCCCCCGGCACGACCGCGACCCGCCCGGCGGCGGCCGCGGGCTCGGCGACCGCGTGGTCGAGCGCGATCCTCGGCAGGTCGGGCCAGGCGCGCTCGAGCACCTCGTCGTCGCCGGCCTCGATCCCGGCGGCGACCGCCCGCAGGTCGCGGGCGAAGCCGGGGTCGGAGTCGGCGAGCAGGTCGAGCAGCACGCCGGGGCGCACGACGAACATGCCGGCGTTCCACCGGTGGCGCCCGCCGGCGACGTAGCCGCGCGCCAACTCCAGCGGCGGCTTCTCGACGAAGGCCACCGCGTGGCGCCCGGGAGCGCCCGAGCCGAGCGGCTCGCCGACCTCGACGTAGCCGAAGCCGGTGGCGGGGTGGCTGGGGGCGATGCCGAGCGTCACGAGCCAGCCCTCCTCGGCGACCGCGACCGCGTCGCGCACGCAGCGGCGGAAGGCGTCGGGCTCGGTGATGACGTGGTCGGCGGCGAAGGAGCCCATCACCGCGTCGGGGTCGCGGCGCTCGAGCAGGGCCGCGGCCAGCCCGATCGCGGCCATGGAGTCGCGGGCCGACGGCTCCGCGACGACGGCACCCGGGGGCAGCCCCGGCAGCTGCTCCCGCACCGCGGCCTCGTGCGCCCGGCCCGTCACGACGAGCACGCGGTCCTCGACCAGCGGTGCGAGCCGGTCGACCGTGGCCTGCAGCAGCGTGCGTCCGCTGCCGGTGAGGTCGAGCAGGAACTTCGGGGCGGCGCGCCGCGAGAGCGGCCACAGCCGGGTCCCGGCGCCGCCGGCCGGCACGACGGCGTGGAGGTGCGGCAGCGGGCCGTCGGGGTCGCCGTCGGGGTCACGGTCGGGGTCGCCGTCGGGATGGCCGTCGAGGGGGCGGTCAGGCATGGCCCCGAGCCTAGGGTGGTGCGGTGACCTCCCCCGCCACCCCGCCGTCGACCACCCCCGCCACCTTCGCCGAGCTCCTCGCCGACCTGCTGCGCGGTGACGCGGGCCGACCGCTCGTCACGGCGTACGACGAGGCGAGCGGCGAGCGCGTCGAGCTCTCGGTGACCACCTACGCCAACTGGGTCGCGAAGACCGCCTCCCTGCTGGTCGAGGAGTGCGACCTGGAGCGGGGGCGCCGGCTGCGCATCGAGCTGCCGACGCACTGGCTGGCCCCGGTCTTCCTCGGGGCCGCCTGGAGCGTCGGGCTGGTCGCCGAGCTCGCCGACGCCACCGACGGCGCCGACGCCACCGACGCCGCCGTGGGGGCGCCCGACGCCGTCGTGTGCGGCCCCGCGGGGCTCGAGCGCTGGCGCGCGGAGGCCCGGCGGCTGCCGGTGGTGGCCTCGGCGCTGCTCCCGCTCGGGGTGCGCTTCCCCGAGCCGCCGGGCGACGGGGTGCGCGACTTCGGCGCCGAGGTGTGGGCGCAGCCCGACGCCTTCGTGCCGTGGGACCCGCCGACCGGCGACGACGAGGCCCTGCCGGGCACCACCCAGGCCGAGCTGTGGCGGCAGGCCTCCGCCGGCACCCTGCTGGGCGACGGCGGGCGGCTGCTGAGCGACGAGCCGCCGGCGTCCCCCCGCGGCCTGCCGTGCTTCACCGAGTCGCTGGTGAAGGGCGGCTCGCTCGTGCTCGTGGCGGGCGCCGACCAGGCCCGGCTCGACGCCCTCGCCGCCCAGGAGCGGGCCACCGCCCGCGCGGGTCAGCCGCCCAGGTCGTAGCCCGGCGCGTCGCCGAGGTAGCGCGGCGCGGCGTAGCCGGACGCGGTGCCGTCGAGGCGGAAGAGGGCTCCGGCCGCGTCGCGCACCACCAGGTCGGCCGGGCCGCGCCGCTGCAGGTCGCTGACGGCGACGACGAGGTCGTAGCCGGTGCGGGCCGCGGGGTTCCCCGCGCCCGACCCGGACCCGCCCGCCACCTTCACGGCGTAGCCCTTGCCGAGCGCCTTCGCCCCGGCGCCCGGCCAGACGGTCAGCTGGCCGGCCGACGTGCGGCCGATCACGTCGGGCAGCCCGTCGCCGCTCACGTCGCCGGTCGCCCGCAGCTCGGTGGCGCCGGCGAAGTTGCCCTTGCCGCCCACCCAGACCGGGTCGGCGAGGCGCCCGGTGCCGTCACCGCGGTAGAGCCACAGCGTGCCGACCTTGCGCCGCAGCAGCACGTCGCCGTGGCCGTCGCCGGTGAAGTCGCCGGCGTTGAGGACGAGGTCACCGGCGTCGAAGGACTGGCCGGTGTCCACCGGGCGCCCGAGGTCGAAGGTGCCGCGGTTGGGCAGCGCGACGAGGGCACCGTCGGAGCGCACCGCCAGCAGGTCGGGGGCCGGCCCGCCCGTGAGCTGCCCCGCGCCCGAGAGCGAGGACAGCGACGCCGGGCCGCGGACCGGGCCGGCGGCGGGGCCCAGCGCGCCGCCGGGGCGCACGGGGAGCAGGTCGAGGCTGCCGTCGGAGCGCTGGCCGACGAGGTCCGGGAGCCCGTCACCGGTGTGGTCGAGACCGCCGACGACACGGGTGTAGGTGGTCGTCGCGCCCGCGACGGCCACCCGGGTCGCGAACCGCCCGGCACCCAGGCCGCGGTGCAGGAAGAGCTTGCCCGAGGCGCCGCGGGCCCACAGGTCGGGGCGGCCGTCGCCCGTGACGTCGCCGGCCGCGGCGAGCTGGGAGTAGCCCCGTGCACCCACGGGCAGGGCGCGGGCTCGGAAGGTGCCGGTCGCGACCTGGCGGAAGGTCACGAGCCTCCCGCGGTGGCGGGCGACCAGGTCTCCCCGACCGTCCCCGTCGACGTCACCGACCGGCGTCACCAGCTGGTGGCCCCGCGTGCCCGGGACGACGCGCCAGAGGGCGCCGAAGCCACCGCGCGGCAGACCGCGGCGCACCTGCGCCGCACCGCTCGCGGCGAAGGAGACGAGGTCCACGCGACCGTCGCCGGTGAGGTCGGGCGCGGCCAGCGCGGTGCGGCCCGACCAGCCGCTGCGGCTCAGCACCGCGGAGCCGCCGAAGGACACCAGGCCACCGGTCGGCAGCACCATGCCGCGACCGTCCTCCGCACGCCGCACCACGAGGTCCGGGTACGCCGTGCCGGCGAGGTCGGAGTCGACCTGGCTGGGGGTGACGGTGGGGGTGGGCGGCGGGGTCGGCTCCGGCTCCGGCTCGGGGGTCGGCGTCGGCGTCGGGGTGGGGGTCGGGGTCGGCGCGGGCTCGCCGGTCATCGCCCGGCCGGCGTAGGTGCGGATCGTGCCGAGCCGCTCGTAGAGGTAGCGGCCCGGGCAGGCGGTGGAGCCCGCGTCGCGGTGGCCGTTGATCGCCTGGAAGGTGCGCCCGTTGATGCTCACCGACCGGTCCTGCGGGTCGACGCCGTGGAGGCTGAGCTTCCACGCCATCAGCGAGCCGAAGGCCTGCAGCACGGCGTCGCTGGGCCGCACGACGTCGAAGTTGCCGATCGCGGAGCCGGCGAAGGAGTCGCCGTTGTAGTTCAGGGTGTGCGCCCCGATGACCGGGCGCGAGACGCCGCCTGCGCGCCCCTCCCAGATCCGGCCGAAGCGGTCGACGAGGAAGTTGTAGCCGACGTCGCTCCAGCCGCGCGAGCGGGTGTGGTAGGCGTAGATGCTGCGGATGATCCCCGGCACCTCGGCGCGGGTGTAGTCGTTGGCGTTCACCGTGTGGTGGACGAAGCCGCCGCTGATCGTGCCGTAGCTCGGGCTGCCGCTGCGCATCCGCTCGTCGGCCCCCCACTGCGCGCGGGAGAAGATCTGCGGCCGCGGGGCGGTCTGGCCGGCCTGCAGCACGATCGCGTCCTCGCTGCCGGGCGCGGGCGCCGCGACGGCGCCGGTGTCGAGCGCCGGGGCCTCCTCCACCGTGCCCTCCGACTCACCGGGCTCGATCACCGCGAGGCGCAGGTCGTCGGGGACCTCGCCGGAGGCGCGCACCTGCACGTCCTCGACGGCGCCGACCACCAGGGGCTCGGTGCCGGGTCGCGCGTTCGCCGCCTCGGGCGTGCCGGGCGTCGGGCCGTGCTCGTCGTGGTACTCCAGCGCCGTCCACCCGGTCCACTCCCCCGCGGCGTCGCGGGTGCGCACCTCGACGGTGAGGTCCTCCTCCTCGAGCTGCTCCGCGGGATCCCAGGTGAC
This sequence comes from Nocardioides perillae, assembly GCF_013409425.1. Classification (NCBI taxonomy): domain Bacteria; kingdom Bacillati; phylum Actinomycetota; class Actinomycetes; order Propionibacteriales; family Nocardioidaceae; genus Nocardioides; species Nocardioides perillae. The sequence continues at coordinate 1,637,130 of NZ_JACCAC010000001.1, read as the reverse complement.
GCCGACCGTGCCGTAGCCCTCGACGGTCTCGGGCGCGGACACGACGCGCTCGGGCTCGACCGGCTGGGCGGGCGGCTCGGGCGACTGCTCGGGCGACTGCTCGGGCTCGGCGGGCTGGCCGGGCTCGTCGTCGGGCGTCACCTGCACCTCGCGGACGACCGCCTCGACCTCCTCCTGCTCCACCTGCGCTGTCGGCTCGGCGGCCGGCGCGGCGGGAGCGGCAGGGGCGGTGGCCGGCACGGTCGGCACCGTGGCCGGGGCGGTGCCGGGCACCGTGCCGACGACCTCGAGCGACAGCACGCTCGCCGCCGGCGCGAGCACGGCCAGCACCACCGCGAGCGCGAGGCCCTGCTGGGTCGCGGTGACGAACCGCGACCGACCGGCGCTCAGCGCGGTCGGGTGGTCCGTCGGTCGGTGGGGCTGAGAGGCGCGGGAACGCATGCGGATGCTCCAGTGTGCGTGGGGAAGGGAGTCACACGAGTCCCGATCTTCACACCCGTCACACGGCCCGGGAAGGGGAAGTGAGCAACTACAACGCTGTAATTTCCAGTCGACACGCCGAGAGCCCCGCACTTTCTGCCCATCGGCCGCCGACCCGGCACCCTGAGACCTCCGCGCGGTCCAGACCGCCCGGCCCGCTGGATCAGTCGCCGCCCTCGAGCTCGTCGTCGTCGCCGTCGTCGCCCTCGTCGTAGTGCAGGTGCTTGATGCCGCCCTCGACGTCGCCGTCGTAGGTCAGCCGGCCCTTCTCCAGCACGAGGACCCGGTCGCACATCTCCCGCACCGCACCCGCGGCGTGGCTGACGAAGAAGATCGTCGTGCCGCTCTCGCGCAGCTCGCGCATCTTGGCCTTGCACTTGCGCTTGAACGGCCGGTCGCCGACCGCCAGCGCCTCGTCGGCGATGAAGATGTCGGAGTCGACGTGGATCGCGACGGCGAAGCCGAGACGGGCCCGCATCCCGGAGCTGTAGTAGGTCACCGGGGTGTCGAGGAACTTGCCGAGGTCGGCGAACTCCACGATGTCGTCGAGCTTGCGGCGCGTCTCGGCCTCGGACATCCCCAGGATCGCGGCGTTGAGCCAGAGGTTGTCGCGCCCGCTGAGCTGCGGCTGGAAGCCCGCCCCCGTGGCGATGAGCCCGGCGATCCGGCCGCGCGTGAGCACAGTGCCGCTGTCGGGCACCATCACGCCGCTGATGAGCTTGAGCAGCGTCGACTTGCCCGAGCCGTTGAGGCCCATGACGCCGATCGACTCGCCGCCCTCGACGGTGAACGACACGTCGTCGACCGCGGCGAAGCGGTCGTGCGTCTTCATCCCCCGGGCCCGCGCGAGCGCGATCTGCTTGAGGGACTTGTGGTACTGCATGCGGAAGGACTTGGTGGCGTGCTCCACCTCGATGTAGGTGGTCACAGGCGCTCCGGGACCTGCTTCTCGTAGCGCATGAACCACAGCTGCGCGAGCAGCAGCAGCAGCGCGCTGACCCCGAGCATGATCCCGCCGCGGGCGAAGAGGTCGTCCGGCAGGTGCACGTCGACGGCGGTGCTCGGGTCGCTGTTGGTGCCGGTCCAGAAGCACCGCTGGATCAGCAGCACCGCCTCGGCGACGGGGTTGAGCAGGTAGTACTCGGCGGCCGCGCCGAAGCGCTGCTCGACGAAGGTGAAGGGGTAGATCATCGGCACGCTGAAGGTGGTGAACTGCGTCAGCGTCTGCACGACCTTCCCGAAGTCGCGGAAGAAGACGTTGGCGACGCTGAAGAAGAGGGAGAGCGCCAGGCCCAGCACGCCGATGAGCGCGAAGCCCATGAGGCCCGCGAGCAGCCCGACCGGGTCGGGTCGCCACCCCGCCAGCGCGCTGGCGACGGTGAGGATCACCAGCATCGGGCCGGTGTGCCACAGCGCCACCAGCATCGAGGACACGGGGAAGAGCTCGCGCGGCATCGGCAGCTTGACGATCAGCCCGCGGTTGCTGACGAGCGACTTCGTGCCACCGTTGAAGGTCTCGGTGAAGAAGTGCACCAGGACCATCCCCGAGAAGAGGTGGATGGCGAAGTTCTCGACGCCGCTGCCGCGGCCGATGAAGACCTGGAAGAGGAAGTAGAACATGCAGAACCGCACGAACGGCTGCAGGTAGCTCCACGTCCAGCCCAGCGCCGTGCCCTGGTAGCGCGAGTCGATCGCGCGCCGCACCAGCAACCGCAGCAGGTAGCGGCGGCGCACGACCTCGAGCAGACCGCTGGTCGCCGCAGGGGGCGAGAGCGGCGGGAGGGCGGCCTCAGCCATCCGTGCCCGCCTGCTCCCCCACCGACGAGGACGGCTCGGTCCAGGGCCGGAACGTCTCGTCCCAGGCCTCGGGCGAGGTGATCCGGGGCAGCGCCTCGCGGTAGCGGCGCGCGAGCGCCGGCCACTCGGCGTGCAGGCGCCGGTGGATCTCCACGGTGGCCTTGAGCAGCTCGCGGAACTTCTCGGGGTCGCGCTGGTAGAACGCCGCCGACGTGCCGTCGTTCATCGACACGACCGCGGAGTCGTAGCGCGCGAGGCGGTACCACTTGGCGTCCATGGCCATGATCTCGGCCTCGGGGAACGCGCGGCTCAGCTCCCGGGGCCGGGTGAGCTGGCGCAGCGGCGCGAGGCCGGCGGTGACCAGGTTGCTCAGCCGACCGGGCACCCCGGTGTCGTCGCGGCCCTTGCGCGGCGGCTTGGTGCGGCGCACGGGCGGGAACGCCTCGCGCTCGACGGCGAGCTGGGCGTCCTGGAACTCCTTGGCGAAGGCCCGCACCTCGGGCAGCTTCGAGGCCAGCACGTCGTGCAGCCGCTCCGGACCCTCGAGGACGTCGAGGAGCGCCTGGTGCCGCAGCTCGACGGTGGAGTACTGCATGGAGACGAGGTGGGCGATCTGGTGGTTGAGGCTCTCGCGCACCATCCGCCCGCCCTTGGGGTACGTCGAGTGCAGCAGCGCCGCGACGAAGCGGTTGCGCTGGTGGAAGAACGACTGCCAGTCGACCGCGTCGTTCTTGTCCGTCCACGGCACGTGCCACACCGCCGCCCCCGGGAACGACACGGTCGGGTAGCCCGCCTCCTGCGCGCGCAGGCCGTACTCGGAGTCGTCCCACTTGAGGAAGAGCGGGAGCGACAGGCCGATCTCGGCGATGACCTGGCGCGGGATCAGGCACATGAACCAGCCGTTGAAGTCGACGTCGACGCGCTTGTGCAGCCACCGCGTCGAGCGCAGGTTGCGCGCCGAGAAGTCCCAGTCACCGAAGACGCCGGGCGCCGACTGCCACCAGAAGCGCCAGGGCTGCACGATCTCGCCGAAGCTGTGCAGGCGGGAGCGGGAGAAGAGGCTGAACATGTGCCCGCCGACGATCGTCGGCGTCTTGGCGAGGTCGCCGAAGGTGACGGCCCGGACGATGCCCTCGGGCTCGCAGACGACGTCGTCGTCCATCATCAGCGCGTAGGTCGCGGTGCCCTTGCGCACCGATTCGAGCTGGCCCCGGGCGTAGCCGCCGGAACCGCCGAGGTTGCCCTGCTCGATGATCCGCAGCAGCGGGCCCAGCGCGTCGCGCGCGGCCGGGAAGACCTCGGAGTCGGCCACCTTGTCGGTGCCCTGCTCCATCACGAAGACGGTGTCGAGGTAGGGGCGCAGGACCTCGTCGTCGCCGATCTGGCGCAGCAGCTCGGCGCAGAAGTCGGGCCGGTTCATCGTGGTGATCGCGACGTCGACGGTCCCGTGCTCGGCCCGGTCGTCGGGGACCTCCGCGGTCCACTCCGCGCCGGCGACGACGACGTCGTCGTCACCCGCGACGACGTCGTACCAGTACCACCCGCCGTCGACGAAGGGCTTGAGGGTGAGGTCGAAGGTGAAGGTCTCCTCCTCGGCCCCCGTGGTGCTGGCCGCGTCGACGCGCTGGGTGCGGCCGTTGGCCATCGACTTGTAGACGGTCACCGCGGCGCCGGCGCCGCGCAGGGTGACCGCGAGGCGCACGTCGGTGACCACGGTGTGGCGCCGCCAGTAGCTGGCGGGGAAGGCGTTGAAGTAGGTGCCGAAGGAGACCCGCTCGGTCGCCAGCACCCGCAGCGCGGTGCGCGACTCCACCTGGTCGGGGTGGATCGTGCGGCCGGTCGAGGTGGACTGCCGCATCAAGGCCGCGTTGAGCTGCTGCGCGGTCCGGTTCGAGCCGACCTCGTACTTGTCGGCGTCGAGGACGGCGGCCTCGGTGTCGAGGTAGAGGGGCAGGACGTCGGTGTCGCGGTCGAGCGGCAGGACCTGGCGCTGCAGCAGACGGGTGCTCACGCGTCGACACCTCCGGAGGTCAGCGGGGCGCCCTCGCGGAAGTGCGGGGCGATCTTGTTGTCGAACATCGAGAGCGCGGAGCCGATGGCCATGTGCATGTCGAGGTACTTGTAGGTGCCGAGACGGCCACCGAAGAGGACCAGCGGCTCGGCCTTGGCCAGGTCGCGGTAGCGCAGCAGCTTGGCGCGGTCCTCGGCGGTGTTGACCGGGTAGTAGGGCTCGTCGTCCTCCTCGGCGAAGCGGGAGTACTCGTGGACGACGATCGACTTGCCCGGCAGGTAGGTGCGCTCGGGGTGCAGGTGCTTGAACTCCAGCACGCGCGTCCACGGCACGTCCTCGTCGTTGGCGTTGACCACGCCGGTGCCCTGGTAGTCGTCGACGTCGACGGTCTCGGCCTCGAGGTCGATGGTGCGCCACGACAGCCGGCCCTCGCAGTGGCCGAAGTACTCGTCGACCGGGCCGGTGTAGACGACCGGCACCTTCCCGACGTACTGCTCGCGCACGTCGCGGAAGTCGGTGTCGAGGCGGACCTCGATGAGCTCGTGGTCGGCCATCCGCTCGAGCCACGCGGTGTAGCCGTCGACCGGCAGGCCCTCGTAGGTGTCGTTGAAGTAGCGGTTGTCGAAGGTGTAGCGGACCGGGAGGCGCGTGATGATGTCCGCGCTGAGCTCCTTCGGGTCGGTCTGCCACTGCTTGGCGGTGTAGCCCTTGACGAACGCCTCGTAGAGCGGGCGCCCGATGAGGCTGATCGCCTTCTCCTCGAGGTTCGTGGCGTCCTCGGTGCGGATCTCGCTGGCCTGCTCGGCGATGAGCGCGCGGGCCTCGTCGGGGGTGTGGCTCTTGCCGAAGAACTGGTTGATCAGGCCGAGGTTCATCGGGAAGGAGTAGACCTGGCCCTGGTACTTCGCGAAGACCCGGTGCTGGTAGCCCGTGAACGAGGTGAACCGGTTGACGTACTCCCACACCCGCTCGTTGGAGGTGTGGAAGAGGTGCGTGCCGTACTGGTGCACCTCGATGCCGGTCTCCTCGTCGAACTCGCTGTAGGCGTTGCCGCCGAGGTGCGAGCGGCGCTCGAGCACGAGCACCCGCAGGCCGAGCTCGGTCGCGCAGCGCTCGGCGACGGTCAGGCCGAAGAAGCCGGAGCCGACGACGACGAGGTCGGGGAGGTCTGTCTCAGTGGGGGCTGGCACGGTCGGTCAGTCTACGGACGTCGGCGGCGGGCGACGCATCCCGCGCGCCGAGGCCATGGCCCGGATCACGTTGCGCGCCTCGCCCGGCCCGCCCCGCACCGGGCTGAGCAGCACGACCGCCAGCACGAGCAGCCACGGCTTGAGGCGCACCAGCACGTTCTCGCCGTAGCGCAGGTGGACGACGAAGAGGTTGCGGTACATGTAGAACCCCTTCCACCCCGCCAGGTCGTGCTGCTGGTCGAAGGCCAGCTGGCGCACCAGCACGGCGTCGCGCACCGCCACGATCCGCGCCCCGTCGCGGCGGGCGCGCAGCGCGAAGTCGACGTCGTCGTAGAAGATGAAGAACGAGGGGTCCGGCAGGCCCACCCGGTCGACGACGCGGCGGTGGACGAGGAAGCCCTCGAAGGCGACGTTCTGGACCTCGACGGTCGCGGGCATGTCGGCCCGCACGGCGTACGCCGAGTCGACGGTGGCCCGCTTCGGTCGCAGCGCGAGGGGGTTGCGCAGGTCGAAGTCGAGCGCGGCCTTCTCGACCAGCCGCCCCTCGCGGTCCTCGCGCACGGCCACGAAGCCGTCGGCCTCGTCGGCGTGCTCGAGGAGCCGCTCGAGGCAGTCGGGCGCCGGCACGACGTCGTCGTCCATGAGCCAGAAGAGGTCGTGGCCGTCGCGGTGGGCAGTGCGCAGGCCGAGGTGGAAGCCGCCGGCCCCGCCGAGGTTCGCAGGGGCGCGCACCACGCGCAGCGGCAGGTCGCCGCGCGCCGCGCGCTCGGCCAGCAGCGCGGCCGTGCCGTCGGAGCTCGCGTTGTCGACGACGTAGACCGCGGCGGGCGGGGTGGTGAGCGCCGCGAGGCCGTCGAGCATGCCCCCGAGCAGCTCGCACCGGTCGTAGGTGACCACCACCACCGCGACGGACGCGCCGCTCACGCCAGGAACCTCGTGTGCCGGGTGAAGTCGCCGCGCAGGCCGTCGCGCATGCCGCCGAGCATCAGCCGCAGCCGGGCCGGGTCGCGGCGCGTCAGGGTGTAGAACCACAGCGTCTTCGCCACGAAGGCGAGGGCGTGGGGCCGGCCGCGGTAGGTGCGCAGGTTGACCAGGTTGTTGCGCGCCATGCAGTAGGCCTTGAGGTCGCTGGGGCTGTGGTTGTAGGTCGTGCGGCCGAAGGCCATCGGGCTGCCGAGGTCGCCCACGCTGGGGTGGTGCACGCGGGCGGCGGCCACGGTGGCGAGGCGGGCGCCGGCGCGCTCGGCGCGCAGGCGGTACTCGTGGTCGTCGCCCCAGATGAAGAACTCCTCGCGCACGAGACCGATGCGCTCGACCAGTGCACGGGTGACGAGCACGCCGTTGAAGGGGATGACCGCGTCGGGCACGAGCCCGCCGGTGGCGCGGGCCGCGGCCTCGACCTCGGCGGTGCGGTGCACCACGCGGGTGCCGCCGGGCAGGCGGATCGGGAAGACGAGCCGGTCGGGGTCGGCCTCGTCGACCACCGCGGGGCCCCAGAAGTCGAGGTCGTCGCGGTGCTCGAGCAGGGTGGCGAGGCAGCCGGGCTGGGGCAGGCCGTCGTCGTCCATCAGCCACACCAGGTCGGCGCCCTCCTCGAGCGCCCAGGCCAGCCCGTCGTGGAAGCCGCCGGCGCCGCCGCGGTTGGTCGCGAGCGTGCGGTGCCGCACCGGCACGTCGCCCTGCGGGCGAGCCGCGAGCCACTCCCCCGTGCCGTCGGTCGACGCGTTGTCGACCACGAGCACGCCGGCGAGGCCGGGGGTGGCCTCCAGCGTGTCCAGCAGCCGCTCGAGCAGCGCGCGGCGCTGGAAGGTGACCACGACGGCCAGCACGCGGGGCGGGGTCGCGGTCGGGTCCGGCACGCCGGTCACCCTACGGTCAGCACGCGCTCGCGAGGTCGTCGGCGTCGTTCGCGGCGTACCCCTCGTCGCGTGAGCCCAGCGAGCCGCCGGTGACGGTGGTGGGCGCCTTCCGCCGGCGCTTCGGCGGGGCGGCCTCGCCCTCGGCACGGTCGATCGCCCGGCGCACCATCGCCTGCACCTGCTCGACGTCGGGGTCGGCGGTGTCGACGGCCGGGGGCACGAGCGAGACCGTCGAGACGGGCTGGGTGCGCGCCCGCAGCGCCAGCTGCACGAAGCGGCCGACCTCGGAGGCGGGCAGGTCGGTGGAGACCATCGCCGAGCCGGCCTGCGCGATCTCCTGGAAGTTCACCAGCGCCGTCTGCGGGCTCACCTGGTGCAGCAGGGCGTTCATCACGCACTTCTGCCGTGCCATGCGCGAGTAGTCGTCGGAGCCCTCGCGGGCCCGGGCGAACCACAGCGTGTCGTGGCCGTTCAGCACCTGCCTGCCGGGTTCGACGTAGCCGGTCACGTCGCTGCCGAGCCCGCCCACGGGGATGCGGTCGCGCACCGTGAGCTCGACCCCGCCGACCGCGTCGACCAGGTCCTTGAAGCCGGCGAGGTTGACCATGGCGTAGTAGCTGACGTCGAGCCCGGTGATGCCCTCGACCGCCATGACCGTCGCGTCGACGCCGGCACGCCCGGGGCGGTCGAAGAGCTCGCGGTGGTCCTGGGCCCAGGTGCTGACGGAGTTGAGGTAGCACCCCTCGCAGTCGAAGCCGTCGGGGAACTGCTCGGCCATCACCGAGCCCTCCCGGAAGGGGAAGGAGGCCATGTTGCGCGGCAGGCCGACCAGCACCGTGCGACCGGTCTCGGCGTCGATGCTGGCGACGGTCAGCGAGTCGGGGCGCAGACCCCACCGGCCCGCACCGGCGTCGCCGCCGAGCAGGAGCACGTTGTAGCGCCCGGCGGCGGCCTCGCTGGTCTCGCCGTCGACGAAGAGGGTGTCGACCAGCTCGTGCTGCACGGCCACGAGGTGGGAGCCGAAGAGCAGCGTGCCGGCGACGCCGAGGGAGAGGAAGCCGTTGACGCCGACCACGGCGAGCCGCTGGCGCTGCTGCAGGCTGAGCGGGTTGCCGAGTCGCCAGGCGTCGAAGAAGAGCGCGGCCCAGCCGACCGCCACGAGCACGAGCACCCAGCGCAGCAGCGTGAGGGCGGTCGCGCTGACCGCGAGCCGGAAGGCGACGCCGTGCCACAGGGCGACGACGACGACGGCGAGCAGGCCGGCGGCGAGCAGCAGCAGCCACGCGCGCAGCACGAGGCGCCCCACGCGCCGGTTGCCCGCGACGAGCTGGGCCGAGCCGGGCAGCACGAGCGTCATGACCATGAGGGTCATCGCGCGCCGGAAGCGCACGCGCGCGGCGCGCTCCTCGGGTCCGGGGTGCCCGGGGTGCCCCGGGGTGAGGACGGGCGGCATGGGGGTGCCTCTCTTGCTCGACCGGGGCTGCCGGGGAAGGGGCAGCCCGTCCGTCAGTATCACCAGCCACACGCGTCACAGGCGGGCGCGACGCGCCGGGGGGTTCCCACCCAGGTGGGCGCGGTAGCGTCCGGGCCATGGCACAGCGGCCCCGCAGCGGTGGCGGCCCCGAGGAGGGGACGCCCGAGTACGACTGGCTCTACGGCAGCGGGTCAGGTGCGCCCGGTGGGCCCGGCCGCCCCGAGCCCGACCCGACCCGGGTGATGCCGACGCAGCCGCGCGGCGGTGCGGGCGCGCCGTACGCCCCTCCCCCGCCGCCCCGCGGACCCGCGGCCCCGACGCCGGCGCGCGAGCCCCGCCGACCCGCCCGCGGTCGGCGTCGACGCCCGCCGGTGCTGCGGATCCTGCTGCTGCTCCTCGTGCTGTGGCTGGTCTTCCTGGTGGTCACGCCCTTCCTGGCGTGGCGCGAGGTCTCCGAGGTCGACGCCGCGCCCGACGGCGAGCGGCCGCCCGAGCAGCCCGGCACGACCTACCTCGTCGTGGGCAGCGACTCCCGCGAGGGCCTGACGCCCGAGCAGCGCCGCGAGCTCACCACCGGCAACGCCGGGGGCCGGCGCACCGACACGATCATGCTGCTGCACACCGGTGACGGGCCGAACGTCTTGATGTCGATCCCCCGCGACTCGATCGTCGAGGTGCCGGGCAACGGCACGACCAAGGTCAACGCCGCCTACGCCTTCGGTGGCCCGCAGCTGCTGGTGCGCACCATCGAGCAGAACACCGGCATCCGGGTCGACCACTACGTCGAGGTCGGCTTCGGCGGCTTCGTCGGCGTCGTCGACGCGGTCGGCGGCATCGAGATCTGCCCTGAGCAGGCGATCCAGGACCCGCAGGCCGGCCTGAAGGTCGAGGCGGGCTGCCAGGAGGCGGACGGCGTGACCGCGCTCGGCTACGCCCGCTCGCGCAAGACCTACCGCGAGCTCGGCGACGTGCAGCGCGCCCAGGCGCAGCGGGAGGTCGTCTCCGGCGTCGCCGGCAAGGCGGTCTCGCCCCGCTCGGTCCTCGACCCGTTCCGCTACTGGGCCCTCACCCACGCCGCCGCCGAGTCGGTGCGCGTCAGCGAGGGCACCGGCCCCTTCCGGATGGGCCTCTTCGCGCTGGCGATGACCCGCGTCGACGGCGAGGCGGGGCTGACCTGCGGCGTGCCGATCGCCGACCTCGCGGTGAACTGGGACTCCGAGCGGGCCCCGCGGATGTTCCGCTACCTCGCCGAGGACGACACCGCGTCCATCCCGGACCGGCTCTGCACGCCCTCGGGCCTGCCGCCCCGCTGATCTCCTTCCCCCCACCCCCGGACCCACGACCTGCCCGTCCCACCAGCCAGGAGACCCCGCATGCCCCGCGTGACCACCGCCGACCTCGAGACCCTCTCTGTGGAGGTCGACGGCGACGGCGTCGCCACCCTCACCCTCGACCGCCCCGACGCGCTGAACTCCTTCACCGTCACGATGGCGCGCGAGCTCGAGCGGTTCTTCCGCGAGGTCGCGCTCGACGACGACGTGCGCGCCGTGGTGGTCACCGGCGCGGGCCGCGCGTTCTGCGCGGGCATGGACCTCTCCGCCGAGGGCAACGTCTTCGGCCTCGACGAGACCGTCGACCCGACGCCGGAGGACCTGCGCGCCCACCTGACGGAGGCGCCGTACGCCGACGGGGTGCGCGACACCGGCGGCAAGGTCACGCTGGCCATCCACGACTGCCGCAAGCCGGTCATCGCCGCGATCAACGGGGCGGCCGTCGGCATCGGCGCCACGATGACGCTGGCGATGGACATCCGGCTGGCCTCGACCAAGGCCCGGATCGGCTTCGTCTTCGGCCGCCTCGGCATCGTGCCGGAGGCGTGCTCGAGCTGGTTCCTGCCGCGCATCGTCGGCGTGCAGCAGGCCCTGGAGTGGGTCTACTCGGCGGAGATCCTCACCGCCGAGCAGGCGCAGGCGGGGCGGCTGGTGCGCTCGGTCCACGAGCCCGACGAGCTGCTCGGCGCCGCGCAGGAGCTCGCCCGCTCCTTCGTCGTCGGCCGCTCCCCCGTCGCGCTTGCACTCGCCCGGCAGCTCGTGTACGCCGGCACCGCCGCGCCGCACCCGCTCGACGCCCACGTCGCCGACTCGGTCGCCATGTGGCACACCTCGGTCGGCGACGGCAAGGAGGGCGTGGCCGCCTTCCGCGAGAAGCGCGACCCGCAGTTCACGGGCAGGGCGTCCGAGCTGCCGCGGATCCTGCCGGGGGGCTAGGCCCGGCGGCGCGGTGGGTCGGGGCGGGGCCGTGGGTACGGTCGCAGCATGACCTCCTGGCAGGACCCTGACGCGGTCTCCCTGATGCTCGACGACTGCGAGACGTGGGCGGTGGTGGGCCTCTCCGGCGACCCCAGCCGCACGGCGTACTCGATCGCGGCGCTGCTGCAGCAGCGCGGCAAGCGGATCGTGCCGGTGCACCCGAGCGCGCCGACGGTGCTGGGCGAGCAGGGCTACGCCACGCTGGCCGACGTCCCCTTCCCGGTCGACGTCGTCGACGTCTTCCGCCGCTCCGAGCAGGCCGGTCCCTTCGCCGACCAGGCCGTCGAGGTCGGTGCGAGGGGGGTGTGGTTCCAGCTCGGCGTCGTCGACGAGGACGCCTTCGCCCGCACCACCGCCGCAGGCGTCGCCATGGTCATGGACACCTGCCCCGCGATCGAGTGGCGCCGGCGCGGCTGAGCCGTCCGGTCACCGTCCCCGGCCGCGCACCAGCGCGGCGGTGCCGCGCGAGGCGGCGGTGACGACCCGCTCCAGCAGTCCGCTCTGGCCCGACAGCGCGAGCACCGCCCCGACCGCGAGCAGCACCCCGACGTGCGTGGCGAACGACCCCGGCACCTCCGCCGGGGGCACGTCGGGGGTCTTCATCACCAGGTGGAGGGAGTAGAGCGTCAGCGTCGCCGCGCCCGCGCCGAAGAGGACCGCCGCCGCGCGGCGCACCGCGCCCGGCAGCCGGTCGACGACGAGCGCGAGCCCCAGCACCAGCAGCGCCGTGCCCCCGGTGGCGGCCAGGTCGAAGGGCGTCGCCGAGTGCGGGGCGTCGACCAGCAGCCACTGCACCGGCCCGCCGGTGGGGGTCGTGCCGAACATGCCCGAGGCGAGCTCCTGCTCGAGCGTGGGGCCGTCGGGCGCGGCGTACGACGGGTCCCGCAGCAGGGCGCGCAGCACGCCCGGCTGCGCGGTGAGCCACCCCGAGACGGCGTGGGCCAACCCGGCGAGCACCGCCCCGCCGGCCACGAGCGTGCCGACGGCGCGCCACGAGCGCAGGTCGAGACGCCCGACGGCCAGGCCGAGCAGGGCGTAGGACAGCCACGGCACGGCCGGGTAGTAGCCGGTCCACAGCAGCTCGGAGAGCAGCTGACCGGGGTCGGCGAGCTGCTCGAGGGTGGGCGACGCGTAGCCCCGGGGCGGCAGCGAGGGCCGCAGCAGGTGCGAGGCCAGCGGGGCGAGCACCGCCCAGGCACCCGCCGCCACCAGCAGCGACCGCGTGCGCAGGCCCAGGAAGGGCAGTGCGAGCAGGAAGACGACGCCGTAGTAGGTGAGGATCACCGCGATCCCGGTGTCCAGCATGCCGAGCAGCAGGCCGATCAGGGCCACGAGCAGGGCCCGCACCACCAGCCCGGCGCTGCGCGCCGCCCGCTCGCGGCCCACCACGGGCCGCGGGCCGCCGGTCAGCAGCGCGAGGCTGACCCCGGCGAGCACGGCGAAGAGCGCGGAGGCCCGACCGCCGGCGACCTCGTGGGCGAGGGTCAGCTCACCGGTCGGGGCGCGCTCGTCGAGCACGTGCGTGGCGACCATCCCGAGCAGCGCGGCGCAGCGCGCCACGTCGACGCCGACGACGCGGTCGTGGCGACGGCCTCGCTCCGTGCCCCGCCCCGTGCCGGCCACGGGCCGGTCAGCCGCCGAAGCCGACGCGGCGGGCGCCGCCGCCCGACTCGCGGCGCACGACCTCGCCCTTGGCGTGCGCCTGGTCGCGCAGGTCGTCCTGGAAGGCGGTCATCCGCTGCTGCAGGGCGGGGTCGGTGGCGGCGAGGATGCGCACCGCCAGCAGCCCGGCGTTGCGCGCGCCCCCGATCGACACGGTGGCCACCGGCACCCCGGCGGGCATCTGCACGATCGAGAGCAAGGAGTCCATGCCGTCGAGGTGGCGCAGCGGCACGGGCACACCGATCACCGGCAGCGGCGTGACGGCGGCGAGCATGCCGGGCAGGTGCGCGGCTCCGCCGGCGCCGGCGACCACCACCGACAGCCCGCGGCCGGCGGCCTCGCGGCCCCAGCGCAGCATCTCGTCGGGCATCCGGTGCGCCGAGACGACGTCGGCCTCGTAGGCCACCCCGAACTCCGCCAGCGCCTCGGCCGCGGCCTGCATGGTGGGCCAGTCGGAGTCCGACCCCATGACGATCCCGACCCGGGCCCCGCCGGTGGCCTGCTCGCTCATCTCACTCGCTCTCGTCGCCGAGGTCGCCGCGGAACCACGCGGCGGCGTGCCGCGCGCGTTCCAGGCAGTCCTCGAGGTCGTCGCCGTAGGCGTTGACGTGGCCGACCTTGCGGCCGGGCCGCAGGTCCTTGCCGTAGAGGTGCACCCGCAGCCGCGGGTCGCGGGCGAGCGCGTGGGGGTAGCCGTCCCACAGCCGCCCCACCTCGCCGCGCTCGGGGTCCTCGGGCGCCCCGAGGATGTTGACCATGACCGTCCACCGGGCCCGCGGGGCGGGCGAGCCGAGCGGCAGGTCGAGCACGGCGCGCAGGTGTTGCTCGAACTGCGAGGTCTCCGCGCCGTCCTGGGTCCAGTGGCCGGTGTTGTGCGGGCGCATCGCCAGCTCGTTGACCAGGACCCGGCCGTCGGTGGTCTCGAAGAGCTCGACGGCGAGGATGCCGGTCACGTCGAGCGCGCCGGCGAGCTCGAGCGCGATGCGCTGGGCGCGGGCCGACAGGTCGGGGTCGAGGTCGGGCGCCGGCGCGACCACCTCGTGGCAGATGCCGTCGACCTGGGTCGAGGCGACGACCGGGTACGCCGCGGCCTGGCCGCTCGGGGAGCGCGCCACGAGGGCGGACAGCTCGCGCCGGAAGTCGACCAGCTCCTCGGCCAGCACCTCGACGCCGGCCGCCTCGGCCGCGGCGAACGCCTCGGCGCAGCCGTCGAGGTCGCGCACGACCCACACGCCCTTGCCGTCGTAGCCGCCGCGGGTCGTCTTGAGCACGCACGGGAAGCCGAAGTCGGCGACCTCCTCGGGCGCGGTCACCAGCCGGTGGCGCGGTGAGGGCAGGCCGAGCCGCTCGAGCGCCGCGCGCATGACGCCCTTGTCCTGGGCGTGCACGAGCGCACGCGGGCCGGGGCGCACGGCGACGCCGTCGGCCTCCAGGGCGTGCAGGTGCTCGGTCGGCACGTGCTCGTGGTCGAAGGTGACCACCGGGCAACCGGCGGTGACGCGGCGCAGCGTCTCGAGGTCGCGGTGGTCGCCGACGACGTGGTCGGGGATCACCTGGGCGGCGGACACGCCCTCGGCCTCGGCGAGCAGGCGCAGCGGCAGCCCGAGCGCGATGGCCGGCTGGGCCATCATCCGGGCCAGCTGGCCGCCGCCGACGACCGCCAGCGTGGGGGCAGGCGTCGACGCGGTCACGGCCGCCAGCCTAGACGGGGCGCTCAGTGGCGCCGCACGGCGACCGGCTCCACGAGACCGAAGCCGCGCACCGGCCGCGCCGGCAGCCGCCGGGTGTCGAAGTCCTCGGGCGGCAGCCGCTTGGCGGTCACCGCGTCGACGATGACCCGGTTGCGCCGGGCGACGGCGGTGAGCCGCGCGGCCATGTTGACCGGGGGGCCGAAGACGTCGCCGAGGCGCATCACGACCGAGCCCGTGGCCAGGCCCACCCGCACGTCGGGCATCCGCGGGTCGCGGCCGATGACGGCGATGATCCCCTCGGCGATCTCGACAGCCGCCACGGGCGTGTCGGTGGTGAAGAGCACGGAGTCGCCGATGCTCTTGACCACCCGGCCGCCGTGGGCAGCGACCACGTCGCCGCAGCGGGACTCGAAGAGCTCGACGAGGTCGCCGATGCGGCCCTCCTCCAGCTGGTTGGACAGCGCGGTGAAGCTGACGATGTCGGCGAAGCCGACCGTGAGGTTGCTGGTGTGCAGGTCCTCGTCGTCGGCGCCGAGCGCCTCCATCCGGGCGACGGCGGCGACCAGGTGACGTCGCCAGGAGTAGGTGAGCAGCGCCTCGAACGGCTCGCCGAGCTCCTCGAGCAGCCGTCGGGCCGAGCCGAGCCGCGAGCCCGTGGCCTGCTCGCCGCGCTCGAGCGCCTCGACCCGGTCGAGCAGCGTGCCGACCCCCCAGTCGGCCAGCCGCGCCATGGTCTGGCCGACCGCGCGGGTGAGGTCGACGGCCGTGTCGAAGTCGAGCGCGCCCGACTCGACCGTGCGGTAGAGCGTGGAGACCGCCGCCACGTCGGAGCTGGTGAAGCCGCGCGCGTCGTCGAGCTGCGGGAAGCCGAGCGCCCGCCACAGCCGACGCGCCTGCTCGACGCTGACGCCGGCCTGCTCAGCGACCTCCTCGGCGTCGAAGGCCGGGAGCTCACCCATGATCAGCGCGGCCAGGCCGGGCTGCTCGGGGGTCTCGGACGGGGAGGACACGCCCCGATCCTGCCACCGAACGGACGTCTCGCGCGCCCGCTCAGGCGGGGCGGACGTGCACGACGTCGCCCGCGCCGACCACGACCTGCCCGGCCAGCGCGTCGACGACGAGGCCGCCGCCGGCGTCGATGCCCGACGCGCGCCCGGTCAGCAACCCCCCGGCGGGCAGCTCGACGCGCACCTCGCGACCGACCGTCGAGCACGCGCGGGAGTACGCCGCGTGCAGGGCGTCGGCGCCGCCGGGCGCCGCCCACCCGGCGTACTGCTCGGCGAGGGCGGCGAGCAGGTCGGCCAGCAGCAGGGTGCGGTCGGGGCTGCTCCCGGTGACCAGGCGCACGGAGGTGGCGGTCTCGACGGGCAGCTCGCCGCGGTCGAGGTCGGTGTTGAGGCCGCAGCCGACGACGGCGGCCGGGCCCTCGGGGGTGTCGACCCGCTCCACGAGGATGCCCGCGAGCTTGCGCAGCTCGCCCGACGCCGCCGGCTCCTCGACGAGCACGTCGTTGGGCCACTTCAGCACCGCGGGCACGCCGTGGGCGGGCAGCACGCCCGCCACGGCGGTGCCGACGAGCAGCGGCAGCCACGGCCACGACGCGGCCGGCACCTGCGGGCGCAGCAGCACCGAGACGGCGAGTGCGCTGCGGGCGGGCATGGCCCAGGTGCGGTCGAGGCGGCCACGCCCGGCGGTCTGGTGCTCGGTCGTGACCACGGTGCCCTCGGGGGCGCCGCCACGGGCCAGCCCGGCGAGCTCGGCGTTGGTCGAGCCCGCCTCCTCCAGCACGGTGACCGACCACCCGGCGGCCGCGGCACGCGCGGGCGCGCGCAGCAGGTCGGCGAGGCGGTCCTGGTCGAGTGGTGGGCGCGTGGCGGGGTGGGTCGGCACGACCACTACATTGACCCACCACCAGGCATCGAGGCCATCCGAGGAGGCCACAGACGTGAGCGCACGACCCGGTGAGGGCACGGACGTCCCCCAGGACATCGACATCCACACGACGGCCGGCAAGCTCGCCGACCTGGAGCGCCGCCTCGACGAGGCCGTGCACGCCGGGTCCGCGAAGGCGGTCGAGAAGCAGCACGCGAAGGGCCGCAAGACCGCCCGCGAGCGCATCGAGATGCTCTTCGACGAGGGCTCCTTCGTCGAGCTCGACGAGCTGGCCCGCCACCGCTCGACCGCCTTCGGCCTGGAGTCGACGCGTCCCTACGGCGACGGCGTCATCACCGGCTACGGCACGGTCGACGGCCGCCAGGTCTGCGTCTTCTCCCAGGACTTCACCGTCTTCGGCGGCTCGCTGGGCGAGGTCTACGGCGAGAAGATCACCAAGGTGATGGACCTCGCCATCAAGACCGGCTCCCCCATCGTCGGCATCAACGAGGGCGCGGGCGCGCGCATCCAGGAGGGCGTGGTCTCCCTCGGCCTCTACGGCGAGATCTTCAAGCGCAACGTGCACGCCTCGGGCGTCATCCCGCAGATCTCGATGATCCTGGGCAACTGCGCGGGTGGCCACGTCTACTCCCCCGCGGTCACCGACTTCACCGTGATGGTCGACCAGACCTCCGCGATGTTCATCACCGGGCCCGACGTCATCAAGACCGTCACCGGCGAGGACGTCTCGATGGAGGAGCTCGGCGGCGCCCGCACCCACAACACCAAGTCGGGCAACGCCCACTACATGGCCTCCGACGAGGAGGACGCCTTCGACTACGTCAAGGCGCTGCTGTCCTACCTGCCGGCCAACAACCTCGAGGAGCCGCCGGCCCTCGACGACCCGGCCGTGCTCGAGGTCACCGAGACCGACCGGGCGCTCGACACGCTCATCCCCGACTCGCCCAACCAGCCCTACGACGTGCACACCGTCATCGAGGCCGTGCTCGACGACGAGGAGTTCCTCGAGGTCCAGCCGCTCTTCGCGCCCAACATCGTCGTCGGCTTCGGCCGCGTCGAGGGCCGTCCGGTCGGCGTCGTGGCCAACCAGCCGATGCAGTTCGCTGGCACCCTCGACATCGACGCCTCCGAGAAGGCCGCGCGCTTCGTGCGCACCTGCGACGCCTTCAACGTGCCGGTCCTGACCTTCGTCGACGTGCCCGGCTTCCTGCCCGGCATCGACCAGGAGCACACCGGCATCATCCGGCGTGGCGCGAAGCTCATCTACGCCTACGCCGAGGCGACCGTGCCGCTCGTCACCGTCATCACCCGCAAGGGCTACGGCGGCGCCTACGTCGTCATGGGCTCCAAGCACCTCGGCGCCGACGTCAACGTCGCCTGGCCCACCGCGCAGATCGCGGTCATGGGCTCGCAGGGCGCGGCCAACATCATCCACCGCAAGACCCTCGCGGAGGTCGAGGCCGAGGGCGGTGACGTGGAGGCCAGGCGCGCCGAGCTCATCGAGGAGTACGAGGACACCCTCGCCAACCCCTACACCGCGGCCGAGCGCGGCTACGTCGACGCCGTCATCCAGCCCCACGAGACCCGCATCGAGGTCGTGCGGTCCCTGCGGCTGCTGCGCACCAAGCGCGAGACGCTGCCGCCGAAGAAGCACGGGAACATCCCGCTGTGAGCGGCGAGCAGGACCTCGGCCCCGAGCAGGCTCCCGCCCGCCCGGTGCTGCGGGTCGTCAACCCCGACGCCACCCCCGAGGAGGTCGCCGCGATCGTGGCGGTCGTGGCGGCCCTCGGCGGCGGCGAGGCCCCGGCCCCCCGGCGTACGCCGGAGTGGTCGCGGCCCGCGCGCGGGCTGCGGCAGCCCCTCACGCCCGGCCCCGGCGCCTGGCGGGCGAGCGCGCTGCCGCGCTGACGCGCTCGGTGCGCGCTGACGGCTAGAGACCCGGCTGGTCGCGCAGCGACCACGTCAGCGGCACGCTGAGGAGCAGGGCCGCCGAGCAGACCAGCCAGAAGGCGCCGTAGCCCTGGGTGTCGCTGAAGGGCGCCACCCCGTCGAGCAGCACGATCGCCACGCCCGCGACCACCGGGCCCAGCGTGGACCCGACGCCGCGGCTCACGCCGAAGAGCCCGGCGGCCGCCCCGTGGCGCTCGTCGGGGGTCACCCGCATCAGCACCGAGAGCGGGAGCGTGAGCACGACGGCGGCACCCGCCGCGACCACCGGGATCGCCGCGACGATCCACGGACCGGTGTAGAAGGGTGGCACCGCCATGGTGCCGCCCCACGCCACCAGCGCGACGACGAGCAGCCGCACGTGGCCGAACCGCTCCGCGAGCCAGCCCGAGGCGGGCGCGGCGGCGAGGATGCCCACCGCGACGAGCGGGAAGACGACCGTCGCCACGAAGGCGGTGTCGCGCTGCAGCCCGGCCACGAAGAACAGCACGACGAAGGCGCGCAGCGCCATGAGGGCGAAGTTCCACAACCCGTTGGCGACCGCCAGGCGGCGGATCGCGGGGTCGCGCAGCAGCGTGCGGATCGCGCCGGTGGAGGCCCGCCCCTCGACCGTCTCGCCCGTCACGGGGTCGTCACCGCGCTCCCCCAGCCCGCGCACGAGCACGAGCACGGTGACCACGACGAGGCCGGCCGCCACCAGGAAGGGCAGACCCGGCTGCAGCGCGATCAGCAGCCCGCCGCCGATGAGCCCGGCGCCGGTGCCCAGCACCCGCCACGTGCCCTCGACGCTGACGGCCCGGCCGCTGCGCTCGGGCGCGACGGTGTCGGAGAAGAGGGTCCAGTAGGGCGCGAGGAAGGCGTGGTAGCCGAGGTAGAGCAGCAGCAGCGCCAGCGCCGAGACCCACACCGACAACCCGCCGACCGTCGCGAGGACGCCGACGAGGGCGAGGCCGGCGACCACGAGCGCGGCCGCCGCGACGAGCAGGCCCAGGCGGTCGCGCACCCGGCGGCTGCGGCGGTCGGAGGCGTTGCCGACGAGCGCCGGGACGAAGATGCCGAGGAACCCCTCGGCGGCCACCAGCAGGCCGATCGTCACCGGGTCGGACCCGGCCTCGAGCAGCACCGGCACGTAGGAGGCGACCACCGTGACGGTGAAGGCCATGCCGAGCGCGGGGGCGCCGAGGGCGAGCAGCCAGGCCCGGTCGTGGCGGCCCTCGCCGTGGGAGGTGCTGCGCCGGGTGGTCTCGGGAGGCATCGCGCCCGATCGTAGGGTCGGCGGCGTGACCGATGCGCCCACCTCCGGCCCGACCCGCCGCCGCACCCTCCCCTTCGTCCTGGCCTCCGCCTCCCCCGCGCGGCTCGCGACGCTGCGCAGCGCCGGGCTCGACCCGCACGTCGTCGTCTCCGGCGTCGACGAGTCGGTGCTCGACGGCCTGCCGCCCGCCGAGCTCGCGCTCGGGCTCGCCGGGCTGAAGTGCCGTGCCGTCGCCGCCCGCGACGACCTGCCGACCGGCGCGCTCGTCCTCGGCTGCGACTCCGTGCTCGAGCTCGACGGCGAGGCGCTCGGCAAGCCCGGCACGGCCGAGGTCGCGACCGAGCGGTGGCGCGCGATGCGGGGGCGCTCGGGGGTGCTGCACACCGGCCACCACCTCGTCGACCTGGCGTCCGGTCGCCACGAGGAGGCCACGGCCTCGACCGTCGTCCACTTCGCCTCGCCAGACGACGACGAGGTCGCGGCGTACGTCGCCACGGGCGAGCCCCTGCACGTCGCCGGCGCCTTCACCGTGGACTCCCTCGGCGGCGCCTTCGTGCGCGGCATCGAGGGCGACCACCACAACGTCGTCGGCGTCAGCCTGCCGCTGCTGCGCGAGCTCGTGGGCGCCCTCGGCCACCGCTGGACCGACCTCTGGGCCCGCTGACGCGACACGGTGGGTGGCGGGAACCGTCGGGCACCCTCAGCCGTCACACCCGCGTGGACGTCTCGACCCGCGTACGCCGCGCGGTGGCCGCCACGGCCGCCCTCGCGACGGCGCTGTCCGGCGCCGCCGCGTGCAGCGCACGGCCTGAGGCGCCGGCGACGGCGCCCGCCCTCGAGGGGTCGACGGCCCCGGTGCGCGCGGGGGCGCTCGGAAGCGCCAGGACGGGAGCCGGGTGCCAGGCGCGCGACGCCCTGGCGGCGGCTCCCCCGGTGCCCGAGGAGGCGCGCCAGCGCCGGGTGGTGGCCCGGCTCGACGGGCTGTCCGGGGTGGAGGTCCGCCACGCCGCACCGACGGCCGTCGGGGTCGTCGCGCTGGTCGTCGACCGCAGCGGGGACCTCGACCACCGCGTCGAGCCGGATGTGCTGATGCGTCTCCGCGCCGCCGGGGTGGCCCACGCCTACGAGTGGGACCCGTCGGCTCGCTCGGTCGGCGTCGACGCGGCGGGGCAGGTGTCGCAGGCGGTGCAGTGGGTGCTGGCGCCGGTGGTCCACCGCATCCGCGCCACGACGTCGGGCCTCCCCGGGGGCGCGGGGCTCGCGTACTGGCAGGCGGGCGGCGCCGTCGTCCTGTCGTGGGCCGCGCCGGTGCCGAGCAGGGTCCGGGCACTGGCCGGCCCACGACCGGGCGGCGCGCGGGTGGTCGTGCGGGAGGTGCGCTACTCCCGGGCCGACGTGCGCGAGGCCTACGGGCGCCTCGCGGACTGGCTGCGTGCGACCGGCAGGCGCCCCGCCTGGTCCTCGGCGAGCGCGTGCCCGGACGGGTCGGGCCTGGTGGTCGGGATGCGACCCCGCGCCGCCCGGGAGCCAGGGCTCGCCGAGGCACTCCGAGCCGCGGTCGGGATGCCGGTCGAGGTGGTGGCCGAGCGGCCCCCTGCTTCGCTGCTGCCCGGCTCGCGGTCAGCCCTCTCTCCCGCCGCCGAGGCTAGGAGCGGAGGACCTTCGCCAGGGCCTTGCCGCGCGCCAGCTCGTCGACCAGCTTGTCGAGGCGGCGGACCTGCTGCATCAGCGGGTCGTCGACCTCCTCGACCCGCACGCCGCAGACGACGCCGGTGACCAGGGCGGCGTCGGGGTTGCCGGGCGCCTGGGCGAAGAACTGCTCGAAGGTCGTGCCCGCGGCGAGGTGGTCCTCGAGCTGGGCCTGGTCGAAGCCGGTCAGCCAGGTGGTCACGGCGTCGACCTCCTCCTTGGTCCGGCCCTTGCGCTCGGCCTTCGCGACGTAGTGCGGGTAGACGTCGGCGACGGGCGTGGCGAAGATCCGGTGGCTCACGACGACAGCACCCGGTCGAGGCTGGCCTGGTCGCGACCGACCACCGTCGTGCCGTCGTCGGCGGTGATGATCGGGCGCTGGATGAGCCGCGGGTGGGCCGCCATCGCGTCGAGCCACCGATCGCGGTCGGCCGGCGTGCGGGTGAGGTCGTCGAGCGCGGCCGCCTCGGGCTCACCGGTCCGCGCGACGTCCCAGGGCTCGAGGCCCAGTCGCGCGACCACCGCGGCGAGCTCCTCGCGGGTCGGCGGGTCGTCGAGGTAGCGGCGCACGGTGTAGGCCACGCCCGCCTCGTCGAGCGCCGCCGTCGCGGCACGGCACTTCGAGCACGCCGGGTTCACCCAGATCTCCACGCAGGACAGTCCAGCACACCGCGGCGGTCGGCAGGCGCGGCCGGGCAGGGCCGGTCGGGGCCGGGCTCGCCTAGGGTCGGTGCTCCCCGCGTCGAGAGGACCCTCGTGCACGTCTTCGTCCGGCCCACCCAGCGCTTCCTGGCCTGCCACGTCTGCGGCGGGCTGCTCTTCGCCCGTCGCGAGGTCAAGATGACGACCACCGGCATGACCTTCTTCGACCTCGACTGGCTCAACCGGTCCGCCGAGGGCGTCATCTGCGTGCGCTGCGGCTTCGTGCACACCTTCATGGGCGAGGCGCACCAGTGGGTCGCACCAGCCGACGTCGACCCCGCCGACCTGCCGGCCGACCCGCTGGCCGGCCGCGGACCGGGGAGCGACGGCTGAGGCACGACCGGACAGCGGAGCAGGTCGCCCGGCCCCAGGACTCCGTCCACCGCGGGAGCTCGTGGGGGTGGTCACGACGTGTGATCTGCGACGGCGGCCCAGGCCGCGCTGGCGGCCGAGCTCGACGCCTCGCAGCGCGCCGCCCGAGCCGCGGCCGGGGTGCCGGCCGCGCGGCAGGGGCGCGGTGTCGCTCACCAGGTCGCGCTCGCCCGGCGCGAGTCGCCGCACCGCGGTCAGCAGCACCTCGGCCTCGCCACCGTGGTGCACGCGAGCTGCCGTCCACCTGGAGCGCGTGGCGCACCGGCCGGATCGACGAGTGGAGGGCCACGGTCCTCGCGCGCGAGACCGCCTGCCTCAGCCTGGAGGATCGCCTGACGGTCGACGCGACGATCGCCGGCGACGCCGAGCAGCCGGAGGCGATGAGCACCGGCGAGCTGACGGGGCCGGCGCGGTCCGCCGCGGCGGAGCTCGACGCGGCCGCCGTGGCGAAGCGGCGGCGCAAGGCCGAGCAGGACCGGCACGTGAGCATCCGCCCGGCCCCCGACACGATGGCCTACGTGACGGCGCTGCTGCCGGTGCGCGAGGGCGTCGCCGTGCACGCTCCACGTCGTCGACCACGCCGAGGGCGGCGCCACCGACGGGGTCAACGCCCAGGGGCTGTGCGAGGCGTGCAACCACGCCGAGCAGGCGCCGGGGTGGCGGGCCCGACCCGGCCCGCCCGACGCCGGGCACGAGGTCGTCACCACCACGCCCACCGGCCACCGCTACCGGAGCCGACCACCCGCGGTGGCCCGCATCCGCCACAGCCCGGTCGACGTCGAGCTCAGCCTCGACTTCGTCCTGGCCGGTGGACGCCGTCGGTCCGACCCCGGGCTCAGGCGCGCGCCAACGAGGTCGCCATCACCAGCTCGCGGCGCACCCCGTCGGCCATCAGCCCGCTGACCTCGCCGGACAGCCGGAACCCGTGACGCTCGTAGAGGGCGATGGCTGTCGCGTTGTCCTCGGCCACCGAGAGCCGCAGCACCCCGGCTCGGCGCTCGCGCGCCCACCGCACCACCTCGGCGACGAGGGCGTCGGCCACGCCGCGCCCGCGCGCGGCGGGGGCGACCCACAGCGAGATCAGCTCGGCGACGCCGTCGTCCTCGGTGGGCACGCCGCTGACCATGCCCACCGCCTCACCGCCCGCCCCGCCCCCGAGCCGGGCGACGACGTCGTGCGCTCCGGGGATGCTCAGCCGGCCCCGCCACCGCTCCTCGGTGTCGCCCGCACCCGTCCAGTCCGCGAGCCGGGAGCCGAAGGCCTGCGGCGCCTCGGACAGCGCGGCGAGGCGCAGCGCACGCCACGTCGGCCAGTCGTCGGCGGTGAGCACCTCGATCCGTGTCCCGGCCTCGGCGGCGGTCACGGGCCCGCGTCGACCACGCGGCGCACCGCGTCGAGGTCGAGGTCGTAGGGCCCGATGCGGGTCAGCACCCAGGAGGCGCCGCGGTCGAGCCAGGGCGCGGGGTCGTCGTCGACGGTGAGGTCGACGACGACGTCGAAGCCGGGCCGCGGGTCGTGCGCGGCGAGGTCCGCCGTGACCCGGTCGAGGTCGGCCGGGCCGTCGAGCCCGATGACGAAGAAGCCGTCGTGGCGCGCGGCCCGCCGCACGGGCGCGCGGTTGCCGAACCGCCCGACCAGCCAGAGCGGCACCTCGGCGGCCGGCCGGAAGCGCGCGCCGCGGGCGGTGTGGTGATCGCCGTCGTGGTCCACCGGCTCGCCCGAGAGCAGCGCGGTGAGCACCTCGAGGCCCTCGTCGAGCATCCTGGCGCACACCCGGGGGTCCGACTCGTCGCCGAAGTCGCTGAACTCCCCCACCCCGTCGTCGCCGAGGCCCAGCCCGAGGACGAAGCGGCCCCGGGACAGCGCGGCCAGGCTGGCGGCCTGGCGGGCCACGACGTGGGGCCGGCGGCGCGCCAGCGGCGTCACCATCGGCCCGAGGAGCAGCCGCTCGGTGCGCAGCGCGACGGCCGCGCAGCACGTCCAGGCGTCGGCGACGGCCTCGACCCGGTCGCCGTACTGCACGTGGTCCCAGACGAAGAACCCCTCCCAGCCGGCGGCCTCCGCGCGCGCGGCGAGGTCGCCGACCTCCGCGGGGTCGGCGAGGGCGTCGAAGGGCGCGACGAAGAGCCCGCGTCGGGCGCTCACGCCGCGAGCACCGCGGCGGGCCGCCGGAAGACGAAGGCGCGGAAGAGCCAGAAGCGCGCCGCGGTGCCGAGCAGCAGGCCCACGACGTTGGCCGCGACGTTGTCGCTCAGCGGGTCGGCGAGCCCGAGCAGGTCGCGACTGGCCCACAGGCACGCGATCGGCAGCAGCATGGTGGCGAGGTTGACCGCCACGAAGGCGGTGCGCCCGCCGTCGGCGTGCACGGGCGGGCGGTGGCGGAAGGCCCAGTGCCGGCTGCCGCGGTAGCTCACGACCATCCCGACGAGGTTCGCCACGACGTACGCCGTGATGGGGCGGTCGGCGAGCGGCGCACCGTCGTCGCCGGGCCCGTGCAGCAGCGCGTTGAAGAGCGCGAGCGACACGAGCGTGGCCAGGCCGCCGACGGCGAGGAAGCGCCCCACCTCGGCCGGCAGCCGCTCCCCCCGTGTGCCCACGAGGCCCGAGGCTAGCGGGCGCGGCCGGTCGGGGCGGACGGCCGGTGCGACCCGGTCTACTCCACCGGCAGGCCGAGACCGCGCGCGATGAGCATGCGCTGCACCTCGGACGTCCCCTCGCCGACCTCGAGCACCTTGGCGTCGCGGTAGAAGCGCGCGGCGGGGTACTCCTCCATGAAGCCGTAGCCGCCGAAGACCTGGGTGGCGATGCGGGTGGCGGTGACGGCCGACTCGGTGCTGTGCAGCTTCGCGACGGCGGCGGCCTGCTTGAACTGCGCGAAGGTCGGGGCGCCGGGGCCGCCGGCGTCCATCGCGTCCTTGATCGCGGCCGCGCGGTAGGTGAGCAGCCGTGACGTGTGCAGCAGCACCTCGAGGTCGGCGATCTGGAAGGCCACGCCCTGCTTGCGCCCGATCGGGCCGCCGAAGGTCTGCCGCTCGCCGGCGTAGGCCACCGACATGTCGAGGCAGGCCTGGATGCAGCCGACCGACAGCGCGGAGATCGCCACGCGGCCGTCGTCGAGGGTGGCGAGGAACTGCGCGTAGCCGCGGCCGCGCTGACCGAGCAGGTGGTCGGCGGGCACCCGCACGTCCTCGAACGTCAGCGGGTGGGTGTCGGAGGCGTGCCAGCCGAGCTTGTCGTAGGCCTTCTCGACCGTGAACCCCGGCGTGCCGGAGGGGATCGTGATCGCGGAGATCTCGGGGCGGCCGTCCTCGCGCGTGCCGGTGCGGGCGGTCACCGTGACCAGCGAGGTGATCGACGAGCCGGAGTTGGTGATGAACTGCTTGGCGCCGTCGACGACCCACTCGTCGCCGTCGAGCGCGGCCTTGGTGCGCGTCGCGCCGGCGTCGGAGCCGGCGCCGGGCTCGGTGAGCCCGAAGCCGGCGAGGCGCTCCCCGGCGACGAGGGCGGGGAGCCAGCGCTCCTTCTGCTCCTGCGTGCCGTAGGTCAGGATCGGGTTGATGCCCAGGCCCACGCCGGCCTGCAGCGTGATGCCCATCGACTGGTCGACGCGGCCGATCTCCTCGATCGCCAGGCACAGGCTGGTGAAGCCGCCGTCCTCGCCGGCCATGCCCGCCCCGCCGAACTCCTCGGGCGCGGTGAGGCCGAAGAGCCCCAGCTTGCCCATCTGCTCCACGACGTCGACCGGGAAGTGGTGCTCGCGGTCCCACTGCGCGGCGTGCGGCGCGATCTCGGCCTCCGCGAACTCGCGGACGCTGCGGCGGAACTCCTCGTGCTCGCGGGACAGCTCGAAGCCAGTGCTCATGGGGACGATGCTACCGGCTCGGTTAGCGATCGTTAACCCTCGTGCTCCGACGAGCCTCGGACGCAGGACGGGGGCGGACCGCCGTGGCGGTCCGCCCCCGTCGAGGGCTCACGGGCGGGGTCAGCCCGTGAAGAGGTTCGAGGCGCGTCGGACGGTCTCGAAGATGCCGTAGGCCAGCGGGATGCCGACGAGGGCCCAGGCCCCGGCGATGCGGGCGGTCATGCGTTGCTCCTCTGGGTGGGGGCGCCGCGGTGCGCGGGGGCACCGTCCGCGGCGTCGGTGACGGGGCTCGGCTCGTGGAAGCGCTCCGAGACCGGGGTGATCAGCAGGTTGGCCACGAAGCCGACGACGAGCACGCCGACCATGGTCAGCAGCGCGGGCCGGTAGTCACCGGCCACCAGCGCGCCGGGCGTGCCCTGCGCGTCGAGGAAGCCGTTGATGATGAGCGGCCCGGCCACGCCGGCGGCCGCCCACGCGGTGAGCAGCCGGCCGTGGATCGCGCCGACCTGGTAGGTGCCGAAGAGGTCGCGCAGGTAGGCCGGCACGGTCGCGAAGCCGCCGCCGTAGAAGCTGATGATGATGCCGGCGAGCAGCACGAAGAGCACCGTCGAGCTCGACCCGGCCAGCGCGAGGAGGGCGTAGAGCACGACGCCGACGCCGAGGTAGACCATGTAGATCGGCTTGCGGCCGATCACGTCGGACGTCGAGGACCAGGCGAAGCGGCCCGCCATGTTGAAGAGCGAGAGCACGCCGACGAAGCCGCCGGCCGCGGCGGCCGTCACGGTGGAGGCGTCACCCTCGCGGAAGAAGTCCTGGATCATCGGCGAGGCCTGCTCGAGGATGCCGATGCCGGCGGTGACGTTGCAGAAGAGCACCGTCCACAGCAGCCAGAACTGCTTGGTCTTGATCGCGTTGTTGGCCGAGACGCTGGCGGTCGTGACCATCGACTTCTGCTTCACGGACGCGGGGTCCCAGCCCTCGGGCTTCCAGTCCGCCGCGGGCACGCGCACCGTGAAGGCGCCGAACATCATGAAGGCGAAGTAGACCAGGCCGAGCGTGACGAAGAGCGAGGCCACCGCGCCGCCGCTGGCGACCGTCGAGGGGTCGCTCGGGTCGTAGGAGGAGTCGTAGAGCGCCATCAGGCGACCGCTCACCGGGCTCGCGATCAGCGCGCCGCCGCCGAAGCCCATGATCGCCATGCCGGTCGCGAGGCCAGGGCGGTCCGGGAACCACTTGATGAGGGTCGAGACCGGCGAGATGTAGCCGATGCCGAGGCCGATGCCGCCCAGCACGCCGTAGCCGAGGTAGACCAGCCACAGCTGCTCGGTGGAGATGCCGAGGGCGCCGACGAGGAAGCCCGCCGACCAGAAGCAGGCCGCGGTGAACATCGCGGCACGCGGGCCGTTGCGGTCGACCCAGGTGCCGAAGGCGGCAGCCGAGAGGCCGAGCATCACGATGGCGATCGAGAAGATGAGGCCGATCGCGGTCAGGCTCGTGTCGAAGTGCTCGACCAGCGCGCTCTTGTAGACGCTGGTGGCGTAGGCCTGGCCGATGCACAGGTGCACGGCGAGGGCAGCAGGGGGGATCAGCCACCGGGAGTAGCCGGGCGCGGCGACGGTGCGCTCGCGCGAGAGGAACGCTGGGACCACAGGGGCACGTCCGATCGTGAGGTGGTTGAAACTGGGCGGATCTTGTCTACCCGGTCGGTGGTGACGGAGACCACACCCCACGCCGGGGATCGGCGAGCGGTCGGTCCGGCGCGGTGAACGGGCGGTCGCGCCCGTGTCGGACCCCACACCCCGGGACCGGAGCCAGCCCCTAGACTCCGATGGCCGTGCGGGGCTCCCCCGCGCCCCCGAGCAGACCCACGAGGAGCGAGCGTGTCGCAGGTCAAGCCGTTGCAGAAGGTCCTGATCGCCAACCGCGGCGAGATCGCGGTGCGGGTGATCCGCGCCTGCCGGGACGCCGGCATCGGCAGCGTCGCGGTCTACGCCGAGCCCGACCGCGAGGCCCTCCACGTCCGGCTCGCCGACGAGGCCCACTCGCTCGAGGGCGCGACCCCGGCCGACTCCTACCTCTCGATCGAGAAGATCATCGCCGTCGCGCAGAGGTCCGGGGCCGACTCGGTGCACCCCGGCTACGGCTTCCTCGCCGAGAACGCCGACTTCGCCCAGGCGGTCATCGACGCCGGGCTGACCTGGATCGGTCCCCCGCCGGCCGCGATCGAGGCCCTCGGCGACAAGGCGAAGGCCAAGCAGATCGCGCAGCGCGCGAACGCCCCCCTCGCCCCCGGCACCAAGGACCCGGTCGCCGACGCCGACGAGGTCGTCGAGTTCGCGAAGGCCAACGGCCTGCCGGTCGCCATCAAGGCGGTCTTCGGCGGCGGTGGCCGCGGCCTCAAGGTCGCGCGCACGCTCGAGGAGATCCCCGACGCCTACGAGTCGGCCGTGCGCGAGGCGGTCGCCGCCTTCGGTCGCGGCGAGTGCCTGGTCGAGAAGTTCCTGGACAAGCCGCGCCACGTCGAGACGCAGTGCCTCGCCGACCAGCACGGCAACGTCGTCGTCGTGTCGACGCGCGACTGCTCGCTGCAGCGCCGCCACCAGAAGCTGGTCGAGGAGGCGCCCGCGCCGTTCCTCACCGACGACCAGCTGCAGCGCCTCTACGACTCCTCGAAGGCGATCCTGCGCGAGGCGGGCTACTACGGCGCCGGCACCTGCGAGTTCCTCGTCGCCAAGGACGGCACGATCTCCTTCCTCGAGGTCAACACCCGCCTGCAGGTCGAGCACTGCGTCTCCGAGGAGGTCACCGGCATCGACCTGGTGCGCGAGATGTTCCGCATCGCCGCGGGCGAGGAGCTCGGCTACGACGACCCGGAGATCCGCGGCCACTCCATCGAGTTCCGCATCAACGCCGAGGACGGCGGGCGCGGCTTCATGCCCGCCCCCGGCACGCTCTCGGCCTGGAGCCCGCCGCAGGGCCCCGGTGTCCGCGTCGACGGCGGCTACGAGAACGGCGAGACCGTCCCCGGTGCCTTCGACTCGCTCATCGCGAAGCTGATCGTCACCGGCCGCGACCGCACCCAGGCGATCGAGCGCTCGCGCCGCGCCCTCGCAGAGTTCACCGTCGACGGCATGCCGACCGTCATCCCCTTCCACCGCACCGTGCTCGAGGACCCGGCCTACGTCGCGTCCTCGAACCCCTCGGGCGAGGGCGAGTTCACCGTCTACACCACCTGGATCGAGACCGACTTCGACAACCAGATCGAGCCCTACGCCGGCGACACGGCCGAGGCCGACGAGCCGGAGGAGCGCCAGCGGGTCACCGTCGAGGTCGCCGGCAAGCGTCTCGAGGTCGTCCTGCCGGCCGGCATCGGCGGGCTGGGTGGCGGCGCGGCCACCGGTGGCGGCGCGAAGAAGCCCAAGCGCAAGAAGGGCGGGGCCGGAGGCGGCGCGGCATCCGGCGACGCCGTGACCTCGCCGATGCAGGGCACCGTCGTCAAGGTCACCGTCGAGGAGGGCCAGGAGGTCGCCGAGGGCGACACCGTGGTCGTCATCGAGGCGATGAAGATGGAGCAGCCCCTCAAGGCCCACAAGGCCGGCACCGTCACCGGCCTCAGCGCCGAGGTCGGCGCGACCGTCACCAACGGCGCGGTCATCTGCGAGCTGAAGGACTGAGCTGAGCCGGCGGCCCGACGAGGCGGCGCGCACGGTCGAGCAGCTGCTCGACCGGGTGCAGGACGACCCCGTGGTCGTCCACACCGTCCTGGGGTCCGGCGACACGGCCGCGGTCGAGGCCGGCCTGCTGCGGCTCGTCGAGGACGTCCGCGCGCAGGGTGTCTCGACGTACGTCGTGCTCGTGCAGGAGCCGGTCGGCCTCGCCGCCGAGGACCCCGCCGCCGACCTGGCCCTCCGGGTGCGGGCCGCGGCCGAGCAGCGCGGCGAGGACGCCGTCGCGGTGGTCGTGGGGTTCCCGGGCGAGCTGCTCGCGGTCGAGACGACCGGTCTTCCCCTCTCCGCCACCGAGGTCTCGCTCGAGGCCTACGACGCCCGGGAGCAGGTGCGCACCGGGCTGCCCGACGACCCCGAGGGCCTGGCGGTGCGACCGACCACGGCCGGCGAGGCCGCCGCGACGCTGTCGGCCCTGACGGGGCTGCGCGAGGCCGACCCCGACGCGGCCGAGGACCGGCTGCCCGACCTCGACGCCGGCACGGTGGGCGCGCTCCGGGAGGAGCCGTGGGTGCAGCGCATCGAGGGCTACGACCCGGACGCGGACTCCTGGACCACCGAGCCGGGCACCGGCCTGGTGGTCGGCACCGCCGTCGCGGTCGCCCTGCTGCCGGTGGCCTGGCGGCTGCTCCGCGCGCGGCGGGCCGTTCCGACCCGGTCGGCGGCTCGGGGTGGCCGGGCGCGCGCCGGGGCCGCGCCCGACGAGCGGGCCCTCGCCGCGGCGGACCTGCGGCGGCTGGACGGCGCCCTCGCACGCGGGCGGCCGCGCGGCACGACCGAGGCGCAGTGGCAGCAGCGTCGTGACCTCGCGGCCCGCGCGCACGACGAGGCCGCCCGGCTGCTCGAGGACCCGAGGGCCCGGCAGGTCGACCTGGTCGGCGCCCGGGTGCTGGCCCAGGTCGGTCTGGCCTCGCTGGCCGGCCGTCCCGCCTACCACCCGTGCTTCGTCGACCCCCGCCACGGCGCC
Organism: Nocardioides perillae; assembly: GCF_013409425.1. Taxonomy (NCBI): domain Bacteria; kingdom Bacillati; phylum Actinomycetota; class Actinomycetes; order Propionibacteriales; family Nocardioidaceae; genus Nocardioides; species Nocardioides perillae. Next base: position 1,606,245 of record NZ_JACCAC010000001.1, on the reverse strand, counting down.
GCGAGCACGACGATCCGCGCGGGCGGGGAGGTCCCCGCGTGCGGGTCGTGCGCGGCGACCGCCCGCGCCGGCCGCGCCCCGGCCCCGCTGCGCCGTCGCACCGGGCTGCTGCGTCGCGACCGCCCCTACTGGGAGAGCGACGACGTCTGGGGTCGCACCGGGCTCGGCGCGCTCACCGACGACCTGCCCGCCGAGGTGGCCGCCGACCGGCGCGGGGAGGGGCGGTGACCGGCCGCCGCGCGGACGCCGCGCTCGCCCTCGCCGTCTGCGGCGTGCTCGGCACGGTCGCCGGGACCGCCTGGGCGCTCACGGCGGGGAGCACGGAGCCCGAGCAGGCCCCGCCCGGTGACCGGGTGCGCGCGGCCCTGGCCGACTTCGAGCGCGGCGACCACCTGCACGTCGCCCCCGACGCCCGCGCCCGGTTGTCCGCCGTCGACGAGGAGCGCCTCGAGCGCACCGTCGCCGCCGTCGACCCGCCCCTCTACGTCGCCCTCTGGGACGGCGACGCCGAGGCGGGCTACTACCTCGAGGGCGACGCCGCCGACCAGCTCGCCGCCCGCGGCCCCTCCGACGGCGTGTACGTCGTGTGGTCCGACCCCGGCGAGGCCAGCGCCAGCGCGCGCGGCGGCCGCGCGCCGTACGTCGACCGCGGGCTGCTGCTCGGCGAGGCCCGGCTGCGGCTGCCGGAGGTCGCCGCCGCCGTGGCGGAGGAGGGACTGCAGGAACCGGGCGACGGCTACTGGGGCGGTCGCTCCGGCGCCGTCGCCGCCGGTGTCCTCGTCGGCGGCCTCGCCGCACCCGCCACCGCGCTGCTGCTCGTCGTGGGAGCATGGCTCGCGCGCCGGCGGCTGCCCGGCCGGTGGACCTGAAGGGGGGTCGCGGTGCAGGTGTCCGGGTCGTCGGCCGACGAGGTCGGCCAGGTGGCCGCGGGCCTGGCCGAGGACGGCGTGTGGGTGCACCCCTCCCTCGCCGGGGTCGTCGGCGGAGCGCGCGAGCGCGTGCTCGAGGACGCCGTGGCCGCCTCTCCCACCCCGGTCTTCGTGGTCGTGCACCCGCTGCCCTACGACGGCGCCTTCGGCGGCCGCGCCGACGAGCTGCTGACGCTCGTGCACGACCGCACCGGGGTCGACGGGCTCTACCTCGCGACCCCGGACCTCGGGGGCGAGGGCGCCCGGGTCGAGGGCCTGGGCTGGGACTCCCCCGTGGACGCCTGGCAGGTGACCTACGCCGCCACCGAGCAGGCGCTGGCCGAGGACGGCGACGCGGTCGACGCGCTCGTCGAGGCCGTCGACGTCGTGCGCGACGGCCGCGTCGCGGAGGCCTACCAGCAGGCGTCCGCCCTCGCCGAGGAGCGCTACGCCGCCGAGCAGGCGGAGCGCGGCGACGAGACCACGAGCACCGGCGCCGCGGGTGGGGGCAGCGGCGACGGCGACCTCGGCAGCGACGACGGCGGCGGGGTCGACCTCGTCGCCGGCCTGCTCCTGGTCGGCGTCATGACGGTGGTGGCCGTGGCGGTCCGCCGCACCCGCGCGACCCGCACCGCCCCCGCTCCGCCGGCCGGCTGGCGGCTGCCGGAGTCCGCCCTCGGACGGGTGCGCTCCGCGGAGGACCAGCGGCTCACCCGGCAGGCGCGCGCCGACCTGCTGCGCCTCGGCGAGGCGCTCGAGGCCCACGAGATCAGGCCCCGTGACGACCGCACCGCGTGGCAGGCCGCGCTGGACCACTACGAGGCCGCCGGGCGCCTCCTCGACGCCCCGTCGACCGTGCCGGGGCTCCGGGTGCTCGACACGGTCGGCGCCGTGGTCCTGGCCCGCCGCGGCAGCGCCGCGCTCCGCGCGGCCCGTGCGGAGACCACCTTCGCTCCCGCTCCCGTCTGCTTCCTCGACCCGCTGCACCCCTCGCCCCGCGGCCGGGCCGAGGTCGAGGTGGCCGGCCGACCGCTGTCGGTGCCGCTGTGCGGGGAGTGCCGCCGCTGCCTGCGGGAGGGGCGCGAGCCCGACGTGCTCGACGTCGAGCTGGACGGCCGTGCCGTGCACTACCTGGACACCGACACGGTGTGGGCGCGCACCGGTTACGGCGCCCTGCTGCCCGACCTCCTGCACGAGCTGCGGACCCGGCCGGGCGGGTGAGCCGCGCCTTGGCGGGGGCTGGTCCCGTGGGGACATGACCCGCTTCGGCTACACCCTCATGACCGAGCAGAACGGCCCGAAGGACCTGGTCCGCCACGCCGTGGCGGCCGAGCAGGTCGGCTTCGACTTCGAGGTCTCGAGCGACCACTACTTCCCGTGGCTCGCCGCGCAGGGGCACGCGCCGTACGCCTGGACGGTGCTGGGCGCGGTCGCCCACGCCACCGAGCGGGTCGACCTGATGACCTACGTGACCTGCCCGACCATCCGCTACCACCCCGCGGTCGTCGCGCAGAAGGCCGCGACGCTGCAGCTGCTGGCCGACGGCCGCTTCACCCTGGGCCTGGGCAGCGGGGAGAACCTCAACGAGCACGTCGTGGGCGAGGGCTGGCCCAGCGTCGACGTGCGCCAGGACATGCTCGAGGAGGCCGTCCACGTCATCCGCGCCCTGCACACGGGCGAGCTGGTCACCTGGGAGGGCCAGCACTTCCGGGTCGACTCCGCGCGGATCTGGGACTGCCCCGAGGGCGGGGTGCCGATCGGCCTGGCCGTCAGCGGGGATAAGTCGGTCGCGCGCTTCGCGCCGCTGGCCGACCACTTCGTCTCCACCGAGCCCGAGGCGGAGCTGATCACGGGCTGGAACGCCGCCGAGGGCGCGCCGCGCATCGGCGAGGGCGGTGCCCGCGCGGTCGGGCAGATCCCGATCTGCTGGGACCCCGACCTCGAGACCGCGAAGCAGCGGGCCCACGAGCAGTTCCGCTGGTTCGCCGGCGGCTGGTCGGTCAACGCCGACCTGCCCACCACCGCCGGCTTCGCGGGGGCCACCCAGTTCGTGCGGCCCGACGACGTCGCGGAGAACATCCCCTGCGGTCCCGACCTCGACGCGATCGTGGAGGGCGTGCGCCCCTTCTGGGAGGCCGGCTACACCGACGTCGCGCTGGTGCAGGTGGGCGGCGACTCGGTCGACCGCTTCCTCGACGAGGCCGCCGCCCCACTGCTCGAGAAGCTGCGCGCCGCCGCTCCCTGACCCTGCCACGGTACGGACGAGTAGGGCCGCGTCCGCCGGCCCGTCGATAGCCTGCCGCCATGTTCTCCAAGGTGCTGGTGGCCAACCGTGGCGAGATCGCGATCCGGGCGTTCCGCGCGGCCTACGAGCTGGGGGCGCGCACGGTCGCGGTCTTCCCGCACGAGGACCGCGGCTCCGAGCACCGCCTGAAGGCCGACGAGGCCTACGAGATCGGCGAGCGCGGCCACCCGGTGCGCGCCTACCTCGACCCGCAGGCGATCGTCGAGGTCGCGGTGCGCGCCGGGGCCGACGCGGTCTACCCGGGCTACGGCTTCTTGTCGGAGAACCCGGCGCTCGCCGAGGCCTGCGCCGAGGCCGGCATCACCTTCGTCGGCCCCACCTCCGACGTGCTCGAGCTCACCGGCAACAAGGCGCGGGCGATCGCCGCGGCGAAGGCCGCGGGCGTGCCGGTGCTGGCGAGCGTCGAGCCGTCGACCGACGTCGACGCGCTGCTGGCCGCGGCGGCCGACATGCCCTACCCCCTCTTCGTCAAGGCGGTCGCCGGCGGCGGGGGCCGCGGCATGCGCCGCGTCGACGAGGAGGGCGCCCTGCGCGAGGCGGTCGAGACCTGCATGCGCGAGGCCGAGGCCGCCTTCGGCGACCCCACGGTCTTCATCGAGCAGGCGGTGGTCGACCCCCGCCACATCGAGGTGCAGGTGCTCGCCGACGGCCAGGGCGGCGTCATCCACCTCTTCGAGCGCGACTGCTCGGTGCAGCGCCGCCACCAGAAGGTGGTCGAGATCGCCCCCGCGCCCAACCTCGACCCCGCGATCCGCGAGCGCATGTGTGCCGACGCGGTGCGCTTCGCCCGCGAGATCGGCTACCGCAACGCCGGCACGGTGGAGTTCCTGCTCGACCCGGAGGGCAACTACGTCTTCATCGAGATGAACCCCCGCATCCAGGTCGAGCACACCGTGACCGAGGAAGTCACCGACGTCGACCTGGTGCAGAGCCAGCTGCGCATCGCCTCCGGTGAGACGCTGGCGGACCTCGGGCTGTCCCAGGAGACGGTGCAGCTGCGCGGTGCCGCGCTGCAGTGCCGCATCACCACCGAGGACCCCGGCAACGGCTTCCGCCCCGACACGGGCCGCATCACGACCTACCGCTCCCCCGGCGGCGCCGGCGTCCGCCTCGACGGCGGCACGACGTACACCGGCGCCGAGGTCTCGGCCCACTTCGACTCCATGCTCGCCAAGCTCACGTGCCGCGGTCGCACCTTCGACAAGGCCGTCGAGCGCTCGCGCCGCGCGGTCGCGGAGTTCCGCATCCGCGGGGTCTCCACCAACATCCCCTTCCTGCAGGCGGTGCTCGACGACCCCGACTTCACGGCGGGCCGCATCACCACCTCCTTCATCGAGACCCACCCCGAGCTGCTGACCGCCCGCGCGCCGGGCGACCGCGGCACCAAGCTGCTGACCTACCTCGCCGACGTCACGGTCAACCAGCCGCACGGCCCGGCCCCGGTCGTGCTGGACCCGGCGTCCAAGCTGCCGCCGCTCGACCTCGACGTGCCCGCCCCCGACGGGACGCGCCAGCAGCTGCTCGCGCAGGGGCCCGAGGCCTTCGCGGCCGCGCTGCGCGCCCAGGACCGGGTGGCGGTCACCGACACCACCTTCCGCGACGCCCACCAGTCGCTGCTCGCCACCCGGGTGCGCACCCGCGACCTGCTCGCGGCCGCGGGCCACGTGGCCCGCACGACGCCCGAGCTGTGGTCGGTCGAGGCGTGGGGCGGGGCCACCTACGACGTGGCGCTGCGCTTCCTCGCCGAGGACCCCTGGGAGCGGCTGGCCGCGATGCGCCAGGCCGTGCCCAACATCTGCCTGCAGATGCTGCTGCGTGGGCGCAACACCGTCGGCTACACGCCCTACCCCACCGAGGTGACCGACGCCTTCGTGCAGGAGGCCGCCGACACCGGCATCGACGTCTTCCGCATCTTCGACGCGCTCAACGACGTCGAGCAGATGCGGCCCGCGATCGAAGCCGTGCGCGCGACCGGCACCACCGTCGCCGAGGTCGCGCTCTGCTACACCGGCGACCTCTCCGACCCCGGCGAGCGGCTCTACACCCTCGACTACTACCTCGGGCTCGCCGAGCGCATCGTCGAGGCCGGTGCGCACGTGCTGGCGATCAAGGACATGGCCGGGCTGCTGCGCGCCCCGGCGGCCCGCCGCCTGGTCACTGCGCTGCGCTCGGAGTTCGACCTCCCGGTGCACCTGCACACCCACGACACGGCCGGCGGCCAGCTGGCCACCCTGACAGCGGCGATCGAGTCGGGCGTCGACGCCGTCGACGCGGCCAGCGCCGCCCTCGCAGGGACCACGTCGCAGCCGCCGCTCTCGGCGCTGGTGTCGGCCACCGACCACGCGGAGCGCGAGACGGGGCTGAGCCTGGCCGCGGTCAACGCGCTCGAGCCCTACTGGGAGGCGGTGCGCCGCGTCTACGCGCCGTTCGAGTCCGGGCTGCCCTCCCCCACCGGTCGCGTCTACCGCCACGAGATCCCGGGCGGGCAGCTCTCCAACCTGCGCCAGCAGGCGATCGCGCTGGGCCTCGGCGAGAAGTTCGAGCAGATCGAGGACACCTACGCCGCCGCGAACGACATCCTCGGCAACGTCGTCAAGGTGACCCCCAGCTCCAAGGTGGTCGGCGACCTCGCGCTGCACCTGGTCGCGGTGGGGGCCGACCCGGCCGAGTTCGAGGCGGAGCCGCAGCGCTTCGACGTGCCCGACTCGGTCGTCGGCTTCCTCAACGGCGAGCTGGGCGACCCCCCGGGCGGCTGGCCCGAGCCCTTCCGCAGCCGGGCCCTCGAGGGCCGCACGTGGAAGCGGCCGGCCGAGGAGCTCACCGACGAGCAGGCCGCGGGCCTCGGCCTGCGTGGCGAGGCTGCCAGCCCGGCCACCCGCCGCCGCACGCTCAACGAGCTGCTCTTCCCCGGCCCGACGAAGGACTACCGCGCGTCGTGCGAGGCCTACGGCGACGTGTCGGTCCTGCCCACGCTGGAGTACCTCTACGGCCTGCGCCAGGGCGAGGAGCACGAGGTCGAGCTCGAGCCCGGCGTCCGCCTGCTGCTGGGCGTGCAGGCGGTCGGCGAGCCCGACGAGCGCGGCTACCGCACCGTCATGTGCACCCTCAACGGCCAGCTGCGCCCGATCTCGGTGCGCGACCGCTCCGTCGCCTCCGACGTGCCGAGCACCGAGAAGGCCGACACCTCCGACCCCGGCCACGTCGCCGCGCCCTTCCAGGGCGTGGTCACGGTCGTGGTCGAGGAGGGCGCGAGCGTCGCGGCCGGCGAGACCGTCGCCACCATCGAGGCGATGAAGATGGAGGCCTCCATCACCGCGCCCCGCGCCGGCACCGTGCAGCGGCTCGCGATCTCCGGCACCCAGGCGGTCGAGGGCGGCGACCTGGTGCTCGTGCTCGGCTGAGCGCACCCCCACACGCTTCCCTCACGCGACGAGGGCCCCGGGCGGTCGCCCGGGGCCCTCGTGCTGTGCTGCTGTCCTGCCTCGGCTCAGCGGCGGAAGGCCTGCAGCTCCGCGGCCCGCACGACCCGGGCGACCGACGGGGCGCCGGTGGCGCAGTCGGTCGTGGTCGCCGGGTCGTCGTCGAGCTCCCCGGCGAACTCCGGCCCGCCGGTGCACTGGTTGCTCACGACCTCGAGTCGCAGGTGCGTGGCCGTGGTGCGCGGGATCGCGAACGACGCGGCGTTGAGGTCGGGCGCGGTCGGGCGCATGCCGTCACCCGGGAAGGCGTCGGCCGGGCTCAGGAAGACCCGCTCGTACGCCGCGGGGTCGGCGCAGTCGGCGCCCGTGCTGGCGTCGCACGCGGAGATCGCGAACTGGCGCAGCGCGCTGAAGCGGGAGCCCGTCTCGTAGAACGCGCTGACGGCGACGCGGCCCACCTGCTGCGGCCGGTCGCCGGCGAGGTCGACGCTCACGCCGAGGCCCGCGGGTCCGCCGTCGCGCTCGGCCGTCCAGTCGGTCGCCTCGGTGCCGTCGAGCAGCGAGGCGGCGTCGGTGCCGTCGCCCGTCGCGGTCGCCCCGAGGGCGCTCGCGGCGAGGTTCTGCTCGAGCAGCACCGGCACGTCGCGGACCTGGCCGGCGCGGACGGTGAAGGTGAAGCGCTGGTGGCCGACCGTCGGGCCGACCGCGACCGCGTCGTAGGTGCCGGCGACCATGCGCGTGGTCGCACCGAGCTCGGTGGCCGGGTCGGTGTCGGCGACCGGGGTCGACTGGTCCTCGAACTCGCCGACGAAGATCTCGACCGGCGCGCCGGCCTGGGTGCCGGCCGGCACGAAGGTGACCTCGCCGTCGGCGCCCGTCGGGGTGGCGAAGCTCGGCACCGGGTCGGTGTCGTTCGGCCCGTCGGAGGAGGCACCCTCGCCGAGCCCGCGGCTGGCGAAGGCGTCCCAGAGCAGGTCCTGGTTGGCGCCGCCGAAGCGGAGCTGGTCGGCGACGAGCATCGCGTCGCGCATGTCGACCATCGAGACCCGGCCGGTGGCCGGCACGAGCAGCGAGTCGAAGAGCAGCTGCACCCAGCGGCGGCTGCCCGGGCACTGCTCCACGGGCGTGCGGCCCTCGGCGCAGGCGCGCAGCTCGGCCGGCGTGCCCGCGCCGTACCGGTCGACGAAGGCCTGGCGGACCGCAAAGTTGGTCGCGGACCAGATCTCGCCCTCGGAGTGCACGCTGGCGCCCACCACGTCGTAGCCGACGTTGGAGTAGTTCAGCGAGCTCCTCGACATGTCGAAGTTGCGGATGCCGGTGCGCTCGTCGCCGGTCACGTAGGCGCCGGTGACGAAGGGCGTGTCACCCATCGGCCGCTCGCCCAGCTCGACGAGGTACTCCATCGCGACCAGGTCGGACCAGCTCTCGCCCATGCCGCCGGCCTGGTAGCCGGACAGGCCGGCGTCGGGCCCGGCGATCATCCGGTTGGTGATGAGGTGGGTGTACTCGTGGCCGATGACGGTGCCGTCGAAGTCGCCGTCGACGCAGGGCACGTACGCCGCGCCGGCGATCGGCTGCCAGAGGTACATGTTGCTCCACGGGGCGACGCCGTCGGGCGTGGAGTACTGGTTGGCGTTGTCGCGGATGCCGAGCGCGGCGCCCGACTGGGCCTTGCCGACCTCGGGGTCGCCACCCTTGCCGCCACGGCCCAGGTTGTCCTGCTGGGCGTTCCAGGTCTCCTCGGTGAAGCCCAGCCCGTAGGCGAAGTCGTGCAGCCGGTTGTGGTGCGCGAAGAGGCTCGAGGTGGCGGCGTCGACGTCGTTGCCGTCGTCCCCGGTGAGCGCCTCGGGCGCGCAGCCGGACTCCTGCCAGGTGTTGTCGAAGGTGTAGAGGTAGTCCCGCGTCGTGCTGGGGGTGGCCGTGCGCTCCACCGCCCGCACGTTGGGCGCGAGGGCCCAGGACTTGCCGCTGACCGCGTTGTTGCCGAGCGTCGTGAGGCTCGGCTGGCCGGTGGCCGGGTCGACGTCCCACGGCGTGGCCGTCGACGCACCGGGCGCGAGGGTGTCGTCGCAGCCGGCGACCCCGGTCCAGCACCAGGTGTCGCGCTCGGTGGTGTCGAGGTCGGCCGGCGTGGCCGGGAAGAGCGACCAGCGCGGGTCGTCGTCGAGGTGGTCGACCAGGCTCTCGCGCACGAGCAGCTCGCCGGAGGTCGCGTCGACGAGCACGGTGAAGGCGGCCCCGTGGCCACCCTCCTCGGCGACCACGACCTCCCAGGCGCGGCGCATGCCCTCGGCCGCGGTCGGCACCGCGACCTCGCGGACCCGCAGCACGACGGCCTCGGAGGACTCGAGCTCCGCCAGCCGGACCGCGGCGTCGCTGGCGGCGGCCTCGTCGAGCGTCGCGGCCGGCAGGGCGCCGGTGTCGCGCGAGAGGCTCGAGGAGGCGTGCAGCACCTGCCCGTCGCGCACCGCGACGGTGACCAGGCCACCCTGGGTGGTGGGCAGGCCGCCGGCGCGCTGGCGCAGCGTGACCACGGCACCCTTGCCGACCGCGGTGACGGCCAGCGTCTCCAGGTCGTCGACCTGGGCGGGGGTCAGCGCGAAGAGGTCGCCGGACCGCGCGAGGTAGGCCCGGGCAGCGGCCTCGGGCTGCTGCGGCAGGCCGGTCGCGACGACGTCGCCGGTCGCGGCGACCGTGGCCGGCGTGCCGAGCTCGTTCCACTGCACGCGGCCGCCCGTGCGGCGGTCGGCCGAGCGCTGGGCGGCGGTGGGCGGCAGGCTGCCGCGACGACGGTCGACGTCGTCGTGGGAGTGGCCCTCGTGGTCGCCGTGCCGGGCGTGCTCGCCGGGCGCGTGCGCGGCCGCGTCGGGGCCGAGCATCCCGCCGGCGGGGGCGAGGGTGGGGGGACGGGGACGGTCCTGCGGTTGGGCACTGGCCACGGAGGTGAAGGGACTACCGACGCCCGCGAGGGCGAGGGCTGCGACACCTGCGATGGCACCCGAGACGGTGCGGCGCATCTGCTTCCTCTGCTGTGGGGTGTGTGGTGCCCGCGGCTGGTCGCCGCGGACGGTGGCACTGTGCCACGCGTCACACCCCGGCGCCAGACCGTCCGGTCAGGAATCCGGGCGGACGACCCTCAGCGGCGGGACACGGCGAAGGTGAACCAGCTCGAGCGCAGTCCCAGCGCGCGCCGTAGGTCGTCACCGTTCACCGTCACGGAGCCGCGTGAGCCGGTCAGCGTCAGCCGCCACACCCGACCACCCCACTCGCCGCCGCCCTCGCGCTCCGTGATCCGCAACGAGCGCAGGTCGCCGATCCGGGGGTAGGCGGCCTCGAGGCGGGCGTCGGTGACGCGCAGCGACCAGTCGTGGACGGGGTTGCCGGACCACCCGTCGTACGGGTCCTCCTGGGAGGTGAGGTAGGGCACCGAGCCGGCGGAGGTCCAGCCGCCGCTGCTGGAGGAGAACTGCGTGAAGGCCGGGCGGCCGTCGGCCAGCAGTGCGGTGCCCCGCGTGGCGCGGACCGCGGCGTCGCTCGCCGGGTGCTCGGCGGAGGCGCCGCCGTAGACCTGGCAGCTCGTCGTGTCGCAGACCTGGTAGTGCGAGGCGCGCGGGTGGGCCCGCTCGTAGGCCGCGTAGGTGCGGGCCGCGACCGCCTGCGCCTGCACCGCGGCGGGGTGCCACGAGGCCGGCACCTCGAGCGGCACGACCCCGCGCAGGTAGGTCTCCAGCGCCACGACGTTGACGGTGTCGCGGGCCCGGCCACCGCCGCTCGGCGCGGCCGAGCGCAGCCGTCCGCGGTAGGCGGTGTCACCGCTCGGCGTCACGAGGGTCACGGGCGCGCCGCCGGCGTGGAACTCCGCCGGCCCCGGCAGCGCGCGCAGCTTGCGCCAGCGGTCGCGCAGGTAGGCCAGCCCGGTCGCACCCGTGCGGTCGACCTGGAGCCGCCACCGGGTCGCGCCGTTGTCGGGCAGGGTCAGCACCTCGCCGGTGCCGAGCACGCGCACCTTGAGCCCCGGCCGCGCGTGGACCACGACGTCGTCGGTGGTGTCACGCGAGACGAGCACCGCGATCGTGCCGCCGACGCTCCCCACGGTCGTGCCGGGGTAGTAGAAGGCCAGGATCTCCCGCGCGCTGAGCCCCTGCCGCGCGGCGCCGTGCGCGCCGTACTGCGACATCCCGTGGCCGTGGCCGAAGCCGTGGCCGCGCAGGGTGATCCACGCCGACGCCGGCACGGTCCACGACTGGTCCACCCGCTTCGCCTCGGCGGGCGTCGCCACGAGCACCCCGGCCAGCGGGAGGGCCGCGGCGAGGGCGGTGGCGAGCAGGCGTCGCAGGACGGAGGAGGGGGTGCGCACGGGGCTCCGGGGGGTCGTGTGGCAGGAGTGACGCAGCGAGTCGACCACGGCACGGGTGGGGCCGCCACCGCTTCTCGTGAACCACACGACTGGAATTCGCCGGGCCCGCCCGGGGCCCTGCCTAGGCTGAGACCGTGGACACGCTCGTGGTGCTGGCCCTCGTCGCCGTCGTCGTCGTCGCCGTGGTGCAGGCGCGGAAGGCGGCGGAGCGCCGCCGGGTCGAGGAGCGGCGCCTCGCGGAGGTCGCGGCCTCGCGGCGCCTGGCCGACGACGACACGACCCGCTTCGGCGAGGAGCTGCAGGAGCTGCACTGGGAGACCCTCACCGACCGCCTCGACCCGGCGATGCGCCAGGACTACCAGCGCGCCCTCGACTCCTACGAGGCCGCCAAGGACCTGCTGCGCGACGCGACCACCGCCGAGCAGGTCCGCGGCGCCACCACGGCGCTCGAGGACGGCCGGCACGCCCTCGCGTGCGTCCTGGCCCGCCGCGACGGCCGGCCGGTGCCCGTGCGACGCCCGCCGTGCTTCTTCGACCCCGCCCACGGCCCCGCCGAGGACGACGCCGGCTGGGCCCCGCCCGGCGGCACCCGCCGCGTGGTGCCGGTCTGCCGCGCGGACGCCGCCCGGCTCGCGGTCGGTGCCGAGCCGGCCACCCGGCAGGTGCGCCGCGGCGACCGGATGGTGCCGTGGTGGGAGGGCGGACCGGCGTACGGCGCGTGGGCCGGTGGCTTCTACGGCGGCTACGCCCTGGCCGGGGTCTTCCCCGCCTTCATCCTCGGCAGCATGCTCGCCGCGTCGGTCGACCCCGGCGCGGAGTACGCCGACGCGGGCGCGCTCGAGGGCGCCGACGGCGGCGACGCCGACTGGGGCGGCGACCCCGGCGGCGTCCAGGACGACCCGACCGCGGGCCTGGGCGAGTCGGGGGACTTCGGGGGCGGCGACTGGGGCGGTGGCGGCGACGTCGGCGGCGACGACTTCGGCGGCGGCGACTTCGGCGGCGGCGACTTCGGGGGCTTCTAGCCCACCCGGTGCAGGCGGCGGGCCGCCTCGGCGATCGACCCGCTCATCGAGGGGTAGACCGTGAAGACCTGCGCCAGCTGGTCGGCGGTGAGCGACTCCGCGACCGCGATCGCGACCGGGTGGATCAGCTCCGAGGCCCGCGGGCCCACCACGATGCCGCCGACCACGATGCCGGTGCCGGGGCGGCAGATCAGCTTCACGAAGCCGTCGTGCACCCCCTGCATCTTGGCGCGCGGGTTGGTGCCGAGCGGCAGCTGCACGACCTCGGCCTCCACCTCGCCGGCGTCGACGGCCTGCTGGGTCCAGCCGACCGTGGCGATCTCGGGGGCGGTGAACACGTTGGAGGAGACCTTCTTGAGGTCCAGCGGGTGCACGGTGTCGCCGAGGAAGTGCCACATCGCGATGCGGCCCTGCATGGCCGCGACCGAGGCGAGCATGAGGACGCCGGTGCAGTCGCCCGCGGCGTAGACGCCCCGGGCCGTCGTGCGGGACACCCGGTCCACGCCGACGAAGCCGCCCTCCTTCAGCGCCACCCCGGCCTCCTCGAGGCCGAGGCCGTCGGTGTTGGGCACCGACCCGAGCGCGAGGATGCAGTGGGTGCCCTCGACGCTGCGGCCGTCGGTGAGGCGCACCGTCACGGTGTCGCCGTCGCGGGTGACCGACTCCATCCGCGACCTCGACAGCACGTTCATGCCCCGGCGCTTCGAGACCTCCTCGAGCACGCGCGAGGCGTCGACGTCCTCGCCGGGCAGGACCCGGTCGCGCGAGCTGACCAGGGTCACCTCGACGCCGAGCGCGAGGTAGGCGGAGGCGAACTCGGCGCCGGTGACGCCGGAGCCCACCACGATGAGGTGGCCGGGCACCTCGGTGAGGTCGTAGAGCTGCTCCCAGGTGAGGATGCGCTCGCCGTCGGGCTGCGCGGTGGGCAGCGTGCGCGGCGAGGCGCCCGTCGCGACCAGCACGGCGTCGGCCGTGAGCGTCTCCTCGCCCCCGTCGGCCGCGGTGACCACGACGCGCTCGGGCCCGTCGAGGCGCCCCAGTCCGCGGACCAGGCGCACGCCGTCGCGGTCGAGGCGGCGGTGGATGTCGGCCGACTGGTCGGCGGCGAGCTGCTTCACCCGGGCGTTGACCCGCGACAGGTCGACGCGCACGGAGGTGGCCGCGTCGCCCTGGTGGTCGGAGGAGACCACGCCGAGCTCGTAGGAGCCCTGCACCTCGGTCATGACCTCGGCGGTGGCGATGAGGGTCTTGCTGGGCACGCAGTCGGTGAGGACCGCGGAGCCGCCGAGGCCGTCGCGGTCGACCACGGTCACCTCGGCACCGAGCTGGGCGGCCACGAGGGCCGCCTCGTAGCCACCAGGACCGCCGCCGACGATGACGACCTTGTTCACTGCGGTGCTCCCCGAGGGTCGAGTGCGGGTCAGAGGTTGATCATGTGGCCGGCGATGCCGTGCACCGCTTCCTTCACGGCCTCCGACAGCGTCGGGTGGGCGAAGACGTTGCGCGCCACCTCGTCGGCCGTCAGGTCCCACTTCTGCGCCAGCGTCAGCACGGGCAGCTGCTCGGTGACGTCGGGGCCGATCATGTGCGCGCCGAGCAGCTCCTTGTGCTGCTTGTCGGCCACGACCTTGACGAAGCCGACGGCCTCGCCGAGGCCCTGGGCCTTGCCGTTGGCCGAGAACGGGAAGGTCGCGGTGACCACGTCGTAGCCCTTGTCCCTGGCCTGCTGCTCGGAGTAGCCGAAGGAGCCGATCTGGGGCTGGCAGTAGGTCGCGCGCGGGACGAAGTCGAACTCGACCGGCATCGTCTCGGCGCCGGCGATGACCTCGGCCGCCACGATGCCCATCGCCTCGGCGACGTGGGCCAGCATCATCTTGCCGGTGACGTCGCCGATCGCGTAGACACCGTCGACGTTGGTGCGGCCGTACTCGTCGACCGCGATCGCGCCGCGGTCGGTGAGCTCGACGCCGGTGGCCTCGAGGCCGTAGCCCTCCAGGCGGGGCGCGAAGCCGATGGCCTGCATGACCTTGTCGGTCTCGAGCACCTCGGTCCGGCCGTCCTTGCTGACGGTGACCTTGACCTTGTCGCCGGTGTCCTCGATGGACTCGACCTTCGTCGAGAGCATCACCTTCACGCCGAGCTTCTTGTAGTGCTTGAGCAGCTCCTTCGAGACGTCGGCGTCCTCGGTGGGCACCATCCGGTCGAGGAACTCCACGATCGTCACGTCGACGCCGAAGTTCTTCATCACGTAGGCGAACTCGACACCGATGGCGCCGGAGCCGGCGATGACGATCGAGCCGGGCAGCTCGCTGTCGAGGATCTGCTCCTCGTAGGTCACCACGCGCTCGGAGAGCTGGGTGCCGGGGATCAGCCGGGTCTGCGCGCCCGCGGCGATGATCAGGTTGTCGCAGGTGTAGGACGTGACCTGGCCGTCGGCGCCCTTGACGTCGATGCCCTGCTTGCCGTCCTTGCCCCCGGTCAGGGTGCCCCACCCGTCGATCTCGGTGACCTTGTTCTTCTTCATCAGGTAGTGGACGCCCTTGACGATGCCGGCGCTCACCTGGCGGCTGCGGGCGTGCGTCGCGCCGAACTCCATCGTCGCGTCGCCCACGATGCCGAACTTGTCCTTCTCGTGCTGCAGCACGTGGGCGAGCTCGGCGTTGCGCAGCAGCGCCTTCGAGGGGATGCAGCCGACGTTGAGGCAGACCCCGCCCCAGTACTTGTCCTCCACCACGGCCGCCTTCAGGCCGAGCTGCGAGGCGCGGATCGCGGCGACGTAGCCGCCGGGTCCGGCGCCGAGGACGAGGACGTCGAAGTGCGTGGTCACGAGGACCAGCCTAGGCTCCCGGCCGTGACCGCACACCACAGCCCCACGCCGTACGACGACGCCCGCGCCGCAGCCGAGCGGCTGGCCGAGCTGACGGGCGTGGCGCAGCACGACGTCGCGCTCGTGCTGGGCTCCGGCTGGCTGCCCGCGGTCGACGCGCTGGGTGAGGCCACGGCCGAGTCCACCGTGGAGATCGCGACCACCGACCTGCCCGGCTTCCCACCCGCGGCGGTCGCCGGTCACAGCGGGCGCATCCGCAGCGTGCAGGCGGGCGAGAAGCGGCTGCTGGTGTTCCTCAGCCGCACCCACTACTACGAGGGCCACGGCGTGGACCGGGTGGTGCACGGCGTGCGCACGGCGGCCGCGGCGGGGTGCCGCACGATCGTGCTGACCAACGGCTGCGGCGGCCTGCGCGAGACCTGGTCACCCGGCACGCCGGTGCTCATCAGCGACCACGTCAACCTCACCGGCCGCTCCCCGATCGTCGGGGCGAACTTCGTCGACCTGACCGACCTCTACTCGCGCCGGCTGCGCGCGCTGTGCCGCGAGGTCGAGCCCGACCTCGACGAGGCCGTCTACGTGCAGTTCCCGGGCCCGCACTACGAGACGCCGGCGGAGATCGCGATGGTGCGCGCGATCGGCGGCGAGCTGGTCGGCATGAGCACGACCCTCGAGGCGATCGCCGCCCGCGAGGCGGGCATGGAGGTGCTCGGCATCAGCCTGGTCACCAACCTCGCCGCCGGCATCACCGGTGAGCCGCTGGACCACGCTGAGGTGCTGGAGGCCGGCCGGGCCGCGGCCTCCCGGATGGGCGCGCTGCTCGGCGCCGTCGTGCCGAGGATCTGACGTGCGGGTCCTGGTCACCGGCGCCGCCGGGAGCATCGGCCGCACGGTCGTCCCCGCCCTCCTCGACGCGGGCCACGAGGTGGTCGCGCTCGACCGGGTGCCGCCGCCCGCGGGCGGCGACCTGCCGTGGCACGCCGTCGACTGCGCCGACCCCGACGCCGTGGCGGCCGTCTTCGCCGAGGAGGCGCTCGACGCCGTGCTGCACCTGGCCGGGCACCCCGACGAGGCGAGCCTGCCGGACTCGCTGGCCTCCCACGTGCACACCACGGCCGCGCTGCTCGACGCGATGGTGGAGCACCGGGTGACCCGCCTGGTCTACGCCTCCTCCAACCACGCCGTGGGTCGCACGCCGCGGCCCGACGACGGCGTCGTGACCGCTGACGCCCTGCCCCGCCCCGACACCTACTACGGGGTGGGCAAGGTGGCGGCGGAGGCCCTCATGCGGCTCTTCGCCGACCGCCACGGGCTCGACGTCGTCGCCTGCCGCATCGGCTCCTTCCTCGAGCGGCCCACCACGACGCGGCAGCTGGCCACCTGGCTCTCGCCCGACGACTGCGTGCGGATGGTGCTCGCCGCCCTCACCGCCCCGGCCCCCGGCTTCGCCGTGCTCTACGGCATCTCGGCCAACACCCGCGCGTGGTGGGACCTCGCGCCCGGGCGGGCCCTCGGCTACGACCCTCGAGACGACGCCGAGGCGCACGCCGCCGAGGTCGCCGCCCGACCGGAGGACGCGGCCGAGACCGCGGTCGTCGGTGGTCCGTTCGCCGGACCGGCGTTCTACCGTCCGGCCCTCGACCGGGCCTGACGCGCCCGACGGCTTGGCTGGCCGCGCGAGGGTGGGGTCATGAGCGAGCAGCCCTCCCCCACCCTGCCCCCCGTCCCGACCCGCACCCTCGGCACCGGCGACGCCGCCCTCGACGTCTCGGCGCTCGGGCTGGGCTGCATGGGGATGTCGGAGTTCTACGGCACGCCCGACGAGGAGGGCGGGCTGGCCACGATCCGCCGGGCGCTCGACCTGGGCGTCACGTTCCTCGACACCGCCGACATGTACGGCCCGTTCACCAACGAGCGGCTGGTCGGCCGGGCGGTCGCCGGGCGGCGTGACGAGGTGCAGCTGGCCACGAAGTTCGGCAACGAGCGCGCCGAGGACGGCACGCGCCTGGGCATCAACGGCCGCCCGGAGTACGTCCGCACCGCCTGCGACGCCTCGCTGCAGCGGCTCGGCGTGGACCACCTCGACCTCTACTACCAGCACCGCGTCGACAAGACGGTGCCGATCGAGGAGACCGTGGGCGCCATGGCCGAGCTGGTCGCCGCGGGCAAGGTGCGCCACCTCGGGCTCTCCGAGGCCTCGGCCGAGACGGTCCGCCGCGCCCACGCCGTCCACCCCATCACCGCGCTGCAGTCGGAGTGGTCGCTCTTCACGCGCGACCTCGAGGACACCGTGCTCCCGGTGCTGGTCGAGCTCGGCATCGGTCTGGTGCCCTACTCGCCGCTCGGGCGCGGTCTGCTCACCGGCGCGATCCGGGGTGACGCGGGCCTGGCGGTGGAGGCCGACTCGCGGCGCACGGCGTACTTCCCGCGCTTCCACGGCGAGGCGCTCGAGGCCAACCTGGTGCTGGTCGACCGGGTCGCCGCCCTCGCCGAGCAGCGCGGCTGCACCCCGGGCCAGCTCGCCCTGGCGTGGGTGCTGGCGCAGGGCCGCCGCCACGGGCTCGGCGTCGCGCCGATCCCCGGGACGAAGCGCGTGCGCTACCTCGAGGAGAACGTCGCGAGCCTCGCCGTCGAGCTCGACGACGCCGACCTCGACGCCCTCGAGGCGGCGGTGCCGGTCGGTGCCGTGGCGGGGGCGCGCTACGGCGACATGTCGTCGATCGACGCCTGACCCGGGTGCCTCGGGCCCGTCTCCTCAGGCGCGGCGCACCCGCACGGTCAGGCTCCCCTGGTCGTCGGCGCGGTCGGCGTCGAGGAAGGCCAGGGCCAGCGGCCCGTCCTTCGTCGTGGTGACGGTCGCGACGTAGGTGTGGGAGGACGAGCAGGTCTGCTCGCCGTCGGTGCGCCGCCAGTCGGGCGCGCGCCCGTCGACGTGGAGCTCGAGCACGTCCTGCCCGGTGGGCGAGGCCGGGTCGCGCACCCAGTCGTCACCCACGCGCACGCAGGTCGCGTCGGAGCGCAGGCCGCCGCCGTCGCGCACGTAGCCCGACACCTCGAGCCGCACGCGGGTGCCGCGGCGGAAGCGCGAGCCGGTGAGGGTGACCGGGCTGGACGCCGACACCTTCAGCTTCTCGTCCTTGCGGGTCCACGGCCAGCTGCCGGCCGGCTGCTCCCACGGCCCGACCGCCGTCGCCGGCAGCGGCGTGACCCGCTCGACGACCACGAGCAGGCCTCCGCGGTTGTCGCGAGCGCCCGGGGTCGGGTCGAAGGCCTGCAGGTGCAGGCGCCGCGACGTGGTCGGGGTCAGGGTCGTCGCGTGGGCGTGCGCGCTGCAGCCGTCGGGGTCCTCCGGCGGCGCGGTGCCGTCGAACGGCACGCCGTCGAGGTAGAGGTTGCCGTGGTCGGCGCCGGGGTCGTAGCGGTCGAGCGAGGCCTGCGGCCACCAGCGGCCGTCGGTGCCGGTCACGGTCGTGCACTGCCCGTCGGTCCACGTGTCGTCGGCGACCCGCAGCAGCCCCGTGACCGTCACGCGGTAGGTCACCCCCGCGTCGAGGCGCTGGCTGGTCCACGCCTCGGCGTCCTCGCCGTCGACGACCGCCGTGGTGCGCAGCAGGCCCGCGCCCGCTGCCGGCTCCTCGCGCGGGCCGGTCGGCGGCGCGACGGGAGCCGGGACGCTCGGCACGTGCCGGTCGACGGCGTAGCCGGCCCGGGTCACCGCGACCACGAGCGAGCCGCCGGCGGCCTGGGGCTGGTCGAGCGAGAGCTTCAGCGGGCCGGTCCACCGCGGCCGGTAGTAGGCCTGGTAGAGGTGCTTGCCGGTGCGGCAGGTCGTGCCGAAGGGCTTGGTGCCGCCCACGCGCAGGTCCAGCGCGCCGTACGCCGTGCGGGTCGCGGCGTCGAGCCCCGCCCGCCAGCCGCGGCCCGGCACCCACGAGCAGACCGCGTCGGCGACCTGGCTGGGCGCGGGCCCGTAGCGGGTGACGCCGTAGACCGCGATCTTGTAGCGGCGGCCCTTCTGCAGTGCGTAGCGGGTCTTGCGGGTCTCCCCCGCGCGCACCGGCGTCAGCATGGCGTCGGTGCGCGACAGGTCGAGCAGCGGGTACCTGCCGCCGGTGCCGCCGCCGGTGCCGGGCACCCAGGTGCCGTCGCCGGGGGCGTGACCGTCGTCGTCCGGGGTGGGCGTCGGGGTGGGCGTCGGGGTCGGGGTCGGGGTGGGCACGGTGGGGGCGACGCCGGTGAACCAGCTGGTCTGCGCGCGGGCGCCCGCCCACGACAGCGAGATGTGCACGTGGTCGCGGTGGCGCAGGGTGCGCGAGCAGCGCCTGAGCGTGCGGCAGGCGCTGTGGAGGTAGGGCCGGGGGGCGTAGCCGCGGGAGGAGGAGTAGATCCGGTCGTCCCAGATGAGGTACATGATCCCCATCCGGCGCCCGAGCGCGCCGACGTTGCCGGCGGCGTCGCCGGCGCGCACCCGGGTCAGGAAGGCGTTGGCGTAGCGCCGGTCACGCGGCTTGCGCACGTCGAGGCGCCAGTCGAAGGCACGGCCCTCCTTGTGCTCGGACTGCCCCCCGCTGCGGCAGGAGCGGCTGATGCCCGACGAGCCGCTGCCGGGGTAGGTGCGCTGGAGCCAGGCCGCGAGTCGCAGGGTGCCCTTCTTCGCGGCGGGCGAGCAGGTGCGCTGCGGCTCGTAGTCCGGGAAGTCCTCGATCGGCAGCACCGCCGCGGCCGGCGCCGGAGCCGCGAGGTCGACCGCCAGGCCGGCCGCCCCGAGGCCCAGCGCACCTGCCACGACGGCGAGCACGGCCACGACAGCGGTGAGCGGGCGGGCAGCGCGGGGCGGGGCCAGGGACGGCATGGCGTCACGGTCGGCGTCCTCGCGGGCAACTTGAGCCGTCGTCGGTGTGTCGCCGGCAGCCTCACCCCGAGGGGTGGGAGCCGACCGTCGCGCTAGCGTGCGGCCATGTCCTCCGACCGGCCCACCGACCAGCCGACCGCCCAGCCCGCGGACCTGCTCGCCCAGGCCCGTGCCTGGCTGGCGGAGGACCCCGACCCGGCGACCCGCGCCGAGCTGGAGCAGGTGGTCGCGGCGGTCGAGGCCGGCGACGTGGCGGCCCGGGCCGACCTGGCCGACCGGTTCGACGGCACGCTCGATTTCGGCACCGCCGGGCTGCGGGGCCGCCTCGGGGCCGGCCCGAACCGGATGAACCGCGTGGTCGTGCTGCGCGCGGCGGCCGGGCTCGCGGCGCACCTCCGCGACGGCGGGGCAGGCGCGGGCGCCCGGGTGGTGATCGGCTACGACGCGCGGCACGGCAGCGAGACCTTCGCCCGCGACACGGCGCGCGTGGTGACCGGGGCGGGCCTGCAGGCGCTGCTGCTGCCGCGCCCGCTGCCGACGCCGGTGCTGGCGTACGCCGTGCGCGAGCTGGGTGCGGCGGCCGGCGTGATGGTGACCGCGAGCCACAACCCGCCGGAGGACAACGGCTACAAGGTCTACCTCGGCGACGGCAGCCAGATCGTGCCGCCCGCCGACGCGGAGATCGCCGCGCGGATCGCCGCGGTCGGGCCCCTCGACGCGCTGCCGCTGGGTCCTGAGGGCACCGTGCTCGACGAGTCGCTGCTCGACCGCTACCTCGACACCGTCGCGGAGCTCGCCGCCGACGGACCACGCGACCTGTCGGTGGTCTACACGCCGCTGCACGGCGTGGGCGGCACGGCCGTCGCGCAGGTGCTCGAGAGCGCCGGCTTCGCTGCGCCCGCGGTCGTGGCGCAGCAGGAGGAGCCGGACCCCGACTTCCCCACCGTCGCCTTCCCGAACCCCGAGGAGCCCGGGGCGATGGACCTCGCGCTGGCCCTGGCCGCCGAGCGCGGCGCGGACCTGGTCGTGGCCAACGACCCGGACGCCGACCGCTGCGCGGTCGCGGTGCCGGGGCCGCAGGGGTGGCGGGTGCTGCGCGGCGACGAGGTGGGCGTGCTGCTGGCGGCCCACCTGCTGCGCCGGGGCGCGCAGGGCACCTACGCCTGCTCGATCGTCTCCTCCACGCTGCTGGCCAAGGTGGCGGCCGCGGCCGGGCAGCCGCACGCCGAGACGCTGACCGGCTTCAAGTGGATCGCGCGCGTCGAGGGCCTCGCGTTCGGCTACGAGGAGGCGCTGGGCTACTGCGTCGACCCGGAGCACGTGAAGGACAAGGACGGCGTCTCGGCGCTGCTGCTGGTCTGCGAGCTCGCCGCCGAGGCGAAGGCCGCCGGCCGCACGCTGCAGGACCTGCTCGACGACCTGGCCCGCGAGCACGGGCTGCACGCCACCGACCAGCTCTCGGTGCGGGTCACCGACCTCGGGCTGATCACCGCGGCGATGGCGCGCCTGCGCGCGCAGCCGCCGACCGTGCTGGGCGGGCTCGACGTGGTCGGCGTCGACGACCTGGCGGAGGGGTCGGCCGACCTGCCACCCACCGAGGGCCTGCGCTACCGCCTCGACGACGGCGCGCGGGTGGTCGTGCGCCCGAGCGGCACCGAGCCGAAGGTGAAGTGCTACCTCGAGGTGGTCGTGCCGGTCGACCCCGACGGCGGCGACGGGGCCGTCGACGCCGCTCGCATCCACGCCGCGGGGCGCCTCGACGCGCTGAAGCGCGATGTGCGCGAGGCGGCCGGGCTGTGAGCGGCTCGTGACCGGGTCGACCGCCGACGTGCTCCGCTCGGTCCTGCTCTTCGGGCTCGCGGCCGTGCTCGAGATCGGCGGCGCCTGGCTGGTCTGGCAGGGCCTGCGCGAGCACCGCGGGCTCCTGTGGGTCGGCGCCGGCGCCGTCGCACTGGGGCTCTACGGCCTGGTCGCCACGCTCCAGCCGAGCGCGGAGTTCGGCCGCGTCCTCGCGGCGTACGGCGGGGTGTTCGTCGCCGGCTCGCTGCTGTGGGGCGTGCTCGTCGACGGCTTCCGCCCCGACCGCTTCGACCTCGCCGGCGCCGCCGTCTGCCTCCTCGGCGTCGCGGTGATCATGTACGCCCCGCGCGGCGCCTGAGCCACCCGCCGACCCCGACCTCGACCGGACGCCGCTGCCGCCCTACCGTCACCCCGTGACCGCACCCACGCCGTACCTCTGCCTCCCCGGGACCGCCCGCGCGGCCCTCGAGTTCTACGCGGACGTGTTCGGGGGTGAGGCGGTGGTGCACGACCTGGCGGAGTTCGGCCGCACCGACGGCCCGCCCGAGGCGGTCGCCCATGGCTACGTGGAGGGCGGTCCGGTCACGGTGTTCGCCTCCGACGCGGTCGGCGACGACGGGGCGTTCCGCAGCGACGGGCTGATGCTCGCACTCCTCGGCACGGCCGACTCAGCCACCCTGCACCGCTGGTTCGACGCGCTCGCCGAGGGCGGGCGCGTGGTCGACGCGCTGCAGCAGCGGCCCTGGGGCGCGAGCGACGGGCAGGTCGTGGACCGCTTCGGGCTGCACTGGCTCGTCGGCTACGAGCCCGCCTGACCCCCCTCCCCCCGGCGGGCCGCCGCCCGCGACCCGCGCGGCGAGCGCAGCGACGGCCACGGCTGCCTGCAGGTGGTGGCGACGCGTGGCCGCCGGATCGCCGCCCTCCAACCCGTGGTCGGCCGACGCCAGCTCGACCACCTCGACGTGGGGCGACGCAGGGGCGAAACCGACCCTCCACCACGGGTCCGCATCGCCGGCGACGACGACCGATGCGGCGGGGTAGGCCTCCAAGCAGGCGACCAGCGCGCGACTCTCCTCCTCCACGGGATGGTCACCCACCGCGCGGAGCACCGGGGTCAACCACGCCCCGGGGAGACCCCGGTCCGCCGCCCAGGGCGCAGCGAGGGTGCCGAGGGACTTGCCGACGAGCACCACGGGCAGGTCGAGAGGGAGCCCGCCTCCGGGTCCTGCCGCACCTGCGCCGTCGGCGGCCGCGCGCAGCAGCACCTCGGCCGCGGACTCGACGAACACCCGCGGCTCGGCCGGCAACCCGTCGAGCTCCCACTCCGCCTGCAGCACCGTCCACCCAGCCGTCGTCAGGGCCGTGGTGACGGTGTCGAGCAGCGGCCGTGAGCACGGGTACGCCCGTCCGGGCAGCATCAACGCCGTCCCCTGCGGGCGTGCGCCGTCCGGCTCGCGTCGCCGCACCCGCACCGCGATGCGCACCATCTCCTGACCGTAGGTCAGTCCTGACCCTCAGACCAGGAGCAGCGCGAGCACGACGAGCACCGCGGGCCCGACGACCGCGGCGACGGCAGGCCACGACCAGGTGCGCCGCACCTGGGAGGCCAGGGCGAGCTGCTCGTCGGAGAGCAGCGCGACGCCGTGGCGTCGGCGGGCGTCCGCGGCGGCCTGCGCGATGCGCTGCTCGACCAGGTCGGCCTCGCTCGTCGGGGCCGTGGCCCCACCGCCCGCGGCTGCGGTCGCACCACCGCCCGCCCCCGCGCCGGCCGCACCCCCGCGGCCGGAGCGCGCACCGACGACTGCGCGCAGCGTGCGCTGCACGGTGGTCGACACGTAGCGCCGCTCGCCGGCGAAGACCGCGAGGAAGCGGCTGACCACCGCCTTCTCGACCGCGGCGAGCGGGATCACCACCGTGCTCAGCATCCGGCGCAGGTGCAGCTCGTCGCCGTCGAGCTCGACGGCCGGGCGCACGTAGACGACCGTCGTGGCCCCCGCGGCGAGGAGCGCGAGCGCGGCCCCCACGAGGTCGGTGCGGCCGAGCCCGTCGGCGAGGGTGCCGACGAGCAGCGCCAGCGCGACGGCGTACCCGGCGAACGCCCACAGCCGGGTGCCGCTGCGCGGCAGCCGCTCGCGACCGCCGTCGGTGCGTGCCGCCATGCTCCGTGCCCTCCTCGTGACGTCCGGACGAGCGGCCCGCGCCCGCCCGTGACCGGCCCGTGACCCCGTCTCCACCTCGCCGTGACCCGGCGCCACGGGATTCCTCGGCGGCGCCGCGGCGAGCCTATGCTGCGCCGGTGACCAGCAACGCCACGACCACCGCGGGGCTCTCGGACGTCACGTCGTCCGACGCCGCGCTGCGCCGGTTCCTCCACGGCCTCCCGGGCGTCGACCAGGTCGGCGCCGAGGCCCGCGCCGCGGGGCTCGCCACGCGCTCGATCAAGACCACCGCCAAGGCCCACGCGATCGACCTCGCCGTGCGCATGGTCGACCTGACCACCCTCGAGGGCCAGGACACGCACGGCAAGGTGCGCGCGCTCGCCGCCAAGGCGCTGCGCCCCGACCCCACCGACGCCTCCTGCCCGCGCACCGCGGCGGTCTGCGTCTACCCCGACATGGTCACCACCGCCCGCGAGGTGCTCGGCGCCGACAGCGGCGTCGCCGTCGCCGCCGTCGCCACCGCCTTCCCGAGCGGGCGCGCCTCGATGGCCGTCAAGCTCGCCGACACCCGCGACGCGGTCGCGGCGGGCGCCGACGAGATCGACATGGTCATCGACCGCGGCGCCTTCCTGTCGGGCCGCTACCTGCAGGTCCACGACGAGATCGCCGCCGTGCGCGAGGCGTGCCGGCGCCCCGACGGCACCGAGGCCCACCTCAAGGTGATCTTCGAGACCGGCGAGCTGCAGACCTACGACAACGTGCGCCGCGTCTCATGGCTGGCGATGCTGGCCGGCGCCCACTTCATCAAGACCAGCACCGGCAAGGTGCAGCCCGCGGCGACGCTGCCCGTCACGCTCGTGATGCTCGAGGCGGTGCGCGACTGGCGCCGGGCGACGGGGCAGATGGTGGGCGTCAAGCCCGCCGGCGGCATCCGCACGACCAAGGACGCGCTGAAGTACCTCGTCGTGGTCAACGAGGTCGCCGGCACCGACTGGCTCGACCCGGCGTGGTTCCGCTTCGGCGCCTCGACGCTGCTCAACGACCTGCTCCTGCAGCGCCACAAGCTGCGCACCGGCCGCTACTCCGGCCCCGACTACGTCACCCTCGACTGAAGGCTGGAGACGAGATGCCCGAGCCCTTCGAGTACGCCCCCGCCCCCGAGTCGACCTCCGTCGTCGACCTGCGCCCCTCCTACGGCCTCTTCGTCGACGGCGACTTCCGCGACGGCGCCGGCGAGTCGTTCAAGACCGTCAACCCCGCCACCGAGGAGGTGCTCGCCGAGGTCGCCGAGGCGAGCGAGGCCGACGTCGACGCAGCGGTCGCCGCCGCCCGCCGCGCCTTCGAGGGCCCGTGGGGTCGCATGCCCGGCCGCGAGCGCGCGAAGTACCTCTTCCGCATCGCGCGGATCGTCCAGGAGCGCAGCCGCGAGCTGGCGGTGCTCGAGACCCTCGACAACGGCAAGCCGATCCGCGAGTCGCGTGACGTCGACGTGCCGACGGTCGCCGCGCACTTCTTCTACTACGCCGGCTGGGCCGACAAGCTCGACCACGCGGGCCTCGGCACCGACCCGCGCCCCCTCGGCGTGGCCGGCCAGGTCATCCCCTGGAACTTCCCGCTGATGATGCTGGCGTGGAAGGTCGCCCCGGCGCTGGCCTGCGGCAACACCGTCGTGCTCAAGCCGGCCGAGACCACGCCGCTCACCGCACTGCTCTTCGCCGAGATCTGCCAGCAGGCCGACCTGCCGCCGGGCGTCGTCAACGTCGTCACCGGCGCCGGTGCCACCGGCCGGGCCGTCGTCGCGCACCCCGGTGTCGACAAGGTCGCCTTCACCGGGTCGACCGAGGTCGGCAAGGCCATCGCCCGCGCGATCGCCGGCACCCCGAAGCGCTCCACCCTCGAGCTGGGCGGCAAGGCCGCCAACGTGGTCTTCGACGACGCCCCGCTCGACCAGGCCGTCGAGGGCATCGTCACGGGCATCTTCTTCAACCAGGGCCACGTCTGCTGCGCGGGCTCACGCCTTTTGGTGCAGGAGTCGGTGGCCGACGAGGTGCTCACGCGCCTCAAGGAGCGCATGGCCACACTGCGCCTCGGCGACCCGCTCGACAAGAACACCGACGTCGGCGCCATCAACTCCGCCGAGCAGCTGGCCCGCATCCGCGCGCTCAGCGAGGTCGGCCGCGAGGAGGGCGCCGAGGGCTGGTCGGCCGCCTGCGAGCTGCCCGAGCGCGGCTTCTGGTTCCCCCCGACCGTCTTCACCGGCGTCACGCAGGCCCACCGCATCGCCCGCGAGGAGATCTTCGGCCCGGTGCTGTCCGTGCTGACCTTCCGCACCCCGGCCGAGGCGGTCGAGAAGGCCAACAACACGCCGTACGGCCTGTCCGCCGGCGTGTGGACCGAGAAGGGCTCCCGCATCCTGTGGATGGCGCAGCAGCTGCGCGCCGGGGTCGTGTGGGCCAACACGTTCAACAAGTTCGACCCGACGAGCCCGTTCGGCGGCTACAAGGAGTCGGGCCACGGTCGCGAGGGTGGCCGCCACGGCCTCGCGGCGTACCTCCAGGAGGCCCAGCGGTGAGCAAGCGCGACGAGCAGGCGCGGGCCGAGGTCCGCAAGACCTACAAGCTCTACGTCGGCGGGGCCTTCCCCCGCTCGGAGTCGGGCCACTCCTACGTGGTGCAGGACCACGCGGGCGGCTTCCTCGCCAACGCCGCGCTCGCCTCGCGCAAGGACGCCCGCGACGCGGTGGTCGCCGCCCGCAAGGCCTTCCCCGGCTGGTCGGCGCGCACCGCCTACAACCGCGGCCAGGTGCTCTACCGCATCGCCGAGGTGCTCGAGGACCGCCGGCTGCAGTTCGTCGACGCGGTGCGCCGCGGCGAGGGCCTCTCCGAGCGCGACGCCGCGGCCGTCGTCGACGCCTCCGTCGACCGCCTGGTCTGGTACGCCGGGTGGACCGACAAGCTCGCCCAGGTCGTCGGCTCCGCCAACCCGGTCGCCGGCCCCTTCTTCAACCTCACCACCCCCGAGCCCACGGGCGTCGTCGCGGTGCTCGCGCCGCAGCGCTCCTCCCTGCTCGGCCTGGTCAGCACCGTGGCCCCCGTCGTCGCCACCGGCAACACCGCGGTCGTCGTGACGTCGTACGCCCGCCCGCTGCCGGCGGTGACCCTCGGCGAGGTCATGGCGACCAGCGACGTGCCGGGCGGCGTGGTCAACCTGCTCACCGGCTCGGCCGCGACGCTCGGGCCCTGGCTCGCCGCCCACATGGACGTCAACGCGGTCGACCTCGGCGGCGTCGTCGGGCTCGAGGGCGCCGAGCAGCTCGCGACCGACCTGGAGGTCGCGGCCGCCGACAACCTCAAGCGGGTGCGCCGCGCGCCGGCCAGCGAGCCCGACTGGAGGCTCGACCCCGGTCTGGAGCCGATGACCGCCTTCGTCGAGACCAAGACGGTCTGGCACCCGATCGGCGTCTGAGCCTGGTTTCGACCGGTCTCGGGCCGGGTAGTCACCCGGTCACCCGGGGGCGGTGGGCTCCCGGTGCGTCCCGAGGAGCAGCGTGGTCGACATCGCGATGGACCCCGAGGTGGCGGCGCCGATCGTCGAGCGCTTCGCCTCCCTGGCCGACGAGCTCGAGCAGGTGCGGTGGTCCTTCCTGACGCAGGCCACCGCGGTCGACAACGCCTGCGGCGAGTTCAGCGCCTCGGTCGCCGACGGCACCGACGGCTTCCAGGTGTCGTGGCGCTCGGCCGCCGACACCTGCGCCGTGACCGCCGGGCTGATCTCCGGCAACACCAACGTCTTCGACCTCGAGCTGCAGCGGCTCGACGCGGACCTCGCGCAGGTCCCCGACATCTCGGGAGGCTGAGCCGTGAGCGGGAAGCACTTCACCCTCGACGTCGACCCGGAGGGGCTGCGCACCGTCGCCGGCCGGCTCGGCGAGCTGGCACGCACCTTCGAGCGGCGCGGCACCCGCGCGAGCGCGACCCCCGGCGAGATCGACGGCCGGTGGCAGGGCGACGCCGCGACCGCCGTCACCGCCGAGATGTCCGCGCTGGGCGCGCACCTCACCGACTTCGGCACGCGCATGGGCGAGCTGCCCGAGGCGCTGCGCTCGCTGGCCCGCGACTACGAGGAGGCCCTCGACCGCCTGCCGGGGCTCAACCGCCGCTGGGAGGAGGCCGAGCAGGCCTACACCGACGCCGTGGGGGCGGCCGACAGCGCCCTGAGCACCGGGCGCGAGGAGGCCCGCGGCGACGACGGCCAGGTCAGCACCGAGGACCGTCAGGCCCTGCAGCGCACCCGCGACGACGCGGTCGAGGCGGCGCGCGACGCACGCCACCAGACGCAGTACTGGCTGGAGTACGAGTTCCACCACACCAAGGTCCACCTCGCCCAGCGCACCCGCGCGCTGGGCGAGGCGATGCGCGAGTCCGGTCCGCTCGACGTCACCGACGCCGAGATCGAGGCCTGGCGCAACGGCGAGGCCCCCCAGATCGACCGGTCACCGCTCTTCGACTCCCTCGTCCTGACCCGGCAGCGCGAGGTCGAGCTGGTCACCCCCGACGTCGAGCGCCGGGTCGAGGCGCTGCGCGACGCCCTCGACGAGGGCGACCAGCAGCAGGTGCAGGACGCCCTCGACGAGATCGCGGCCCACGCCGACGACCCCGTGTGGACCGAGGCGCTCGCCCGCCACCTCGGCCCGGAGGGCCTGCAGCAGCTCTACCTGGACATCGACCAGGGCCTCGTCGACTCCACCTTGTGGATCGAGGAGCTGTGGCCGTCGATGCAGGGCTTCAACGACGCGGTGGCCAACGGCGTCAGCCACTACCCCGACGACGACTTCGCGGCCTACCTCGAGACCTGGATGGAACAGGACTACGGCCCCAAGATGTGGGCGCTGCTCGCCTCCTCGGACTCCGCCGACGGGCGGATCAACGCGGCCGCCCTCAGCTACCACTCCGAGGTCTACAACCACTCGTTGTCCCACGCCGGCGGCATGCCCGGCCTGTTCCCGCAGGTCTTCCACTACGCCTACCCCGACACCGACCAGATGGAGCAGTGGGCCGACCGCTCCTCCGGCGACGACCTCGCCCGCATCGTCGAGCACGCCTCCGACGACCACCTGCGCGACCTGCTCTTCCGCATGCACAACGTGCAGACCGACGGCGGCACGATGGACGAGGACGACTACCGCCTCGTCGCCGAGCTCTGGGGGGAGACCGTCCAGGCGCTGCGGCAGCGCCACGCCGACCTGGCCCCGGGCGAGCCCTCGCCGCTCCCGGCCCTGATGAGGTTCCTCGAGGCGCGCAACGCCAACGCCGGCTCGCAGTACTGGGACCTGCTCCAGCCCTACGTCGAGGACGCGGTCAACGACCCGGTGCTGATGGCGCAGCTGCTCAAGGACGCCGCGAGCTCGCGCGGCGGCATCGACCCCAGCGACGTGCGCAAGCTCATCGACGACTCCGGCGTCGACGTCGAGGACGTCATCGCGGCCGTGATGCAGCACCAGCTCGAGCGCGGCGACTCGGCGGAGTCCGTCGCCCACAACATCGGCAACCTGCTGCGCGCCGACGACATCATCAGCGAGGACTTCCAGTGGGACAAGGTCGTGAAGTCCCTCATCGAGAGCGGCATCTCGGCGGCGGCGGCGAGGAACCCCGTCACCGCCGCCCTGAGCGGCCCGGTCATGGGGGTGCTCAACGGGGTGCTCGACGAGCTGAAGAGGATGGAGGAGCTGGACCAGGCGTGGGACGACGCTGCGGAGGAGAACGCCGCGCAGCAGGTGCTGGCGTTCACGCTCTACGTCCAGCACTACGGTGAGCCCGAGGGCTTCGAGGAGTTCGTGCGGACGCACGGGCCGGCCTACGAGGACGACGCCTCGCAGCTGGTCACCCGCTTCATCGACCAGATGCGCGACCAGAGCCGCGCCGGCGGCCAGACCGACCCGGAGTGGCTCGAGATGGAGCGACTGCTCAGCGCCATGAACACCGCCCGCGACGACCAGTGAGAGGCCGCCTCCCCGTGACCCGCCTGCACCCCGGACGCCTGCTGGCTGCGCTCGTCGTGCCCCTCCTGCTGGCCGGGTGCGGCGTCGAGGACGGCGCGGCGGCGGCGCTGGAGGACGACTCCTTCGCCGCGTGCCTGGACGCTGCTGGCGTCGGGGTGGACGACTCCGGCGACCGCGACGTCGAGGAGCAGCTCACCTTCTGGGCCGAGCCCGGCACGCTCGAGTGCGCCACCACCGACCTCGAGGGCGAGGCGCGCCGCGAAGCGCTGGCGGGCGCCTTCGCGGCCGACGCCGAGGGCGTCGACGACCTGCGGCAGCGGCAGTGGCAGGTGCTCGGCGACTGGGCGGCCCGCACGGCGGACGACGCCGGGGTCGAGGTGGCGCTGGAGCAGGCCGAGGTGCTGCTGTCCGGAATCGAGGTCGCGGACGACGGCGACGGCCAGGCGCGGCTCCGCGGCTACGCCGGGGCCGTCGTCTCGAGCGCGCTGCGCGCGACCGGGGGCCTCACGTCCTACGACGCCCACCTCGCCACCGAGCCCACCGTCCCGGACACCGTCGACGGCCAGGTCGCCTTCCTCGCCGAGGGACCGGGCTCCGGACCCGGCCGTCCTGACGAGGAGGAGTGGCGCCGCTTCGAGGCCCTGCGCGACGACCTCGTCGCCGCGGTGTCCTAGCGCCCCGGCAGGCTGCGCGGCCGGCACCACCGGCTGAACCTCCCTGACCGCGGTGCGGCACGATGTCCCGGTGCGCGCGCAGGTGGTCGTCCTCGCCGGGCCCTCGGGGGCCGGCAAGTCCCGCGTCGCCGCCCGGCTGGGGCTGCCCGTGCTGCGCCTCGACGACTTCTACCGCTCCGGCGGCGACCCTGCGCTCCCCCGCATCGCCGACGGGCCCAACGCCGGGCTCGTCGACTGGGACCACCCGGACTCGTGGCTGCGCGACGAGGCCCTCGCCGCACTCGACGAGCTGTGCCGCACCGGTGCGGTCGACGTGCCCGTCTACGAGCTCGCGAAGGACGGCCGCACCGGCTGGCAGCGGCTCGACCTGGGCGGGCACCGCACCGTCGTCGCCGAGGGCATCTTCGCCGCCGACGTGGTCGAGGAGTGCCGGGAGCGCGGCCTCCTGGCCGCCGCCGTCTGCGTCACCCAGCACCCCGCGGTCACCTTCTGGCGCCGCCTCACCCGCGACCTGCGCGAGCACCGCAAGCCCCCGCTGGTGCTGCTGCGCCGCGGCCTGGACCTCATGCGCCACCAGCGCGAGGTCGTCGCCGACGCCGTCGCCGTGGGGTGCGAGCCGATGACGGGCGACCAGGCCATCGCGCGGCTCGCACCGCTGGCGGCCGGCGCTGCGGTCCCCGGCGAGGGCTCCCCTGCTGCCGCGGCCGGCGACCTCCGGGCGCTCGAGGGCCTCGTGCAGCCCGACGGCTACACCTGCGGCGCGGCCACGGTGGTGGCCGCCCGCGCGCTGCGCGACCCGGCGTACGCCGCGTCGTTGCGGTCGCCGGGCCGCTGGCGGGCCGAGGTGCTCGCCGTCCACCGCGAGGTGCGCGGTCTCGTCGACCCGGTCGCCGGGCGCGCGGCGGTGCCGTGGCCCCGGCTGCTCGGCACGCCGCCGTGGGCCGTCGCGCGCCGGCTCACCGCCGCGACCGGTCGTCGGTGGCGCACCGCGCGCCCCCGCACCGCCGACCTGCGCGCCGCGCTCGACGCCGGCGCCCCGGTGCCGCTCTTCGTCGGCTCGCGGCTGCTGCCGCGCCACGTCGTGCTCGCGGTCGGTCTCGACGGGCGCGGCCCCGTCGTGTGGGACCCCGCCGTGGGGCGCACCCGCCCGCGCGGCGAGCTGCGCTGGCCAGTCACCTGGGCGGCGGTGCTCCCTCGCTGAGGCCGGGGCCCGCCGACCGGCTCACGCCTGCTCGGCCAGCAGCGCGGCGTACCCGGGCTTGACGACCTGCTCGATGAGCGCGAGCCGCTCGTCGAAGGGCAGGAAGGCGCTCTTGAGCGCGTTGACCGTGAACCACCGCAGGTCCTCGAGGCCGTAGCCGAACGTCTCGACCAGCGAGGTCATCTCGTCGGTCATCGAGGTGCCGCTCATGAGCCGGTTGTCGGTGTTGACGGTGACGCGGAAGCGCAGCCGGGTCAGCAGCCCGATCGGGTGCTCGGCCAGCGACGCCGCGGCGCCGGTCTGCAGGTTGGAGGCGGGGCACATCTCGAGGGGGATGCGGTTGTCGCGCACGTAGGCCGCGAGCCGGCCGAGCGTGACCGAGCCGTCGGGGGCGACCTCGACGTCGTCGACGATGCGCACACCGTGGCCGAGGCGGTCGGCGCCGCACCACTGGATAGCCTGCCAGATCGACGGCAGCCCGAAGGCCTCGCCGGCGTGGATGGTGAAGTGGGCGTTCTCGCGCTGGAGGTACTCGAAGGCGTCGAGGTGGCGGGTCGGCGGGTAGCCCGCCTCCGCGCCAGCGATGTCGAAGCCGGCGACGCCGCGGTCGCGCCACGCCACCGCGAGCTCGGCGATCTCCTGCGAGCGGGCCTGGTGGCGCATCGCGGTGAGCAGCTGGCGCACCACGACCGGCGAGCCCGCGGCCCGGGCCGCCTCGACCCCGGCGTCGACGCCCTCCTGCACGGCGGCGACGGTCTCGTCGAGCGACAGCCCGGCCTCCACGTGCTGCTCGGGGGCCCAGCGCAGCTCGGCGTAGACGACGCCGTCGGCCGCGAGGTCCTCGACCGCTTCACGGGCCACCCGGGCGAGCGCCTCGCGGGTCTGCATCACCCCCACGGTGTGCGCGAAGGTCTCGAGGTAGCGCTCCAGCGACCCCGAGTCGGCGGACTCGCGGAACCACCGCCCGAGGGCCGCGGCGTCGGCGGCGTCGTCGCCCGCCAGGGTCACGGGCAGCTCGTGACCGACCTCGCGGGCCAGCTCGAGCACCGTGCGGGGCCGCAGGCCGCCGTCGAGGTGGTCGTGCAGCAGCGCCTTCGGGGCACGGCGGACCTGGTCGCGGGTGGGGCCGGGACACGCGCTCATGCCGCTCATGCTGCCCCACCGCCGCAGGCCCGCCGGCGGGCGGTAGGTTGCGATCCATGCGCACCTTCACCACCCTCGACGAGGTCGCCGAGGCGGCCGGCCAGGAGCTCGGCACCAGCGAGTGGCTCGAGATCACCCAGGAGCGGGTCAACCTCTTCGCCGACGCCACCGACGACCACCAGTGGATCCACGTCGACCTCGAGCGGTCGGCTGCGGGGCCCTTCGGCGGCACCGTGGCGCACGGCTACCTCACGCTGTCGCTGCTGCCGCACCTCGGCTCGACGGTGTTCTCGCTGCAGACCCCGGGCGCCAAGCTCAACTACGGCCTCAACAAGGTGCGCTTCCCCGCGCCGGTCCTGGTGGGCAGCCGGGTGCGGGTGCACGTGACGCTCGGCGAGGTCACCGACCTGCCCACGGGCAAGCAGATGACGCTGCGCCACACCATCGAGGTCGAGGGTCAGGACAAGCCGGCCTGCGTCGCCGAGACCGTGGTGCTGCTGCTCCCCTGAGCCCCCGGGCCGGGCTCAGCCCACCTGCTCGTCGTCGGGCCGGTGGCCCGGGAGCAGCTCGACGACGAGCGCCTCGGTCTCCGGCTCCAGCCCGCCACCCGCGGCCTGCAGCTCCTGCACGGCCTCGTCGACCACGGCCGCGGTCCCGGGGCCGTCGGGGCGACGGTGCTCGGCGCGCAGCAGGTCGCGCCAGAGCACCTGGGAGGTGGGCGCCAGCCGCAGGCCCGCCCGGCACGCCGCGGCCGCGCCGCTCGGGTCGTCGTCGGTCGAGACCTCTGCGAGCCGGTGCGCCGCGTCGACGACCAGCTCCACGGCCTGGCGCTCGAGGCGCGTGCGCGGCAGCCAGGAGTAGCGACCGGCCGGTCGTCCCACCAGCACCTCGCCGCGCACCAGCTGGAGCGCGCGGCGCAGCAGCTCGCGCTCCTCGCGCGGGGCGGCGTCGCGGGCCCGGCCCACGAGGGCGCAGAAGGCCCACCAGTCGACCGCCACGTCGGGGGCGAGGTGGAGTCGACCCTCGGCCGTCTCGCGCAGCAGCGGGTTGCCGTCGTCGTCGGTGCCGAGCCAGTCGCGGGTGCGCGCGATCGTGGCGTCGCGCACCTCCGGTGTCACCCCGCGCGGCCACACCGAGGCGCCGACCACGCTCGGGTGCACGGGAGCGGTCTGCGCGGCGAGGAAGACGACGACCTCGGTCGCCAGGTCGCGCCGGCTCGCGTCGAGCTGACCGTCGGCGCGCAGCTCCAGCGGCCCCAGCAGGCCCACCCGCACCGGCGCCGAGCCCCAGTGGCCGTCGTCGGTGGCGGTGCCGTGGGGCACCGCCGGCACGCGGGGGCGGTCGGCGGCGACGGGCGCCGCCTCCTCCCGCGCTGCCGCGAACAGCGTGGCCAGCTCCTCCGCGGCCGCCTCCGTGAGGCGGACCGCGTCGAGCTCCAGGTCGAGCAGCGGCACGCTGAGGCGGCCCGCCTCGTCGACCTCGAGGCGCCAGCGCGCGCTCGGCAGCGGCACCGCGGCCACGACGCCGAGGCCGCGCGCCCCGGCCGCGACGAGCGCGTCGAGGCGGGCGAGGGACTCCTCGTCGGGCTCGGAGCCGAGCAGGAGGTACTGCGGGGACGAGCCCGGGTGGCGCCCCAGGCGACCGCCCAGCACCTCCTGCGCGTCGCGTCGCGGCGAGCGCTCCGCCCACGCGGCCAGCAGCGGACCGAGGTCGTCGACCGCGTGCAGCGAGGGGCCCGTGACCCCGGCGAGCACCGGGGCGAGGTGGTGGCCCCACACCTGCTGCTCGTCGGCCCACGGCGCCGTCGCGAGCTGCACGGCGAGGGCCGAGACGACCTCGCGGGCGACCGTGCCCGCACCGCCGACGGCGAGCGGGCCGGCGACGGCCTCGAGGTCGACGAGCACGTCGGCGCCGCGGTCGTCGCGGCCCAGGCAGACCAGGCCGGGGTACGGCGCGTGGCCCAGGTCGGTGGGCTCCTCGGCCGCCTCGCGCGCGGCCGCCACGTCGCGCTCGAGGCGCCACCGGGCGCCGCCGTCGAGGGCGGACCAGGGCGCCGGGGCGGTCGGTGCGGGCGGGGCCACGCGCAGCTCCACCGCGTCGTCGTCGACGGAGGCGGCGTAGACCTGCGGGAGGGCGACGCGCTCGGCGCGGCAGGTGCCCGAGAGGGCGCGCAGGGCGTGGTCGAGGCGGCGCACCCGCTCGGGCTCGGCGCCGACGAGCAGGCGCACCTCCGTCTCCAGGGCGTCGTCGCCCGGGTCGGTGCCGCGGCGGCGGCGGCGCTCGGCCGCCAGCGCGCCGGCGAGCACCGCGGCGAGCAGGCCCCCGGTGAGCGCCACGCCGAGGCGGTCGGAGGCCAGCAGGTCGGCCGGGGCCTCACCCGGCGCCTCGCCGGGCGCCTCCAGCGGCGCCTCGTCGCTCGGGACGGGAGTGGTGGTCGTGGCGTCGGCCACGGCGTGCACCCGGGGCACCCCGCGGGCGTCGTCGGGCATGATCAGCACCCAGCCGGGCTGGATCAGCCGGCCGAGCACGAGCTCGCCGCCGTCGGGCTGCTGCCGGCCCTGGTTGAGGTCGAAGACCTCCTTCCAGCGGCGGCCGTCGCCGAGGTGGCGCTCGGCGATGTCCCAGAGGTTGTCGTGGTAGTGCCCGTCCGGCGGCTGCACGACCGCGACCTTGTGGCCGATCACGTCGACCATGTCGGCGGGCACGCCCGGCACGCGCTCCATGAGCTGCGCCGGCCGGTCGGCACGTGCGGTCTGCTCGGCGACGGTCCCGTCGCTCGTCGCCGCCGCACCGCCACCCGGGCCTGCGGCGTCCCCCGCCCCGCGGTCGTCGGCCACCTGCACCGTGGTGCCCAGGGTGGCGTCGGGCGCGGCCGTCGCCGCGCTCGCCGCCCCGGTCGACCCGAGGAAGGAGGTGCCGACCAGCAGCGTGCCGACGAGCGCGCGGGCCAGGGCCTGCGAGCGGCCCGACAGCGGCACGGGGCGGGGCAGCCCGCCGCCGCGCACCAGGCTCACGAGCTCGACCAGCGTGCACACGGCGAACTGCAGCCAGGCGAGCCACACGACCGCCGCGAGCACGGTCAGCAGGGCGTCGACGGTCAGCGGCTGGGTCAGCTCGGCCCGGCCGGGCAGCCCGGTCGGCACCGGCGGCGGCCCGCTGAGCGCCCACAGCGCGGCCGGGATGCCCACCAGCAGCCCGAGCAGCGCGAGGGCGGCCAGCGCCGCCTTGCCGAGCGAGGGTCGTGCGGGCGCCGCGGGGCGCACGGCGAACCGCTCCGGGCCGCGGGTCTGGGTCGGGTCCTGGGTGCTGGTCACTGGGTCGCCGCCTCCGCGGTCGCTGTGGCGGACACCTCGAAGGTGCGGATGCCGATGAGGGTGAGGAGGGTGGTCTCGACGACCTCGTCGGCCGTCACGGTCACGGTGTCGGCGTCGACCGCCACCGCGCCGCCGGAGTAGCCGCGGCCGCCGATGAACGTGCGGGCGGCCTGCTCGGCCGCACCGCGGTCGAGCTGCAGCGTGCCGGTGGCGCGCAGGGTGTCGACGTCGATCTGCTGGGCTCCGGCGCGGGCGGCCTGCTCGACCTCGTCGGCGAGCTTCATCCGCGCGTTGATCGCGGTGCCGCCGTCGACCACGAGGCCGGCGCAGGCCAGCAGCGTCACCGACATGCCGACCACGAAGGCGGTGGCGGTGCCGCGCTCGTCGCGGCGTCGTCCCGGGGCGCTCACTGGTAGCTCCGGTAGGGGTCGAGCGGCACGACGGCGTCGCCGCTCACCTGGGCGGCCCCCGGCACGCCGATGAGGCCGAGGCCGGCCAGGGAGGTGCTGCAGCGCAGGTCGACGGCCACCTCGCCGCCGGGTCCCCAGCCGGTGAGGTCGACCGCGACCCGCTGGCAGGTCGTGTCGCCGTCGAGCTGGACGGCGACGGTCTGGCGCGCCGCGGCCTCGGCCGCGGCGCGCGAGGTCTGGAAGGACGCCTCCCGCGCCGCGTCGCGGGCCGCGGCGTCGACGTCGCCGCGCACGCCGACGTACTTGCCGAAGACCACGACGAGGAGCACGAAGGCGAAGAGCACCGGGGTGAGGATGACGATCTCGACCGCCATCGAGCCGCGCTCGTCGCGGCGGGTGCGCCGGGTGGTCACGGGCCCCCCACGAAGCGCTCGATCGGGCCCTCGACGCTCTGGCTCACCCGCGGCACGCCGACCGGGGAGATCTCCTGGGCGCGTCCGGTCACGGTCACCCGCACCCGCTCGTCGCCGACCAGCCGGATGGTGATGTCGTAGTCCTCGAGCACGCCCTGGCCGATGTTCTCGGCCAGCTGGCGGCCGGCGCGCTGGGCCTCGGCCTCGCTCTGGGTGGTCCGGGCCACCCGGGAGGCCTCGCGCGCGACGGCGCTGGCCGCCTGGTTGCCGAGGTAGACCAGGACGAACTGGACGGCCAGGAAGATCACGAACATCAGCAGGGGCGTGTAGAGCACGAGCTCCACCGACGAAGCCCCGCGCTCGCCCCGCCGGTCGGCGGGGCGCGCCATCAGATGCCGAGGTCGATGCTGTTGGCGCCGTCCTCGATGGTGTTGAGCAGGATCGCGCCGACGGCGGCGGCGATGCCGACGAGCAGCGCGGTGATGATCACCCACTCGACCGCGGAGGCGCCGCGCTCGTCGTCGCGGGCGCGGTCGAGGCGGGCGCCGAGGAACAGGGTGAGGAGCTGGAGGGAGTGCAGCATGGGGGTCTTCCTCTCTGGAAGGGTCTCGGAGCCACCCTTCCCCGGGTGGCCCACGGTCAATCCTGGTTCGGTGGTGGTCTGGTCAGCCGAGCACGCGGGCGACTGCGGGGTAGGTGAGGAACAGCAAGAAGCCGACGCACAGCAGCAGCTGCGCGACCAGCATCGACTGGGAGCGGGCCGCGGCGCGGCCCTCGGCGTCGGCCAGCTCGCGCTTGCGCATCGAAGCGGCGCGGGCGGTGAGCGAGTCGCGCACCTTGGCGCCGTCCTCGGCGACGAGGGCCAGGGCCGCGGCCAGGTCGCGGAGCTCGTCGACGTCGAGCTCCTCTCCGAGCTGTCCCAGCGCGGCCCACGGCGTGGTGCCCTGCAACCGGGCGGCCTCGAGGGTGTCGCGGATGCGCACCATGGCCCACCCGTCGGAGATCGAGGCGGCGGCCTGCAGCGCCTCGGGCACGCCCCGGCCGCCCGCGAGGTTCATCGCGACGAGGTCGAGGAAGGAGCTCACGACGTAGCGGAAGTCGCGCCGGCGCGACTCCGCCGCCCGCACGACGTCGGCGTAGGGCACGAGCGTGCCGACGGCCGCCCCGATCAGCATCAGCCACAGCGGCACGACGGGGGCGACGAACCCCAGCGCGGTCACGGGGGCGAGGGCGAGGACGGGCACGAGGAAGCCGAGCAGGGCCCCGACGAGCGAGCGGGCGAGGAACATCTCCTGGCTCTGGCCGACCAGCGACAGGGCGGCGCCGAGCGTGCGGGGCAGGGACACCCCGCGGGTCTCGAGGCTCTGCGCCACCTCGGAGCCGAGGCGGCGCATCCGCGCGGACTCCGCCTGGTGGCGGCGATCGGCGGTCAGGCTGGCCTCACGCCGGCCGCGGGCCAGGCGGGCGTCGAGCTGGGCCAGCGCGACCGGACCGGAGGTGCGGGGCTGCGCCAGCAGGTAGCCGGTCAGCAGCAGCCCGGCGCCCACCAGGCCACCGGCGAGCAGGACGAGGACGAGGCTCACCGCGCACCCACCGTCCGCGAGCGCAGGAAGCGCTCGGGGGTCTCGAAGCGGGAGAGCCGGCGCAGCCACAGGATGCCGGCGACGAAGAACCCGAGCACGAAGGCGAGGACGACCTGGCCGACGGGCGAGCCGTAGGGCTCGACGTAGGCGGGGTTGAACAGCCGCAGGCCGACGACGAAGAGGACGGTCACGCCGACGACGATCTGCACGCTGCGCTGGGTGCTGCGGCGGCCGGCGTTGACGCGCTGGCGCATGTCGAGCTCGGCGCGTGCCGACTCCGCCAGGGAGCCGAGCACCTGGCGCAGGCCGGGACCGCGCAGCCGGGAGTTGAGGATGAGCGCGGCGACGATGAGGTCGGCGCCGGAGTCGTCGAGGTCGTCGGCGAAGCGCTGCAGGGCCTCGGGCAGCGGCACGCGGACCCGCAGCCGGTCGGCCAGGGTCTGCAGCTCGCCCTGGATGACCGGGGCGGCGGCCTGCACCGTGGACGGGATGGCCTGCTCGAGACCGACGGCGCCGGCGACGGTGTCGCGCAGCGACTCGGTCCAGGCCGCCAGCGCCTCGACCCGGGCGACGCTGCGCTTGGCCTCCTTGGCGCCGCCGAAGAGCGCGTCCCAGAGCACCACGAGGGCACCGACCGCCGCCGCGGCCACGACCCAGCGGGTGAGCAGCAGGGTCAGCAGGGCGGCGCCCACCGCCAGCGGCACCCGCTTGCCGGCGCCCTTGGCCTGCTCGAGCAGCCGCGAGGGTGCGGCCTGCACGGGCGAGGGCTCGCGCGGGGTGAGGGCCACGACGAGGAGCACCAGGCCGCCGGCGGCGAGGGCGGCCGCCAGCACGACCAGCAGCGTGGTCGGGTCGATGCTCACGACACCGGCTCGAGCCAGGTGGCGGCCGCACCGGGCTGGTAGCCCGCGCGCTCGAGGTCGGCCAGGCACGACACCGCGGCCGCGGGCACCGCGACGTCGTCGGGGCCGAGCGCGAAGACCTCGCTGGAGAGCACCCGACCGTCGACGCCGTTGACCTCGCGCACGGAGGTGACGGTGCGGCGCAGCTGACCGCCGGAGGCGAAGGTGTTGATGCGCTCGACGAAGACCACGAAGTCGATCGCACCGCCGATGAGCATCATGGTGGCCTCCGACGGCAACCGCTCCGCGCTCTGGATGGCGTAGGTGCAGATGCGGTTGAAGACCTCGGCCGAGGAGTTGGCGTGGATCGTCGACAGCGAGCCGTCGTTGCCCTGGCTCATCGCGTTGAGCATGGTGACGATCTCGTCGCCGAGCACCTCGCCGACGATGACGCGGCTGGGGTTCATGCGCAGCGAGCGGCGCACCAGCTCGGCCATGCCGATGGCCCCGGTGCCCTCGGAGTTGGGCAGCCGCTCCTCGAAGGCGACGACGTTGGGGTGCAGGTCGGGGAACTCGCCGAGCCCGAGCTCGAGCGCCCGCTCCACGGTGATGAGCCGCTCGTGGGGCTCGATCTCGTTGGCCAGCGCGCGCAGCAGCGTCGTCTTGCCGGCGTTGGTGGCCCCCGCGATCATGATGTTCTTGCGCGCCCGCACCGCGGCGGAGAGGAACGCGGCCAGCTCCGGCGACATCGTGCCGTAGCCGACCAGGGTGTCGAGCGAGACCCGCGAGAGTCGCGCCCGCCGGATCGACAGCGAGGGCCGCTGGCACACGCCCATGACGGCGGAGAGCCGCGAGCCGTCGGGCAGCCGGATGTCGAGCTGGGGGTTGACGGTGTCGAAGGGACGGCTGGTCAGGCCGCTGTAGGCGCCGAGCGTCTGCACCAGCTCGACGAGCTCGTCGTCGCTGTCGGCGATCGGCGGGCCGAGCTCCTCGCGGCCGTCGGCGTAGCCGATGAAGACGCGGTCGCAGCCGTTGACGTCGATGTTCTCGATGTCGGGGTCGTCGAGGAGCGGCTGCAGGCGACCGACGCCGAAGAGGGCGGCGTGGACGCCCTCGGCGAGCGCGGTCTCCTCCTCCGGGCTCGGCGGCGTGCGGCCGGCGCGGACCTCCTCGCGGGCGTAGCCGTCGAGGACGCGGCTGACCACCGCGCGGGCGAACTGGCGCTCGTCCTCCGCCGACATCGGCGGCAGACCGTTGGCGGCGTCCTCGCGGCGCTGGCGGGACAGGACGTCGGCGACCTCCTCGCGGAGGCGGCGCACGAGCTGCTGGTCCACCTCAGACCACCGCCGCCGGGGTGCGGCCGAGCTCGCTCACGAGCGCGTCGGCGAGGGTGCGGGCGGAGCGGCCGAGCAGGGTGCCCTGCGGCTTGCCCGAGCGGCTCGCGGTGAAGACCCGCCCGCCTTTCGCGTCGTCGGCGACCAGGCCGACGACGGTGGCGGCCAGGCCCTCGGAATCGAGGAGGCGCTGCAGGTCGGCGACCACCGCGGTGTCGCGGTAGGAGGTGACGACCGCCACCGCGACGGGTCGGGCGCCGGGCTCGTCGAGCCGCAGCGCGTCCGAGAGCCCGCGCAGCCGCGCCCGCAGCTGCGCGGCACCCTCGAGGTCGGGGCGCACGACGAAGCAGACCAGGTCGGCGCGCAGCAG
Source organism: Nocardioides perillae (assembly GCF_013409425.1). Taxonomy (NCBI): domain Bacteria; kingdom Bacillati; phylum Actinomycetota; class Actinomycetes; order Propionibacteriales; family Nocardioidaceae; genus Nocardioides; species Nocardioides perillae. The sequence continues at coordinate 1,565,314 of NZ_JACCAC010000001.1, read as the reverse complement.
CAGCGGCACGGTGACCGACCCGGGGACGACACGGCCCACGTCGACGAGGACGTCGGCGGGGTGGGCGTCGAAGACGGCCGGCAGCTGGCTCCACACACCGCTGATGCCGGTGAGCTGCTCGGGCGAGGGCACGCCGGCGAGCACCGGGAAGCCCAGCCAGGTGTCCTGCAGGTGCTCGGCGAGCGTGGTCTCGGCGGCACCGCGGCGTGCGGCGGCCCCGAGGGTCAGCAGGCCGCGGTCGGGGTCGAGGGGCTCCCCCGCGGCGTCGCGGCAGCGCCACACGACGTCGCTGCCGGCCGGGTCGACGTCGGCGAGGACCACGTCGCGGGGCCACGCCCACGCCAGGGCCTGGGCCGCGAGGCTCACGCCCGGGGCACCCTTGGCCGACGCGAGGACGACCACGCTCACGAGCCGACCTCCAGGTCGGTGTCGACGGGCTGGCCGCGCTCGAGCAGCGCCAGCCCGGCGAGGTCGGCGCCCGCGGCGTCGACCACCTCGGCCGCCACCTCTGTCGGGACCAGCAGCGTGACCGTGCCGAGCTGGATGCCGCCCAGGTCGTCGGCGCTGCCGCCGTCGACGTCGACGACGAGGCCCTCGGTCAGCACGCGCGCCCGGGTCACGTTGCCCCCGCTCACGCGCACCACCTCGACCAGGTCACCGGTGGTGAGGCCGGTCGGGGTCAGCGCCGGGTTGAGCGGCACGGACACCTGGGCGCGGCCGTCGCCGACCGGGGCCTGGGTGGACAGGTTGCCGGCGTTGACCAGCGACCCCTGCGGGATGGTGCTGACGCTGTAGGCGCCCAGCACCTGGTCGACGGCCGCGGCGGGCAGCACGTCGAGGCCGTCGCTGGCCACGGCGACCTCGACGAGGTCGGCCGCGGTGATCTCGGTGCCGGGCGGGATCTCGCGGGCCGCCGCGAGCACGGGCACGCGCTCGTCCATGCGCACCGCCAGCACCCCGGCGAGCAGCGCGCCGCCGACGACGAGGACGACCGCCAGCGCGGCCAGGGCGGGTCGGCGCTGTCGCGGCGGCTCGACGGTGCGGCCGGGGGCGCTGGAGCCGCGGCTCGCGGGCTGCTTGTCACGCGAGCGGCGCGGCCCGCGCGCTCCGCGGGTGCCGGCGTCGGTCGGCGTCGTGGTGTCGGTGCTCACGGCTGTGCTTCTTCCCCGTGCCTCGTCGTTCCAACCACGAGGTGTGATCCCCGCGGTGCGCGCCCCCATGCGGCGAAGCGCCGTCATGATAGGTCTTCGCAGTGACCGGACGACGAGGGGTGTGCGGGTGAGGTTCAGCGTCACGGTCGTGGACGGCTCCGCCGGGACCTCCCACGACGTCCTGGTCGACGCCGACCCCGACACCCCGGTGGCCGAGCTGCTCCCCGCGCTCGTGCGCGCGGCCGGCGGCGACACCCACCCCACCTTCCTGCGCCAGGCCGCGGTCTGGGTCGACGGCGCCCGCGTCGACGGTGACGAGACGCTGCGGGCGGCCGGCGTGCGACCGGGCTCGGTCCTGGCGCTGCACGAGCCCGACGGGCGCACGGCGGGGCTGCCGCGCGGCGTCGCCGAGGTGCGCGTGGTCTCCGGCCCCGGTGCCGGTCGCGTGCACCGTCTCGGGCTCGGCGAACACCGGCTCGGCAACGGCGCGACCGGCATGTCCCTGCCCGACGTGCTGCTGCCGGCCGACGCGCTGACGGTGCGCGTCACCACCGACGGCACGGTGGAGCTGGTCGCGAGTGGGCTCGAGGTCCGCGTCGACGGCCGCACGCCGCAGGAGGCCGCCGACGCCGCCGAGCTGGTGGCGGCGGCCGAGGCCGCGCTGGGCCGCGACGACGACGACCCGACGCCGGCGGAGCTCGACGCGCTGCCCGCGTCGGTGCTGACCCGCAAGGAGCGCCGGGCGCGCCGGCGCCGGGCGAAGCGGGAGGCGCGCGCGGCGCGGCGGGCACGGCGTACGCCGGGCGGCGAGGAGGCCGAGGAGGCAGCACCGGTCACCTGGCCGGAGGGCACCGACCTCCGCGTGGGCCAGACGGTGCTGCAGTGGCACCGCGTGTGGCAGCCCGACGCCGACGTGACGCCGAGCGGCGACCGGCTGGGCCTCGACGTCAACCGGCCGCCGCGGCTGCTGCGCCCGCCGCGGGAGACCTCCTTCGTGGTGCCGGCCGAGCCCCGCGCACCGCGACGGGTGACCGTGCCGTGGCAGATGGTGGTCGCGCCCGTGCTGATGGCGGGGCCGATGGCGCTGGTCTTCGGCAGCTACCGGTTCCTGCTCTTCGCGGCCCTCTCCCCCGTCATGGCGGCCTTCAACTACGTGGTGCAGCGCCGCGGGTCGGCGCGCGACCACCGCGAGCGGCTGATCGAGCACCGCCGCGAGCTGCAGTCGGTGCACCGCCGGCTCGCGCTGGCCCAGCAGCGCGAGCGCGAGGACCTGCGCGCCGACCACCCCGACGCGGCCGCGCTGCTGCTGCAGGCCCGCGGTCCCGGCCAGCAGCTGTGGTCGCGGCGGCGCAGCGACCCCGACCACCTCGTGCTGCGGGTCGGCGTCGCCGACCGGCCCTCCGCCATCGACGTGCGCGACCGCTCGCGCAAGGAGACCGACGCGCCGCGCGAGCCCGACGTGCTCGGCGACGTGCCGGTCTCGGTGTCGCTGCGCGACGTGCCGGTCGTGGGCGCCTGCGGGGACCAGGCGGCGGTGGACGCCGTCGCTCGGTGGCTGGTCGGCCAGGCCGCGGTGCTGCACTCGCCCAAGGACGTGCGCCTGGTGGTGCTCACCGGCGGCGAGCGCGAGGAGCAGTGGGGCTGGACCCGCTGGCTGCCGCACTGCCGCCGCGACGGCGAGCCCGTCGCCGCGCTGCTGGGCACCGACCAGGACTCCACGGCCCGACGGGTGGCCGAGCTCGTGCAGCTGGTCGACCAGCGGCGCGAGGCGAGCGGTCCGCTCGGCGCCCGCACCTCTGCCCCCACCCCGGCTCCCGACGTGCTGGTCGTGCTCGACGGCGCGCGCCGGCTGCGCGCCCTGCCCGGCGTCGTCACGCTGCTGCGCGAGGGCCCGGCCGCCGGCGTGCACCTGCTCTGCCTCGACGACGACCGGCGCTCCCTGCCCGAGGAGTGCGGGGCCGTGCTGGAGGTGCAGGAGGGCCTCGTCGAGCTGCAGCGCACCGGCTCGGAGGCGGTCGCGCAGATCCGCCCCGACCTCGTCGAGCCCGCCTGGGCCGAGCTGGTCGGCCGCGCGCTGGCCCCCGTGCGCGACACGACCCCCGACGAGCAGGTCAGCGCGCTGCCCGCCTCCGCGCGACTGCTCGACTGCGTGGCGATGCCCGACCCGACGCCCGACCTGGTGGCGCGGCGGTGGGGCCCGGAGGCCCGCACCGACGTGGTCGTCGGCGTCGGCTTCGACGGCCCCTTCCGGCTCGACCTGCGCAAGGACGGCCCCCACGCCCTCGTCGCCGGCACTACCGGGTCCGGCAAGTCCGAGCTGCTGCAGACCGTCGTCGCCTCGCTGGCGCTCGCCAACACCCCCGCGCAGATGACGTTCGTGCTGGTGGACTACAAGGGCGGGTCGGCCTTCAAGGACTGCGCCCAGCTGCCGCACACCGTCGGGATGGTGACCGACCTCGACACGCACCTGGTCGGGCGCGCCCTCACCTCGCTCGGCGCCGAGCTGCGCCGCCGGGAGCACCTGCTGGCGGGCCCGGGCGCGAAGGACCTCGAGGACTACTGGGCGCTGCAGCGCCGCGACCCGTCGCTGCCGACCATCCCGCGCCTCGCGATCGTCATCGACGAGTTCGCCAGCCTCAAGGCCGAGCTCCCCGACTTCGTCACCGGGCTCGTGACCATCGCCCAGCGCGGCCGCTCGCTCGGCATCCACCTCGTGCTGGCCACGCAGCGGCCCTCCGGCGTCATCAGCAACGACATCCGCGCCAACACCAACCTGCGCATCGCGCTGCGCGTCACCGACGAGTCGGAGTCGCGCGACGTCGTCGACGCCCCCGACTCCGCGATGATCGGCCCCGACCAGCCCGGTCGCGGCTACGCCCGACTCGGCCACACCTCGCTGCTGCCCTTCCAGGCCGGCCGCGTCGGCGGCGCCCGCCCGCGTGCCGCCTCCCCCCTCGAGCGCGAGGCCCCCGTCGCCTGGTCGGTGCCCTGGCCGCGCGTCGGCCACCCCGCGCCCGCCCGTCCCCGCCTCGACGGCCCGACCACCGACGAGGGCGAGACCGACCTGTCGGTGCTCGTGCGGGCCGTGCGCGGGGCGGTCGAGCTCCGCGCGATCGCGCCGCAGCACTCGCCGTGGCTGCCCGCGCTGCCGGCACCGGTGACGGTCGCCGAGCTGCGCACCCGCTTCGGGGCCACCGGCACCGCCCCGGGCGCGGTGACCGGTCACGCCGCCCCGTGGGCGGTCGAGGACCACCCGGCCGAGCAGGCCCAGCGAGCACGCAGCTTCACCCTCGGCTCGTCGGGCCACCTCTACGTCGTGGGCGGGCCCCGCTCGGGCCGCTCCACCGCCCTGCGCACCCTGGCCGCCGGCCTGGCCGCGGCGACCACCTCGCGCGACCTGCACGTCCACGGCCTCGACTGCGGCAACGGCGCCCTGCTGCCGCTCACGTCGCTGCCCCACACCGGCGCCGTCGTGCAGCGCACCGAGGTCGAGCGGGCCGGACGGCTGCTCGACCGCCTGGCCGCGGACGTCAAGGAGCGGCAGGACGTGCTGGGCCGCTCCGGCTTCGCCGACGTCGACGAGCAGCGCGCGGCCGCCGCTCCGGCCGACCGGCTGCCCTACGTCCTGCTGCTCGTCGACCGCTACGAGGGCTTCCTGTCCGACCTGGCGGAGGTCGACATGGGCAGGCTCCAGGACCGCCTCTTCACCCTCCTGCGCGAGGGCGCCAGCGTGGGCGTGCACGTCGTGGTGTCGGGCGACCGGTCACTGCTCTCGGGACGGGTCTCGGCGATGGTGGAGCACAAGCTGCTGCTGCGCCTGCCCGACCGCGGCGACTACGCCAGCGCGGGGCTGCGGTCCAAGGACGTGCCGGAGGACCTCGCCGACGGCCGCGGCCTGTGGTCGGAGGTCGGCACCGAGGCGCAGGTGGCGGTCCTCACCGACGACGTGTCGGGTGCCGCGCAGGCCGCGGCGGTGCGCGAGCTCGGGGAGCGGCTCGCCCGGGCCGAGCGCGACCTGCCCCCGGCCGCTCCCGGCCAGCGCCCGGTGCGCCTGGCCGCCCTCCCGGTGGAGGTCGACGCAGCGGAGGTCCTCGCGGCGCACGCAGCCGACGTACGCCCTGGGGAGGTGCCGCTGGCCGTGGGCGGCGACGCCCTCGACCTGCTCGGCGTCGAGGCCACGGCGTCACCGGCGCTCGTGCTCGGGCCGCCGCGCAGCGGGCGCACCTCGACGCTGCTCTTCCTCGCCCGCTGGGCACGAGCGACCGGACGCGGCGTGCTGGCCTTCACCCCGGTGGCCAACGCGCTCTCGGAGGAGCTGGGCGAGGCCGCGGTCGTGGGCACCGACCAGGAGCCGGCCGCCGTCGTGGAGCGGCTGCGCAGCACCCCCGACGGCGCGCTCGTGCTGGTCGACGACGGCGAGCTGCTGCGCGAGGGGCCGCTGGCGCCCGTGCTGCTGGCCGTCATCCGCCAGGGCCGCGACCGCGGCTTCGCGACCGGCGTGGCCGGCGGCGTGAGCGAGCTGTCGTCGGGCTTCTCCGGGTGGACCGTCGAGGCCCGCAAGGGCCGCAAGGGCCTGCTGCTCTCGCCGCAGGAGGCGCTGTGGGCCGACGTCTTCGGCGGCCGCGTGGCGCGCACGTCGCTCGTCGCCCGGGTCACGCCGGGGCGCGGGGTGCTCTTCCCGGGCAACGGCGACCAGGTGGGCGTGCAGGTGCCGCTCGCCCGGTGAGGCTCGACTGGGGGGACGCAGCAGGGCCCGGCACCGTGCGGTGCCGGGCCCTGCGTCGACCTGTCCTGGGGCCCCCGCGGGCCCAGGGTCAGGCGGGGATCACTTGATGGTGTAGGCGGCGTCGATGTCGGCGAAGGCGCCCGAGGCCTTGGTGAGGTAGGTCGACATCTCCTCGAGGAGGCCGACGCTCTTCATGTTGGCGCCGGTCCACTCCTCGTAGGTGGCCTGGAAGGAGTCACCGGCGGAGGACTTGAAGCCGCCGCTGTCGCGCAGGTTGTCGACCTGGGCCTTGGCGGCGGTGAGGATGCGCTCGAGCTCGTTCTTGATGTCGGCAAGGTTCTTCGCCTGGGTCTCGATGTCGCCGTGGGATACGGAGATGGTGCCGTCGGTCATGTCGTCTCCTGAGGACGTGGGGTGGACACCGCCCTTCTGCCCCGCCCGCGCGGCGCCAAACCTCGGCGGCCGGTTTTCTGTGGCCCGGGTCTCGTCCGGCGGCTCAGCCGGTGCTGCGCACGAGGCTCTGCACCTCGTCGACGCGGACCACGGCGGTGCTGGGCGGGCCGGGCAGCGTGGTCGGTGCCCCGGGGATCGTCACCGGGGTGCCACCGACCTCGAAGCGGAGCGCGAAGGTGGTCGTCACGACCGCCTCGTGGGCGGGGCGTCCGTCGTGCGAGGCGGCGCCGTCCCACGACGCCCGGGGGTAGGCGTAGGTGCACGACGCCTCGGCCTCCTCCGCGCTGGTGACCCAGGGACAGGTGAAGGCCGGGCTGCCGTCGCCGGGGTCGACTCGCAGCTCCTGCGCGGTGGCGATCGCCACGAGCCCGAAGGCCGAGCTGCCGGTCAGCTCCGGCTGCTCGCCGTCGACCCAGAACCACGTGGGGAGGTTGACGATCGTGCGGCCGGCGGGGCTGGTGCGGACCGCCGGCATCGTCAGGTCGATCTGCCCGATCGCGGTCTGCGCCTGCTCGGCGAGGGACGGCGGCTGGGGCTCCTCGTCGGTCGACCAGAAGACGTCGATGGGCTGACCCGCGCACTCGCGGATCGTCCACACCGCCTCCGGGCTCGGCTGGGGCCCCTCGGGGGCGATGTAGGGCGGGTGCCCCTCGAACTGGCGGCACGGCGTGGCCCCGGCGCAGAAGGTGTAGTCGCCCGTGAGGACGCAGGTCGGCTCAGACGACCCGCCACCGTCTCCGCCGCCCTCGGAGCCTCCACCACCACCTCCGCCGGGCACGGTGCAGGAGTAACCGCCGCCGGGGGTCCAGGTCGCCTGCGCGGGCGGAGTGCACACCGGGTCGGCCGCGGCCGGCCCGGCCGGCACGACCACCAGCAGCAGGCCGGCCAGCAACGGCAGGGCGGCGAGCAGTCGTCGCCACACGCGCGGCCGGTCCCCGGTCACGGCGCTCATGCGCAGGCCTCCCCACCCGCGGCCGCCCCGGCGAGCAACCAGCCGTCGTCGACCTGCTCCGCGGTGAGCACCTGCGGCGCGATCCCCTGGTTGCGGGCGCCGTCACCGATGCCCTCACCGGCCGGCACGACGTAGACGTCGGTCCCGTCGGTGCACACCTCGATCGTCGCGCTGTCGCCGTCGACCTCGACGTCGCCCACCTCGAAGGACCAGGAGCCCAGCATCTGCATTCCGTTCCCGTAGATGTTGTCGGTGTAGTTGCGGGAGTACTCCGCCGCCAGGTCGGCGGTGAGCACCCCCTCGAAGGCGGCGGCGTCGCCTCCGCGCTCCTGCACCTCGTCGAGCGCGGCGTCGTAGGCCTCGACGAGGTCGCGCAGCTGCTGCTCGTCGCTCACCGCGGGTGCCTCGGTGGGCTGCGCGGCGACGGGCTCCTCGTCCAGGACGACCGGGTCGTCGCCGCCGCAGCCGGTCAGCGCGGAGGCGAGCAGCGCCGCGGCGAGCGCGCCGACGGGTCGGCGGGCGCGCGGGTGTGGTCGGACGGGCACGGGTCCCCCATGGACGAGGCTGTCTGGACCGCCACAACCTACCCCCTCGGGTGGCACGGCGGCAGCCTCCGTCGCGGTGACCGGCCGTGGCGACCGGCGGGGGCGACCGGCGGGGGTGACCGGCGGGGGTGACCGGCGGGGGTGACCGGCGGGGGTGACCGGCCGGGCGTCAGCCGATGCGGTCGAGGACCAGCGGCGTGGCGTCGTACGCCGTGCCCGACGGTGCGACGTCGACCCCGCCGTCGAGCGCCGCCAGTGCCCGCTCGAACCGCTCGGGCTCGTCGGTGTGCAACGTCAGCAGCGGCTGGCCCTCGGTGACCTCCTCGCCGGGGCGGGCGTGCCACTCGACGCCGGCGGCGGCCTGCACCGGGTCCTCCTTGCGGGCCCGGCCGGCACCGAGCCGCCAGGCGGCCAGGCCCACGGCCATCGCGTCGAGCCGGGTGAGGACCCCCGAGGCGGGAGCGGCCACGACGTGCGTCTCGCGGGCGGTGGCCAGCGGGGCGTCGGGGTCGCCGCCCTGGGCGGCCACCATGCGCCGCCACACGTCCATCGCGCGGCCGTCCGCCAGCGCCTCGGCCGGGTCGACGTCGCCGCGCCCGGCACCGGCGAGCATCTCGCGGGCCAGCGCCACGGTCAGCTCGACGACGTCGGCGGGGCCCCCGCCGGCCAGGACCTCGACCGACTCGCGCACCTCGAGCCCGTTGCCGGCGGTCAGCCCGAGCGGGGTCGACATGTCGGTGAGCAGCGCGACGGTGTGCACCCCGGCGTCCTGGCCGAGGGCGACCATGGTCTCGGCCAGCTCGCGCGCCGAGGCCTCGTCCTTCATGAACGCACCGGTGCCGACCTTGACGTCGAGCACGAGCGCACCGGTGCCCTCGGCGATCTTCTTGCTCATGATCGACGACGCGATGAGCGGGATGGCCTCGACGGTGCCGGTGACGTCGCGCAGGGCGTAGAGCTTCTTGTCCGCCGGGGCGAGGCCGTCGCCGGCGGCGCAGACGACCGCGCCGACGTCCTCGAGCTGGGCGAGCAGCTCGTCGTTGGTGAGCGAGGCGCGCCAGCCCGGGATGGCCTCGAGCTTGTCGAGCGTGCCGCCGGTGTGGCCCAGCCCGCGGCCCGAGAGCTGTGGCACGGCCACGCCGCACGCCGCGACCAGCGGCGCGAGCGGGAGGGTGATCTTGTCGCCGACGCCGCCCGTGGAGTGCTTGTCGGCGGTGGGGCGCGAGAGCGCGGAGAAGTCCATGCGCTCGCCGGAAGCGATCATGGCCGCCGTCCAGCGCGAGATCTCCTCGCGGTCCATGCCGTTGAGGAGGATCGCCATCGCGAGCGCCGACATCTGCTCGTCGGCGACGTCGCCGCGGGTGTAGGCCGCGACCACCCAGTCGACCATCGAGTCGCTGAGCCGACCTCCGTCGCGCTTGGTGCGGATGACCTCCACGGCGTCGTGCAACTGCGCGCTCACGAGCGGCTCCCCTCGATCGTCTCCAGGTCGTGCGGCCCGAACGCGTCGGGCAGCACCTCGTCCATCCGGCGCACGCCGCGCACGGTCATCACCTCGAGTGCGGGGCCCCCGTGCTCCATCAGCAGCTGCCGGCAGCGCCCGCACGGCATGATCACCGTGCCCGCCGCGTCGACGCAGACGAAGTGGGTGAGCCGCCCTCCGCCCGAGGCGTGCAGCTGCGAGACCAGCCCGCACTCGGCGCACAGGGTCACGCCGTACGCCGCGTTCTCGACGTTGCAGCCCACGACCACCCGGCCGTCGTCGACCCGCGCGGCGGCGCCGACGCGGTAGCGGGAGTAGGGCGCGTAGGCGCGATCGACCACCTCCACCGCGGCGAGCCGCAGCTCCTCCCAGACGTCCACCCGCTGCTCCTCGCGTCCTCGACCGTCCGCGGCGCTGCGGACGGGGAGGTCATCTTGTCAGCGCCGCGTCAGCGGTAGTCGCAGGGTGCGCCCTCGGAGGTGCCGACCGACTCGACGACCCGCCAGTCGGGCCCCTCCTGGCGCAGGGTCGCGCGGGAGGTGAAGAACACCGCCGGCACCTCGGCCGGGCGGCCGTTGCGCGCCACGTCCTGGGTGTCGTCGCGGAAGCACGCCTCGACCACCGCACGGCGACCGTCGACCCGGACGGCGGTGACCGCGGCGATCACGCCGCCGCGCTGGGTGTCGCCGCGCTCCCGCATCCGCGCGACGTAGTCGAGCGGGCCCTCGGCGGCGTCACCGGTGGCCAGGGAGTGAAGGGTGTCGCGGTCCACCTCGGTCGAGCGGTACATGCGCAGGACCTCGTCCCAGTAGGCGTACCACCGGTCGGTGACCTCCAGCTCGGCCGGCGAGTCCGCGACGTTGCGGCCGCGGGTGACCACGCCGTCGGGCGGCACCTCGGGGACCTCGCCCGCGGCCGCCGGGTCCGAGGTCTCCGACGGGGTCGGCGACGCGGGGGCCGACGGCTCCTCGTCGAGCGAGACCGTGGGCGTCGGCTGCTCGCTGGCGCAGGCGGCGGAGGTGAGGACGACCGCGGCGAGGAGGCAGGCGGAGGCGGCGCGGCGCAGCGGCCGCCGCGGCGAGGCGCTCACGACTCAGTCGACCGCCGTGACGAGGCTCTGCGACTCGGCCACCGGCACGTAGGTGGTCTCGCCGGCGGAGCGCGCGTCGAGCTGGCCGCCCTCGCCCGTGCTCGAGGTCCACGTCGCCTGCCACGTCGTCGAGGCCTCGACCGGGAAGCCCCCGCCGTAGCCCCACGAGGCGCGGTCGAAGGTCAGCGTGCAGGCCGACGCCTCCGACGCCCCGGCGGAGTACGCCGTGCGGGCCTGGTCGGCGCTGCACTCGGTCGTGCCGGCCGGCGAGGTGATCGAGACGCCGTCGGTGCGGGCGGTCACGGTCGCGCTGACGGCGCCGACCGACGCCGTCACGGTGCGGACGCCGACGCTGGCCTCGTCGTCCACCCACAGCCAGGTGGGCAGGTTGACCAGCGAGGCGTTGCCGACCTCGCCGATCTTGGGGTTCCAGTCGAGCGTCGGGTCGACGAGGTCCATGACCTCGTAGGCGTACTCGGCGAGGATCTCGGGGTCGACCACGGGCTCCGGTGCGTTGCCCGTCTCGAACCAGTTCATCGTCTCGAGGAGCAGGCCACCCGGTGCCGGGTTCAGTCCGGTGCCGCAGCCCGCGGCGTGCAGCGCGGCGGCCTGCTGGTAGCCGTCGCCACCGGGGCGCAGAGCGTCGTTGATGCGGAGGGAGTACCACGTGATGTCACGCCCGGCGGCCACCGCGGCGATGGCCGCGGCGAACCGGTCGTAGTCGACCGCCGCCTGGCCAGCCGAGGCGTGACCCGTCAACCAGGGACGCATCTCCTCGTCGTAGTACTTCTTCACGGCCTCGGGGTCGCTGGGGTCCACCTGCCAGCCCAGGAGGGTCACCGGCTCCCACCAGCACAGCGGTGGCGGGGCGGGCACGGAGGCGCGCAGCCCCGGGCTGTAGTCACCGCTGACCGAGACGCTGACGGCACCGACGCCGTAGCCCCCGTCGGTGGCCTCGCCCTGGCCGCCGCCCGCTCCGGCGTGGGCCGGCGGAGCGAGCGCCGCCGCCGTCGCGAGCGCGACACCTGCCGCGCCGACCGCCGTGGCGAGCCTGCGAGCGGCGCGTCCGAGCGTGCTGGTCTCCCCCATGTGTGTGCACCCCTGCGTGTCGTCGTGACCCGAGCACCTCGCACGGCTCGGGCGAGGCGATCCTGCCCCCGTGCGCGACGCGGGAAACATCCTGCCCGACACCCCGCGCGGGCTGCTACTCGCCCGCGGACCCCGGGCGCACGCCGTACTGCTGGGTGAGGCGCTCCTGCTCCTCGGCGACGGCGCCGCCCGCACGCGCCCGGGTGCCGGTGCTCGTGTCGGTGACCGAGACCCGCAGGGTGCGCAGCGGGGCGACCTCGCTGCGCCACACCAGGGCGGCCGCCTCGTCGGCGAGGGCGGCGGCGTCGCAGCCCGTGCAGTAGCCGTCGACGACGACCAGCCCGGCGTTGTCGACCGAGTCGACGTAGCCCACCTGCAGCCGCTGGAAGTCGCCGCGCGTGCGCAGCGCCTGCTCCACCTCGGCCAGGAGGGCGTCGTTGTCGGTCGCACCGGGCGTGCCCGACGTGCCCGCCGGGTCGCTGGCTCCGGGCGAGTCGGCACCCCCCGGCGTGCTGCCCGTGCAGGCCACCAGGGCCCACCCGACGAGCAGCAGCGGCAGGGTCCAGGTCAGTCGCCTCACGGTCGTCCCATCTCGTAGAAGGTGGTGGTCGAGGTGCCGCCGCCCCACACCTCGCGCAGCCCGTCCACCGCGGCCTGTGCGCGGGGGTCGTCCGACGCCTCGAGGTCGGCGGCCAGGGGCGCGTAGACCCGGCCCACCGAGTGGTTGTCGGTCACCGAGCCGAGCTGGCGCCGGGTCAGGACGGTGGTGTGGTTGCTGCGGTCGTCGACCGCCTCGCCGTCGAGGCGCGGCACGATGTCGTGCTCGTTGACGAGCGAGAGCACCTGCACGCTCTCGGGCAGCTCGACGTGGTCGACCGGCGAGCCGGCCGTGACCACGCGTCGCACCCGGACGGGCGGGTCCTCCGCGGTGGCGACCGCCTCGGCCACCCGGGCCGCGACGATGCCGCCCTGGCTGTGGCCGAGGAGGGTGACGTCGGAGCCCTCGGGCAGGTCGCCGAGCGCGCGGAGCACGGCCGTGACGTAGGCGTTGTCGACGCCGCCGACGGCGGCGAAGTTGGTGCCGAGGCTCTGCACCAGCCCGCTCTCCTCCAGCCCGTCGGGGAGCGGACCGCCGGGCTCGAACGGGCCGTCGAAGGCCTTGGTGCCGGGCAGGTAGACGACGTAGCGGGCGTCCGGCCCGGTGCCGATCCGCTCGACCCGGAAGCCGTCGGTCGTGCCCGCGGCCTCCTCGAGCAGGACCATCGCGTCGTGCAGGCTCTGCGGCGCGGCGGTGCCGTCGACCGTCTCCGAGGTGAGCTCGCCCAGCTCCTGGTCGTAGAGCAGCGAGAGCAGCGCGGCGCCGTCCTCGGTGCCGGAGGGGAAGCCGGACCCGGGTAGGAAGAGGTCGAGCGCACCCGAGGAGCTGGCCACCACCTCCTCCAGCACGTCGGGGTGCTCGGTGATCCAGGTGGCGGGGTCGTCGAGCGCGCCGGCGTCCTCGAGGGCGAGGTAGGTCGTCAGCAGGGTCGGCACGGGAGCGACGGCCAGGCCGAGCCCGTAGAGCTGCCCCTGCAGGTGCTGACGCAGGTCGTCGGCCTGCTCGAGTGCGCGGTCGGTGGCGAGGTAGGCCTTGCTCTTGCCCTGCATGAAGGTGCCGGTCGCGACCATCCGCACGGCGTTGACGCTGAGGCCTTCAGGCCCGTCGAGCGCCGCGACCAGGCTGCCCTCGAAGCGGGCGAACGTCGTGGGGGCCAGTGGGGCGCTGCGCAGCAGGTTGCCGTCGACGAGGAAGCGGTGGGTGTCGAGCGCGGTGTCGCCGACGTCCCACCCGGTCGCGCGGATCCGCGACCCCGTCGCGTCCATGTCGTCGAGGTCCGCCTCGAGCCCGTGGGCCCCGCCGACCACCTCGAAGCCGCCGCTGCTGTCGCTGCCGCTCACGTCCACGCTCCCGTCACGAGTGAGGCCACCGCGCGGCGCAGGTCGTCCCGGCGCGCCGGCGCCACGGTGACGGCGGGGGTGCCGTCGTCGGCGTGCCCCGCGCGCGCCGACCACCACCCCCACCGGTCGAGGAACCACACCAGCCCGGCGGGGAGCCGGTCGGGGCGCACCGGCGGGACCGTCACGTGCAGGACGGCCTCTGTCTGCTCGCCCCACGTCTGCACGGCGGCGACCACCGCCGGGTCGACGCCGGCGAGGAGGCCGACCTGGCCGAGCCCCTCCGCGGGCAGGGCCTCCAGCGCGACGAGGGTGGTGAGCGAGGTGGCGGGGACGGTGAAGCCGGTGCGCCGCGGACCGTCGGTCACCGCCGGGTCGGGCAGCGGCGCGAGCAGCTCGTCGCCCCACTGGCGCGCGTCGAAGAGCGACAGCGTGCACCGCCGGCCGTCGCGCACCAGCGAGCCGGCGATGCGGGCGTCGACCCAGTGGTGGGCGACCAGCGAGCGGCGCGGCCCCTGCAGCGCGAGGCGCAGCCGCCGCGGCGCGGCGCTGACGGCGGCGAGGTTGGCCGCGACCGCCGGCACGGGCCCGTCGTCGTCGACCACGTGCTGCGCGACCAGCGCCTCGCGCGCCCGGGCCACCTCCGCCTCGACGTCGACACCGGCCAGCGCCGCCTCGGCCGGGGACGGCTCGACCACGAGGTCGGGCGGCAGCGGCGGCAACCCGGCGTACGCCGCGGCGCGGCGCAGCGCGACGAGCCCCAGGACGCCGAGCTCGACGCGGCGGGTCGCGAGCCCCGGCTCCTGCTCGCCGAGCCGGATCACCGACACCTCACAGCCACCCCGTCACGGTCCGCCAGGCGTCGTCGGCCTTGTCCTTGCCCCACGCGAAGGCACCCTGGGCGTCGTCCCAGGCCTCCTCGGCGCGGCGGCGCAGGTCGTCGACCATCTCGTGCATCCACGCGATGCGGTCGCGCACGGCCTGCGCGTGGGCGCGCAGGTCGCCGGCCGCCGCCTCCAGCTCGGCGGCGTTGCGCTCCAGGTCGGCCACGAGGGCCTCGCAGTGGCGGCGGTAGTCCGCGGCGCCGGCGGACTGCCAGCGCACCTCGGTGACCTGGGTGCGGAAGAGGCGGTAGCGCGCCCGCACCTCCTCGGCCTGCGCCTCGAGGTCGCGCGCGAGCGCGTCGAGCTCCTCGGGGTCCGCGAGTCCCACCACCACGACGACGTCCTCCCCCTCCTGCACCGGCACCAAACCGCCGTGGCCCACTGTGCCGCAGCGCACCTCCGGTCCCGGGGTGGCACCCCGGTGCCGCCCGAAGGTCGCAACCCGATAACCCTTCCGTCACCACGCTGGCGCCCGCGGGCGGCACCGTGGAGGATCCGGGGGTCGACAAACACGCCCGTCGGGCGAACCCATGGAGGGAACCCTGTGAAGAAGACCAGGCGCGCAGCCGCCACCGGCCTCACCCTGCTCGTGACCGCCGCCGCTCTCGCCGGCTGCGGCGAGGCCCCCGAGGAGACGGGCGCGAGCGGCAGCGGCGAGGCCGCCAACAGCGACTTCAAGCCGTGCATCGTCTCCGACGCCGGCGGCTTCGACGACAAGTCCTTCAACCAGCTCGGCTTCGAGGGCGCGACCCGCGCCGCGGAGGAGCAGGGCGTCGAGCTGACCGCGGTCGAGTCCAACAGCGGCAACGACTATGGCCCCAACATGGAGAGCCTCGTCGCGGAGGGCTGCACCACCATCGTCTCGGTGGGCTTCGCGCTCGCCGCGGCGACCAAGGAGGCGGCGACCGCCAACCCCGAGATCGACTTCGTCCTCATCGACGACGCGGCCGACGGCGGCGACGACGGCGCGACCTTCGACGGCCAGCCCGACGTCGAGAACATCAAGCCGCTGCTCTACAACACCGCGGAGGCGGCGTTCCTCGCCGGCTACCTCGCGGCCGACACCAGCGAGACCGGCAAGGTCGGCACCTACGGCGGCGAGCCGTTCCCGACCGTGACCATCTTCATGGACGGCTTCCGCCAGGGCGTCGAGTACTACAACGAGCAGAAGGGCGCCGACGTGCAGGTCGTCGGCTGGGACGGCGAGAACGGCTCGTTCACCGGCGGCTTCGAGGCCAACCCGGCCGCGACCGAGACCGCCCGCCAGATCATCAACCAGGACGTCGACGTGATCCTGCCGGTCGGTGGCCCGATCTACCAGGGCGCGCTCACCGCGATCGCCGACGCCGGGCGCGACGTGGCCCTCATCGGCACCGACGCCGACCTCTTCGAGACCGACCCCAACACCCAGGAGGTCGTGCTCACGTCCATCCTGAAGAACATGTCGGACTCGACCTACCAGGCCGTGACCGCCTCGGCGGAGGGCGAGATCGACTTCGCGCCCTACGTCGGCACCCTCGAGGACGGCGGCGTCGACATCGCGCCGCTGCACAACTACGAGGACCAGGTCTCCGACACGGTGATGGCCGAGCTCGACGAGATCCGCGCCGGCATCATCGACGGCTCGATCACGGTGGAGTCCTACCTCCAACAGTGACCCGCCCGCACCGACCGCCGCGCCGCGACGCGGCGCTCGGCAGCGGTGCAGCACCCCGACGTCCGGGGGGAGGCCGACCGGCCTCCCCCCGGACGTCGCACGACCGGCTCCCCCACCACCGAGGACGGATCCCGTGGAACTCGCCCTGCGCGGCATCACCAAGCGCTTCGGCGCCCTCGTCGCCAACGACCGCATCTCCTTGACCGTCCGCCCCGGTGAGGTGCACTGCCTGCTCGGCGAGAACGGCGCCGGCAAGTCGACGCTGATGAACGTGCTCTACGGCCTCTACCGTGCCGACGAGGGCGAGATCCTCCTCGACGGGGAGCCGCAGCACTTCTCCGGGCCCGGCGACGCGATCGCGGCCGGGATCGGGATGGTGCACCAGCACTTCATGCTGGTGCCGGTCTTCACCGTCGCCGAGAACGTCGTCCTCGGCAACGAGCAGACCCGCCTCGGCGGCCGCCTCGACCTGGCCGCCGCCCGCCAGCGGGTGCGCGAGATCTCCGGCCGCTTCGGCTTCGACGTCGACCCCGACGCGGTGGTCGAGGACCTCCCCGTCGGCGTGCAGCAGCGCGTCGAGATCATCAAGGCGCTCTCGCGCGACGCGCAGGTCCTCGTCTTCGACGAGCCGACCGCGGTGCTCACCCCGAGCGAGACCGACGAGCTCATGGCGACGATGCGCGAGCTCAAGGCCGACGGCAAGGCCATCGTCTTCATCACCCACAAGCTGCGCGAGGTGCGCGAGGTCGCCGACCGCATCACCGTCATCCGGCTCGGCAAGGTCGTCGGCGAGGCCGATCCGAGCGCCACCAACGTCGAGCTCGCCTCCCTCATGGTCGGGCGCCCGGTCGAGCTCACCGTGCACAAGGAGCCGCCGACGCTGGGCGAGGAGGCCCTCGTCGTCGAGGACCTCCGCGTCGTCGACGACGCCGGCCAGGTGCACCTCGACGGCGTCTCGTTCACCATCCGCGCCGGCGAGGTGCTCGCCGTGGCCGGCGTGCAGGGCAACGGCCAGACAGAGCTCACCGAGGCGCTGCTCGGCCTGCAGCGCCACGTGCAGGGCACGATCACCCTCGACGGACGCCCCCTGGTGGGCCGCTCGGTGCGCGCGATCCTCGACGCCGGCGTCGGCCTGGTCCCGGAGGACCGTCAGGCCGAGGGCCTGGTCGGCGCGATGTCGGTCGCCGAGAACCTCATGCTCAACCGCAGCCAGGGCGCTCCCTTCGTGCGCCGGGGCGCCCTCGACCTGCGCGGACGCGACGAGTTCGCGCAGCAGAAGGTCGCCGAGTACGACGTGCGCACGCCCAGCGCGGACGCCCCCGTCGGCACCCTGTCGGGCGGCAACCAGCAGAAGGTCGTCGTGGCCCGCGAGCTCTCGCGCGACCTGCGGCTGCTCGTGGCCGCCCAGCCGACCCGCGGCGTCGACGTGGGCTCGATCGAGTTCATCCACCAGCGCATCGTCGAGACCCGCGACTCCGGCGTGCCGGTGCTCGTGGTGTCCACCGAGCTCGACGAGGTCACCGCCCTGGCCGACCGCATCATGGTGCTCTACCGCGGCCGCGTGGTGGGCATCGTCCCCGCCGACACCCCGCGCGAGGTCATCGGCTTGATGATGACCGGCGAGCGACCCGAAGGAGTGCCCGCGTGAGCGCCCCCGCCCCCTCCCCCACCGACCCGACGCCGCCGCGCCCGCAGCAGCCGGTGCGCGACGACCAGCGCTGGCGCCGTGCGCTGCGCGAGGCCGCGGCCGGTGGTGTGGTGGTGTCGTTCTTCGCGCTGCTCCTGGCCGTGCTGGTCGGCTCGGTGCTCATCGCCGTGACCGACGAGGAGGTGCAGTCCTCCGCCGGCTACTTCTTCTCCCGGCCCGGCGACACCGTGCGTGCCGTCCTCGACGCCGTCACGGGCGCCTACGGCGCGCTCTTCCGCGGCTCGGTCTACAACCCCAACGGCGCCGACCTCGCCACCCAGCTGCGCCCCCTGACCCAGACGTTCCTCTTCGCCGGCCCGCTCGTCCTCGCCGGCCTCGGCGTCGGCCTCGCCTTCCGCGCCGCGTTGTTCAACATCGGCGGGCGCGGGCAGATGCTGCTGGGCGGCGCTGCCGCGGGCTGGGTCGGCTCGAGCCTGGACCTCCCCGGCGGTGTCCACCTGCTCGTCGGCCTCTTGGCCGCGGTCGTCGCGGGCGGCCTGTGGGGTGCGATCGCGGGCGTGCTCAAGGCCCGCACCGGCGCCCACGAGGTGATCGTGACGATCATGCTCAACTACATCGGCTTCTACCTGGTCTTCTACGCCCTCTCGCAGCCCTCGCTGCTGCAGGCCCCCGGCACGACCAACCTGACCACGCTGCCGATGAAGGACACCGCCACCCTGCCGCCGCTGCTGGGCGAGCGCTTCGACCTGCACGCCGGCTTCCTGCTCGCCCTGGTCGCGACCGCCGCGGTGTGGTGGCTGCTCGAGCGCTCGGCGCTCGGCTTCCGCATCCGCGCGGTCGGGCTCAACCCCGACGCAGCCCGGGTCGCCGGCATCGACGTCGGGCGCACCTGGACCGTCGTGATGGCGCTCTCGGGTGCCCTGGTCGGCCTGGCCGCCGCCAACCAGGCACTCGGCACGGTCACCAGCGGCGTGACCGTCGACATCGACGCCGGCATCGGCTTCGACGCCATCACCGTCGCCCTCCTCGGCCGCTCGCGGCCGCTCGGCATCCTGGCCGCCGGCCTGCTCTTCGGCGCCTTCAAGGCCGGCGGCTTCCTCATGCAGGCCTCCGAGGGCATCCCCGTCGACCTCGTGCTCGTGGTGCAGTCGCTCATCGTCCTCTTCATCGCCGCCCCGCCGCTCGTCCGGGCGCTCTTCCGCCTGCCCCAGAAGGAGGTCGCATGACCACCGCCTCGCTCGGCACCCGGCCCGCGGAGCCCGCGGGCCCGACCGACGACGGCTCCCGGGTCGCGCTGGTGTCCCGCAAGGCGCCTGCCGCCTTCACGGCCGTCACCGCCGCCCTGGCGCTGGCGCTCGTGCTGGCCGCCCAGCCGGGCGACACGACGTACCGCCTGCGGGCGCGCGGCGACCTCGCGACGCTGCCGGACCTCACCGTGCCGTCGATGGCGACCGCGTGGGTGCTGGTCGTGGTGATGGCCGTGCTGAGCGCGGCGTCGTGGCTGCTCCTCGCCCGCCGCCGACGCACCCCGCTGCCGGTGGTCGCGGCGTTCTCCCTGGTCGCCGTCGTCGCCTTCCTCACCTGGGCGGCCGCGGGCGGCACCGTGCCGCTGGTCGGCCTGCTCGGTGGCGCCGTGGCGCTGGCGGTGCCGCTCGTCTTCGGTGCGCTCGGCGGCGTGGTCGGCGAGCGCGCCGGCGTCGTCAACATCGCCATCGACGGCCAGCTGCTGCTGGGCGCCTTCGCCGCGGCCCTGGTCGGCTCGCTGACCGGGTCGACCTGGGCCGGCCTGGTGGCCGCGATGGTCGCCGGCGTGCTGGTGGCCGCGGTGCTCGCCGTCTTCGCGATCACCTACCTCGTCGACCAGGTCATCGTCGGCGTGGTGCTCAACGTGCTGGTCATCGGCCTGACGAGCTTCCTGTTCACCCAGGTGCTGGCCGAGGACACCGCCCGCCTCAACAGCCCGCCCCGCTTCGACGCGGTGGCGATCCCGCTCCTCGGCGACCTGCCGCTGCTCGGGCCCGTGCTCTTCCGCCAGACGCCGGTCGTCTACCTGATGTACGTCCTGGTCGCGGCCACGGCGTTCGCGCTCTACCGCACCCGCTGGGGCCTGCGCCTGCGCGCGGTCGGCGAGCACCCGAAGGCCGCCGACACCGTGGGCATCGACGTGCTCGCGACCCGCTACCGCGCGGTGCTGCTCGCCGGCGCGATGGCCGGCGCGGGCGGTGCGTTCTACACGCTGGTGTCGGTGCCGCAGTTCAACCGCGAGATGACCGGCGGCGCCGGCTACATCGCGCTCGCGGCCGTCATCTTCGGCACCTGGGACCCGGTGCGCGCCACGCTCGCGGCGCTGCTCTTCGGCTTCGCCAGCAACCTGCAGGGCGTGCTGTCGGCCGTCGGCTCGCCGGTGCCGAGCCAGTTCCTGCTGATGCTGCCCTACGTCGTGACCATCTTCGCCGTGGCCGGGCTCGTCGGGCGCTCCCGCCCGCCCGCCGCCGACGGCGTGCCCTACGTCAAGCAGTAGCCGGGGCCCGGCGCGGGCTCAGGCTCCCAGGGACGCGAGGGCGGCGCCCGCGAGCACGCGGGCGCCGATCGTCGTGGCGCGGTCGTCGACGCGCAGGTTGCCCTGGTGCAGGTCGTAGGTCGGACCGCCCGGCGTGCGGGTGCCGAGCCGCCCCATCGCGCCGGGCACCCGGTCGAGGAACCACCCGAAGTCCTCGCCGCCGAGGCTCTGCTGGGTGGCGACGTGGCCCTCCTCGCCGAGCACCGACTCGACGGCCCGGGCCAGCAGCTGCGTCGAGGTGTGCTCGTTGACCACCGGCGGCACGCCGCGCTGGTAGCGCACCTCGGCCTCGACGCCGTAGGGCGCCACGACCTGGTGCACGAGGGCCGAGACGAGCGCCTCGGCGTCGGCCCAGGCGACCGCGTCGAGCATCCGCACGGTGCCGGCGAGGCGGCCCCGCGAGGGGATGACGTTGTGGGCCGAGCCCGCCTGCACCGCCCCCCACACGACGCTGGCGCCGGCGCGGGGGTCGAGGCGGCGCGAGAGGATCGAGGGCAGCTCGGTGACGAGCTTGCCGAGCGCGTAGGTCAGGTCGGCGGTCAGGTGCGGGCGCGAGGTGTGGCCACCGGGGCCGTGGAGCCGGATCTCGAGCTGGTCGGCCGCGCCGGTGAGCGGGCCCTCGCGCAGACCCACCTGCCCCACGTCGAGGCTGGGGTCGCAGTGCAGGCCGAAGACCCGGTCGACGTCGTCGAGGGCGCCGCGGTCGAGCAACTGCAGCGCGCCGCCGGGCATGACCTCCTCCGCCGGCTGGAAGAGCAGCCGCACCGCGCCGGGCAGCTGGTGGCCCGCCGCGAGCTCCGCCAGGGCGAGGCCGGCGCCGACCAGCGCCGCGGTGTGCACGTCGTGACCGCAGGCGTGGGCGACACCCGTCACGGTGCTGGCCCAGGGGTCGCCGGTCAGGTCGTCGACGGGCAGCGCGTCAAGGTCGGCGCGCAGGGCCACCCGCCCGGTGCCGCCGGCGCCGGGCTCGGGGCCGAGGTCGGCGACCACGCCGCTGCCGGGGAGCCGCTCCACCCGCCACCCCGCACCCTCGAGCAGTCCCGCGACCCGCTCGGTGGTGCGGTGCTCCGCCCAGCTCAGCTCGGGATGGGCGTGCAGGTCGCGCCGGAGGTCGACGAGGTCGTCGGTGAGCTTCTCGACGACCGCGTCGAGCACGGCGGAGGCGGGGCTGGCAGGGGCGGGCATCCCGCCCAGCCTAGTCGGGGCGGGGTTGCTGACCTCAGCCGCCGTCGTACGCCGCGAGGATGCGGTCGGCGGCCTCGGGCGCGGCGACCTCGCCGGCGAGGACGGCGGCGCGCACCTCCTCGCGCACGGCGCGCACACCGGCGGAGCGGCGCAGCCGCTGGTCGAGCTCGTCGCGCACGAGCGCCCAGGTGAAGTCGAGCTGCTGCTCGGCGCGCTTGCGGGCCAGGCCGTCGTCGCCGAGGTGCTCGCGGTGCGCGAGCACCCGCGACCAGACGTCGTCGACACCCGTGCCGGTGAGGCCGGAGCAGGTGACGACCGGCGGCGCCCACTCGTCGTGCCCCCGCACCATGCGCAGCGCCCCGGCGAGCTCGCGGGCGGCGGCGCGCGCCTCGCCCTGGCGGTCTCCGCCCCCACCTTCGGCGTCGGCCTTGTTGACGGCGACGACGTCGGCGATCTCGAGGATGCCCTTCTTGATGCCCTGCAGCTGGTCGCCGGTGCGGGCGAGGGTGAGGAAGCAGAAGGTGTCGACCATGCCGGCCACGGTCACCTCGGACTGCCCCACGCCGACGGTCTCGACGAGCACGACCTCGAAGCCGGCGGCCTCGAGCACCAGCATGGCCTGGGCGGTCGCGCGGGCGACGCCGCCGAGGGTGCCGGCGGACGGGGAGGGCCGCACGAAGGCCCGCGGGTCGACCGCCAGGCGGCCCATGCGGGTCTTGTCGCCGAGCACCGAGCCGCCGGTGCGCACCGACGACGGGTCGACGGCGAGCACGCCGACGCGCTGCCCGGCGCCGGTCAGCGTCGTGCCGAGCGACTCGATGAAGGTGGACTTGCCGACGCCGGGCACGCCCGAGATCCCCACCCGCACCGCGGGGCTGCGGGTGGTGGAGGCCGCCGACGTCAGCGCGCCCAGCATCGCGCGCGCCGCGGCGCGGTGGTCCTCCCGACCCGACTCGACCAGGGTGATCGCGCGGGAGACCGCCGCGCGCTGCCCCGCCCGCACCCCCGCGACGAGGGCGTCGACGTCGACCTCGCGGCGCGGGCTCACCCGGCGAGCTGCGCCGACAGCTTCTCGAGCAGGTCGAGCGCGGAGTCGGCGATCACGGTGCCGGGCGGGAAGACCGCCGCGGCGCCCATGTCGAGGAGCGTCGGGACGTCGTCGGGCGGGATGACGCCGCCCACCACGACCATGATGTCCTCGCGGCCCTGCTCGGCCAGCGCCTGGCGCAGCGCGGGCACCAGCGTGAGGTGGCCCGCGGCGAGCGAGGAGACGCCGACGATGTGCACGTCGGCGTCGACCGCCTGCTGCGCGACCTCCTCGGGCGTGGAGAAGAGCGGCCCCACGTCGACGTCGAAGCCGAGGTCGGCGAAGGCGGTGACGACGACCTTCTGGCCGCGGTCGTGGCCGTCCTGGCCCATCTTGGCGACGAGGATGCGGGGGCGGCGGCCCTCCTCCTCCTCGAAGCGGGCGGTGGCGTCGAGCACGGCCTGGGTGCGGCTGTCGCCGGCCTGCCCGGCCTCCTCGCGGTACACGCCGCTGATCGTACGGATGACGGCCTGGTGCCGGCCGTAGACCTTCTCCAGGGCCTCGGAGATCTCGCCGACGGTGGCCTTGGCGCGGGCCGCGTCGACGGCCAGCGCCAGCAGGTTGCCGTCGAGCGAGCCGCGCGACGCGCCCCGGTCGGCGGAGGCGGTGAGCGCCTCGAGCGTGCGCTGCACCTCGGCGTCGTCGCGCTCGGCGCGCAGCCGCTCGAGCTTGGCGAGCTGCTGGCGGTAGACGTCGTCGTTGTCCACCTTGAGCACGTCGAGCTGGTCCTCGGCCGGCAGCCGGTAGGTGTTGACGCCGATGACCTTCTGCGCGCCGGAGTCGATGCGGGCCTGCGTGCGGGCGGCCGCCTCCTCGATGCGCATCTTCGGGATGCCCTCCTCGATGGCCTTCGCCATGCCGCCGGCGCGCTCGGCCTCGAGGATGTGGGCCCACGCCCGCTCGGCGAGGTCGTGGGTGAGCCGCTCGACGTACCACGAGCCGGCCCACGGGTCGATGACCTCGGTGGTGCGCGACTCCTGCTGCAGCAGCAGCTGGGTGTTGCGGGCGATGCGCGCGGAGAAGTCGGTCGGGAGCGCGATGGCCTCGTCGAGGGCGTTGGTGTGCAGCGACTGGGTGTGGCCCTGGGTCGCGGCCATCGCCTCGACGCACGTGCGCTGGACGTTGTTGAAGACGTCCTGGGCGGTGAGCGACCACCCGGAGGTCTGCGAGTGCGTGCGCAGCGAGAGCGACTTGGGGTTCTGCGGGTCGAACTGGCGCACCAGCCGCGACCACAGCGCCCGGGCCGCCCGCATCTTGGCGACCTCCATGAAGAAGTTGGTGCCGATCGCCCAGAAGAACGACAGCCGCGGCGCGAAGCGGTCGATGTCGAGGCCGGCCTCGAGGCCCGCGCGGATGTACTCGACGCCGTCGGCCAGGGTGTACGCCAGCTCGAGGTCGGCGGTCGCCCCGGCCTCCTGGATGTGGTAGCCCGAGATCGAGATGGAGTTGAAGCGCGGCATCTTCTCGGCGGTGAAGGCGAAGATGTCGGAGATGATCCGCATCGAGGGCTGCGGCGGGTAGATGTAGGTGTTGCGGACCATGAACTCCTTGAGGATGTCGTTCTGGATGGTCCCGGCCAGCTTCTCCGGCGACACCCCCTGCTCCTCCGCCGCGGCGATGTAGAGCGCCATGACCGGCAGCACCGCGCCGTTCATCGTCATCGACACAGACATCTCGTCGAGCGGGATGCCCTCGAAGAGCGTGCGCGCGTCGTAGATGGAGTCGATCGCGACGCCCGCCATGCCGACGTCGCCGCGCACCCGCGGGTGGTCGGAGTCGTAGCCGCGGTGCGTCGCGAGGTCGAAGGCGACGCTCAGGCCCTTCTGCCCGGCCGCGAGGTTGCGGCGGTAGAACGCGTTGGACTCCTCCGCGGTCGAGAAGCCGGCGTACTGCCGCACCGTCCAGGGCTGGGTGGTGTACATCGTCGGGTAGGGCCCGCGCAGGAACGGGCTGAGTCCCGGCCACGTGTCGAGTGCGTCCAGGCCCTCGACGTGCTCCGGGCCGTAGACCGGCAGCACCGGGATGCCCTCGGGCGAGAGCCAGGGCTCGCCGGCGCTCGCTGCCGGCCCGGCGGGGGCCGCGTCGCCGCGCAGCGGCAGGCCGGCGAAGGAGTCGGGGACGCGCGCGGTGCTCATGCCAGGGCCTCCCGGGTGCGGGTGAGGAACGCGAGGGCGTCGACGCCCACCGCGCAGGAGTCGTCGAGCAGGTCGGGGTCGACGGTGCGCTCCCCCGGCTTGCCGGCCAGCACGACGCGGGTCGCGCCGGCCTCGCGCAGCGCCCGGGCGGCGTCGGCGCCCCACGCGGCGTACGTCGTGTCCGCGCCGGCGAGCACGACGACCGGCTGGCCGTCGTAGGCCTCGAGCAGCTCGTCGACGTCGGCGGTCGGGCCGGCCACGGCGACGTCGACGCCGCCGGCGGCCAGCAGGTTGCTGGCGAAGGTGGCCCGTGCGGTGTGCGAGGCCACCGAGCCGAGCGTGGCGAGGAAGGCCGGGCGCGCGGCCGGCTCGTCGCGCATCGCCTCGAAGGACGCACCGTAGGGGCGCACCGTGCGCGGGGTGGGGTGCGGGGCGCGAGCGGGGAGCTCCTCGCGGAGGTTCGGGAACTCGCTGAGCCCGGTGAGCGGGCGGGTGCGCGTGGCCACCTCGGCCTCGCGCCGCTCGACCACCGCGGCCACCCGGCCCAGCAGCGAGCCGTCGCCCAGGGCCGCCAGCACGCCGCCGGCCTCCTCGGTGCGACCGAGCTCGGCCCACGCGGCCTCGGCGAGGTCGGCGGTGAGGCGCTCCACGGCGTAGGAGCCGCCGGCCGGGTCGGCGACGGCGGCCAGGTGCGACTCCCAGATCAGCAGCGAGGAGGTGTTGCGGGCGTTGCGGCGGCCCAGCGCCTCGGGCACGCCCAGCGGCTCGTCGAAGGGGACGACGGTGAGGCTGTCGGCGCCGCCCACGCCGGCCGCGAACGCCGCGACGGTCGTGCGCAGCATGTTCACCCAGGGGTCGTAGCGGCTCATCATCGGCCGCGAGGTCACGACGTGCTGGCGCATGCCGCCCGCCTCCGGCGAGGCACCCGAGAGCTCGGCGACGCGCGACCACGCCTGGCGCGCGGCGCGCAGCTTGGCGATCGTGGGGAACTGCTCGTCGGTCGCGGCGAGGCGGAACTCCAGCAGCCCCAGGGCGTCGTCGACGTCGAGCCCCGCCGCGGTGAGCCCGCGGAGGTACGCCGCGCCCAGCGCGAGCACGTAGCCGAGCTCCTGGGCGTCGGAGGCGCCGCGGTCGTGCAGCGCGGTGCCGTCGACGACGAGCGCCAGGGTGCCGGCGGACCGGGCGAGCTCAGCGGCCTCGGTGACCACCCGGGCCACGTCGTCGGCGCTCGGGAGGGAGCCCGGCGGAGAGTCGGGCGGGGAGTCGGGCGACCGGACCCCCCGCAGGGCGACCCCGACGGGGTCGACGCCGAGGTTGGTGCCCTCGGCCGGGGTGACGCCGAGGTCGGCGAGGTGGGCGACGAGCGCCCGGGCGGCGCCGAGCGGGTCGGCGGGCGCCTCGAGGACCACCGGGGCCAGGTCGAGGAACACGCCGTCGAGGAGGGCCGGCAGGTCGGCGGCCGCGAGGGGCCCGCCGACCTCGACCCACAGCGAGGTCGCGCCGTTCTCGAGGTCCAGCAGCGCCAGCTCGTTCAGCGCCTCCGCGTCCTGCCCGCCGACCACGGTGCGCACGTCCCAGCCGCCCTCCGGGCGACCGGGGAGCCGACCGCGGGTGAAGGGGGCGGCGCCCGGCGCGCCGACGGGCGGCAGGTCCACGACGTGCTCGGGCGTGCCGATGGGTGCCACCGCGAGGCCGTCGAGGGTCGTGCGGGTCAGTCGCTCCCACACCGCGGTGTCGGGCTCGTCGTCGCGGAGCCGCCGGGCCTTGCGCAGGACCGCGGCCGTCGCGGCCTCCCACTCCGCGCGACCGGCGGTGTCCTCGGGCGAGGCGAGCGCGAGCGAGCCCTGGGCTGGCTCGAGCTCGGTCGGCTCGTCGAGGCCGCCCTCCGCGGTGTCGCTGGTCGGGCCGGTCGGCGTGGTCATGGGTGGGGATCGTAGGTGCGCGGCCGTGGCGGGGGCCACAGCGTGCCCGTGTGGGGTGCGTCTCGCCCCGACGCGGTTCACCTCGTGTTGTCCTGACGGCCGCTCCGCGTCGGCCCGCCGGCTCCGCGCGCCCGCCACGCTGGTCTGCGTGACGACGTTGCTGCCGACCGGGCCCGTGCCGGCCTCCGCGGCGCCTGCCGGCCGCCGGCCGGGCGTGGACGCGGCGGCCTCCACCCCCGCGCTGCACGACCGCTGGCTGCACGACCGCTGGCCCGGACGGGGCGCCACGGGGGCGCCCCGCCCGGTCGTGGCTCGGCTTCGTGGGCACCCTCCGCAAGCGCCACGGCGTACGCCGGCTGGCCGAGGTCGCGACCGTCCCCGGCGTGCGCCTGGTGGTCGTGGGCGAAGGGCCGCAGCGCCGCTGGCTCGAGGAGCACGTGCCGGGCGTCCGCACGACCGGGGCGCTGCGCGGCGGCGACCTGGCGACCGCGGTGGCCTCGCTCGACGTCCTGCTGGTGCACCCGTCGCCGGAGCTCACCTGCGCGCACGCGCTGCGCGAGGCCGCGGCCAGCGCGGTGCCGGTCGTGGGCCGAGGCGGTCGACGAGCTCGTGGACCGCACCTGGACACCAGCGGTCGGCGCCTGTACGACCAGGGGCGCCCGGGAGTTCCCGACCGGCCGGTAACGGGACCTATGTCACACCCGAGGCGGGTCGGGGTCACCTGACCGGGCGGTAGCCTGGCGGTCGTGGCAACCCCGACCCTCGTCAAAGGCAGCGCCCGGTCGACCCGGTCCACCCGGTCGACCATCGCGCTGAAGCTCCTCATGGCCGTCACCGGCCTGGTGTTCGTCGGCTACGTGCTGGCACACATGTACGGCAACCTCAAGGTGTTCGCCGGCCAGGAGTCCTTCGACTCCTACGCCGAGCACCTCCGCGAGATCGGGGAGCCGCTGCTGCCCTACGAGGGCCTGCTGTGGATCATCCGCGTGGTCCTCCTGCTCTCGCTCGTGGGCCACGCCTACGCGGCGTACACGCTGTGGGCGCGGGCGGCGAAGGCCCGCACGCAGCGCTACACCGTGAAGAAGGCAGCCGGGGCCACGCTGTCCTCGCGCACGATGCGCTGGGGCGGCACCGCGCTGCTGCTCTTCGTGGTCTTCCACGTGCTGCACCTGACGACGCGCACGATCACGCCGGGCAGCAACTCCGACTCCCCCTACGAGCGCCTCGTCGCGGGCTTCCAGCCCGAGTTCTGGTACGTCGCGGCGTTCTACCTGCTCGCGACGGCCGCACTGGCGATGCACCTGCGCCACGGGGTCTGGAGCGCCAGCCAGACGCTCGGCCTCACCAACTCCGCCGCGGCCCGCCGCCGCGCCAACCTCGCGGGCTACACGCTGGCCGTGGTGGTCGCCGGCGGCTTCGCGATCGTGCCGCTCGCCGTGCTCCTCGGCATCGTCGACTGATTGGACTCCCCGTGACCGACACCCTCTCCCCCGAGTCCGGACTCGAGCGCTCCGACGCCGCCGGCTACTTCACGCCCGGCGAGCCGATCCGCGACGCCAAGGCCCCCGCCGGCCCGATCAGCGAGAAGTGGACCAAGCGGCGCTTCGAGGCGCGCCTGGTCAACCCCGCCAACCGTCGCAAGCTCTCGGTCATCATCGTCGGCACCGGCCTGGCCGGCGGCGCCGCGGCCGCCACGCTCGGCGAGGCCGGCTACCAGGTGAAGTCCTTCTGCTACCAGGACTCCCCGCGCCGCGCCCACTCGATCGCCGCCCAGGGCGGCATCAACGCCGCGAAGAACTACAAGGCCGACGGCGACTCCGTCGAGCGGCTCTTCTACGACACCGTCAAGGGCGGCGACTACCGCTCGCGCGAGGCCAACGTCTACCGCCTCGCCGAGGAGTCGGTGAACATCATCGACCAGTGCGTCGCGCAGGGCGTGCCCTTCGCCCGCGAGTACGGAGGCCTGCTCGACAACCGCTCCTTCGGCGGCGTGCAGGTCTCCCGCACCTTCTACGCCCGCGGCCAGACCGGCCAGCAGCTGCTGCTCGGCGCCTACCAGGCGCTCGAGCGCCAGGTCGCGGCCGGCACCGTCACGACCTACACCAAGCACGAGATGCTCGAGCTGATCGTGGCCGACGGCCGCACCCGCGGCATCATCGCGCGCAACCTGGTGACGGGCGAGATCGAGACCCACCTGGCCGACGTCGTCGTGCTGGCCTCCGGCGGCTACGGCAACGTCTTCTTCCTCTCCACCAACGCGATGGGCTCCAACGTCACCGCGACGTGGCGCGCGCACCGCAAGGGCGCCTACATGGCGAACCCCTGCTACACCCAGATCCACCCGACCTGCATCCCGGTCTCCGGCGAGCACCAGTCGAAGCTGACGCTGATGTCGGAGTCGCTGCGCAACGACGGCCGCATCTGGGTGCCGAAGCGGGCGGAGGACTGCACCAAGGACCCCCGCGAGATCCCGGAGGAGGACCGCGACTACTACCTGGAGCGGATCTACCCGTCCTTCGGCAACCTGGTGCCCCGCGACATCGCCTCGCGCCAGGCCAAGAACGTCTGCGACGAGGGCCGGGGCGTCGGCCCGATGGTCGGCGACTTCCGCCGCGGCGTCTACCTCGACTTCTCCGACGCGATCGAGCGCATGGGCCGCGCGGCGGTGGAGGAGAAGTACGGCAACCTCTTCGACATGTACGCCCGGATCACGGGCGAGGACCCCTACGAGGTCCCGATGCGCATCTACCCGGCCGTGCACTACGTCATGGGCGGGCTGTGGGTCGACTACGACCTGGAGTCCAACCTCAAGGGCCTGTTCGTGACCGGCGAGGCGAACTTCTCCGACCACGGCGCCAACCGCCTGGGCGCCTCGGCGCTGATGCAGGGCCTGGCCGACGGCTACTTCGTGCTGCCGAACACGATCCGCGACTACCTCGCCGACGGCCCCTTCGAGAAGATCGACGAGTCCCACCCGGCCGTGGTGGAGGCTCGCCGCTCGGTCGAGGAGCGCATCGAGAAGTTCCTGTCGATCAACGGCACCCGCAGCGTCGACTCCTTCCACCGCGAGCTCGGCCACATCATGTGGGAGTACTGCGGGATGGAGCGCAGCGAGGAGGGCCTGCGCAAGGCGATCGACATGATCCGCGAACTCAAGCGAGAGTTCTGGAGCAACCTGCGCGTGCTCGGCACCGCCGACAGCCTCAACCAGAGCCTGGAGAAGGCCGGCCGCGTCGCCGACTTCATCGAGCTCGGCGAGCTGATGTGCATCGACGCGCTCAACCGCCGCGAGTCCTGCGGCGGCCACTTCCGCGCCGAGTCCCAGACCGAGGACGGCGAGGCGCTGCGCGACGACGCCAACTTCGCCTACGTCGCGGCGTGGGAGTGGGGCGGCGAGGACGGGCAGCCGGTGCTGCACAAGGAAGACCTGGTCTACGAGGCCATCGAGATGAAGCAGCGGAGCTACAAGTGAGACTGAAGCTGAAGATCTGGCGCCAGCCGGCCGCCCACGCCAAGGGCGAGATGAGGGACTACGACCTGGACGGGGTCTCCCCCGACATGTCCTTCCTCGAGATGCTCGACGTGCTCAACGAGCGGCTCACCGAGCAGGGCGAGGACCCGGTCGCCTTCGACCACGACTGCCGCGAGGGCATCTGCGGCTCGTGCGACCTCATGATCAACGGCGAGGCGCACGGCCCGGAGGTCACCACGACCTGCCAGCTGCACATGCGCTCCTTCCGCGACGGCCAGGAGATCGTGATCGAGCCGTGGCGCTCCGACGCGTTCCCGGTGATCAAGGACCTCGTGGTCGACCGCTCTGCCTTCGACCGCATCATCGCGGCCGGCGGCTACGTCTCGGTCAACACCGGCGCGGCTCCCGACGCCCACGCCACCCCGGTGCCGCAGGAGGACGCCGCGCGCGCCTTCAACGTCGCCACCTGCATCGGCTGCGGCGCCTGCGTCGCGGCGTGCCCCAACGGCTCGGCGTCGCTCTTCCTCGGTGCCAAGATCACGCACCTGGGCGCGCTGCCGCAGGGCCAGCCCGAGCGCGACGAGCGGGTGGTCAACATGGTCGCCCAGCACGACGCCGAGGGCTTCGGCGGCTGCACCAACATCGGTGCCTGCACCAACTCCTGCCCCAAGGAGATCCCGCTCGACGTGATCTCGCAACTCAACAAGGACCTGCGCACCGCGATGCGCCACGGTCACTGAGCACCGCCCGCCCGACCCGCACCACCCGCCACGGCGCGGTCCCCGACCCCGGGGGCCGCGCCGTCGGCGCGTCCAGCGGTCAGCGGCGGGTCGCCCGCCAGGCACGGGCGCCGAGGGTGCCCAGCGCCGCGGCGATGGCGAGGTTGACCACGATCAGCACGGAGTGGGCGGCGTAGTAGCCGGGCGGGCGGTCCTCGCCGCCGGACCACGCGTCGTACAGCGTGGCGGCGAAGTTGGCGAAGCTCAGCGCCGTGAAGGCGGCCACGGCCAGCACCAGCACGGCCTGCTTGCGGGTCCAGGTCATCGGGGGTCCTTGCGTCGCAGGAGTCGGACGGCACCGAGGGTGCCCAGGGTGGCGGCGGCCCCCGTCGCGAAGGCGCGGGCGGGCCGGGGTGCCTCGACCGGGGGCCCGTCGTCGTTGAGCGGCACGTGGTGGGACTCGCGCAGGTCGACGCGCACGAGCTCCTCCATGGAGCGACGGGCCCACTCCCGCTCGTCGCGCACCTCGCGGGCCGCGCGGGTGGTCCAGGCCCAGGACGCGGCGAGGACGACGACCCGGCTGAAGTAGTTGATCCACACCAGCAGCACGAGCGCGATGCCGAAGGCCTGCGCGGCGCCGCCGCCGGTGCTGCCCAGGAGCAGGCTCGAGAGCCGCTTGAGCACCTCGAAGCCGACCGCCCCGAGCAGCGCGCCGGCCAGCAGCGAGCGCGTCGGCACGTCGTCGGGACGGGCCAACAGCCGGAAGATCAGGTAGAAGAGCAGGACGTTGGCGGCGAAGCCGACGGCGAGGGACACCCCGACCACGAGCGGGGCCAGCTCCTCGTCGAGCTCGAGCCACCCGAGCAGCTCCTCGGCGAAGCCGCCGACGAAGCCGGACACCACGACGCTCACCAGGAGCACCGCCCCGACGGTGAGCAGGACGCCCAGGTCGCGCAGCTTCGCGACCACGAGGTTCGGCTGGTCGCCGTCGACCTCGAAGACCACCACCAGGGCGTCGCGCATCGCGGAGACCCAGCCCAGGCCCGCGTAGAGCACGCCGGCGAAGGCGAGGGGCCCGGCCACCCGGGCACCCGCCTCGATCTCCTCGAGCGAGATCTGGGTGTCGAGCGGCCCGATCAGCCCCGGCAGGACCGACTGGATCACCTCGACCAGGGCGTCCTGGGAGTCGGGGAAGACCAGGCTCAACCAGCCGACGAGCGTGAAGGCCAGCGCGAGGATCGGGAAGAAGGACAGGAAGCCGAAGTAGGTCATCGCGCCGGCCTGCAGGCTGCCCTTGACCGCGGCGTAGTGCTCGACGGCGCGCACCACGTGGTCGACCAGGGGCCGTCGTCGCCGCAGGGCGACCAGGCGCTCCTGGGGCGAGGCCACGGCTCAGCCCACCCGGACGGTCGCCGGCAGCGCGAAGCGCCGGGCCGGGCGCCAGCCGACCGCGTCGTCGTGCACGTAGAGGTGGAAGTCGTCGGCCCGGAAGCGGCACTCGAAGCCCGCGAGCTCGGCGAAGGCGCGGTCGAGGGCCGCGTCGTCGAGGTGGTGGGCCACCGTGACGTGCGGGTGGTAGGGGAAGCTGAGGTCGGTCGCCAGGGGGCCGCTGCGGACGGCCTCGGCCAGCTGCTCGCACTGGCTGATGCCCTCGACCACCGCGACGAAGACCACCGGCGACACCGGGCGGAAGGTGCCCGTGCCGCGCAGGTGGACCTCGAAGGCCGGCACGGTGGCCGCGGCCGCCTCGAGGTGCTCCTCGACGGACCCGACGGCGTCGTCGTCGACCTCGACCGGGGGGACGAGGGTGATGTGCGTCGGGATCTTCTCCGCGGTGGTGTCGCCGATCGACATGCGGTAGTCCTGCAGCTCGCGGGCCCAGGGCTCGGGGAGGGCGAGCGCGACTCCGATCGTGGGCACGGCTCGACCCTACCGGGCGCCCCCGGGCAGGAACCCGACCCGGTCGTAGACGTCGGCGAGGGTGCGCTCGGCCACCTCGCCCGCGCGCGCCGCGCCGTCGGCGAGCACGGCGTCGAGGTGAGCCGCGTCGTCGAGCAGGGCGAGCGTGCGGTCGCGGAAGGGCGTCACGACCTCGACGACCGCGTCGGCGAGGTCACCCTTGAGCGCGCCGTAGCCCTGGCCGTCGTAGCGCTGCACGAGCTCGTCGACGCCGGTGCCGGTGAGCGCGGAGAAGATGGTGAGGAGGTTGGAGACGCCGGGCTTGGCCTCGGGGTCGAAGCGCACCTCGGTCTCGGAGTCGGTGACCGCGGAGCGGACCTTCTTCGCCGACGCCTTCGGGTCATCGAGCATGTCGACGATGCCGGCCGGCGACGAGGCGGACTTCGACATCTTGCGCGCCGGGTCCTGCAGGTCGAGGATCTTCGCGGTCGCCTTCAAGATGTAGGGCTCGGGCAGCCGGAAGGTCTTCTTGTACCTGCTGTTGAAGCGCTGCGCGAGGTCGCGCGTCAGCTCGAGGTGCTGGCGCTGGTCCTCGCCCACGGGCACGAAGGCCGGGCGGTAGAGCAGCACGTCGGCGGCCTGCAGCACGGGGTAGGTGAAGAGCCCCACGCTCGCCGCACCCTCGCCGCCCTTGGCGGACTTGTCCTTGAACTGCGTCATGCGCCGGGCCTCGCCGAAGCCGGTGAGGCACTGCAGCACCCAGCCCAGCTGCGCGTGGGCCGGCACCTGGCTCTGCACGAAGACGGCCGAGCGCTCCGGGTCGACGCCCATGGCGAGCAGCTGCGCCGCGGCGCGCCGGGTGCGCTGACGCAGCACCTTCGGGTCCTGCTCGACGGTGATGGCGTGCAGGTCGGCGACGAAGAAGAACGGCTCGTGCTCGTCCTGCAGGTCGACCCACTGCCGCAGCGCCCCGAGGTAGTTGCCGAAGTGGAACGAGTCGGCCGTCGGCTGGATGCCCGAGAGCACCCGCGGGCGCGTCGTCGGGGCGGTCGGCGGGGTGCTGGACATGGCCCGCATTCTGTCAGCCGCGGCGCCGCGGGCCCCACCGGGTCCCGGTGGCGCGAGGGCCGTCAGGCGCCGGTCGTCGCCCGCCGCTGCTGGGCGGCGGCGACCAGCAGCACGGCGAGGCCGGCGACCGACAGGCCCACCCCGACGAGCGCGGGCGCGCGGAATCCCAGGCCGCCGGCGATGACCAGGCCGCCGAGCCACGCGCCGAGCGCGTTGGCGGTGTTGAGCGAGGCGTGGTTCATCGCCGCGCCGATGGTCTGGGCGTCGCCCGCGGCCTCCATCAGGCGCAGCTGCAGGCCGATCACCAGCACCGACCCGAGCACGGTGACGCCGAAGACCGCGGGCAGCGCCGCCCAGCCGAAGGGGGCGAGCGCCCAGAAGGCCAGCAGCACGAGCCCCATGCCGGCCGAGCCGATGAGCATGGCCCGCTGCAGCGACCAGTCGGCCACCACACCGGCGAGCCAGGTGCCGGCGACCATGCCGGTGCCGAAGGCGAAGAGGAAGATCGGCACGGCCGAGCGCCCGAGCCCGCCCACCTCGGTGACGGTCGGCGCGATGTAGGAGTAGACGGCGAACATGCCGCCGAAGCCGATCGCGCCGGCGAGGAGCGTGAGCTGCACCTGCGGCCGCTTCAGCGCCGCCAGCTCGCGGCGCCCGGTCGCGGCGCGGTCCCCGGGGGTCCGCGGGACGAAGCGGAGCACCAGCGCCGTCGTCACGAGGCCCAGCACCGCGACCAGCCAGTACGCCGCCCGCCACCCCAGGTGCTGCCCGAGCACGGTTGCGGCGGGCACGCCGACCACGTTGGCCACCGAGAGGCCCAGCATCACCGACGCGACGGCGCGGCCGGCGCGCCCGGGCGCGGCCAGGGAGGCCGCGACGAGGGAGGCGACGCCGAAGTAGGCGCCGTGCGGGAGACCGGCCAGGAATCGCGAGACGACGAGCAGCCCGTAGGAGCCGGCGACCGCGCTCAGCACGTTGCCGGCCGCGAAGGCCGCCATGAGGGCCACCAGCAGCGCACGGCGCGGCAGCCGGGCGCCCAGGAAGGCCAGGACGGGCGCGCCGACGACGACACCCACCGCGTAGGCGGAGATGACGTGGCCCGCCTCCGGGATCGAGACGCCGACACCGGTCGCGATCTCGGGCAGCAGGCCCATCGTGACGAACTCGGTCGTGCCGATCGCGAAGCCGCCGGTGGCGAGCGCGAGCACCGCCAGCGCCGCGTGGGCCCGCGAGGGCGCACCGGTGTCGGCCGGTGCGGCCGGGTCGCGGGCGAGGTCGGTCGGTGCGAAGGTCACGAGGTGCGGCAACCGCCGACTCCCCCGCGATGTTCCGCTCGGGCCGGTGTGAGCCCGCGCACCGTCGGAGCCGGTCAGCAGATGGTCGCCAGACCGGAGACCGCGTCGCCGAGGTCGCGCTGCGCCTGCTCGACCTGCTGCTGGTCGACCGCGCCCTCCCCCGCCTGCCGCGCCTCCTCGAGCAGGCGCTCGACGGCGGCGCGTGCCTCGGCGACCTGCTGGCGGGTCTCGCCGGAGAGGCTGTCCTCGGCGGCGGCGAGGGCGTCGCGGGCAGCCTCGAGCTCGCGGCGCGCCGCAGCGGGGTCGGCGCCGATCCGGTCGGCGGCGTCGCGCACCTGCGTCTCGACACCACCCAGCGACTCGCGCGCCAGCGCGCACGCGGCGTCGCCGACGGCACCCGCGACGGCGTCCTCGGCCGCCGAGCAGGCCGACAGCGCGAGCACGGACCCCGCCACCGCCACGGCGAGCGCCCGACCGCGAGCGCGACGTGCGGGGCGCACGGGTCGGACGGGTCGGACGGGGAGGGGCGCGCGGGTGCTCGTGCGGGTGCTCATGGTGGCCCCATCATGGCCGACACCGCCCAGCCGGACCTGCACGCTGGGCCGGCTGCGTCACCCGGCCAGGTCGCCCCAGGTCGGGGCGAGCTCGCGCCAGGGACCCACCGCCGCCACCTCGCCGGCGACGAGCACCACGACGCGGTCGGCCTGCTCGAGCGCCGCCTGCTTGCTGGTCGCACCGAGGACGGTCGTGCCGCGGGCACGCAGCGCCTGCCACAGCTCGACCTCGGTCGCCGCGTCGAGGGCGCTCGACACGTCGTCGGCGAGGAGCAGCTCGGTGTCGGCAGCGAGGGCCCGGGCGAGGGCGAGGCGCTGCACCTGCCCGCCGGAAAGGCGCACGCCGCGGTGCCCGACCAGGGCGTCTGGCCCGCCCGCGTCGGCGACGTCGGACTCGAGCCGCGCGTCGGCGACGGCGCGGGCGAGCGTGCGCGGGTGGTCGAGCCGCACGTTGTCGGCGAAGGTGCCCGACAGCACGCGCGGCACCTGGGCGACGTGGGCGACCTGCCCGGGGCGCAGGAAGGTCTGCGGGTCGTCGACCTCCCGGTCGTTCCACCGCACCGACCCCGTGTGCTCCACCAGCCCGGCGAGCGCGGCCAGCAGGCTCGACTTGCCGGAGCCGACCTGGCCGACCAGCAGCACCAGCTCACCGGCCTCGACGCTCAGGTCGACGCCCACGACGCCGCGGGTGCCGTCGTCGTGCACCGCCTCGACGCCGCGCAGCTCGAGCCGCCGCAGCGGCACGCGCGGGGCCGGGTCGGGCGCCGGCGCGGCGCCCGTGACCAGGTCGACGCCCGGCGGCAGCGCCACCAGGTCGGTGCCGC
Source organism: Nocardioides perillae (assembly GCF_013409425.1). Classification (NCBI taxonomy): domain Bacteria; kingdom Bacillati; phylum Actinomycetota; class Actinomycetes; order Propionibacteriales; family Nocardioidaceae; genus Nocardioides; species Nocardioides perillae. Next base: position 1,528,981 of record NZ_JACCAC010000001.1, on the reverse strand, counting down.
CGGCGAGCCGGCTGGTCGCCTGCTGCCAGGAGCGCACCCCCGGCGCCTCGGTGATGACGGCGCCCGCCACCCGGCCGAACCAGTCGAAGCCGTTGACCGCGTTGGCCACCAGCAGCGCGGTCGCGAGGTCCCAGCCGTCGAGGAAGTAGACGCCCCAGGCGGCCACGACACCCGCCTGCACGACGACCACCGGGACGCCGTCGAGCACGGCCTGCACGCGGTGCTCGCGCACCGCGGCGTCGACGCGACCGCCGTCGACGCGGCGCAGGTGGGCGTGGACCGCGGGGGTGGCCGCCGCGAGCTTGACGGTGCGGGCGGACTCGAGCGCGGAGACCAGCGCCCGGCCGAAGCCGGCGCGCGCCGCCGACGACGCGGTGGCGGAGCGTCCGGCGACGGGGCGCCCGAGCGTGGAGGCGGCGGCCGAGGCGGCCATGACGACGAGCAGCACCGCGCCGGCGAGCAGGCTGCGGGCGAGCGCGGTCGTGAGCGCCACGATGACCAGGCCGTTGACCAGGTCGACCCAGCGGTCGGCGTAGCGGGCGAAGCGGTCGGCGTCCATGGCCCGCGCGACGACCTCGCCGGGCGGGGTGCGCGTGAGGCGGCGCTGCCCGGTCTGGCCGGCGAGCACCGCGACGCGCACGCGCAGCATCACCTCGACCCACCAGCGCGGGTAGAGCCGGAAGGCGGCGGCGAGCAGCAGCGGCGCGGCGAGCAGCGAGACCACCAGCGCCGCGGTCAGGGCCACCGGGCGGCCGCCGGCCTGCAGCTCCTGCACGACCAGGCCCCACAGGAAACCGGTGACCGCGCCGAAGGCACCGACCATGGCAGCGAGCAGGAAGAGCAGGGCGCCGAGCAGGCCCCACAGCGGACGCACCCTCAGCGCGTGCCAGGTGCCCCGGGCCAGGCCCAGGCCCGTGCCGACCTCGGGCAGCGCCGGCGGCTCGCCGCTGCGCCGGACCCCGCCGACCGCCCCGGTGGGCGCGTCGGCCCTCTCGGCGGTGTCGGCGGCATCGGTGGTGTGGACGGTGTCGTCGGTGTCGTCGGTGTCGTCGGTGTCGGTGGCGTCGACCATCTCGAGACCGTCGTCGAGCGCGCCCCCGGCCTCGAGCAGCGCCCGGAAACGTCCGGTGCCCGCCGCGAGCTCCGCGCGCGGGCCGTGCTCGACGACGCGGCCCGCCTCGAGGACGGCGACCTGGTCGGCCCGGGCGGTGGTGGAGAGCCGGTGGGCCACCAGCACACCCGTGCGACCCTGGAGCAGCCGGTCGGCCGCGCGGACGACCAGCGCCTCGGTGAGGGGGTCCATCCGGGCGGTCGCCTCGTCGAGCACGACCACGGCGACGTCGCGCACGAGCAGCCGGGCGAAGGCGACGAGCTGCTCCTCGCCGGCGGACAGGGTCGTGCCGCCGGGGCCGAGCAGGGTGTCGAGACCGTCGGGCAGGCCCGCGACCCAGTCGCCGAGGCCGAGCTCGTCGACGGCGGCCTCGACCCGCTCGCGGGGGACGTCGCCGAAGAGCGCGACGTTGTCGGCGAGGGTGCCGGCGAGGATCTCCGTGCGCTGCGTGACCACGCCGACGGCCGCGCGCAGCGCCTGCAGGTCGAGGTCGAGCACGTCGGTGCCGCCGAGCAGCACGGTGCCGCGCGGCGGGTCGACGGCGCGCGAGACGAGCGCGGCGAGCGTCGACTTGCCGGAGCCGGTGCGGCCGACCAGCGCCAGGGTCTCCCCCGCCGGGATCGTGAGGGTGACGTCGCGCAGCGCGAAGGTGCCCTCGGCGTAGGCGAAGTGCAGGTCGCGCAGCTCGACGTCGAGCGGGCCGTCGGGCACGGGGGCACCGCCGACCGGCTCGGCCTCGGTGTCGAGCAGCTGCCGCAGCCGCACCAGCGCGCCCAGGCCGGCCTGGAGGTCGGGCAGGTGCCGGGCCACCATGTCGACCTGGCCGACGAAGGTCGTGGTGACGAGGAAGAGCGTCACCAGCCGGGCGACCGACAGGTCGTCGCCCACCGCGAGCGCCACCCCGACCACGCCCACGCCCGCGAGCAGGCCGTGGAGCAGCAGCCCGGCGCGGCGGGCCACCCGCGTCTCGGCGCGCAGCACGCGGTCGAGCAGCCGGTGCACCTCGGCGGACAGCTCCGCGCAGCGGCGCAGCACGTGGGCCTGGCCCAGGCTGGTGCGCAGGTCGTCGCGCCCGGCGACGCCCTCCTCCATGGCCGCGGCCTGGTCGGTCCAGGCGACCTCCTCGACCACCTTGCGTCGCGCGACCTCGGGCAGCAGCGGCCGGATCGCGAGCATGGTGGCCAGGGCGACGAGCGGGAAGAGGATCCACGCCGGCCACCAGGTCAGGCCGGCGACGACCAGGAGCGGCAGGGTCGCGAAGACCGTGCGCAGCGCGTCCCACACCTGGCGGCGCACCAGCGTGCCCACCTCGTGGGTGTCGTCGTCGACGCGGTCGAGCACCTCCCCGACGGCCTGCTCGGAGAGCAGCGCCAGCGGCTGGTGGAGGGCGGCGTCGAGCAGGTCGGCACGCAGCCGCCCCTCGGCGCGGTCGACGACCCCGGCCCACGCCGTGCGGCCCGCCGTGTCGAGCAGCGCGGCCCCGACCACGCAGGCGGCCAGCGCCAACACCAGCGTCCCGGTCGGCCCGGCCGCCAGCCGCCCGGCCACGACCGTGCCCACGGCCTGCCCGACCGCGGCGGTGAGGGAGGCGAGCAGCGCCACGCCGGCGACGCGACCGCGCAGCCGGCGCCAGTCGAGGCGCCGGGCGGGGTCGTCGTGGTGGCCGGGCCCGACGGGGACGTGCGCGCCCGGACGCGCCGACGCCCCCGGCCGGTGCGGGCCGGGGGCGTCGGGGTGCGTGGAGGGCACCACGCGCTCGTGGGCGCTGGCGGTGGTCGTCTCGGTCATCGCCGAGGACGCTACGCGCCGCCACCGACAGCGGGCGACCGGTTTTCGCGCCGGTCGCCCGGGTCGGCACGGCGCCGACCGCGCCGGGTCAGCCCAGCGAGGCGAGCGCCTCGTTCAGGGTCCGCGACGGCCGCATGACCGCGTCGGCCTTGGCCGGGTCGGGGCGGTAGTAACCACCCACGTCGGCGGGGCTGCCCTGCACGCCGTTGAGCTCGGCGACGATCGCCTCCTCCTGGGCGGCGAGCGTGTCGGCCAGCGGCCGGAACTTCTCCGCGAGCGCGGCGTCGTCGTCCTGGCCCGCGAGCTCCTGCGCCCAGTAGAGGGCGAGGTAGAAGTGCGACCCTCGGTTGTCGATGCCGCCGACGCGACGCGTCGGCGACCTGTCCTCGTTGAGGAAGGTCTCGGTGGCGCGGTCGAGGGCGTCGGCGAGCACCTGCGCGGCCGGGTTGCCGGCCTGCTCGGCGTAGAGCTCGAGCGAGGGCACGAGGGCGAAGAACTCGCCGAGGCTGTCCCAGCGCAGGTAGTTCTCCTTGACCAGCTGCTGCACGTGCTTGGGCGCCGAGCCGCCGGCGCCGGTCTCGAAGAGGCCGCCGCCGTTCATCAGCGGGACCACCGAGAGCATCTTCGCCGAGGTGCCGAGCTCGAGGATCGGGAAGAGGTCGGTGTTGTAGTCGCGCAGCACGTTGCCGGTCACCGAGATGGTGTCCTCGCCCCGGCGGATCCGCTCCAGGGAGTAGGCCGTCGCCTCGGCCGGCGCCATGATCTCGATGGTCAGGCCCTCGGTGTCGTGCTCGGGGAGGTACTCGCGCACCTTGGCGATCAGGTTCGCGTCGTGCGCGCGGGTCTCGTCGAGCCAGAAGACGGCCGGCGCGCCGGTGGCCCGGGCGCGCGAGACGGCGAGCTTGACCCAGTCGCGGATCGGCTCGTCCTTGGTCTGGCAGGCGCGCCAGATGTCACCGGGCTGCACCTCGTGCTCGAGCAGCACGTCGCCGCTCGAGGCCACCACGCGCACCGTGCCGGCGGCCGGCACCTCGAAGGTCTTGTCGTGCGAGCCGTACTCCTCGGCCGCCTTCGCCATGAGACCGACGTTGGGCACCGAGCCCATCGTGGCGGGGTCGAAGGCGCCGTGGGCGCGGCAGTCGTCGATCACGGTCTGGTAGACGCCGGCGTAGGAGGAGTCCGGGATCACCGCGAGGGTGTCGTGCTCCTCGCCGTCGGGGCCCCACATGTGGCCCGAGGTGCGGATCATCGCCGGCATCGAGGCGTCGATGATGACGTCGCTGGGCACGTGCAGGTTGGTGATGCCCTTGTCCGAGTCGACCATCGCGAGCGCGGGACCGTCGGCCAGCCCCTGCTCGACGGCGGCCTTGATCGCGTCGCCGTCGGGCAGGTCGCCGACCGCGGACAGCAGGGCGCCCAGGCCGTCGTTGGGCGAGATGCCCGCGGCGGCCAGCTGCTCGCCGTACTGCTCGAAGAGGGTCGGGAAGAACGCCTGGACCACGTGGCCGAAGATGATCGGGTCGCTGACCTTCATCATCGTGGCCTTGAGGTGGGCGGAGAAGAGCACACCCTCGGCCTTGGCCCGCGCGACCTGCTCGGTGAGGAAGCGGCGCAGGGCGGCGACGTCCATGAAGGTCGCGTCCACGACCTCGCCCGCGAGCACCGGCACCGACTCCTTGAGCACGGTGGTGGTGCCGTCGGCGGCGACGTGCTCGATGCGCAGGGTGTCGTCGGCCTCGACGACGACCGACCGCTCGTTGGAGCGGAAGTCGCGCTCGCCCATGGTCGCGACGTTCGTCTTCGAGTCGCTGCTCCACGCACCCATGCGGTGGGGGTGGGCCTTGGCGTAGTTCTTCACCGACGCCGGCGCGCGGCGGTCGGAGTTGCCCTCGCGCAGCACCGGGTTGACCGCGGAGCCCTTGACCTTGTCGTACTTCGCGCGGGTCTCGCGCTCCTCGTCGGTCTGCGGGTTCTCGGGGTAGTCGGGCAGGTCGTAGCCCTGGCCCTGCAGCTCCCTGACCGCGGCCTTGAGCTGGGGCACGGAGGCGGAGATGTTGGGCAGCTTGATGATGTTGGCCTCGGGCGTGGTCGCGAGCTGCCCGAGCTCGGCGAGGTGGTCGCCCACCCGCTGCTCCTCGGTGAGGCGCTCGGGGAACTGCGCCAGGATCCGGCCGGCCAGCGAGATGTCGCGGGTCTCGACGTCGACGCCGGCGGCGCCGGCGAAGGCGGAGACGATGGGGAGGAAGGAGTACGTCGCCAGCAGCGGCGCCTCGTCCGTGTGGGTGTAGATGATGGTGGCCATGGCGTGACGACTCCTGGTCGGTCGGGTGCGGTCGGACCGGATTGCTCGACGTCAAGATATCGGACGCGCGGCGGGTCGGTCCCGCGCCCACCCTGTCAGCCGCGCTCGACCAGCACCAGGTCGTCGTCGGCGACCAGGTCGGCCACCGCCACCGGGCCCACGCCCTCCCCCAGGACCACCGCGAGCTCGTCGCCGGGGCGCGCGAGGTCGGTGTCGAGGGCGAGCTCCACCGTGCGGTCCGCGACGCCCCACGGCACCGCCAGGCTGCCGTCGGTCGCACCGACGCGCACGGTCGCCGCGGGCTCCCCGTCCTCCGCCCACAGGGCGTAGCCGTCGCCCCGTCGCGGGTCGGCGCTCAGCAGCAGGCCGGCCTCCGCGCCGTCCGCGCCGGTCTCCCAGCTGCGGCCGTCGCCCTCCCCGGCGAGCAGCCAGACGTGGCCGGCGTCGTCCTCGGCCAGCCACGCGGTGACGGGCCGTGCCGGAGCCCCGTCCAGCGTCGTCGGCACGGCGCGGGTGACGATCAGCTCGGTCGCGGCGATGCCCGCGACCTCGCGGGTCCCGCCGACCTCGACGACGAGCCGGGCGCCGGCCGCGGCGTCGGAGAGCTCCCAGCGGGCCCCGGGCGCCAGGGGCAGGAAGGGGTGGTCGACCCCCACGGCGTACGACGTGGGGTCCGGCGAGGGGGTCGGGACGGCGAGGCCGTCGATCCCGGTGGGCCCGAGGGTCGGGGGGAAGCCGACGCTGCAGCCGGTGACGAGCAGGAGCGGGCCGAGGAGCCCGGCGGGCAGGGCGCGGCGCAGGCGGGCAGGCACGCACCCAGCCTGCCCTACCACCGCACGGGGGCTGGGTCGGTGGCGCCGCGCCGCGCTGCTAGCGTGCCAGCGACCCAGCCTGCACCCGCCCCGCGGAGAGCCCGGGGCCACACCGAGGAGTCGCCGTGAGCACCACCCCCCTCAAGGTCGCCGTCACCGGCGCGGCCGGCCAGATCGGCTACAGCCTGCTCTTCCGCCTCGCCAGCGGCTCGCTGGCCGGCGACCGGCCGATCGAGCTGCGCCTGCTCGAGATCGAGCCGGCGCTCAAGGCCCTCGAGGGTGTCGTGATGGAGCTCGACGACTGCGCCTTCCCCGGTCTCGCCGGCGTCGAGATCGGCAGCGACCCGGAGAAGATCTTCGACGGCGTCAACCTCGCCCTGCTCGTCGGCGCCCGCCCGCGCGGTCCCGGCATGGAGCGCGGTGACCTGCTCGAGGCCAACGGCGCCATCTTCACCGCGCAGGGCAAGGCCCTCAACGCGGTCGCGGCCGACGACGTGCGTGTCGGCGTCACCGGCAACCCGGCCAACACCAACGCCCTCATCGCGCTGAAGAACGCCCCCGACATCCCGGCCGAGCGCTTCTCCGCGCTGACCCGCCTCGACCACAACCGCGCGATCTCGCAGCTCGCCGCCAAGACCGGCGCGCCCGTCACCGACATCACCAAGATGACGATCTGGGGCAACCACTCCGCCACGCAGTACCCCGACCTGTTCCACGCCGAGGTCGCGGGCCGCAACGCCGCCGAGGTCGTGGGTGACCAGGAGTGGGTGGAGAGCACCTTCATCCCCACCGTCGCCAAGCGCGGCGCCGCGATCATCGAGGCGCGCGGCTCCTCCTCGGCCGCCTCCGCCGCCTCGGCGACCGTCGACGCCGCCCGCGACTGGCTGTTCGGCTCCGCCGAGGGCGACTGGGTCTCGATGGCGGTCGTCTCCGACGGCTCCTACGGCGTGCCCGAGGGCCTCGTCTCCTCCTTCCCCGTCACCACCGCCGGCGGCGACTGGTCGATCGTGCAGGGCCTCGAGATCGACGACTTCTCCCGCGGCCGCATCGACGCCTCCACCGCCGAGCTGGCCGAGGAGCGCGACGCGGTCACCCAGCTCGGGCTGATCTGAGCCGCACCACCCGCCGTACGCCGACGGCCCGGCGCCTCCACGGAGGTGCCGGGCCGTCGTGCTGTGCCGTGGCTCAGAGGGGCGGCGGCTGGTCGGGGACCGAGCCGGCGAGGAAGACCAGCGTGGCGCCCATGGCGCTGAGCAGCAGGGCATCGGTGCCGCGGTGGCGCACGGCGAGCATGCCGGCGTCGCGCTCGCGCAGGACCAGTCGCAGCACTGCCGCCGCGAGCAGCGCGCCGCCGACCCAGCGCACGCCGGTGCGCCAGTCGTCCACGGCGACCAGCACCAGGCCGACCGCGGTGGCCAGGAGCACCAGCAGGTAGCACGCGCCGCCCAGCGTCGAGGGGTAGCGACGGGGCTCCGGCTCGACCCCCGGCTCGATCCCCGGGTCGGGGCTGCCCTGCGCGGCCACGGTCAGCGGTCGACCTGCTGCTCGGCGGCGGTGACGATGTTCGACAGCAGCATCGCGCGGGTCATGGGGCCCACGCCGCCGGGGTTCGGCGAGACCCACCCGGCGACGTCCCACACGTCGTCGGCGAGGTCGCCGGCGATCGTGCCGTCGACCCGGGAGACGCCCACGTCGAGCAGCGCGGCGCCGGGCTTGACCATGTCGGCGGTGATGATGCCCGGCACGCCCGCGGCCGCGACGACCACGTCGGCCTGGCGCACGTGGTGGGCCAGGTCGCGGGTGCCGGTGTGGCACAGCGTGGTGGTCGCGTTCTCGGAGCGGCGGGTGAGCAGCAGCCCCAGCGGGCGCCCGACGGTCAGCCCGCGGCCGACGACGACCACCTCGGCACCGGCCAGCTCCACGCCGTGGCGGCGCAGCAGCTCGATGCAGCCGGTGGGCGTGCACGGCAGCGCCCCGGCCTCGCCCAGCACGAGCTTGCCGAGGTTGGTCGGGTGCAGCCCGTCGACGTCCTTGGCGGGGTCCACGCGCGAGAGCAGGGCGAACTCGTCGAGCCCCGTCGGCTGCTGCACGAGGAAGCCCGTGCAGGCCGGGTCGGCGTTGAGCCGGTCGATCTCGGCCTCGACCTCGGCCTGGGTGGCGGTGGCGGGCAGGTCGACGCGGATGGACTCGATGCCGACCTCGGCGCAGTCCTTGTGCTTCGCGCCGACGTACCAGTGCGAGCCCGGGTCGTCGCCCACCAGCACCGTGCCGAGCCCGGGCACCACGCCCTGCTCGCGCAGGCGGGCCACCCGCTCGGTGAGCTCGGCCTTGATGGCCTTCAGCGTCGCGGTGCCGTCGAGCTTCTGTGCGGTCATGTGCGTGCTCCCTGCTCGGCCGGTCAGTGGAAGAAGTGGCGGGTGCCGGTGAAGTACATCGTCACGCCGGCGGCCTCGCAGGCGGCGACGGTGAGCTCGTCGCGCACCGAGCCGCCGGGCTGCACGATCGCGGTGACGCCGGCGTCGATGAGCACCTGCGGGCCGTCCTCGAAGGGGAAGAAGGCGTCGGAGGCGGCGACCGCGCCCCGCGCCCGCTCCTCGCCCTCGGCGAGGCTGTTGGCCCGCTCGACGGCGAGCCGGCAGGAGTCGACGCGGTTGACCTGGCCCATCCCGATGCCGACGGCGGCGCCGTCCTTGGCGAGCAGGATCGCGTTGGACTTCGCCGAGCGGCAGGCGCGCCAGGCGAAGACCAGGTCGGCGAGCACCTCGGGCGAGGCGGCCTCACCGGTCGCGAGGGTCCAGCCGGCGGGGTCGTCGCCGTCGGCCTGGAAGGAGTCGCGGTGCTGGACCAGCAGCCCGCCGCTCACCGGCCGGGTCTCGACGCCGCCGCGCTCGAGCGGCTCGCAGACCAGCACCCGCACGTTCTTCTTGCGAGCCAGCACCTCGAGCGCGCCCTCCTCGTAGCCCGGTGCCACGACGACCTCGGTGAACACCTCGGCGACCTGCTCGGCCATCGCGACCGTGACCGGGCGGTTGGCGGCGATGACGCCCCCGAAGGCCGAGACCGGGTCGCAGGCGTGGGCCCGGCGGTGCGCCTCGGCGACGTCGGCGCCGACGGCGATGCCGCAGGGGTTGGCGTGCTTGATGATCGCCACGGCCGGCTCGTCGAAGTCGTAGGCCGCACGCCGCGCGGCGTCGGTGTCGACGTAGTTGTTGTAGGACATCTCCTTGCCGTGCAGCTGCTCGGCGCCCGCGAGCCCGGCCGGGCCGTGGCCGGCGCGGTAGAGCGCGGCGCCCTGGTGGGGGTTCTCGCCGTAGCGCAGCACCGCGGCCTGCTCGTAGGTCGCGCCGACCCAGGCCGGGAAGCCGCTGCCGCCCGAGGTGTCGGTGAGCACGTTGCCCATCCAGGACGCGACGGCCACGTCGTACGACGCGGTGTGGACGAAGGCCTCGGCGGCGAGGCGCCGGCGCTCCTCGAGCGTGAAGCCGCCCGCGGCGACGGCCGCGAGCACGTCGGCGTAGCGCTCGGGCGAGGTGACGATGGCGACCGAGGGGTGGTTCTTGGCCGCGGCGCGCACCATCGACGGCCCACCGATGTCGACCTGCTCCACGCACTCGTCGGGGCTCGCGCCCGAGGCGACGGTCTGCGTGAAGGGGTAGAGGTTGGACACCACGAGGTCGAAGGGGTCGACGTCGAGCTCGGCGAGCTGCGCCACGTGGGACTCGAGGCGGCGGTCCGCCAGGATGCCGGCGTGCACCCGGGGGTGCAGCGTCTTGACCCGGCCGTCGAGGCACTCGGGAAAGCCGGTGAGCTCCTCGACACGGGTGACCGGCAGGCCGAGGCCCTCGATCAGCGCGGCCGAGCCGCCCGTGGAGACCAGCACGACCCCGGCGTCGTGCAGCCCGCGCACGAGATCCTCGAGGCCGGACTTGTCGTAGACCGAGACCAGGGCTCGCCTGATCGGGACACGGTCGGGGGCGGGCTGCTCGCTCACGCGCACTCCTGTGGGACGTCGGTTCGGGAGGGAGCACCCAGGCGGTCGATGCTCCCGGCGTCACTCCCCGGTGGTGGACCCACCCGCGCCAGTCGTGTGGCCGCCATCCTAGGGAAGCCGGGCGTCAGGCGCCGAACCGGACGCGGCGTCCCTCCACCCGCAGCCCCTCGCGGGCCGCGCGGCCCACGGCGTCGACGAGCATCCGGCGCTCGGCGACCTTGATGCGCTCGTGCAGCGTCTCGACGTCGTCGTCCGCCTCGACCGGCACGGCCTCCTGCGCCAGGATCGGACCGGTGTCGACGCCGGCGTCGACGACGAAGAGGGTGCAGCCGGTGACCTTGACGCCGTAGGCCAGCGCGTCGGCCGGGCCCTGCGTGCCGGGGAAGGCCGGGGACAGCGCGGGGTGGGTGTTGAGCACCCGGCCGCCGAAGCGCTCCAGGAAGGCCCCGCCCAGCAGCTTCATGAAGCCGGCGCTCACCACCAGGTCGGGCTCGGAGGCCGCGACCTGCTCGGCCAGCGCGCGGTCCCAGTGCTCGCGGGAGGGGAAGTCGCGCACCCGCACCGTGAAGGTCGGCACCCCGGCGCGCTCGGCCCGGGCGAGGCCCTCGATGCCGTCGCGGTCGGCGCCGACGGCGACCACGCGGGCGCCGTACGCCGGGTCCTGGCTCGCGTCGAGCAGCGCCTGCAGGTTGGTGCCGGATCCCGACACGAGCACGACGAGGCGCGCGGGCTGGGGGTCGGGCACGGCGCGGAGTCTACGCAGCGACGCTACGCACCCCGGCGCGCGGCGCGGCGCTGCCAGGCGGTGGCCACGGCGCCCCCGAGCGCACCGCCCACGCCGAGCGCGGCGACCGCGTGCACCAGCACGTCGCCGGCCAGCGGGCCGACCACCGCCATCCGGCCCGGGCCGAGGGCGCCGCCGGCGAGCGCGGCGAGCACGCCGAGGAGCACGCCCGCGGCGACGCCCCCGACGCAGCCGCGGAGCACGCCGTCGTCCCAGCGCAGCGTCGGCTGGTGGCGCTGCACCCGGGCCGTGGCGACGGCGGCGAGCAGCACAGGGACGGCGGCGACGCCGACCACCACCCAGCGCGGTGCGCTCCCCGCCGCGGGCAGGGCCGGGACGAGCGGCACGAGCGGGAGCGCGCCCAGCACCGTGAGGGCCGGCGAGACGACGGTGCCGGCGCCCACGCCGAAACCGGGACCGAGCAGCCACGCGGCCGACCACACGACGGCGCCGGGCAGCAGCAGCAGCGTCAGCACCACGAGGAGGGCCACGTCGCCGGCGTCGGCGCCGAGGTCGTCGACGACCTGCAGGACGGCGCCGCCGTCGAGCAGGAGCGCGGCGAGCAGGAGCAGGGCGGCGGCGCCGAGCACCCAGGTGAGCACCGCACGCGCCACCGTGGCGGCCGGTCGCACCAGCCGGGGCAGCATCGGCAGCCACACCGCGGCGCGGCCCGACCCGACCGCGAGGCCGGTGCCGCCGAGCAGCACCGCGAGCAGCAGGGCCCCGCCGAGGGCGCGGCCGGTCGAGGGCGCGGTCGACGGGTCGGCGGCGAGCGCGGCCACGACGACCACGGTGACGGCGTAGCCGACGGCGAAGAGCGCGGTGGCGCCCGGCACGGTCCAGTCGCGCTCGCCGTCGGCGAGGCGGTCGGCATCGGGCCCGTGGCCGCTCAGCGCCTCACCGGCGCGGCGACCGACCCGCCACGTCGCCCACGCGGCCAGCAGGGTGAGGCCGAGGGGCAGCACGGTGACGGCGGTGCCGCGCACGGAGACCCCCGAGCCGTGGGCGACGAGCCAGCCGAGGGCGCCGACCTGCAGGGCGTCGCGCGGCGTGCCGTGGGCGCCGGCGTCGGTGAGGAACCAGCCGACCACGGCGAGCAGCAGGCACGGGACGAGCGTGGCCAGGGCCGCGCCGACACCGCCCGTGGTCGCCACGAGCGCCAGCGGGCGACCCGGCTCGGCCGGGCCCGGCCGGGCGGTGGTGGGGCGCGGCAGCAGGGAGGTCATGACGGGTCCATCGTGACCGGCGCCGCCGCTCGGATCGCGCTCCCACGCCGGGGCGACGTACCCTCGGCGGCGTCATGGTGCACTCCGACCCCGAGGGCTTCGACGCCTTCTACAAGGACGCCCGCGACCGCTTGCTGCTGCAGACCTACGCCCTCACCGGCGACCTCCCCGCGTCGCGCAGCGCGGTGCGGGACTCCTTCGTCGTCGCCTGGCACCACTGGCGCAAGGTCTCGCGCCTCGAGTCGCCCGAGGCCTGGGTGCGACCGCACGCCTGGTCGCACGCCCAGCGCCGCCACACGGCGCGGCTCTGGCACCGCGACAAGGCGCTCGGCGAGGAGCACCGCGCCACCCTCGCCGCGCTCGCGAAGCTGTCGCCGACCCAGCGCCGCCTCCTCGTGCTCACCCACCTCGCGCAGGTGTCGCTGCCCGACATGGCCCGGGAGGTCTCGCTCCCGCAGGAGGCCGCCGAGCGCGAGCTGCAGCTCGCGACCGCGCAGTTCTCGCTGCACCGGGAGGTGCCGACCACCAGCATCCGCCCGACCGTCGAGGCACTGGGCACGCACGTCGCCACCGGCACCCGGTGGCCGCGGCCCACCATCCTGCGCCGCGCCGGAGCCGCGCGGCGGCGCACCCACACGAGCGTCGGCGCGGTCGCGGCGGTGGCCGCGCTGCTGCTCGGCGGCTCCGTCGTCGGCGCGTCCGGCGAGGTCGCGGGGCGGCTGGGCGAGTCCGCCGCCGCGCCGGGCGGCTCCGCCGCGCCCCAGGCCGGCAGCACGGCGGTCTCCGCCGGCCCGCGGGGCAGCAGCGCCGCGCCCCGCGCGACCCCGCCGACCCAGGAGGCCCCCGACCTCTCCCCCGACGACCTGCTCGCCGTGGGCCAGGTGCGCCGCCTCGCGCCGGGCCGGGTGTGGCGGGCCGGGGCCTCGGGCGACAACACCGACGGCAACGGGCTCGTGGTGCCCTGCCAGCAGGAGCCGTTCGCCGACCCCGACGGCGTGGCCGCCGCCGTACGCCGCCACGACGCGCCCGCGCGCGGGCCACGGCCGCGGGTCACGGCCACCCAGCTCACCGAGCTCTCCGCCGACGCGTCGTCGGCCGGGGAGGCCTTCCGCCGGGCGCTCGGGTGGTACGCCGGCTGCCGCGAGCCCCGCACGCAGCTGCTCGGCACCTACCGGCTGCCGGCCGTCGGCGACGACGCCCGCGTCTTCGTGCTGCGCCGCTGGACCCGCCCCACCAGCACCGTGAGCGTGGCCGTGGCGCGCACCGGTCGCTTCACCACCACGCTGGCGCGCACGGTGCACGACGGCCGTCCCGCCGACCTCGCGCCGCTCGCCTCGGCGACGGCGGCGGCCGTCAACGCCTTCTGCGGCACCCCGGGCGCCGGCGCCTGCGCGGCGCCGCCGCGCACGGTCGGCACCGACCCGCTCCCGGCCGGCGAGGTGCCCGCGATCCTGTCGGTGGTCGACCTGCCACCGGTCACCGGGGTGCGCCAGCCGTGGGTCGGCACCGACCCGGTCGAGGCCCGCGTCAACGCCGCCGCCACCCGCTGCGACGAGGCGGACTTCTCCGACCTGCGGGGCGACCGGACGCGCACCTTCGTCGTGCCGGAGGCCGACCTGCCGGCCGCCTTCGGCCTCACCGAGACGCTCGGCGCCTTCCCGGCCGACCGGGGCGCGCGAGCCTTCGTCGAGCGGTTGCGCGCCCGCGTCGCCGGCTGCCCCGAGCGCGACCTCGGCAGCGACGTCGAGCAGCTCGCCTCCCGCGGCCGGGGCGACGTCGACGTCGCGGCGTGGCGCATCACCGTCGAGATCAGCGACGCCGAGTCGGTGCGCTACCTCATGGCGGTCGTGCGCCGCGGCCGCGCGGTCGCGCAGCTCGGCTTCGTGCCGGCCGGCACCCGCACCATCGCCACCGACGACTTCCTGCGCCTCGTCGACCGCGCCGCCGAGCGGCTCGGAGCGCTCGACCGCTGACCGGCGCCCACGAGCGCGGAGGGCGACTCCCGGCGTACGCCGCTCCTCACCGAGTGGCGCGCACGGCACCCTCCGGACCCGTGCGAGGGGTGCCGCCCGCGTCGCTCGGCGTCGCAGGCAACCGACCGCGCCTCCCGCGCGTCGGAGCAGGTGCGGGGCAGCGGCCCGCGGACACGACGACGGCCGACCGGCGCCACGGGGGCGCCGGTCGGCCGTCGGTGTCGTGCGTGCTGCTCCGAGCCGGGGCTCAGAGCGACTCGAGCACCTCGCGCATGAGGGCGGCGGTCTCGGACGGCGTCTTGCCGACCTTGACCCCGGCGGCCTCGAGGGCCTCCTTCTTCGCCTGCGCAGTGCCCGAGGAGCCCGAGACGATGGCGCCGGCGTGGCCCATCGTCTTGCCCTCGGGAGCGGTGAAGCCCGCGACGTAGCCGACGACCGGCTTCGTGACGTGCTCCTTGATGTAGGCCGCGGCCCGCTCCTCGGCGTCGCCGCCGATCTCGCCGATCATCACGATCGCCTTGGTCTCGGGGTCCTTCTCGAAGGCCTCGAGCGCGTCGATGTGGGTGGTGCCGATGATCGGGTCGCCGCCGATGCCGATGGCGGTGGAGAAGCCGTAGTCCTTCAGCTCGAACATCATCTGGTAGGTCAGCGTGCCGGACTTCGACACCAGGCCCACCGGGCCCTTGCCCGCGATGGTGTGCGGGGTGATGCCGGCCAGCGACTCGCCCGGCGTGATGATGCCGGGGCAGTTCGGGCCGATCATCCGGGTCGACTTGCCCTGCAGGTAGGACCACACCTCGGCGGTGTCCTGCACGGGCACGCCCTCGGTGATCACCACGAGCAGGCCGATGCCGGCGTCGATGGCCTCCACGCAGGCGTCCTTGGTGAAGGCCGGGGGCACGAAGACGACGGACACGTCCGCGCCGGTCTCGGCCATCGCCTCGGCGACCGTGCCGAAGACGGGCAGCTCCTGGCCGGCGAGCTCCACGCTGGTGCCGGCCTTGCGGGCGTTGACGCCGCCCACGATGTTCGAGCCCGCCTCGAGCATGAGGGTGGTGTGCTTGGAGCCCATCCCACCGGTCATGCCCTGGACGATGATCTTGGAGTTCTTGTCGAGGTAGATAGACATCTCTTCTGGTCCTTCTCGTCAGGCCTGGTGGGCGAGCTCGGCGGCCTTGTCGGCCGCACCGTCCATGGTGTCGACCTGCGTCACCAGCGGGTGCGCGAGCTCGTCGAGGATGCGGCGACCCTCCTCGACGTTGTTGCCGTCCAGGCGCACGACGAGCGGCTTGGTGGCCTCGTCGCCGAGGATCTCCAGCGCGCCCTTGATGCCGTTGGCGACCTCGTCGCAGGCGGTGATGCCGCCGAAGACGTTGACGAAGACGCTCTTGACCTGCGGGTCGCCGAGGATGACGTCGAGACCGTCGGCCATCACCTGCGCGTTGGCGCCGCCGCCGATGTCGAGGAAGTTGGCGGGCTTGACCCCGCCGTGCGCCTCGCCGGCGTAGGCGACCACGTCGAGCGTCGACATGACCAGGCCCGCGCCGTTGCCGATGATGCCGACCTGGCCGTCGAGCTTGACGTAGTTGAGGCCCTTGTCCTTGGCCTTCGACTCGAGCGCGTCGGCCTCCTCCCGGATCTCGAACTCCTCGTGGTGCGGGTGGCGCACCTCGGAGGCGTTCTCGTCGAGCGAGACCTTGCCGTCGAGCGCCTCGAGCACGTCGCCCTCGAGCCGCGCGAGCGGGTTGACCTCGACGAGGGTCGCGTCCTCCTCGACGAAGACCCGGTAGAGCTTCTCGATCATCTCGACGGCCTGCTCGAAGACGGGCTCGGGGAAGCCGGCCTCGGTGGCGATCGCGCGCGCCTTCTCCGCGTCGACGCCGGTGCCCGGGTCGATCGGGATCTGCTTGACCGCGTCGGGGTTGGTCTTGGCGACCTCCTCGATCTCCACGCCGCCCTCGACGCTGGCGATGCAGAGGTACTGCCGGTTCGCGCGGTCGAGCAGGAAGGAGAAGTAGTACTCCTCCTGCGGCGGCGTCGCCGGGGTGACCAGCACGCGGTTGACCGTGAGGCCCTTGATCTCCATCCCCAGGATGTTGCCGGCGTGCTCGTGCGCCTCGTCGGCGGTCTTCGCGAGCTTCACGCCGCCCGCCTTGCCGCGACCGCCGGCCTTGACCTGCGCCTTGACGACGGTGACGCCGCCGAGCTCCTCGGCAGCTGCCTTGGCCTCGTCGGCGGTCTCGACGACGCGACCGAGCGTCGTCGCCACCCCGTGCTTGGCGAAGAGCTCCTTCGCCTGGTACTCCATCAGGTCCACGATGCAACCAGTCCTCGCTGTCGATGTCCGGACGACCGGGACGTGTGGTCGGTCCGGGAATGCCGCCTCGCACCCTAGACCCGGCCGCGCGGGGCCCACCACGCCCAGGGAGGGCCCAGCGGCGTGGAACGCGTCACGTCGACACCCCGGTCGACCGGGGCCCGGGCATGGCCCGACAGGGCGGTCCACAGATGTCCGGACCGGGGATTTCAGGGGCGTACGGGCATCCGTTATGGTCGAGGCTCGCTGGCCGCCGTCCCCCGACGAAGGGTCCCCTGCCCCCATGGGAAACCACCGAGCAGACCGTCGCGCTGTGCGCGACTCCTCGGCACGCCGCACGCTCTCGACCCGCACGTCCCGTACCCCCCTCGACGCACCGCATGCGTCCGCCGCCGACGTGGCGCGCGTCACCCCCGCCGCGAGCGCTCCCGCCGCGAGCACCCCGGGCAAGCGCAAGGCCGTCAAGCACGCTGCGCGCCCCTCCGTCGTCTCCGCGCTCCCGCCCGTGCCCGTGCTGGCCGGCGTCGCCGTCCTGGCCGTCGCCGTGGGCGGTGCCCTCGCCTCCCCCACCTCGCCCGACGAGGGCGCGACCGTCGCCGACCGGGGCTTCGCGGTCGCCAGCGCCCTGACCGGCGACAGCGCCGTGGCCCGCGCCAGCCTGCTCGCCGACCGGCGCGCGGTCGTCAGCCGCGACTCGCGTCGCGACGCCCTCGAGGACGCCGCCGACGCCGACCTGCTGCAGCAGGCCGAGGCGCAGGCCAAGGAGCGCAACGCCGCCCTGGCCGCCTTCGCCCAGCAGGCCGAGGTGCAGGCGAAGAAGATCGCGGCCAACCAGTGGGTGCTGCCGCTCGACTCCTACCGCCTCACCAACACGTTCGGCATGGCCGCGGGCTACTACTCCTCCGGCTACCACACCGGCCTCGACTTCGCCGCCCCGTCCGGCACCCCGATCAAGGCCGTCGCCAACGGCACGATCACCGAGACCGGCTACGACGGCGCCTACGGCAACAAGACCGTGCTGACCCTCGAGGACGGCACGGAGCTGTGGTTCTGCCACCAGACGGCCTTCGCCGCGAGCGTCGGGCAGACCGTCCGCGCCGGTGAGGTCATCGGCTACGTCGGCTCCACCGGCAACAGCTTCGGCCCGCACCTGCACCTCGAGGTGCGCCCCGGTGCCGGCGACCCGGTCGACCCCTTCCAGGCGCTCGCCGTCAACGGCGTCACCCCCTGACCTACAGCTTCTCCACCGGGGCGTAGCGCAGCAGCAGGCGCTTGACGCCCTCGGAGCCGAAGTCGATCGAGGCGACCGACTTCTCGCCCTGCCCCTCGACGGTGACGACCGTGCCGAGGCCGAAGGAGTCGTGCACGACCCGGTCGCCCGGGTCGAGCGACGGGATCGGGCGGGCGGCCTTCTGCTTGGCGGCCGCGTCGGCCCGCAGCGCGGCGGAGGAGAAGTTGCGTCGCCCCGCGGCGGTCGCGACGCCGAAGCTGCCGCGACCCGAGCCGTACGCCGTCGAGCCGCTCGCGAGGTCGGGCCGGTTCCACGAGGTCTGGGCGGCCTCGGTGCGACGCCAGTCGACGAGGTCGACGGGCATCTCGTCGAGGAAGCGCGAGGCCGGGTTGTGCGCCGGCGCGCCCCAGGCCGAGCGGACGACGGCGCGGGAGAGGTAGAGGCGCTGCCGCGCCCGGGTCACCCCGACGTAGGCCAGGCGCCGCTCCTCCTCCAGCTCGGGCTGGTCGCCGAGCGAGCGGCTGTGCGGGAAGACGCCGTCCTCGAGGCCGGTCAGGAAGACGACCGGGAACTCCAGGCCCTTGGCGGTGTGGAGCGTCATGAGCGTGACGACGCCCTGCTCCTCGCCGGAGGGGTCGGGGATCTGGTCGGCGTCGGCCACCAGCGCGACCCGCTCGAGGAAGTCGCGCAGACCGGGCGCCACCTGCTCGGCCTCGACGTCGGCGGGGTCGGCGGACGGACCGGCGACCGGGTCGTCGCTGAACTCGCGCGCGACCGCGACGAGCTCGGCGAGGTTCTCGACGCGCACCTCGTCCTGGGGGTCGTCGGAGGCCTCGAGCGCGGCGAGGTAGCCGGACTTGTCGAGCACCGACTCGAGCACCACGTCGGCGCGCTCACCGGCGTCGACCATCGACTGCAGCTCCTCGACCACGGCGACGAACGCCTCGACGTTCTTCAGCGACCGCGTCGCCAGGCCCGGCGCCTGGTCGGCACGGCGCAGCGCCTCCCAGAAGGTGGTGCCGTCGCGCTCGGCCAGCGCGGCGATGCACGCCTCGGCCCGGTCGCCGATGCCGCGCTTGGGGGTGTTGAGCACCCGGCGCAGCGAGATCTCGTCGGCCGGGTTGACCAGCAGCCGCAGGTAGGCGAGCGCGTCGCGCACCTCCTTGCGCTCGTAGAACCGCACCCCGCCGACCACCTTGTAGGGCTGGCCGGTGCGGATGAACACCTCCTCGAAGACGCGTGACTGGGCGTTGGTGCGGTAGAACACCGCGACGTCGCCGGGCCGCACCCCGGCCTCGTCGGTGAGGCTGTCGATCTCCTCGGAGACGAAGCGCGCCTCGTCGCGCTCGTCGTCGGCGACGTAGCCGACGATCCGCTCGCCCCGGCCGGCGTCGGACCACAGCCGCTTGGCCTTGCGGCCCTTGTTGTGGCCGATGACGGCGTTGGCGGCCTCGAGGATCGTCTGCGTGGAGCGGTAGTTCTGCTCCAGCAGGATCGAGGCCGCGTCGGGGAAGTCCTGCTCGAAGTCGAGGATGTTGCGGATGTTGGCGCCGCGGAAGGCGTAGATCGACTGGTCGGCGTCGCCGACCACCATCAGCTCGGAGGGCTCGACCCCGCCCGCGCCCTCCGCGTCGGCGTGCGTCCCGCCCTCCGGGTCGGCGGCGCACAGCTGGTGGACGAGGGCGTACTGCGCGTGGTTGGTGTCCTGGTACTCGTCGACGAGGACGTGGCGGAAACGGCGGCGGTAGGTCTCCCGCACGTCGGGGAAGGCCTGGAAGAGGTGGACCGTCGACATGATGAGGTCGTCGAAGTCCATGGCGTTGGCCTCGCGCAGCCGGCGCTGGTAGAGGTCGTAGGCCGCGGCGTAGGACTCTTCGATCCGGTTGCGGGCCTCCGCCTTGACCGCGTCGACGTCCTTGAGCTCGTTCTTCTGCGACGACACCCAGTGCAGCACCGCGCCGGGTTGGAACTGCTTCGCGTCGAGGTCGAGGTCGCGGCACACCAGCGTCATGAGCCGCTTGGAGTCGGCGGCGTCGTAGATCGAGAAGCTGCTCTTGAGGCCGATCCGATCGACCTCCTTGCGCAGGATGCGCACGCACGCGGAGTGGAACGTCGAGACCCACATGATGCGGGCGCGCCCGCCCACCAGCTCCTCGACGCGCTCCTTCATCTCGGCCGCGGCCTTGTTGGTGAAGGTGATCGCGAGGATCGAGCCGGGGTGCGCGCCGCGCTCGGAGATCAGCCAGGCGATGCGGCGGGTCAGCACGCGGGTCTTGCCGGAGCCCGCGCCGGCGACCACGAGGAGCGGTGCGCCGGCGTGGGTCACCGCCGCCCGCTGGGGCTCGTTGAGGCCCTCGAGGAGCTCCTCGGCGGACGGGCCGCGGCGCCGGGGCGCCTCCTGCGGCAGCTCGAGCCCGGACAGCGTGAAGGGGGTGCTCATCGTGGGTCCAGCCTACGCGCCGGCGGTCGGGTCAGGCGTCGGTGTCCTCGTAGGTGTTGACGCCGTCGACGCGGCGCACGGAGCCCCACCCCCACCGGGTCCAGGCGACGAGCAGCAAGGCTCCCAGCAGCGACCCGGCGGCATCGGCGACGAGGTCGCCGACGGTGTCGGCGTTGCCCTCCGACAGCGCGGTGTCGAGGTAGCCGTCGGAGCCGTACTCCACGACCTCCCACAGGCCCCCCACCGTCATGCCGAGGCAGAAGGCGACGACCGCCATGCCCACGAGGTGGCGCGCGCGGGTGTCGTCGCGCGGGTCGGGGAGCACCTCGAGCCGCGCCAGCCCGATGTAGAGCACCGGGGCCACGAGGCACGGCAGGACGACGTGGACGACCCGGTCGAACCACGGGACCGCGTCGTACCAGCCCAGCGCCTCGCCGGTCGCGTGCAGCGAGAGCACCAGCACGAACGTGACGTCGTAGGCGCGCGGCAGGTCGACCACCCGCGCCAGCAGGGCGAGGACCGTCGCGGACCCGAGCGCCACCACGGCCTTCGCGTCCCCGGCCAGCGCCGCCGCGACCGTGGCGACGACCAGTCCCGCCCGGAGCACGTCGATGCCGTCGCGCACGAGCGGGGTCCAGTCGCCGAGCAGCAGCCTGCGTCCGTCCACGGGCGCAGGCTAGTCGTCGACCCGCACCCCCGGCGTACGGCGAGGGGGGCGGGTCAGCGGAACACGACGGTGCGACGACCGTTGAGCAGCACCCGCGACTCGGCGTGCCAGCGGACGGCGCGCGCGAGGGCCTGGCACTCGAGCTCGCGGCCGGCGGCGACGAGCTGCTCGACGCTCATGGCGTGGTCGACGCGGGTGACCTCCTGCTCGATGATCGGGCCCTCGTCGAGGTCGGCGGTGACGTAGTGCGCGGTCGCGCCGATCAGCTTGACGCCGCGGTCGTGCGCCTGGTGGTAGGGCTTGGCGCCCTTGAAGCTCGGGAGCATCGAGTGGTGGATGTTGATGGCGCGGCCCTCGAGCTCGCGGCACAGGTCGTCGCTGAGGATCTGCATGTAGCGCGCGAGCACCACCAGGTCGACCTGCTCACCGCGGACCACCTCGAGCAGCGCGGCCTCCGCCTCGGCCTTGCCACCGGGCGCGACGGGCACGTGGTGGAACGGCACGCCGTAGTTGCCCGCGAGGCGCTCGAAGTCGGTGTGGTTGGACACCACGCCGACCACGTCGACCGGCAGCGCGCCGGAGGACCAGCGGAAGAGCAGGTCGTTGAGGCAGTGGCCGAAGCGGCTGACGAGGATCAGCACGCGGGGGCGGCTCGCCGCGTCGCGCAGCTGCCAGGTCATCCCCCGCCGCTCGGCGAGCGGGGCGAAGCGGTCGCGCAGCTCGTCGAGGCCGACGTCGCCGGCTTGCACCTGCACCCGCAGGAAGAAGCGGTCGGTGTCGGGGTCGCCGTACTGCTGGGACTGCTCGATGTTGCAGCCGGCGTCGGCGAGCAGCCGGGTCACGTCGGCGACGATGCCGGGCCCGTCGGGGCACGACAGCGTGAGCACGTGCTCCGGCGCGGCCGGCTGCGCCACGGCGGCGCTCACGTGTGGACCGGGGACCAGAAGACCGCGACCGCCACGTTGACGACGCTGAGCGCCAGCAGGCCCCAGAAGAGGCCGTCGGGGATGCGCGGCTTGCGCATGTTGGCCATCACCAGGCCGAGCAGCACGAGCCCGATCGCGAACTTCACGCCGATCTTGACGTGGTCGACGTCGGCGTCGCCCGCCTCGAGCACGCCGACGAGGAACAGGCCGGTCAGGAAGGCGGTGCCGACGCCGTCGCGCATGACGTCGAGGACGCGCTTCTCCGGCGCGCGCACCTGCGACAGCAGGCCGCCGATGAGCGCCGCGAACCCCAGGATGTGCAGGAAGAGCAGGACCAGGCGCAGGATCTCCATGGCCCGCAGCCTAGTCAGCCGCCGGCGGCCTTCCCCCGTCGAGGTCGGCGGCGGGCCGGGCGCACGACGAGCACCGGGCACGGCGCGTAGTGCTGCACCCGCTGTGCCGTGCTGCCCACGAGCACGCTGTCGCTGATGCCGCGCCCGCCGGCGGCGACGACGACGAGCCCGGCGTCGTACTGCTCGGCGGCCTTGATGATCTCGGCGGCCGGCGAGCCCGAGCGGATGCGCTTGTGCACCCGCGGCCCCCAGTCGTCGAAGACCGCGGCGACCGCGTCGACCGAGCGCTGGGCGGCGGCGCGGAAGCCCCCGGCCTCGGTGTCGGCGCGGCGCCGCTCCGCCGGGGTGATGTCGTCGGCGAAGGCGACGGCGGCGAGCGGTCGCACGACGGCGAGCACCGAGACGGCCGTGACCTTCTCGGGGTCGGCGAAGGACTTCAGGTGCTCGGCCGCGGCGAGCGACTGCTTCGAGCCGTCGGTGGTCACGATGACGTGCACGTCAGGCCTCCTTCCGGGAGCCGGTGAGCCGCTCGGCGAGGTAGAGGACCACGCCCACGGCGAGGAGCCCCGCGCACCACAGCAGCGAGGTGGGGTCGTCGTCGACGGACCAGGCGAGGATCGCGACGTTGCCGACGAGGCCGAGCACCAGCAGCGGCGTGCTGGCGCGGAAGGTGCGCTCGCTCTCGTCGCGCCCGCGCAGCTTGAGGCAGGCCACGATCACGAGGCTGTAGATGAACAGCAGGAAGACCACCGTCACGAGCGCCAGCCGCTCGACGAGGTTGGTGCCCTCGACCTCGGGGGCGTAGGTGCCGACGACGAGCAGCAGGCAGACCACGACGGCGCTGAAGAGCAGGCCGACCCACGGGCTGCGGCGGCCGGCGTGGATGCGGGCGAAGACGCCGGGCACGACGTCCTCGTTGGCCATGCCGTAGAGGATGCGCGGCTGCGTGACGACCGCGACCAGCGTCGTGTTGGTGATCGCGATCATCGCGATGAAGGCGAAGAGCGTGGTCATGAACGGCGTCGAGATCGGCAGCACGCCGGCCTTCACGACCTCGAGCAGCGCGGCGTCGGAGCCGGCGAGGTCCTCGGTGGGCACCGTGAGCGCGGCCGCCATCGAGACCAGGACGTAGATGACGCCGGCCGTCACCATGCCGCCGACGAGCGAGCGCGGGAAGGAGCGGTGCGGGTCGATGGTCTCCTCGGCGACGTTGGCGGTGTTCTCGAAGCCGGTCATCGCGAAGAACGACAGCGCGACGCCGGCGAGGATCGCCAGCGCCCAGTTGGTGCCGCCGGTGTCGAAGTCGGTCAGCACGCCGAAGTCGGCGTCGCCCGCGGCGACCACCCAGATGCCGATGACCAGCACGATGACGAGGCCGACGATCTCGACGACGGCCATGGTCATCGTGAGGACCACCGACTCGGTGATGCCGACGAAGTTGACCACCGTCAGCACCACGACGAAGCCGATCGTCACCGCCAGCGTGGGCGGGCTCGCCCAGACGGTCGAGAAGTACGACGCGAAGCCGCCGGCCAGCGACCCCGCGGCCGCGAAGCTGGCGGAGAGGAACGAGACCGTGACGAGGAAGGTCAGCGCGCGGCTGCCGAAGGCCTTGTTGACGTAGAGCGCGGCGCCGGCGGCCTGGGGGTACTTCGTGACCAGCTCGGCGTAGGCCGTGCCGGTGATCGCGGCGATCGAGACGCCGACGGCGAAGGCGATCCAGAAAGCACCGCCGACGGCCGCGGCGACCAGGCCGATGAGCACGTAGATGCCCGAGCCGAGCACGTCGCCGAGGGTGTAAAAGAACAGCTGCGGACCGGTGATCGACCGGCGCAGCCCAGTCTCGTCGTCGGCCTCGGGGGCCGTCGCTGGAGAGGGGTGGGCCACGACGCCTCGCTTCGGGTGGGGCTGGTGGGACGGGACTTCCCCTGTCGGTACCCCCTCCCCTGCGGGTGATGCAGCCCCCGCCCGGAGCTCAGAGCAGCCGGCGGTCGGAGGCCCAGCGGGTGAGCTCGTGGCGCGAGGACAGCTGCAGCTTGCGCAGCACGCTGCCCATGTGGGTCTCGACCGTCTTGGGCGAGATGAAGAGCTCGCGCGCGACCTCCTTGTAGGCGTAGCCGCGCGCGATCAGCCGCATCACCTCGCGCTCGCGCTCGGTGAGGCGGTCGAGGTCCTCGTCGACCGCCGCCACCGGGGGCGCGTCCGGCGAGCCGGTGAAGGCGTCGAGCACGAAGCCGGCCAGGCGCGGCGAGAAGACGGCGTCCCCCTCGGCGACCCGGCGCACGGCCGCCACCAACTCCTCGCCGGTGATCGTCTTGGTGACGTAGCCCCGGGCACCGCCGCGGATGGTGCCGATCACGTCCTCGGCGGCGTCGCTCACGCTGAGCGCGAGGTAGCGCGTGCCGGGCGTGCCCGCCGGCGCCGGCGCCTGCCGCATCACCTCGACGCCGCCGCCCCCGGGCAGGTGCACGTCGAGCAGCACGACGTCGGGCGCGTGCGTGCGCACGGCCGCCACCGCCTCGGCGACGTCGGCCGCCTCGGCCACCAGGTCGACCTCGCCGCGGCCCACCGCGCCCGCGAGCTCGGCGCGCACCCCCGCACGGAACATCGCGTGGTCGTCGACCACGACGACCCGCACGGGAGGCACCCGCCCCGCACCCGTGGCCGCCTGACCGGCTCCCTGCTGCTCAGCCGTCACCGTGCTGCTCCTCCCGCGGCATCCTCAGCCGCACCTCGGTCCCCTGGCCGGGCGACGAGCGCACCTCGGCCTCGCCCCCGTGGCGGCGCACCCGGTCGAGGATGCTGCCGCGCACCCCGTGGCGGTCCTCCGGCACGGCGGCCGGGTCGAAGCCGCGCCCGCGGTCGCGCACGAACACCTCCACCGAGCCGGGCGCCACCTCGACGAAGACGTCGACGTGGCCGGTGCCCGCGTGGCGGGCGGCGTTGACGACCGCCTCGCGCGTCGCGAGCACCACCGGGCGCAGCGACTCGGTGAGCGGCGCGTCGCCGACCGCCACGACCTCGACCACGACGCCGTGGGCGTCCTCCACCCCGGCGGCAGCCGCCCGGACGGCCGCGGCGACGGTCTCATCGTCGGCCACCCGGCCGGCGTAGAGCCACGTGCGCAGGTCGCGCTCCTGGGCCCGCGCGAGCCGGGCGACCGCCGCGGGGTCACCCGCGTTGACCTGGATCAGCGCCAGCGTCTGCAGCACCGAGTCGTGCAGGTGGGCGGCGACGTCGGCGCGCTCCTGCGAGCGGATGCGCTCGGCCCGCTCGGCCGTCAGGTCGCCGGCGAGCCGCAGCACCCACGGCCCCACCACCAGCGCCAGGCCCGCCACCCCGAGCAGGCCGACGACGAGCCCCTCGCGCGCCGCCGCGGCCGAGCCGTCGCGCAGGGCGACCACGGCCAGCGCGGCGAGGACGAGCAGGCCGCCGAGCGAGACCCGGGCGTACGCCGCGACGCCACCGCTGCCGAAGACCGCACGCACCGGGTCGGCCCGCCCGGTGGTGTCGAGCCAGCACTCGCGCTGCGCCTCGTCGGCCTGGCGCCACACCAGGGCGACGCCGGCCAGGCCCAGCGCGAGCGGCCAGAACAGCCCGCCCGTGCCGAGCACGGCGTCGAGGAGCAGCAGCGCCCCGACCCCCAGGGCGGCCAGCGCCACCGCCGGGCCGAGGTCGGCGAGGCGGCGGGCCCGTCCGGGGCGCCGTCCGTCGCGGCGCGCCCCGGCCAGGCCGGGCGGCTCGTCGCCGGTGAGCTCCGGCGGGGGCTCGGCGGGCAGGAACGCCCAGAGCGCGCCGTAGAGCGCGACGCCGAAGCCGCCCAGCGTCGTCGCCAGCAGGAAGGCCGCGCGCACCCACACCACGGGCGCCCCGACGTGCCGTGCGACCCCGGCCGCGACGCCGCCGAGCACGGGCGCCTGCGTGTCGCGGTAGGCGCGGCGCGGCTCGAGGCGGGCGGGGGCGGAGGTGCTCATGTCCCCCCCATCCTCCCCCGCCGCGAGGTCCCCGACCATCGGGGACGTCCCGGGGTCGCGACCAGGGTCGTCCCCGATGGTGCGCAGCCCCGCGGCGCCCCAGGCTGGAGCCATGACCACCACACCACCGCCCGGCGACGCACCGGGCCCCGCACCGGGACCCGAGCCGGACCCCGCACCGGGCGGCACCGCCACCGCGACCGCCACCGCCGCCGCCACCGCGAGCGAGGAGGGCCCCCGCGTCACCGGCGAGCAGGTCCGCGACCTCGGCCGGCTGCGCCGCACCACCGGCCCCGACCGCTACGTCGCCGGCGTCGCCGGCGGCCTCGCCCGCCACCTCGACGTCGACCCCGTGCTGGTGCGGGTCGGCCTCGTCGTCCTGTCCTTCTTCGGTGGTGCGGGACTGCTGCTCTACGCGGCCGCCTGGCTGCTGGTCCCCGAGGACGGCGCGGTCGGTGCGCCCTTCTCCCTCGACGAGCGCAGCCGCTCCGTCGCGCTGGTCGCGGTCGGCGTGCTCGCCGCGCTCGCCTTGCTCGGCGACGCGTGGGGCCCCGGCTTCTTCCCGTGGCCCCTCGCGCTGCTGGCCCTCGTCGTCTACCTGCTGCTGCGCCGCCGCGACCAGCGTCGCGCCGCACGCCCGCCTGGTGCGTGGGGCCCACCCGCGCCGGTGCCCGACCCTCACCCGGCCGAGGGCGCCTACCCTGCGCCGCCGGCCTCCGGCGGGCCCACGGCGTACGCCGCTCCCCCGCCGCCTGCGCCTCCCGCACCGCCCTCGCCGCCCGACCCGCGTCGACGCGGGCCACGCCTCTTCGCCGGCACGCTCGCGGCCGCGGCCTTCGGCATCGGGCTGCTGAGCCTGGCCGACGTGGCGGGCGCGCCGGTGATCAGCTCGGCCTACCCCGCGCTGGTGCTGGCCACGATCGGTGCCCTGCTGGTGCTCGGCGCCTTCTGGGGGCGTGCCGGCGGGCTGATCGCGCTGGGCCTGCTCGCCACGCTCGCGCTGGTGGTCTCGACGGCGGCCGACCGCTACGACGGGGAGCGCACGGTCGTCACCCCCCAGCAGGCCTCCGAGGTGGCGACCTCCTACGACCTCGGCGCGGGCGAGCTCGTCGTCGACCTCACCGGCGTCGCGGACCCCGACGCGCTCCTCGGGCGCACCCTCGAGGTCGACGGGGAGGTCGGCCGGATCGAGGTGCTGGTCCCCGAGGGTCTCCCGGTGACGGGCGAGCTGCGGGTCCACGGCCCGGGCGCGATCCGCACCTTCGGCTCCGAGGAGGGCGGCTTCGACCGCTCCCGCGCCCTGTCCCCCGGCGCCGACGGCTCGTCGGCGCTGACCCTCGACCTCGAGCTCGAGGTCGGCCAGATCGAGGTGACGACACGATGACCGAGCAGGAGCGCACCGAGGTGCTGACCGGCACGGCCGCCCGCGGCCCCTGGGCCGAGGGGCGCCACCCGGTGGACGTCGGCCAGCTGGTGATGGGGGTGGCCTTCCTGGGCCTGGTCGGCCTGTGGGCGCTCATCGCGAGCGACCGGGTCGGCGGCGACGACGTCCGGTGGCTGCTGCCGCTGCCGTGGCTGCTGGCGGGCGGTGCCGGCCTCGCCGCCGTCGCCCTGGCCGGGCGGCGCCGCGGCCGGGACGGTCCCGCCTGATCGCAGCACCCACCCGGCCGCAGTCGGGGTGCCGGGGGCTCAGCGCCCGCGGCGCGCGGCCAGCCAGGCGTCACGCGCCTGCACCACGACGTCGGGGTGGTCGGCGAAGATGCCGTCCACCCCGGCGTCGAGGAAGGCCCGGGTCTCCGCGGCGAGGTCGCCGTAGGCGTCGGGGTCCGTGCCCCGGCGCCAGTCGGTGGCCATGAACTGGTTCTCCCGGCGCATCGTCCACACGTGCACCACCAGCCGCTCGGCGTGCGCGTCGTCGACCAGGGTGGTGGGCTCGGCCGCCGAGCCGTCGGCCCGACGGGGGACGACGAGGAACTTGTGGGCGCCCACCCCGTCGGCGTAGGTCGCGATCTCGGCCAGCCCGGCCGGCGTGACCAGGTCGCGGTAGGTGCGGGGGTCACCCGCGGCCACCAGGTCGTACGGCGCGCCCGACGCGTCGACGAGCTGCGCGAGGTCGACCTTCGTCATGGTGTCGAGGTCGCGCAGGTTGCTCGTCTCGAAGCTCTGCACGATGACCTTGGCCGACGGCTTGTCCAGGCCGTGGCGTCGCAGCGCGGCGACCAGCGGCTCCTCCATCGACAGGCCGATCGAGTCGAAGTAGGTGGGGTGCTTGGTCTCGGGGTAGACCCCGATGCGGCGGCCCGTCTCGCGCGAGGCCCGCTTCGCCAGCGCGAGGACCTCGTCGAGGGTCGGCACGGGGTAGCGCCCGTCGAACGCGGTGTTGTCCGGGCGCACCTGCGGCAGCCGCTCGACCGCCCGCAGGGTGCGGAGCTCGGCGAGCGTGAAGTCCTCGGTGAACCACCCCGTGACCGCGCGGCCGTCGATCGTCTTCGTCGTGCGGCGGTCGGCGAACTCGGGGCGGTCCGCGACGTCGGTGGTGCCCGAGATCTCGTTCTCGTGGCGCGCGACGAGCACGCCGTCCTTCGTCGAGACCAGGTCGGGCTCGATCCAGTCGGCGCCCTGGGCGATGGCGAGCTCGTAGGCGGCCAGCGTGTGCTCGGGGCGGTAGCCGGACGCGCCGCGGTGGCCGATCACGACCGGCACGGTGCGCGGGTGGCCGGGCTTCGGGCCCTCGGCCTGCGCCGGGGCTGCGGTCGCCGGGCCGGCGAGCGCGACGAGCGCCGGCGCGGCCAGGGCGAGGACGGAGAGGAGGGCGGGGGTACGTGTCTTCCGAGAGGTCATGGCTGGATCCGACCGCCGCCCGTCGACCTCCCGGTGACGCCGCGGGGGGCGCGGGGTGACGACTGCCCGACGGTTGGTCGCCTCGGGTCAGGCGCGGGCGAGCTGCTCCGCGCGGGCCGCGAGGGCGACCTCGGGGTGGTCGCAGATCAGCCCGTCGACGCCGGCGTCGAGGAAGGCGCGGGCCTCGCCCAGCAGGTCGCCGTGGTCGTCGGGACCGCCGGCGGAGCGCAGCTCGCGGGGCAGGAAGCGGTTCTCGGCGCGCAGGGTCCACACGTGCACGGTCAGCCACTGCCGGTGGGCGTCGCGCACCAGCGACGAGGGGCCGGTGGTCGCGCCGGAGGCGTCGCGCGGCAGCACCAGCTCCTTGTGGGCGCCGATGCCGTCGGCGTACTCGTCGAGCAGCGCGAGGCCCTCCGGGCTCGCCAGGTCGGCGTACGTCGTGGGGTCGCCCGCCGCGGCCAGGTCCGCCGGCCGGCGGTCGGGGCGGTCGAGCAGCTGCACCAGCGGCAGCCGGGTCATCCGCGCCAGGTTGCGCAGGACCGTCGTCTCGAAGGACATCAGCGTCACGCGGGCCCGCGGGTGGTCCAGGCCGTAGCGGCGCAGGTCGGCGAGGAGCCGCTCCTCGACCGGCAGGCCGAGGGCCTCGGCGCGGGCGGCGTGCTTGATCTCCAGCACCACGCCCACCTCGCGCCCGCGCAGCACCGACTCGGCCCGCACCGCGGCGAGCACCTCGGTGAGGGTGGCGACGCCCTCCCGACCGTCGTGGCGGGCGCTGCCGGGCCGGGCGTGCGGCGAGCGCTCGCGGGCTCCCAGCCGCTTGACCTCGGCGAGCGTGAGGTCCTCGACGAACCAGCCCGTCTCCTCGCGGCCGTCGACCACCTTGGTGGTGCGCAGGTGCGCGAGCTCGGGGTGGTCCGCGACGTCCGTGGTGGCCGACAGCTCCACGTCGTGGCGCGCCACGAGCACCCCGTCGCGGGTCGGCACCAGGTCGAGCTCGACGTCGTCGACGCCGCGCCGGATGGCGGTGCGGTACGCCGCGAGGGTGTGCTCGGGCCGCACGCCGCTGGCACCGCGGTGGGCCACCACCGCCGGCGTGACGACCAGGCTGCGCTGCACGGACGTGCGGTTCGGGCTGCTCGGGAGGGCCACCTCCCCAGGGTGGGCACCCGGTCGCGACGCCGCGGCGACGCGGAGGTGAACGCGACGTGAGGGTGGTGTGAGGATCCGGCGCGCGGGCTACCGCGGTGCATGGGCAGCGCTGGGCAGGATGGGGTCGTGACCACCGACGCGCCCGGCGCTCGCAGCACCCCCGGCATCCCCGGCACCCCCACGCTGGGCGCGCTCACCACCGTGCCCGCGCTGACCCGGCCCGACCTGCTCGCCGACCCCGTGCGCCACGCCCTCGCGACCTGGGAGCACGCGGGCGGGGTGGGCGTCGTCGAGATCGACCCGGCGCTGGCCGACACCGCCGCGCTGGCCGCGGCGTACTCCCTCGGGACCGACACCGGCGCCAACTGCGTGCTCGTCGGTGGGCGCCGGGCCGGCGAGGAGCGGGTCGCGGCGTGCCTGGTGCGCGCCGACACCCGCGCCGACGTCAACGGTGCGGTGAAGCGGCTGCTCGACGTGCGGAAGTGCTCCTTCCTGCCGGTGGAGCGGGCGGTCGAGGAGTCCGGCATGGAGCACGGCGGCATCACGCCGCTCGGGCTGCCGGCGGCGTGGCGGCTGCTGGTCGACGCGCGCGTGCTCGACGTGCCCGTGGCGGTGGTCGGCAGCGGCGTGCGCCGCTCCAAGCTGCTGCTCCCCGGCGCGCTGCTCGGGCTCCTGCGCGGCGCCGAGGTGGTCGAGGGGCTGGCGTCGTGAGCGGGGACCGCGAGGACGGCTACGGCGGCGAGGTCCACCCGGACCGCGACGAGACCCCCACCGAGCGCCTCGACCGCCACTGGGGCGAGCTGCTGCAGGAGCTGCGCGTGATGCAGACCGGGACGCAGCTCATCGCCGGCTTCCTGCTGACGCTGCCCTTCGCCGACCGCTTCGAGGAGACGGGCGCCTTCGAGCGCGTGCTCTACCTCGGCCTCGTCGTGCTCGCGGCCGTCACCACCGCCACCATGCTCGCCCCGATCGCGCTGCACCGGCGGCTCTACGGCGGCCACGCCCGCGACCGCCTCGTGCGCACGACCCACTACCTGGTCGCCGCCGCGCTGGGCGGCATCGCGCTGCTCCTCGTCGGCATCGTGGCGCTGGTCTTCTCCTTCGTCGTCAGCACGCAGGCGGCGGTCGTCGCGACCGCCTGCGTCGGCGCGGTGGCGCTGCTCCTCCTGCTCGGCGTGCCGACGGCCGTCGAGCGCGCCGGCCGCGACTGAGCGCTCGGCGCGCCGCGCGACCCGGCACGTGGCGCGGCCCACCCGGAAACGGTTGGCCCCTGCAGCCGGGGAGTCCGTACCGTTCGTCGGTGCGCACCTTCCCCCTCGCCGACCCGGGCACGCCGGACACCCGCTCGCCCGGCCGGTTCCTGTGGTGGATGGCCCGGGGGCAGTGGCACACGCTGCTCGCCGGCATGGGCTTCGGCGTCGTGTGGATGTCGTCGCAGGCCGTGATGCCCGCCGTCATCGGGCGCGCGATCGACCGCGGCGTGGCCGCGCGCGACACCGATGCCCTGCTGCTGTGGGCAGGCGTGCTGCTCGTCGTCGGCCTCGTGCAGGCCGCCAGCGGGGTCATGCGGCACCGCTTCGCGGTGACCAACTGGCTGACCGCGGCCTACCGCACCGTCCAGCTGGTCGGGCGCCACGCGGTGCACCTCGGCGGCACGCTGCCGCGCCGGGTCTCGACCGGCGAGGTGGTCGCGATCGGCACCACCGACCTGTCCCACCTCGGCCAGGTCATGGACGTCACGGCCCGCTTCGCCGGGGCGGTCGTGTCCTTCCTGCTGGTCTCGGTGATCCTGCTGCAGACCTCCGTGCCGCTCGGCCTCGTGGTGCTGCTCGGAGTGCCGCTGCTGATGCTGCTCATCGGCCCGCTGCTGCGCCCGCTCCACGGCCGCGCGGCCCACCAGCGCCACCTGATGGGCGGGCTCGCCAACACCGCCACCGACATCGTGGCCGGCCTGCGCGTGCTGCGCGGGATCGGCGGCGAGGACGTCTTCCTCGGCCGCTACCGCCGCGACTCGCAGGAGACCCGGCGTGCCGGCGTCCAGGTCGCCCGGGTGCAGTCGGTGCTCGAGGCGCTGCAGGTGCTGCTGCCCGGCGTCTTCGTCGTCGTCGTGGTCTGGCTCGGCGCGCGCGCAGCCGTGCGCGGGGACATCAGCGTCGGCGAGCTGGTCGCCTTCTACGGCTACGCCGCGTTCCTGCTGATCCCGCTGCGCACCGCCACCGAGTACGCCGACAAGTTCATCCGCGCGCGCGTCGCGGCGCGGCGGGTGGTCCGGGTCCTCGGCACCCGCCCCGACCTCGCCGACCCGGCGGTGCCGGCGCCCTCTCCCCCGCCCGGCGGCGACCTGGTCGACGCCCGCAGCGGCCTGCGCGTGCCCGGCGGGCGGCTGGTCGCAGTGGTCAGCGAGCGGCCCGACGACTCCGCGCACCTCGCCGACCGGCTCGGGCTCGCGGCGGCCCAGCCGGACGACGACGTGACCCTCGGCGGGGTGCCGCTGTCGGCGCTGCGGGTGGCCGAGGTGCGCGAGCGCGTCGTCGTCTCCGACACCGGCGCCAGCCTCTTCAGCGGCCCGCTGGGCGAGCGCCTCGACGTGCGCGAGCGCGGCGACGAGGCGGCCGTGCGCCGCGCGCTGCGCACGGCGTCCGCCGAGGACGTGCTGGAGGCGCTGCCCGAGGGACTGCGCACCGTGGTCGCGGAGCGCGGCCGGAGCTTCTCCGGCGGCCAGCGCCAGCGCCTCGTGCTCGCCCGCGCCCTCGCCGCCGACCCGGAGGTGCTCGTGCTGGTCGAGCCGACCTCGGCCGTCGACGCCCACACCGAGTCGCGGATCGCGACGCGCCTGGCCGTCCACCGCGCCGGACGCACCACCGTCGTGACCACCACCAGCCCGCTGCTGCTCGACGTCTGCGACGAGGTCGCCTTCCTCGTCGACGGGCGGGTCGTGGCGACGGGCCGTCACGCCGACCTGCTCGCGCAGGACCCGGCGTACCGCCTGGTGGTGGCGCGCGAGACCGGCGACCTCGAGCCGGCTGGGGCCGGCCGGTGAGCGCGACGACCAGCCTGCCGGTGGCGGGCAGCCGGCGGGTGCGCCGCTACGCCGTCGACCTGTGCCGCCGGCACCCGCGGATGCTGCTCGGCGCGCTGCTGCTGCACGGCCTCGCGGCCCTCGCCGGGCTGGCCGCGCCCCGGCTGATCGGCGACCTCGTCGAGGCCGTGGAGCGCGGCTCCTCGGTCGCCGCGGTCGACCGGACGATGGCGCTGCTGGCCGGCTTCGTCGTGCTGCAGGCCGTGCTGACGCGCTACGCGCGCTACCTCAGCCAGGTGCTGGGCGAGGAGGTGCTCGCCGAGCTGCGCGAGGACTTCGTGGCCCACGCCCTCGCGCTGCCGGTCGGCGTGGTGGAGGCGGCGGGCTCGGGCGACCTGCTGACCCGCACCAGCCGCGACGTCGACCAGCTCGCGTGGTCGGTGCGCCGCGCGCTGCCGGAGTGGGTGATCGCGGTCGTCACGGCCGTCCTCACCTTCGCCGCTGCGCTGTCGGTCGGCTGGTGGGTCGCGCTGACGTGCCTGCTCGGCGTGCCGCCGCTGGTGGTCGGGCTGCGGTGGTACCTCGCGCGCGCCAAGGCGGGCTACCTGCGCGAGTCCGCGACGTACTCCCAGATCAACGCCACGCTCACCGAGACCGTCGAGGGTGCCCGCACCGTGGAGGCGCTCGGGCTGGGCCGCGAGCGGGTGCGGGCGGTCGACGTCGAGGTCGCGGACTCCTTCGACGCCGAGCGCTACACGCTGCGGCTGCGCACCGTCTTCTTCCCCAGCATGGAGATCTCCTACCTGCTGCCGACCGTCGCGACGCTGCTCCTCGGCGGCTGGCTGCACGTGCAGGGGCAGGTGTCGCTGGGCGACGTCACCGCGGCGACGCTCTATGTGCAGATGCTCATCGACCCCGTCGACCGGATCGTGTCGATCCTCGACGAGCTGCAGCTCGGCGCGGCGTCGCTGGCACGGCTGCTCGGTGTCGCGGAGGTGCCCGACGACCGCGAGGTGAGCGGCGCCCGGCCCGACGGTGAGCAGCTCGACGCCCGCGACGTGCGCTTCGCCTACGTGGAGGGCCGCGAGGTCCTGCACGGCATGGACCTCGCGGTCGGCGTCGGCGAGCGGATCGCGGTCGTGGGGCCGTCGGGCGCGGGCAAGTCCACCCTCGGGCGGCTGCTGGCCGGCATCCACCCGCCCACCGGCGGCGCGGTGACCGTCGGCGGCGTCGGGCTGACCGAGCTGCCCCTCGACGAGCTGCGCGGCCACGTCGCCCTGGTGACCCAGGAGCACCACGTCTTCGTCGGCACGCTGCGCGACAACCTCGCGCTGGCCGCGCCGCCCGGCTCCGACGACGCGGCGGTGCGCGCCGCGCTCGAGGCCGTCGACGCGCTGGAGTGGGTCGACGCGCTGCCCGAGGGCCTCGACACCGTGGTCGGCTCCGGCGGGCGGGCGCTGACGCCGCCGCAGGCCCAGCAGGTCGCGCTCGCGCGGCTCGTGCTCGCCGACCCCCACACGCTCGTGCTCGACGAGGCGACCGCGCTGATCGACCCCCGCGCCGCGCGCCACCTCGAGCGGTCGCTCGCGGCCGTGCTCGAGGGCCGCACCGTGGTCGCGATCGCCCACCGGCTCTTCTCCGCCCACGACGCCGACCGGGTCGCCGTCGTCGAGGACGGCCGCATCCGCGAGCTCGGCACCCACGACGAGCTGGTCGCCGCCGGCGGGTCCTACGCCGCGCTCTGGGACTCCTGGCACGGCACCGCCGCGGGTCCCCGCGGAGGCGAGGACCCCGCCACCTGAGGTTGCTACGGTCGTCGGGTGGTCGCGCCCCTGCGTGACCGCTGCCAGGTGAGCCCCGGGAGCCGCACGTGACCGACCGCAGCGCCGACGCGCCGCCCCGGGTCGACCCCCCGCGGCGCGCGCACCGGCTGCGCGAGGACGTCCAGGGCCTCCGGGCGGTGGCGGTGCTCACCGTCATCGCGGCGCACGCCGACTTCGCGCCGGTCGAGGGCGGCTTCGTGGGCGTCGACGTCTTCTTCGTGATCTCGGGCTTCCTCATCTCCCAGCTGCTGTTCCGCGAGGTCGCCCGCACGGGCCGGGTCTCGCTCGGCGGCTTCTACGCTCGCCGCGCCCGGCGGATCCTGCCCGCGGCGACCGTCGTCACCGTCGCGACGGTCGTCGCCTCGCTGCTGTGGACCAGCCTGGTCGAGGCGCGCGACGTGCTGACCGACGCGGTCTGGGCGTCGCTCTTCGCGGCCAACGTGCGCTTCGCCTCCTCCGGCGTCGACTACTTCGCGCAGGACCAGGGCCCCTCGCCGCTGCAGCACTACTGGTCGCTCGCGGTGGAGGAGCAGTTCTACCTCGTCTGGCCGCTCGTGCTGCTCGGCTGCCTGGCGTGGGCGGCGCGGCGCTCCGGCCGGGCGCGGCCCGCACGCAGCGGCCGTCGCCGCGCCGAGCGCGACGCGCTGCCGCGCACCACCGTCGTCCTCGCGCTGGGCCTGCTCACCGCGACCAGCCTGGCGTGGTCGGTGTGGACGACCGCGGCGTCGCCGGAGACGGCGTACTTCTCCACCCTCGCGCGGGCCTGGGAGCTCGGCGTCGGCGCGCTCGCCGCCCTCGTCGGCCCGGCGCTCGTGCGCTCCCTGGCGCCGCGGGGCCGCGCGGTGCTGGCCACGGGCGGCCTGGTCGCCATCGTCGCTGCCTGCCTGCTCTACACCGAGGCCACGCCCTTCCCCGGGTACGCCGCGCTGCTGCCGGTGCTCGGCTCCGCCGCGGTGCTGCTCGCCGGGCTCGAGCTGCGCCCCGAGCAGCCGGTGCCCGCGGCGACCCGGTGGCTCGGGGCCGCGCCGATGCGGCTCGTCGGTGACTGGTCCTACTCGCTCTACCTGTGGCACTGGCCGGTGCTGGTGGTGCTCGAGGCGCGGCTGGGCCGCGAGCCGGGGCTGGTGGCCACCGCCCTCGCGCTCGTGGCGACCTTCGCGCTGGCCGGGCTGACCTACCGCTTCGTCGAGACCCCCTTCCGCTCGACCCGCACCTTCACGGTGCCGCGCGGGCTCGTGCTCTACCCCGCCTCGCTGGTGCTCGTGCTCGTGACCGCTGCGGGCGGCACCTGGTGGACCCGCTGGGCGGGCGGTGAGCTCGGCGACGACCCGGCGATCACGCTGAGCGACTTCGGCGTCGACGACCCGGCGGCGGTCGACCTCGCCGCGGACCCGGCGGTGGCGCTGGTGCAGGCCTCGGTGCTCGCGGCCCGCAGCGGGATGGCGGTGCCGAGCGACCTCTCGCCCGACCTGCTCGAGCTGCGCGACGACGTCGCCCCGGTCACCTGCGACTACGCCGACGACTCCCTGCGCGAGCTGTGCCCCGGCGGCGACACCGACGCCGAGCGCAGCATCGTGCTGCTCGGGGACTCCCACGCCCGCGCGTGGGTGCCGGCCTTCGAGCGCATCGCGGAGGAGGCGGGCTACCGCACCTACCACCTCGTCAAGGTGCAGTGCACCGCCGCCGACGTCACCGTCGCGGCCCTCGGCACCCGCGACCCGTGGCCGGAGTGCTCCGACTTCCGCGACTGGGCGACCGACCAGGTCGCCGAGGTCGAGCCGGACCTGGTCGTGGTGTCGACCTCCCCGCCGGTCAACGGCGTCTACGACGACGCGGGCCGCCACCTCACGGGTCGCGACGAGGTCGGCGCCGAGATGCGGGCCGGCTACGAGCGGCTCTTCGCCGCGCTGGCGCCGCACGCCGACCGACTGGTCCTGCTCGAGGACGTCCCCCGCGCCCCGGAGGACCCCGCGACCTGCATGACCGAGGGCGACCCGTCGCTGGCGGAGTGCATGTTCGAGCCCGCCGAGCGGGCCTCGTGGTTCGCCGACCTGTCCGTCGAGGTCGCGCGCGAGGCCGACGTCGAGGTCGTCGAGACCGACCGGTGGTTCTGCTGGGACGGCTCCTGCCCGGTCGTCGTGGGCTCGACGCTGACCTACCGCGACCCCGGCCACATCACCTCGACCTACGCCGCGGAGCTCGCCGGGCCGTTGGGTGACGCCCTCGGGCTCACCGGCCCCGGGACCGGTCCGCTGGACGCCGCGGCAGGTGCCGGAGGGTCTGGACAGCGCCCCTAGGGTGAGCGGCGTGAAGATCGCGCTGCCGCTGATGTACGACGGGAACCCCCGCGCCGCCGCTGATCAGGTGGTCGCGCTCGAGCAGGCCGGACTCGACCGCGTGTGGGTCGCGGAGGCCTACGGCTTCGACTCGCCCACGCTCATGGGCTACCTCGCTGCGAAGACCGAGACGGTCGAGATCGGCTCGGCGATCCTCAACGTCTACTCCCGCACCCCCGGTGCGCTGCTGCAGACCGCCGCGGGCCTCGACAACGTCTCCGGCGGCCGCGCGATCCTGGGCCTCGGCGCGTCGGGGCCGCAGGTGGTCGAGGGGTTCCACGGCGTGCCCTACGAGAAGCCGCTCGCGCGCACCCGCGAGGTCGTCGACCTGGTCCGGCGCGGGCTCAAGCGCGAGCCGCTCACCGCCGACGGGCTGTTCCACCTGCCGCTGACCCGCGAGCACGGCGGGGTCACCGGCCTCGGCAAGCCGCTGAAGATCCTCACCCACCCCGAGCGCGACACGGTCCCGATCCACATCGCCGCGCTGGGCCCGAAGAACGTCGAGCACACCGCGGAGTACGCCGACGGCTGGATCCCCCACCTCTACCACCCCGAGAAGGCCCACCTGGTCTGGGGCGAGGCGCTCGCCGCCGGCACCGCGAAGCGGCAGGCGGGCCTGGGCCCGCTCGAGGTCGCCGCCGGCGGCATGGTCGCGATCGGCGAGGGCCCCGACACCAAGGCGCTGCTCGACTTCGCCCGGCCGCTCTTCGCCCTCTACGTCGGCGGCATGGGCGCGAAGGGGAAGAACTTCTACAACGACGTCGCCCGCGCCTACGGCTACGAGGCGGAGGCCGAGCAGATCCAGGAGCTCTACCTCTCGGGCAAGAAGAAGGAGGCGGAGGCACTCGTGCCCACCGAGTGGCTGGAGGCGGCCAACCTCGTCGGCCCCGCGTCGTACGTGCGCGAGCGCATCGAGGCCTTCCGCGAGTCGGGTGTCACCTGCCTCAACGTCGTCCCGGCCTCCGACGACCCCGCCGGCACGATCCGGCAGCTGAAGGAGTGGGTGTCCTGACCGCGGGGCCGCCGGTCGGCTAGTCGCCGAAGCGGTAGCCGAAGCGCTCGACGTCGGGGGCGAAGAGGTCGGCGACGACCTGGCGGGTGCGGTCGTCGTAGTAGTCGGTGTAGTGCCCGTGACCCGACGAGTTGCGGCGCCCGGGCGGCGGCGGCTCGACGCCGAGCCGCTCGCAGACCGCCGCGAAGTCGGTGTCGAGGCGCTCCGTGCGACCGACGAAGTCGGCCTCGCGCCCGGGCGCGGACAGCATCGCGACCTGCGGGGTGCGCAGCCGCGGCCACTCGGCCGGCCCCTCGAGCACGAACCGCTCGAAGGAGCCGTAGCCCGCGACGGCCTGCCAGAACTTGTTGCGCTGGTGGGTCAGGCCCCGCATCGGGTCCTGCGCGGCGTCGTCGGCCACGACGCCGGCCGCGGCGCGCGCCTGCTGCCGCGCGACGATCGGGGCGCCGGCACCGTTGCGGTGCCAGTGGTCGACCATCGACCACCACGACACCAGCCGTGCCCACGGGTTGCGGACGAAGCCGAAGACGTAGAAGTCGGCGATCTCGGGGCGTCGCTGCAGCGCCTTCGTGAGCGGCGCGTGGCGCTCGCGGAGCACCTCGGCGTCGGGCAGCTGGCTGCGCAGGTGGCGCTCGACGGTCACGCCGCCGGTCTTCTGCACGTGCACGAAGACCGCGCGCGCCTCCGCCGAGATCAGCACGGCCCCACCTCGCCTGGCATGGCGCCCACCCTACTGACGCCGCGCCGCCTAGCCTCCCCACGTGTCCTGGCAGATGACGGCGGTCGGCGCGCTCATGCGCGCCACGCGCAAGCGACGGTTCACCGACCCCGCGGGCGGCGCGGCGATGCTCGCGCGCCCGAAGGGCGACCCGAGCCCACCGTGGGCGATCACGCGGGCGCTGACGGTGCGCAGCCGCGAGGTGGGTGGCTTCCCGGTCGTCTCGCTCGCGCCCCCCGGCACGCCGGGGACGGGCCCGGTCGTGGTGCACCTGCACGGCGGCGCCTACGTCAACGAGGTCGTGCGCCAGCACTGGGAGCTCGCGCAGGCGTACGTCGAGGGGCTGGGCTGCGAGGTCCTCGTGCCGCTCTACGGCCTCGCGCCCGACCACCACGCCGAGCAGGCGCTGGCGCTGGTGGCCGCGCTGCTGGAGGAGCTCGCGGCGGCCGGCCGCCCGGCGTACGTCTCGGGGGACTCCGCCGGCGGCGGCCTCGCGCTGCTCGCGGCGCAGCACTCCTCCCCCGCCGCTCGCGGCACGCTGCGCGGGCTCGGCCTGCTCGCCCCGTGGGTCGACCTGGCCATGGCCAACCCCGAGATCGAGGCCGTCGAGCGGCGCGACCCGTGGCTGGCCCGCGCCGCGCTGCACGAGGTCGCCCGCGTGTGGGCCGCCCCGTGGGACGTCGCCGACCCCCGCGTCAGCCCGCTGCACGGCGACCTCGCCGGCCTGCCGCCGGTCGACCTGTGGGTCGGCGACCGCGACGTGTGCCTGCCCGACAGCCGGCTGCTCCGCGACCGGCTCGTGGCAGCCGGCGTCGAGGTGCAGTACGTCGAGCAGCCCGGTGCGCTGCACGTCTACCCGATCCTGCCCGTGCCCGAGGGCCGCGCCGCCCGCCGCGACCTGGTCGCGCGCGCCGGCGAGCGGCTGGGGCTGCCCGCCCTCGCCTGACCGGCTCGTAGCCGCCTACCGGCGGGTGAGGGCGCGGGCGATGACGTCGTTGGCGGCGCGCTGGAAGCCGCTGACGACGGCCTCGAGGGTGAGCTGGCGCAGCCGGGCGTAGGTGCGCTCGAAGCGTGCGGACTCCTCCGGGCTGTGCTCGCCGCTGCGGAAGGGCACGACGAGGTCGGTGTGGAGGATCGTCGTGAGCTCCTCGGCCAGCGACTCCATGTGGCGCGTGATGGCCTTGGTCGCCGACTCCAGCGCGGTGACGGGGAGGTCGAGCTCGAGCAGTCCGACGCCGACCGCGAGGTGCGGCATGGCGACCCACCGGCGACCCGCCCGCTCGACCGCGCCCATGCGCAGCAGCACGTCGAGGTCGTCGTCGGTGAGCCGGCGCCCGGCCCGCTCCTCGAGCTGGGCGCGGCTGAGCTGCTGCGGCGGCTCGGTGGTCCAGGAGGTGAGCATCGCGCGCTGCAGCGCGAGGTCCTCGACCCCGGCGTCGAGCGGCACGGAGGAGAGGTAGCGCTCGACGGCCTGCAGCGTGAAGCCGTGGTCCTGCAGGGCACGCACCATCTCGAGGCGCGCCCGGTGGCGCTCGTCGTAGACCGCGACCCGCCCGCGGCGCTGCGGTGGCGGGAGCAGGCCGAGGCTGGCGTAGTAGCGGGTCGTCCGGACGGTCAACCCGACGGCCGCGGCGAGCTCGTCCACGGTCAGCAGTGCCTGACCGGGCTCCTCGCCCTCGCTGTCCACCATGACTGTGACAGTAGGGCTGTGATCGACGCTTGTCGAAGGGGCGCGCGACCGTCATGATGACAGTGACGGTGTCACGGTCGTGGCGCCCCGCCCCACCAGTCGAGGAGAGACATGACCAGCGCGCTCTACGAGCAGGAGCACGAGGACTTCCGCGCCACCGTGCGCAGCTTCCTGGAGAAGGAGGTCGTGCCCTTCCACGAGCAGTGGGAGAAGGACGGCAAGGTCGACCGCGAGGTCTGGCGCAAGGCCGGCGAGACCGGGCTGCTGTGCTTCGACGTCGACGAGCAGTACGGCGGGATGGGCATCGAGGACTTCCGCTACAACTTCGTGGTCAGCGAGGAGATCTCCAAGGTCGGCGCGAGCGGCCTCGGCTTCCCGCTGCACACCGACATCGTCGTGCCCTACATCTCCAGCCTCGGCACCGACGAGCAGAAGCAGCGCTGGCTGCCGGGCCTGGTCAGCGGCGAGCTGATCTCGGCCATCGCGATGACCGAGCCCGGCGCGGGCTCCGACCTGCAGGGCATGCGCACCACCGCGGTCGACAAGGGCGACCACTGGGTGCTGAACGGGTCGAAGACCTTCATCTCCAACGGCATCATGAGCGACCTGGTCATCGTGTGCGCCAAGACCGACCCCGACGCCGGCGCCATGGGCATCAGCCTGCTGGTCGTCGAGACCGGCATGGAGGGCTTCCAGCGCGGCCGCAACCTCGAGAAGGTCGGCCTGAAGGCGCAGGACACCGCCGAGCTGTTCTTCGACAACGTGCTCGTGCCGAAGGAGAACCTGCTCGGCACCGAGGGCCACGGCTTCATCCACCTGATGGAGAACCTCCCCCAGGAGCGCCTGTCGATCGCGATGATCGCGGTCGCGGCCATCGAGGCGGTGCTCGAGATGTCGCTGACCTACGCGCGCGAGCGCGAGGCCTTCGGCAAGCCGATCGGCAAGTTCCAGCACAACCGCTTCGTGCTCGCCGAGATGGCCACCGAGGCCCACGTCGCCCGCGTCTTCGTCGACGACTGCGTGCGCCGCCACAACGCCGGCGAGCTCGACGCCAAGCTGGCCTCGATGGCGAAGTACTGGACGACCGAGCTGCAGACCAAGATCGTCGACCAGGCCGTGCAGCTGCACGGTGGCTACGGCTACATGATGGAGTACCCCGTCGCCAAGGCCTTCGTCGACAGCCGCATCCAGCGCATCTACGGCGGCACGACCGAGATCATGAAGGAGATCATCGGTCGCTCGCTCGGCATCTGAGCTCGGCGCACCACGCGCGACCCACGTCCGTCGAGCGGGCCGCCTCCGGTGGGAGGCGGCCCGCTTGCGACACTGGGGCGGTGGGGAGCCCGGGGAGCGCAGCGGACGACCAGGTGACGCCCGCGCAGGTACGCCGGGCGGTCGCGCGCGCCGAG
This sequence comes from Nocardioides perillae, assembly GCF_013409425.1. NCBI lineage: Bacteria > Bacillati > Actinomycetota > Actinomycetes > Propionibacteriales > Nocardioidaceae > Nocardioides > Nocardioides perillae. Next base: position 1,487,089 of record NZ_JACCAC010000001.1, on the reverse strand, counting down.
CGCGGCGCCGCCCTGGACCTCGCCGAGGCCACCGCCCTGCTCGCCGCCCGCGGCGAGGAGCTCGACCGGCTCTGCGCCGCCGCGGCCCGGGTGCGCGACGCCGGCCTGGAGGCCGCCGGCCGACCGGGTGTCGTGACGTACTCCCCCAAGGTCTTCGTGCCGGTGACGCGGCTGTGCCGCGACCGGTGCCACTACTGCACCTTCGTGGAGTCCCCCGCCGCGGGCGCGCGGGCCGGCCGGGCGGCGTACCTCTCCCCCGACGAGGTGCTCGAGATCTGCCGCCAGGGCGCGGCAGCCGGGTGCCTCGAGGCGCTCCTCACCCTCGGCGACCGCCCCGAGGACCGCTGGCCCGAGGCGCGGGAGTGGCTCGACGAGCAGGGCTACGACTCCACGCTGGCCTACGTCCGCGCGCTGGCGGTCACGGTGCTGGAGGAGACCGGCCTGCTGCCGCACCTCAACCCCGGCGTCATGTCGTGGGAGGAGATGACGCGGCTCAAGCCGGTCTCGCCGTCGATGGGGATGATGCTGGAGACCACCTCGCGACGGCTCTTCGAGACCCGGGGCCTGGCCCACTTCGGCTCGCCCGACAAGGACCCGGCCCTGCGGCTGCGGGTGCTGGAGGACGCCGGGCGGCTCGCGGTGCCCTTCACCTCCGGGCTGCTGGTCGGCATCGGCGAGACGTTGACCGAGCGGGCCGAGACGGTCTTCGCGCTGCGGCAGGTGCACCGCGCCTACGGCGCGCTGCAGGAGGTCATCGTCCAGAACTTCCGGGCCAAGCCCGACACGGCGATGCGGCACAGCGACGACCTCGGCCTGGACGACTACCGAGCCGCGATCGCGGTGACGCGCGTGGTGCTGGGACCCAAGGCCCGGGTGCAGGCCCCGCCGAACCTCGTGGACCACTCCGAGGGCTCGGCGGAGTGCCGCGCCCTGCTCGGTGCCGGCGTCGACGACTGGGGCGGGGTGTCGCCGCTGACCCCCGACCACGTCAACCCGGAGCGGCCGTGGCCCTCCCTCGAGCGGCTGCGCGCCGTCAGCGCCGAGTGCGGGCTGGAGCTGCGCCCGCGGCTCACGGTGCACCCCGAGCACGTGCGCGGAGCGCTGCGCGGCGAGCCGTGGATCGACCCGCGCGTGCTGGGCCACGTCGCCGCCCTCGCCGGCCGCGACGGGCTCGCGCTGCCGGGGGTGCGGCCGGAGGGCAGGCCGTGGCAGGAGCCCGAGAGCACCCTGTCGCGCGGCGGCGCAGGCACCGGCCGCACCGACCTGCACGCCGCCGTCGACACCGAGGGCCGCAGCGCCGACCGGCGCTCCGACTTCGACGACGTCTACGGCGACTGGGGTGCGGTCGGCGAAGCTGCGCAGCTGACCTCGACGCCCGCGATCCTGCACGCCGAGGGCCGCGAGGCCCTGCGCGCGGCCGAGGCCGACCCCGCTGCGCTGGGCGACGAGCACGCGCTGACGCTGATGACCGCGGAGGGACCGCTGCTCGAGCAGGTCTGCCGCCTCGCCGACGATCTGCGCCGCGAGGTCGTCGGCGACGAGGTCACCTACGTCGTCAACCGCAACGTCAACTTCACCAACGTCTGCTACGTCGGCTGCCGCTTCTGCGCCTTCGCCCAGCGGCGCACCGACGCCGACGCCTTCTCGCTGTCGCTGGAGCAGGTCGCCGACCGCGCCCAGGAGGCCTGGGACCTCGGCGCGAGCGAGGTGTGCATGCAGGGCGGCATCGACCCCGAGCTGCCCGCCACCGCCTACGTCGACCTGGTCCGCGCGGTGAAGGAGCGCGTGCCGGGCATGCACGTGCACGCCTTCTCCCCGATGGAGGTCGTCTCCGGCGCGGCGCGCACCGGGCAGTCGATCGAGGACTTCCTGGTCTCGCTGCGCGAGGCCGGGCTGGGCTCGATCCCCGGCACGGCCGCCGAGATCCTCGACGACGAGGTCCGCTGGGTGCTGACCAAGGGCAAGCTGCCCACCGCCACCTGGGTCGAGGTCGTCTCGACCGCCCACCGCGTGGGGCTGCGGTCGAGCTCGACGATGATGTACGGCCACGTCGACCACCCCCGCCACTGGGTCGCCCACCTCCGGCTGCTCGCGGGGATCCAGGACGAGACGGGCGGCTTCACCGAGTTCGTGCCGCTGCCCTTCGTGCACACCTCCGCCCCGATCTACCTCGCCGGCGTCGCGCGTGCCGGCTCGACCCACCGCGACGACCTCGCGGTGCACGCGATGGCCCGGATCCTGCTGCACGGCCGCGTCGACCACGTGCAGACCTCCTGGGTCAAGCTCGGCGTCGAGGGCACCCGCGCGATGCTGCAGGCAGGCGCCGACGACCTCGGCGGCACGCTCATGGAGGAGACCATCTCGCGCATGGCCGGCTCCGAGCACGGCTCGGCCAAGACCGTCGCGGAGCTCACCGAGATCGGCGCCGGCATCGGCCGGCCCCTGCGCGAGCGCACCACGACCTACGCCGTGCCCTCCGCGCGCCCCGCCGCCCGCCCCGCCTGAGGGGGCGGTCCCGGCGCCCACCGCGCGGGTAGGCAGGGAGGGTGGCAGACGCAGAGGTGGCAGACGCAGAGGTGGCCGTCGTCGGGGCCGGCATCGTGGGGCTCTCGACCGCCTACGCGCTGCTCGAGCGGGGCACGTCGGTGCGGGTGCTCGAGCACGGCGCTCCCGGGCACGGGCAGTCGGGCGGGGAGTCGCGGATCTTCCGCCACGCCCACGACGACCCGCGCCTGGTGCGCGACACCGTCGCCAGCCGCGCGGTCTTCGACGAGTGGTCGGCCCAGCTGGGGGTCGAGCTGGTCTCCGACGACGGTGCGCTGCTGATCGGCCCCGGGGTCGAGCAGAAGGTGCCGCTCCTCGAGCAGGAGGGGGTGCCGGTGACCCGGCTCGACGCGGCGGGGGTGGCCGCGCGGCTGCCGATCCTCGCGGCGTACGACGGGCCCGCCGCGGTCGACGAGCGCGGCGGGTCGATCCGCACCACCGCGATGGTGCGGGCGCTGGTCGAGGCGCTCGGTGACCGGCTGGTGGCCGACGAGGTGCTCTCGGTGCGGCCGGTCGACGGCGAGGTCGAGGTGCGCGCCGGGGGCAGCACCACCCGGCACTCCCGCGTCGTGGTCTGCGCAGGGCGCGGCACCGCGGCGCTCGCGCGCGCCGCCGGGCTGTCGCTGCCGGTGCGGCACGGCGCACACGTGCGGCTGACCTTCGCCGTGCGCGGCGAGCCGCGTGCGCGCCTCGCGACCCTGCAGGACTCCGGCGAGACCTTCGGCGAGCCCGGCGTCTACGCCGCCGCTCCCCCGGGCGGCACGACGTACGCCCTCGGGCTGAGCCAGGACACGCTCGCCCGTGAGGACGGCAGCCTGCCCGACGCCGACGACCTCGCGTCGCTGGCGGCCCGGGCGTCGGCCTACGTGCGGCGCGCCCTGCCCGGGCTCGACCCCGACCCCGTCGACGTGCGCCACTGCTGGGTGACCCGGCTGCCGTGGAGCGAGGACGGTCTCGCGGTGTGGGAGCGCGACGGGGTGCTCTTCCCCGTCGGGCACAACCTCTTCAAGCAGGCCCCCGGCCTGGGGCGGAAGCTGGCCGCGACCGCCTCGGGCGAGCCGCTGCCCGCGCTGCTGCGCCCCGAGGCGCAGCTGGGCGCGGCACCGGGCTAGGGGGTCGGGGCGTCCGGCCCGTCGCCGTGCGTGGCGCAGTCGGGGTTGGTGCAGTGGCGCTCGTCGACGGTGTCGTCGGCCTCGGTGCGCGTGGGCTCGCGCCGCGGCCGCGGCTGCACCTCGGCGCCGCAGACCCGGCACGGCTGGTGGTCCTGGTACATGCCGTGCAACCTCTCACGGTCGGGGTGCGTCCTGGTGTCGTGACCCGCCGGAGAGCCGGCGGGCGCACCTCACAGAGACAGAGTCAGCCCCATGCGCACCCTCCCCGGCCGGACCGGCCGCACCACCACCCTGTCGGCCCTCGCGAGCGCCACCGCGGTCGCGGCCGTGGTCGCCCTGGCCTCGCCGGCCGACGCCGCCGCGATCGGCGTCCGCGACGCCGACGACACCCGTCACGGCTCCGACCTCCGCTCGGTCGTCGTCCGCCACACCGACCGCGCCGTCGTGGTCACCACCACCCACGACGACCTGCGCCGCGACCCCGCGTCGGGCTCGGGCGGTGCGGTCTACCTCGACACCGACCCGGCCGACCGCGGCCCCGAGTTCGTCTTCGTCGGCGGCTACTTCGTCGGCACCGACTACCAGCTCGTCCGCACCGAGGGCTTCGGCCCCGACCAGTGGGGCGAGCCGGTCGACGGGTCCTACGAGATGACGGTCGACTACGCGACGGACCAGGTGCGCATGCGGATGTCGCGCGCCGCCCTGAGCCGCCCCGACGAGGTCCGGGTCGCCGTGCGCGTCTCGGGGCCGTCGGAGTCCACGGTCGACTGGCTGCGCCAGCCGCGCTCCTCCACCCCCTGGGTCGCCCGCGGCTGAGCGCGCCTGCGCACGACAGCGGAAGGTCCTGGGCACCTGGTGCCCGGGATCTTCCGCTGTCTGCGGCCGGTCGCTGCCCGGCCCCGCCCGGAACCCGGTGGCACGGAGCCGGTCACCTCGACGACCATCGCGGGGTGGACGACGACCGCGACCGTGCCTGGGCGGTCGACCTGCTCGCCGAGGTCGACCGGACCTTCGCGCGGACCGGCGCGGCCACGCCGGGGTGGCCCGACCCGTGGCCGGAGCGCGACGCGCCGCAGGCGGCGTACTCGCGCGTCACCGACCCCGGACGCCACCGCATCCTCGACGCGCGGCTCGCCGCGTGGGAGGAGGTGCTGGTCGACCGCGGGCTGGCGCGGGTCGAGCGGCCGGAGGCGCTCACCTGGGTCCCCAGCCCCCGTCTCCCCCAGCTCGGCGGGCAGCCGACGCTCCTCGTGCCCACCGCGCCGGGGGCGCTGACCTTCGTCGCGGTCTCGGCGGCCGCGGGCGACCTGCCTGTGCTCGAGGTCGGCGCGCGCGCCCCGGACACGGGCGCGGCACTCCTCGACGTGCACCCCGCCTGCGGCTGCGACGCCTGCGACTCCGGCTCCGCCGACCTGCTGCAGGTGCTCGACGCGTCGGTGCTCACCGTCGTGCGCGGCGGGGTCGTGCTCGTCCGGGCGGGTCGCCGCGAGGTGGCCCGCACCTGGGACGGCTGGGCGGCGAGCGGCGTGGCCGACCCGGCCTGGCTGGGGGACCCGACCGCCGCGCCGGAGGGTGCGCTCGTGGTGCGCGGCGCGCCCTGGCTCTGACCTGCTGGGCTCGGGTTCCGGGCTCGGATCCCGGAGAGGGGTGGGGGTGGTCCGGCCCGCCCTGGGTACGCACCGAGGTGGGCCGCGGCCGCGCGGCCCCCGAGGCCACGGGGAGGTCGAGGTGTCCGCTCGCGAACCGCAGGAGGTCGCCCGCGTCGCGGTCGCGACCGGGGCGAAGAAGGTGCACCGCAGCTGGGACCGGGTGCTCGTCAGCGCCTTCCTCGCCGGGGCCTACATCGCCTTCGGCGGCCTGGTGGCGATCACCGTCTCCGCGGGGCTCGACACCGCGACCTGGGGCACGCTGCCGACGCTCTTCACCGGCATCGCCTTCACCCTCGGCCTCGTGCTGGTGCTGGTCGCCGGCTCCGACCTCGCCACCGGCAACATGCTGCTGGTGCCGCTCGGCGCGATGCGCGGCCGGCTCGGGATCGGCGAGGTGGCCGCCAACCTCTCGCTCGTGCTGCTCGGCAACCTCGTCGGCGCCCTCGTCGTGGCGTTCTTCCTCGCCGTGCAGACCGGGGTGGTCGGCGACGTCGGCGCCGACCCCTCGACGGCGGCCGGGATGACCCACGACCGGCTGGAGTCGATCGCGCTGGGCAAGGCCACCGAGCACACCGCCTTGGAGACGTTCCTGCGCGGGGTGGGGTGCAACTGGCTGGTCTGCCTGGCGGTCTGGATGTCGCTGGCGGCGCCGACCGTCTCGGGCAAGGTGCTGGCGGTCTTCTTCCCGATCTCCGCCTTCGTCGCGATGGGCTTCGACCACGTCGTGGCCAACATGTTCTTCCTGCCCGCCGCGGTCTTCGCCGGCGTCGACCTCGGGTGGGGCGACATCCTGCTGAACTGGCTGGTCGCCGGTGCGGGCAACCTCGTGGGCGCGGTCGTCTTCGTCGCGACGTCCTACTGGTACCTCTTCCTCAAGGACGCACCGGACGACCAGGCCACCCCCGCCGGTGACCCCGCCGCCGAGCACGCCGAGCCCGCCGAGCGCGGTTGACGGCTCGCCCCCGGCGGGTGGGGCTCAGACCAGGCCCGCGCGCTCGCACGCGGCGCGGGTGTCCGCGTCGCAGACCTCCTCGACCGAGACGACCCCGCGGCGCACGAGCAGCCGCGCGACCTCGTCGAGGGTGACCGGCCGCGGCGCGACCACGTCGGTCGGCACGCCCGCCACGACCTCGGTGCCGGGGCGCGGTCGTGGCTCGAGGCCCGCAGCGAGCGCGCCCGCGACCGCAGCGGCGCGCGAGCCCAGGGCCCGGTCGTCGCTCCAGACGGTGGCGGCCTGCGCGCCGGTGACCAGACGGCGTACGGCGTCGAGGTCGGCGCCGGCGCCCACCACCGGCACCCGTCGCGCACCGAGTGCCTCGCGCGCCCCGCCGGCCTGCACGTCGCTGGCCGCGACCACCGCGTCGACCGCACCCGCACCACCGGCAGCCCGCACCGCCTCGGCCGCCGCGGCGGCCCCCTGGTCGGTGAGCCCGGCGGCGTCGACCGGCCGCACCCCGGCACGGCGCAGCGCCTGGCGCAGCGCCGACCGGCGCGCCTGCTCGGCCCCCGAGTCGGCGCCGTCGAGGAGGAGCACCCGTGCGCGCCGCGCGTCACGCGCGCCGCCCAGCGCGGCGACCACGGCCGCGGCCTGCTGGCGCCCGACGGCGGCGCCGTCGGTGGTCACGACGTGGGCGGCGCCGGGCAGGGCGCCGTCGAGGGCCACGACCGGCACCTCGTCGGCGCTCGCCACGAGCTCGGCGCCGGCCGTCGCCGACGTCGGGGCGAGCACCACCGCGTCGGCGCCGTCCTCGACCGCCTCGGCCAGCTGGTCGGCCTGCACCGCGGCGTCGCCGTCGGCGACGTGGGTGACCAGGCGGCACTCCGGGCAGGCCCGCGAGAGCTGTGCCTCGAAGGCCGGCACGGTCCGCGCCTGCCAGTGGGGCCGGGCGTCGTCGGCGAGCAGCAGCGCCACCGTCGGGGTGTCGTCCCCGGGCTCACCTCCGCCGCCGGTGCAGGCCGCGAGGGGTCCCGCGAGCAGCGCGGCGCCCAGCGCGGCAGCGCGGCGGGCGGGCGGAGCGGCGGGTCGGGGCACGGCCCCGATCCTCCCACGCACCCCGGGGCGCGCCGAACCGTCGCCGCCCCGTGTGCGGGTCGGTTCACCACAGTGCGCGGAACCAGGACGACCCTGCTGTGCAACCACCCGCTGCGATGGCCCGCACGTTGTGAGCGGCGAACGTGTCGAGGACACGGAAGTCGTAGGTGAAGTCCACGCCCCGCAGTGCTTCGAGGTAGTCACCGGCCGACGAGGCGAGCTCACCCGCGAACGGCGGCGGCTCGCCGTCGAGCAGGCACGCCGCCTCCACCGACGCCCACGCGTCGTGGAGTCCGCCAGCCTCCGCGGTGCTGCCAGGACTCGGCGGCGACATCAGCAGTTGTTCGCGGCGCGCTCCGTCGAACGTCCGCGGCACCGCGACGCCGCACCTCAGGGCGGCCTTGACGTCCAAGGCCAGTCCGACCCGAGCCAGGGGCGGCACGGCCTGCACGCCCGGCGGCACGACGAGCGACCTGCCCAGTGCGTCGCGGTGCTCGTCGGCGAAGGCGCAGGTGCCGTACCTCTCGGTCAGGCCGCCGACGAGGCCCGGACGCGCTCCCAGGGCGAGCCCGAGCAGCGGCATCGCCTCCCGCGGGTCTGCCGGCGCCGCGACCGCCGTCGCCGCCATGAGGTCGTCCGCAGCCGCGGTCTGCCTCGCGGCTCGATCGCCGTCCACGTCGTCGCGGGAGAGTCCCCACTCCACCTGCGGCGTCCACGTGTGCGCGGTGAAGGGGGCCCCCGCCGGGAACGCGACTGCGCGTACCAACGCGTTCTCGGCGAAGTCGTCGAAACCGCCGGCCTCGACGAACTCCGCCCCCGAGCCTCCCGTCGAGGCGACGAGGCGCAGACGTTGCCGTGCCGCCTCGAACAGGTCGGAGCACGCGGCCCGAGCATCGCAGGCGGCGAGGAACGACACGGCGTGGGGAGCAATGCCGTGCTCAGGAGCACTCGCCACCAACCGCTCGGCGACCGCAGCCGGATCCCCACCCGAGTGCAACAGGACGCGGACGAGGTCGTCGACCGAGAGAACGGCGGGCGGTACGCCATCCGCATGCAGCGGCCACCGTGGCGCACCCTCGTCGCAAGCACCGAAGTCGACGGTCCTGACGACGCGGGCGACCTCGATCGGCAACGGGGTGGCGAAGGGTCCGCAGGGCAGCTCGGCCTCTGATCCGAGCCGGCCCAGCGCCAACCGGGCGAGCAACGTCGACTGCAGCCCGGCGACGCTCGCTCGAGTCGGGTCGGCGTCGAAGCCGGCTCGGGCGGCACTCTCGACGGCAAGCGCCTGCGCCTCCACCGTCGCCGCAGCACGGCGGTGGTCGCGAGCCACCAGTGCTGCCTCGTAGAGGAGGGCGGCGAAGGCCGGGTCGCCGCGGCGTCTCCTGCCTTCGGCTGCGAGGTCCTCGTCGACACGTTCGTCGAGGAACACCGACGTCCGCTCCCACGAGTCGAGGCGACGCAGCGTGAGCTCGGCGACGAGCGCGTCCCACGGCCGCCGCGGCCCCAGACCCGGCTCCGAGAGGTCGAGGCCCGCAGCAGTGTGGTCGACCACCACGTCGGCGAGGCGTTCCTGGAAGGGGGTCCACGCCGCCGCGTCCGGCGCCCTCGAGCACGACGTGACGAGGAGGACGAGCAGCGCGGCCCCCGCCAGGCGGCGCCGACTCAACAGGCCGTGACCTTCCGGACGCGCTGGACCGGCGCGTAGGTGAAGTTGTAGTTGGGGGCGTGCACCGTGCCGAGACCGGCCAACTGCGCGTAGTTGCAGTAGGTCCCGCTCATCTCGATCGTCCCACCGTGGACGAGCCGCGCAGGCCGGTTGCTGCTCGACGTGGTGATGACGTGCTTCTTGACCTCGGACCCGAGACTGCAGCTGACACCTGTCTCGACCCCGATGTTGTTGCCGTCCTTGTCGCGCCCGTAGTTGACCTTCGCGCTGGCGTCGCACCCCGTGACCTTGACGCTCGACACGCGGTACTCGGTGCGGAGCTTCTGGTAGCCAGCGGTCGCGGCGTACTGACCGTAGGGAGCCGCGGTTCCGCAGGCGTTGAAGTACAGCTCCGAACGCGAGTCCTTCCAGGTGAAGGTGTACCCGCTCCAGCCGAGGTCGGCTGTGTAGTTGCCCCGCAAGACGACACCAGCCGTGCGGATCGGACTGAGGGAACCGCACGAGATGGTGTTGGAGTACCGGTAGTCGCCGGCCTGGGCAGGCGAGACGACGGCAGAGCTGGTACCTACTCCGACCACAGCGGTGAGGAGGGCAGCAGCGAGAGCAGAGAAGCGACGAATGCGCATGGGAGACCCCCGAGAACGTGGCGTGCCCCCCCGATGAGGCACGCGCAGCGCGCTCAGCATGGTCGTCCGGATCCAGACCGTCAACCCACACGCACGGACCCGGGCGCGCCGAACCGCCGCCGGGCGGCTGGGACCCGACGGCGGCTGGCTGACAGGAAGGGCTAACCGCGCCCGCTGGCCGCGCGCGCCCGGCGCGAGACCGAGTCGATGGCGACCGCCAGGAGCAGGACGCCGCCGGTCACCATGAAGCGCACCGAGGAGTCCACGCCGAGCAGGTTGAGCCCGTTCTGGATCGAGGTGAGCACCAGGATCCCGAGCAGTGCGGAGTACGCCGAGCCCCGGCCGCCGAAGAGGCTCGTGCCGCCGATGACCGCGGCCGCGATGGCCGTCAGGTTGGTGTCGCCGAGGCCGCTGCCCTGCGAGACCGAGGTGACCTGGGCTGCGGCGAGCAGCCCACCGAGGGCCGCCAGCGTCGAGGTGCCGACGAAGGCGGTGGTGTAGACGAAGCCCACCTTGATGCCCGAGCGGCGCGCCGCCTCCTCGTTGCCGCCGACCGCGAAGAGGTGGCGACCCCAGGTGGTGCGGCGCAGCGCGAGGTCCATCAGCACCACCAGCAGCACGAAGAACAGCCACAGGTAGGGCCAGCCGCGGCTCACGCCGAGGTAGGAGGTGAGGAACGCGAGGCCGGCGCCCAGCGCCACGGTGCGCACCGCGATGAGCGGCACCCACGGCGTGGACAGCCCCGCCGCCGACCGCGAGCGGTAGGTCGCGAGCTGCGAGGCGAGGAAGACCAGCGTGATCACCGCGACGAGCGCGTAGGCCGCGCCGCCGCTGAGGAACTGGAACCGTGCCAGGTCGACCAGGAAGCTGTCGCGCGACAGGTTGATCGTGCCGTTGTCGCCCAGGGTGTAGAGCAGCAGGCCCTGGAAGCCGAGCAGGCCGGCGAGCGAGAAGACGAACGACGGGACGCCCACCCGCACGTAGAGGAAGGCGTAGAGGAGCCCGATGAGCACGCCGGCCGCGATGGCGACCGCCATGCCCTGCCAGATCGGGCGGCCCTGGTTGACCGTCAGCACGGCCATGAGCGCCGCGGTGAAGCCGCTCACGGCGCCGACGGAGAGGTCGATCTCGCCGAGCAGCAGCACGAGCACGATGCCCAGCGAGATCACGCCGACCGGGGCGGCGAACTGCATGATGCCCTCGAGGTTGCGCGAGGACAGGAAGACCGGCTCGAGGGAGTAGAAGACGACCGCGATGACGACGAGGCCGAGGACGACGGGCAGGCTGCCGAGCTCGCCGGAGCGCAGCCGCTGCGCCGTCGCCCGCAGGTAGCCTCCGACCCCCTGGGTCGCGATCAGCCGCTCGTCGGCCTGGTCGAGGCGCGGCGCCGGGGTGGCGACGGGCGTGGTGGCGGTGGTGCTGTCGGTCATCTCAGGACTCCTCGCGGCCGCGGCCGGCGCGGGCCGCCACGACGTTGTCGGACGCACCGGTGATCGCGGCGACCAGCTGCTCGGTGCTCACCTCGGTGGTGCGGAACTCCGCGGCGTTGCGGCCGAGGCGCATGACCACGATCCGGTCGGCCACGGCCTGCACGTCGGCCATGTTGTGGCTGATGAGCACCACGCCGAGGCCCTGCTCGCGCAGCCGCTCGACGAGGTTGAGCACCTCGGCGGTCTGGGCGACGCCGAGCGCGGCGGTGGGCTCGTCGAGCATCACCACCTTCGGCTTGCCGACGAGGGCGCGGGCGATCGCGACCGTCTGGCGCTGCCCACCCGAGAGGGAGGCGATCGGGATGCGCACCGAGGGGATCTTGGCCGACAGGCTGCGCAGCAGCCGCCACGACTCCTGCTCCATGCCGACCTCGTCGATGAACGGACCGCGACGCCGCTCCTGGCCCAGGAACAGGTTGGCGACGACGTCGAGGTTGTCGCACAGCGCGAGGTCCTGGAAGACGGTGGCGATGCCGAGGGCCTGCGCCTCGCCGGGGCCGCCCACCGTGACCTTGCGCCCGGAGAAGGTGATGTCGCCGGCGTCGGGCTGGTAGACGCCCGACATCACCTTGACCAGCGTCGACTTGCCGGCGCCGTTGTCGCCGACCAGCGCCACGACCTCGCCGGGGTGCACGTCGAAGTGGACGTCGGTCAGCGCCTGCACGGCGCCGAACCGCTTGCTGACCCCGGTCAGGGACAGCACGGGCTCGGTGGAGCCCGCGCTGTCCCCGGTGGGGCTCGTGTGGAGCGGGACGGTCATGGGAGTCAGCTCAGACCGATCTCGGCGCACGCGTCGGCGTACTCCGGGGTGCAGATGTCCTCCACGGACCAGAAGCCCTCGTCGACGAGCAGCTGCACGTTGTCCTGGGTGACGACGACCGGGTCGAAGATGAACGACGGCACGCCCTGGAAGTCCTCGGTGTCGGAGACCTCCTCGCCCTGGGCGAGGGCGACGGCCACCTCGGCGGCCTTCTCGGCCTCGGTCTTGATCGACTTGTAGACGGTCATGAACTGCTCACCGGCCACGATGCGCTGCACCGCGGCCAGCTCGGCGTCCTGACCGGTGACCGGCGGGAGGTCCGCCGGGGCGACACCCGCACCGGTGAGGGCCGCGATCGCGCCGCCTGCGGTGCCGTCGTTGGCTGCGTAGACGCCGTCGATGGTGTCGGCGCCCACCTTCGCGATCGTGTCGGTCACGAACTGCTGCGCGTTGCCCGGCTCCCACTGCACCGTGTCGTACTCCGCGACGACCTCCAGGCCCGACTCGTCGATCACCGAGTGGGCACCGGCCTTGAACTGGCCCGCGTTGGCGTCGTCGGGCGACCCGTTGACCATGAGGATGCGACCGGTGTCGCCGACGGCCTCCACGAGGGCCTCGCCCTGCAGGCGGCCGACCTGCTCGTTGTCGAAGGACATGTAGTAGTCGGCGCCGTCGATGAAGCGGTCGTAGGCGATGACCGGGATGTCCTGGGACTGGGCGTCGGCGACCGAGGCCGAGATCGCCTCGCCGTCGACCGGGTCGAGGACCAGCACGTCCGCACCCTGGGTGATCGCGCTGTCGACCTGCTCTGCCTGCGCGTCCTTGTCCTGGTCGGCGTTGAAGTAGAGCACCTCGCAGTCGGCGCACAGCTCCTCGACCTTGGCCTCGAAGATCGGGCGGTCGAAGGTCTCGTAGCGGGCGTTCTGGGTCTCGGGCAGGAAGAACGCGATCGTGGCGGCGTCGCCGCCCTCGCCGCCGCCGCCGCCGGCGGCGTCGTTGGCGCCGCAGGCCGACAGGCCGACGGATCCGATCACGAGCGCAGCGACCGAGACTGCGAAGCGGTGCGTGGTGCGGGTCATGCAGTGCTCCTAGGGCCGTGGGGCCGGCCGCGGTGACCGGCCCGGTGGTGGACTGCGACGAGTGTGGAACGAGTTGCGCTTGTCGTCAAGAGTCGAACAGTAGATCGTTCCAACCGTTCGACAGAAGCCCTTTGCGCACGACTCTTGACGTCGAGCGGACCATGGGTCACAGTTCCGCCATGCCCCCCACGACGCGGATCGACGGTGCCGCCGCACCCGCCGCGCCCGGGTCGACGGCGTCGCTGCGCGTCGCCAACCAGCAGCGCGTGCTCGGCGTCCTGCGCCAGATCACGCACGAGGACGACCCGGTCACCCAGGCCGACCTGGCGCGCCGCACCGGCCTCGCGCCCGCCACGGTGTCCGGCATCGTCCGCGAGCTCGACGCGGCCCGGATGGTGACCACCGAGCCCGGCCGCGGTCGGCGGGGCACCACCGTGCGCATCGCGCGCAGCGCCGGTCTCGTGGCCGGCGTCGACTTCGGCCACAGCCACCTCTCCGTCGCCGTCGCCGACCTCACCGGCACCGTGCTGGCCGAGGTGCGCCGGCCCCTGCACCCCGGCCACGACCACCGCGACGGCCTGGCACTGGCCCGCCAGCTGCTCGACGGCGTGCTGGCGGAGCACACCCACGCGGGCGAGCACCTGCGCGCCGTCGGCCTCGGCCTGCCGGCCCCGATCACCGACGGCGTCGTGCGCTCGTCGGCGATCCTGCCCGGCTGGGTCGGGATCGACGCGGCGGCGGCCGCCGGCGAGGCCTTCGGCGCCCCCGTCCACACGGAGAACGACGCCAACCTCGGCGCGCTCGCCGAGCACCGCCGCGGCGTCGCGCGCGGCACCGCCAGCTCGGTCTTCGTCAAGATCTCCTCCGGCGTCGGCGCCGGCATCGTCCTGGAGGACCGGATCTTCCGCGGCAGCGGCGGCACCGCGGGCGAGGTCGGCCACCTCACCCTCGACGAGCAGGGCCCGGTGTGCCGCTGCGGCAGCCGCGGCTGCCTCGAGGCCTACGCCTCGATCCCCACGATCCAGCAGATGATGGCCGGCCAGCTGCCCGACGCCACGCTCGACGACGTGGTCGCGGCGGCCCGGGGCGGCAACGTCGCCGCGCTGCGCAGCTTCGAGGACGCCGGGCTGCACCTCGGCTGGGGCGTCGCCAGCGTCGTGAACCTGCTCAACCCCGACCTCGTCGTCATCGGCGGTGAGCTCGCACGCGCGGGGGACCTGCTGCTCGACTCCGTGCGGCTCGGCCTGCGCCGCCACGCCCTCGACGCGGTCGCCGCGACCCCCGTGCTCGCGAGCACGCTGGGTGAGCGGGCCTCCCTCGTCGGCGCCGCGATCCTCGCCGCCGAGCAGGTCGAGCTGCTGCCGGGCTGAGGCCCGGGCTACCGCAGCTGGTCGGCCACCAGCCGCAGGTCGGCGACCAGGCCGGCGAGCGCGTCGTCGCGCTGGGCCGGGTCGGCCCGCAGCACGGCCGCCGGGTGGGTCGTCGCGACGACCCACGGCGGGTCACCCGCCTCGCCCGCACCACCGGCGACCCCACCGGCCGGACCGTCCGGCACCCCGTCGCCACCCCACCCCTCGGGCCACTCGAGCAGCCGACCGCGGGACTCCCCGACGCGGAAGGACGCGCCGTACACCGCCTTGCCCGCGGTGCCGCCCAGGAGCACGACTCCCTCGGGGCGCACCACGCCGAGCTCGGCGACCAGCCACGGGGCGCACGCGCGCACGTGGGCCTGGGCGGGCGACTTGTGGAGCCGCTGCTTCCCTCGCGTCCCCGACCACCGGAAGTGCTTCACCACGTTGGTGCGGTAGACCGCGGCGGGGTCGAGCCCGGCCTGCCCGAGGGCCTCGACGAGCAAGCGCCCGGCCGGGCCGACGAACGGCATGCCCTCCTGGTCCTCCCGGTCACCCGGCTGCTCGCCGAGCAGCACCAGCCGGGCGTCGTGCGCACCGCGACCCGGCACCGCCTGGGTCGCGTCGCGGTGCAGCTCGCAGCCCCGGCACGCCTGCAGCGCCTCGGCCAGCGCGGCCAGACCCGGCCGCTCGGGCACCCACTGCGCGGCCCCGGGCCGCTCCTCGCTGCTCACACCGCGAGGTTCCCGCCGGGGGTCGGGTCATGTGCCCGGCGAGGGCGGGTACCGCACCGGCGACCGCACCACCGACCCCAGGAGGACGCACCGTGGCCGAGACCATCGTCGAGGACGAGCTGTGGGACGAGTTCCACCGCGTCGTGAACATGACCTCGCGCGAGCTGCGCGACTGGTTGATGGTCGACAGCGCCGACGAGGACTCCGAGGCCGAGCCCGACCACGCCGGGTCACCCCTCGGCCAGCGGGTGCTCGCGATCCTCGGCAAGCGCCGCGCCGACTGCACACCCGACGACGTCGAGGTGATGGAGAAGGTCGTCGAGCGCGTGCTCAGCCAGCGCCGTGAGGACCTCGAGCCCACCGCGGGCCAGGCCGCGTGGCGCCACCGGCTGATGCGGGTCGGGCACGACCCGCTGAAGCCGGTCGACTGACCGCCCACCCGCGCACGACGCACTCCGGCGCCGCGCCCGGCCGACCACCCGGTCAGTCGAGCGCGGCGCCGGTGCGTTCGGGCAGGCCCCACGTGGCCGCGGCGGCGAGCACGAAGAAGGCACCGAAGACCGCGAACAGCACCGGCTCTCCCCCGACCGCGAGCAGTGGCGGCACCGAGAGCGGCGCCGCGATCGAGGCCAGCCGGCCGAAGCCCGCGGCCGCGCCGACGCCGGTCGCGCGCAGCGGCGTCGGGTAGACCTCCGGCGAGACCGCGTAGAGCGCGCCCCACGCGCCGAGGTTGCAGAAGGACAGCGCGAGCCCGGCGAGCAGCACCCCGCGCTCGGTGTCGGCGGTGCCGAAGGCCAGGGCCGCCCCCGCCGAGCCGAGCAGGAACGTCGACAGGGTCAGCCGGCGTCCCCACACCTCGACCAGCACCGCCGCGACGAGGTAGCCCGGGAGCTGTGCGAGCGTGATGACGAGGGTGAAGCCGAAGGAGCGCACCAGGTCCATCCCGGAGGCGACGAGCAGGGTCGGCAGCCAGAGGAAGGCGCCGTAGTAGGACCAGTTCGTGCCGAACCACACCGCCCACATCGACGCGGTCGCCCGTCGGCGGCCGGGCGCCCACACCGCGGCCGGCCCCGGGCGCGGCGGGGGTGGGGTCGGCTGCTGCTCGGTGACCGGGTGGGCGGGCGCCGTCACCCCGGCCGACTCCTCGAAGCGCCGCACGGCCGCCTCGGCCTCGGCGTGCCGCCCGCGCGACTCGAGGAAGCGCACCGACTCGGGCAGGCCGAGCCGCACCACCACCGACCAGAGCGCCGGCGCCGCGCCGAGGGCGAGCGCCCAGCGCCACCCGTCGTCACTGGTGGGCACGACGAGGTAGCCGATCAGCGCGGCGAGGGTCCACCCGACCGCCCAGAACGACTCGAGCGCGACCACGACCCGGCCGCGGATGCGCGCGGGGGCGTACTCGCTGACCAACGTCGAGGCCACCGGCAGCTCGGCGCCGAGCCCGAGGCCGATGAGGAAGCGGAAGACCAGCAGTGCCCCCACCGACCAGGAGAGGGCCGCGGCGCCGGTCGCCACGCCGTACACGAGGAGGGTGAGCGCGAAGACCTGTCGCCGCCCGAGCCGGTCGGCCAGCAGTCCGCCCAGGCTCGCGCCGACGGCCATGCCGGCGAAGCCCACGGAGGCGATCCACGACAGCGTCGTCGGGCCGAGGTCCCACTGCACGGCGAGCGCGGCCATGACGAAGCCGATGAGCCCGACGTCCATGGCGTCGAGCGCCCAGCCCACGCCGGAGCCGGCGACGAGCCTCCCGTGGGCGCGGGTGAAGGGCAGCGCGTCGAGGCGCTCCTGACGGGTCGGCGCGGCCGCCGGGCCGAGCGCAGGGGGTACGGCGTGGCTCACCGCAGCGAGGTACCCGGCGGGCTCACTCCCACTCGATCGTGCCCGGCGGCTTGGAGGTGATGTCGACCGTGACGCGATTGACCTCGGCGACCTCGTTGGTGATGCGGGTCGAGATGCGCTCCATCACCTCGTAGGGCAGCCGGGCCCAGTCGGCGGTCATCGCGTCCTCGGAGGTGACCGGGCGCAGCACGACCGGGTGGCCGTAGGTGCGGCCGTCGCCCTGGACGCCGACGGAGCGGACGTCGGCGAGCAGCACGACCGGCATCTGCCAGATGTCGCGGTCGAGCCCGGCGGCGGTGAGCTCCTCGCGGGCGATGGCATCGGCCTCGCGGAGGATCGCGAGGCGGTCGGCGGTGACCTCACCGATGATGCGGATGCCCAGGCCAGGGCCCGGGAAGGGGTGGCGCCACACGATCTCGGCCGGCAGGCCGAGCTGCTCGCCGACGAGGCGGACCTCGTCCTTGAAGAGGGTGCGCAGCGGCTCGACGAGCTCGAACTCGAGGTCGTCGGGCAGGCCGCCGACGTTGTGGTGGCTCTTGATGTTGTGGGTGCCGGCGCCGCCGCCCGACTCGACGACGTCGGGGTAGAGCGTGCCCTGCACGAGGAACGCCACCTTCTCCCCCGCCTCCGCGGCGTCGCCGAGCACCTCGGCCTCGGCGGCCTCGAAGACGCGGATGAACTCGCGCCCGATGGTCTTGCGCTTCTCCTCGGGGTCGCTGACGCCGGCGAGCGCGTCGAGGAAGCGCCGCTGGGCGTCGACGACGTGCAGCGAGACGCCGGTGGCGGCGACGAAGTCGCGCTCGACCTGCTCGGCCTCGCCCTTGCGCAGCAGGCCGTGGTCGACGAAGACGCAGGTCAGCCGGTCGCCGATCGCGCGCTGCACCAGCGCGGCCGCGACGGCCGAGTCGACGCCGCCGGAGAGCCCGCAGATCGCCCGGCCGGTCTCCCCCACCTGGGCGCGGATCGCCTCGACCTGCTCCTCGACGATGTTGACCATCGTCCACGTCGGGCGGCAGCCGGCGATCTCGTGGAGGAAGTGCTCCAGCACGCCCTGGCCGTGCTCGGTGTGGAGCACCTCGGGGTGCCACTGCACGCCGGCCAGGCGGCGCGACACGTCCTCGAAGGCGGCCACCGGGGTCACGTCGGTCGAGGCGAGCACGGTGAAGCCCTCCGGCGCCGCGGTCACGGAGTCGCCGTGCGACATCCAGACCCGGTGCTCGGCCGGCACGTCGGAGAGCAGCGTGCCGTGCTCGGAGACCCGCACGCCGGTGCGGCCGTACTCCCGCGCGCCGGTCGGCGAGACCTCACCCCCGAGGCCCTGCGCCATCAGCTGGAAGCCGTAGCACATCCCGAAGACCGGCACCCCGGCGGTGAACACGCCGGTGTCGATGCCCGGCGCCCCGTCGGCGTAGACCGACGACGGACCGCCGGACAGGATGATCGCCTTCGGGCGCCGGGCCAGCATCTCCTCGACGGGCACGGTGTGCGGCACGATCTCGGAGTAGACCCGCGCCTCCCGCACCCGCCGGGCGATGAGCTGGGCGTACTGCGCGCCGAAGTCGACGACGAGGACGAGGTCGTGGTCCGGAGTGGTCACCGCCGGAGGATATCGACTGCGGCGGGGGTGCCTCGACACGGCCGCCCCGCCCGAAAACGCACCAGGGCCCGGCCGGGGAGGGAGGGTGGCCGGGCCCTGGTGTGTCCGCGCGTCTGCGGACAGCGCTGCGGACAACGGGAGCCGGCCTGGGAGGGAGCTTGCTGCCGGTTCCGATGGTCTCAACGAGGGGTACGACGGGGGGTTACGGCGGGTGACGACCAATTTCTGCGCGCGTCAGCTGACGCCCACAATGGGCAGCCGCAGCGCCCCGGGAGCCGCCTCCGGCACGGCCGGGTGTAGCGGCGGGACGGGGGGCACGCGCTCGTAGGCGGCCCCCAGCGGCGGGCGCCGGTCGGCCTCGCCCTTGTTGGGCCACAACGACATCGCGCGCTCCGCCTGGGCGGTGATCGTCAGCGACGGGTTGACGCCGAGGTTGGCCGAGATCGTCGACCCGTCGACGATGTGCAGCCCGGGGTAGCCGTGGACGCGGTGGTAGGGGTCGACCACACCGGTCTCGGCGCTCTCCCCGATCGTGCAGCCGCCGATGAAGTGGGCGGTCAGCGGCATCCCGAAGGGCTCGCCGATCGTGCCGCCCGGCGTGCCGTCGATGGTCTCGGCCATCTTGCGCACGGCCTCGTTGGCCACCGGGATGAAGGTCGGGTTGGGCTGGCCGTGGCCCTGCTTCGAGCTCATCCGCCACCCGAAGGGGGTCTTCTTCGGCACCGTGGTGATCGAGTTGTCGAGCGTCTGCATCACCAGCGCGATGACCGTGCGCTCCGACCAGTGCTTGAGGTCGTAGAGGTCGCGCACGTTGCGGCGCTGGGTCCACAGCTCGCGCAGCCACGTGCGCCAGCGCGGCTCGCCGTCGACCTCGTCGGTCAGGACGGTCTGCATCAGGGCCATCGCGTTGGAGCCGACGCCGTAGCGGCACGGCTCGATGTGGGTGACCTCGTCGGGGTGGAAGGAGGAGGTGATCGCGACGCCCCGCGTGAAGTCGTGGCCCGCGTCGGCCGGGGAGATCGCGCCGAGGATGGCCTCGGAGTTGGTGCGGGTCAGCACGCCGAGCCGGTCGGAGATGCGGGGCAGGTCGCCCTCGCCCTTCAGCTTGTGCAGCAACTTCTGCGTGCCCAGCGCGGCCGCGGCGAAGACGACGTGCTCCGCGGTGTAGGTGCGGGTGGCGCGGTCCTTGCCGAAGCGCGACACCTTGGCCTTGGTCCAGCGGGCGTCGACGCGGTAGCCGCCGCCGTCGAGCGGGCGTACGCGGGTGACCGTGGTGAGCGGGTGCACGACGGCGCCCTGCTGCTCGGCGAGGTAGAGGTAGTTCTTGACCAGGGTGTTCTTCGCGCCGTGGCGGCACCCGGTCATGCACTGACCGCAGTCGGTGCAGGTCTTGCGGTCCGGCCCGGCGCCGCCGAAGTAGGGGTCGCCCACCGGCTTGCCGCCGGTCTCGCCGGGCTCACCGAAGAGCACGCCGACCGGGGTCGGGTGGAAGGTGTGGCCGACACCCATCTCCTCGGCGACCTTCTGCATGACGTCGTCGTTGGCGGTGCGGGTGGGGTTCTCCACCACGCCGAGCATCCGCTTGGCCTGGTCGTAGAACGGGGCCAGCTCGGACTTCCAGTCGGTGATGTGCGACCACGACGGGTCGCGGTAGAACGGGTCGAGGGGCTCGTAGAGGGTGTTGGCGTAGACCAGCGAGCCGCCGCCGACACCGGCGCCGGCGAGGATGAGGCAGTCCTTCACCGCGTCGATGCGCTGGATGCCGTACATCCCGAGGGCCGGCGCCCAGACGAACTTCTTCAGGTCCCACGAGGTGGTGGCGAAGTCCTCGTCGCGGTAGCGCGGGCCGGCCTCGAGCACCGCGACGCGGTAGCCCTTCTCGGTCAGCCGCAGCGCCGTGACCGAGCCGCCGAAGCCCGAGCCGACGACCAGGACGTCGTAGTCGAACGCGCGGTGCGCTCCGGTGCCGTCGACCCTCATCAGGCCCTCCCGAGCTTCTTCATCAGGCGCAGGTTCGCGGTCATGACCTTGCCGTAGGTCTTGTCGGACACCCCGCGCGGCGGTGCGAGGGCCATCCCGCGCTGGGTGGCGACGGACTGGCTCTCGGTGTAGCGCCAGATGCCCTCGGCGCCCTGGCGGCGGCCCATGCCCGACTGGCGCATGCCGCCCATCGGGGAGTCGACCGAGGCGAAGGTGGCACCGAAGGCCTCGTTGACGTTGACCGTGCCGCACTTCACCTGCGCGGCCAGGGCGCGGGCGCGGCCGCCGTCACGGCTGAAGATCGAGCCGTTCAGGCCGTAGTCGCCGTCGTTGGCACGGGCGACCGCCTCGGCCTCGTCGTGGAAGCGGTAGAGCGAGACGACCGGCCCGAAGGTCTCGTCGCCGAAGCAGGCCATCTCGGGGGTGACGCCCTCCAGGATGGTCGGCTCGTAGAAGAACGGGCCGAGGTCGGGCCGGGCGCGACCGCCGGCGAGGACCCGGGCGCCCTTGGCGACCGCGTCGTCGACGTGGGCCGTGACCGCGGCGAGCTGCTCGGCCGAGATGAGCGAACCCATGTCGACGCCCCACTCCAGGCTCGCACCCAGCGTCATCGCCTCGGTGCGGGCGACGAAGCGCTCGACGAAGCGGTCGTAGACCTGGTCGGCCACGAAGAACCGCTCGGCGGAGACGCACAGCTGACCGGCGTTGGAGAAGGCGGCGCGCACGGCGCCCTCGGCCGCCCGCTCGAGGTCGGCGTCGCGCAGGACGAGGAAGGGGTTCTTGCCACCCAGCTCGAGCGAGCAGCCGATGAGCCGCTCGGCGCAGCCGGCCGCGACGCGCTTGCCGGTGGCCGTCGAGCCGGTGAAGCAGACGTAGTCGGCCTTGCCGATGATCGAGGTGCCGACGACCGACCCGGGACCGGCCACGACCTGCCACAGGTCGCGCGGGAAGCCCGCCTCCTCGAGCAGCTGGCCGCCCAGGAGCGCGGTCAGCATCGTCTGCGCGTCGGGCTTGGCCACCACCGCGTTGCCCGCGAGCAACGCCGGGATGCCGTCGCACAGCGCCATGGTGAAGGGGTAGTTCCACGGCGAGATGATGCCGACGACGCCCTTCGGCACCCGGTTGACCTCGACGCGGGTCAGGCCCGGGACGATGCCGAGCTTGCGCTGGGTGTCGAGGTGGTCGTGGGCGGTCCGGGCGTAGTAGCGCGCGGTGAGCGCGACGTGGAGCACCTCGTCGAAGGCGTGCTTGCGGGCCTTGCCCGACTCGAGCACCACGAGGTCGCAGATCTCGTCCTGCCGGTCGAGCACGAGGTCGTGCAGGCGCAGCAGCACCGCGGCGCGGTCGTCGAGCGAGGTGCGCGCCCAGGCCTCCTGCGCGCGGCGGGCGCGCGCGAAGGCCTCCACCACGTCGGCCTCGCTCGACTGGGGCACGTGCGCCAGCGGCTTGCCGTCCATCGGGGAGCTGACCGCCTTGGTCTCCCCCGAGGTGGCCCGCACGCGCCCGGTCAGCGCGGCGACGTAGGCCGGCTCCAGCGCGTAGGTCGCGGTGGGGTCGTGCTCGGGGTCCTGCGGACCGTCGAGCAGCGGGTCCGGCGTGGGGTTCTGGGCGGTCATGTACCGAGAGTATGTGACCGTCGTCGCCCTGCCTACCTCTCGGTAGCGAGCGTGCTCATCGACACATCGTGCCGACTTGTCAACCGACCCTGCTCGCCCGGTGCCGCACGAGGTCGCGCAACCGTCGACGGGTGCGCCGCGCCTCAGGGATGGCCCGGGTGACCCAGACGTGGAACATGCTGGGCCGCTCGTGCACGCGCACCGTGACGTCGGCGGAGCGTGCCCGCTCCGCCAGCCGGTCGACCGCCGGGCGCAGGATGTCCTGGTCGCCGACGAAGAGGTCGACGGGCGGGAGGCCGTCGAGGTCGAGGTGGACGGGGCTCACCCACGGGTGCCCCGGGTCGCACTCCCCCGCCCAGCGGCGGCCCGCCTCGCGCAGTCCCGACTCGGCCAGCATCGGGTCGGAGCTCTCGAGCCCGCGGACCTCGTCCTCGGCGAGCTCGGCGTCGAGCCACGGCGACAGCGCGAGGACGCCGGCGGGCACGGGCCCGGCGCCGTCGACCAGGCGGCGCGCCAGCGCGAGCACGAGGGCGCCCCCGGCGGAGTCGCCGGCCAGCACGGTCGGCAGGTCGGTGGCGCCGTCCTCGCGCACCACCTCCAGCAGGTGCGGCAGGCCGTCGTCGAGCGTCGCCCCGGGAGCCAGCGGGTAGGCGGGCAGGACCACCTCCGCCGGCGCCCGCACCAGGGCGCGGACCAGTCGCCAGTAGTCGGGCGTCAGCGGGTGGACGTAGCCGCCGCCGTGCACGTAGACCACCCGCGCGACCGGCCGGCCCCGGCGTGGTCGCACGACCCACACCGGCAGGCCGTGGCGTTCGCTGCGCCGCACCCGGGTCAGCAGCCGGGTCAGCCGGGTGGGCGGTGCGTCGCCGGACTCCTGCAGCCGGCGGGCCTGGTCGAGCGTGTGCTGCGCCCCCTCGAAGGCGGTCTTGTCGCGGTGCAGCCACATGCCCTTCACGTAGAGCCGCGTCCACGGGTGGGCGCGGCGCTCGTCGACGTCCCAGGTGAGCATGCGGGGCGGTACCCGCCCTCAGCGCAGGTGACGCGTGCCCAGGTCGCTGCGGCGGTCGCGCAGCATCGGGTGCGCCTCCTGCACCTGCGCGACGACGTCGGTGTCGACGTCGGCGATCGCCAGCCCCTCCTCCTCGCCGAGCCGCGCCAGCACCCGGCCCTCGGGGTCGACGACGGCCGACCCGCCGGTGAACCGCAGGGCGCCGCACCGGCCCGTGAGCCCGGAGAGCACGGCGTACACGCCGTTCTCGAGGGCGCGGGACGCGACGTGCAGGTCGCGGCGGTGCTCGCCACCGGGGAACCACGCGGCGGAGGTGAGGTAGGCCTGCGCACCGTCGGCGGCGGCCGCGCGGGCGTGCTCGGGGAAGCAGCCGTCGTAGCAGATCGACAGCCCGAGCCGGACGCCGTCGACCTCCACGCTCGCGCCGGCGTCGCCGACCACGAAGTGGCGCCGCTCGAGGCCGTCGAGGTGCTGCTTGTCGTAGGCCGCGACGACCTCGCCGCCCGGTCTCACGACCAGCGACGACAGCGTGCGCCGGGTGCCGCGGTCCAGCGCGGTGGACACCACGACGACGACGTCGCCGTCGGTCGCCGCCTGCTGCAGCTCGGCGAGCCAGCCGCCCACGGGGCCGGAGAGGTCGCGGGGTGCGGGCAGCGGACCGGCGAACGCGCCCGGCTCGTGACCGGTGAGGAACGCCTCGGGCAGCACGAGCACCCGGGCGCCCTCGGCGGCGGCGCGGGTGGTGAGCCGGGCCGCCGTGGCGGCGTTGGCCCGCACCGTGGTCTCGTCGCCGCCGGGCCGCGCCTCGGCCTGGCCGGCGGCGACGCGCAGCACCGTCACGGGCGGGCGCTCACTCGACGACGACCTCGACGCGCTGGAACTCCTTGAGGTCGGTGTAGCCGGTCGTGGCCATCGAGCGGCGCAGCGCGCCGACGAGGTTCATCGTGCCGTCGGCGACCGCCGAGGGGCCGAAGAGGATCTGCTCGAGGGAGCCGACGGTGCCGAACTCCACGCGCTCGCCGCGCGGCAGCTCCGGGTGCCACGCCTCGGCGCCCCAGTGGAAGCCACGACCCGGCGCCTCGTCGGCTCGAGCCAGCGGCGAGCCCACCATGACGGCGTCGGCGCCGCAGGCCACGGCCTTGGCGATGTCGCCCGAGCGGCCGATCGAGCCGTCGGCGATGACGTGGACGTAGCGACCGCCCGACTCGTCGAGGTAGTCGCGGCGCGCGGCGGCGACGTCGGCGACCGCGGAGGCCATCGGCACCCGCACGCCCAGGACGGTGCGCGTGGTGTGGGCCGCTCCCCCGCCGAAGCCGACCAGCACGCCGGCCGCGCCGGTGCGCATGAGGTGCAGCGCCGCCTGGTGGGTGGCGCAGCCGCCGACGATGACCGGCACGTCGAGCTCGTAGATGAACTCCTTGAGGTTCAGCGGCTCGGCCTGGCTCGAGACGTGCTCGGCGGAGACCGTCGTGCCGCGGATGACGAACATGTCGACGCCGGCGTCCACGACCGTCTTCGCGAACTCCTTCGTGCGCTGCGGCGAGAGCGCGCCCGCCACGGTGACCCCGGCGTCGCGCATCTGGCGCAGCCGCTCCCCGACGAGCTCGGCCTTGACCGGCTCGGCGTACACCTCCTGCATGCGGCGGGTGGCGTCGACGCCGTGCAGCCCGGCGATCTCCTCGAGCAGCGGCGTCGGGTCGGCGTAGCGGGTCCACAGGCCCTCGAGGTCGAGCACGCCGAGGCCGCCGAGGCGGCCCAGCGCGATCGCGGTCTCCGGCGACATCACGGAGTCCATCGGCGCGGCGATCACCGGGATCTCGAAGCGGTAGGCGTCGATCTGCCAGGCGACGCTGACCTCCTCGGGGTCGCGGGTGCGCCGGGAGGGCACGATCGCGACGTCGTCGAAGGACCAGGCGCGCCGGGCGCGCTTGGCCCGGCCGATCTCGATCTCGGTCATGGGCGGCAGCCTATCGGCGCATGAGGCGGGCCCACCCGGGGACCGCGTGCGCATGAGCCGCCCCGACGCGACCCCGATCCGACGCAGGCTGGAGCTCGGGCGGCTGGTGGTCGGCGGGCTGCTGGTGCTGGTCGTCAAGGCGTACGGCGCGGGCGCGGCCGTCGCGGTCCTCCTCAGCGACGCCGAGACGCTCGGCGGCAAGGTGGACGCCGCGGTCGCGGCCGTCCCCACGCTGGTGGAGGAGTACCAGCGCGCGGAGTACGTCGTGGAGAACCGCGACGAGATCCGCGACGCGGTGGACTACCTGGACCAGGAGACACCGCGGCAAGAGGAGCTGCAGCGCACGCTGGACGAGAGCCGCGAGACGCTCACCGATGTCACGACGACGTTCGATGCGCTCGATCGAGCGCGAGACGCTGGCATCGGGAGCCCATTCGACGCCGCTGACGCCGCACGGGACGCCTGGGAGTCGAAGCCCAGCCTCGACGCGCTCCGCGAGCTCGAGGACACCGCCGAGCAGCTCGGCCCGGTCGCCGATCAGGTGGGGATCCTGCTCCCCGTCTACTACGGCGGCGTCGCGACGGTGAACGACAACCTCGCCAGCGACGAGCTGGCCTCGACCCTGACGGTCATGGCGGCAGCCCTCGCGCTGGCGTTCGTCGTGGCCCAGGGGCTCGGCTTCTGGGTGCGCCGCGGCCGGCCGGGGGTGCTCGCTCGCGCCCTGCAGCGCCTCGGCGCACGCACGTTCCGCAGCTGGTACGTCCGCCACGCGCCGTACGCCCTCGGCGACCCGGTCTACGCCGCGGCGCGCGAGCGGGTGCACCGCGACCTGCTCGCCGGGGCGGGGACGCTCGGCCCCGAGGCACGCCGCGAGCTCGAGGCCTACGTCGCCGGTCGACCGCCGGCCGGCTAGCGGCCCGGTCGCGCTGCGCCGTCAGGTCCGGTGGCGCACCCACACGTTGGGCTCGACGTAGGTCGCCGTGCCGTGCTCCAGGTCGCAGTGCACCGGCGCGAGGGCGCCGGGCACGTGCACCGGGCCGGTCCGGTCGAACGGCAGCCCCGTCCACCGGCGCCACTCCTCGAGCGTGCCCGGGATGACCATCGCGCGGGGGGCGACGTCCTCGATGCGGCCGCCGGCTCGCACGTGCACCCGCAGCCACGGGTCGACCGGCAGGCCGTCGTCGCGCGTGCGGCGGGCGTAGGTCTCCATCGGCTCGGCGGGATCGGTCTTGCCGTTGGGCCGCACCGGCGCGACCAGCTCGTCGAAGCCGAGGCGGCCGGCGTTGTCGCGCAGCGCCGCCAGCACCCGGCCCGACAGACCCGAGCCCTGCAGGTCGGGGCGGACGGCGATCTCGACCGCGGACACGCAGTCCGGCTCGTCCCCGGCGAGCCGGCCGCGCAGGCCGCGCCGGATGACGCCGTCCCAGCCGTCGACGGGCAGCGGCTCGTCGCCGAGCACGAAGGGCACCGAGAACGCCGTGGCCGCCACCTCGCCGTGCTCGTCGCGGCACACGAGGACGTGCTCGGCGAACAGCTCCACGCAGGAGTAGTAGGTGTTGCCGATCGGGTCGTGCTTCATGAACTCCGGCCAGGTGCTGGCCATGCCCCACACCGCAGGGAGGAGGTCGGGCCGGTCGGCGAGGACCGTGGTCTCGAGCGGCACGTCGGGGGTCACGGCCCGCGATCCTGCCAGGGCGTCCGCCCCTCGCGGCTCAGCGACCGGTGTAGTTGGGCGCCTCGACCGTCATCTGCACGCCGTGGGGGTGGCTCTCGGTGAGCGAGGCGGAGGTGATCCGCACGAAGCGGCCCTTCTCCTGCAGCTCGGGCACGGTGCGGGCGCCGACGTAGAACATCGACTGCACGAGGCCGCCGACGAGCTGGTGGGCGACGGCGCCGAGCGGGCCGCGGTAGGCGACCTGGCCCTCGATGCCCTCGGGGACGATCTGGTCGTCGCTGGCGACCTCGGCCTGGAAGTAGCGGTCCTTGGAGTAGGACTTCTTCTGCCGGCTCGACATCGCGCCGAGCGAGCCCATGCCGCGGTAGGACTTGTACTGCTTGCCGTTGACGAAGACCAGCTCGCCCGGGCTCTCCTCGCAACCGGCGAGCAGCGAGCCGAGCATCACCGTGCTGGCGCCGGCGACGAGCGCCTTGGCGATCTCGCCGCTGTACTTCATGCCGCCGTCGGCGATGACCGGCACGCCGGCCGGCGTCGCGGCGAGCGACGCCTCGTGGACGGCGGTCACCTGCGGGACGCCCACGCCGGTGACGACGCGGGTGGTGCAGATCGAGCCAGGCCCCACCCCGACCTTGACGGCGTCGGCACCGGCGTCGACGAAGGCCTGCGCACCCGCGCGGGTGGCGACGTTGCCGCCGATGACCTGCACGTGGCGGGTGGCGGGGTCGGTCTTGAGGCGCCTGACCATGTCGAGGAGCAGGTGCACGTGGCCGTGCGCGGTGTCGGCGACGAGCACGTCGACGCCGGCCTCGACGAGGCGGGTCGCGCGGTCCCACGCGTCGCCGAAGTAACCGATGGCCGCGCCGACGAGCAGCCGGCCGTCGGCGTCGTAGGAGGCGTTCGGGAACTGCTCGGACTTCACGAAGTCCTTCACGGTGATGAGGCCGGCCAGCCGGCCCTCGCCGTCGACGAGCGGCAGCCGCTCGCGCTTGTGCTTGCGCAGCAGCAGGGTCGCGTCGTCGCGGGAGATGCCGACGTCGCCGGTGATGAGCGGCATCGGGGTCATGACCTCGTCGACCTTGGTGGTCGCCCACTCCGCGACCGGGGTGAAGCGCAGGTCGCGGTTGGTGATGATGCCGAGCAGCCGCTGGTCGGCGTCGACCACGGGCAGGCCGGAGACGCGGTACTCGCCGCAGATGCGGTCGAGCTGCTCGAGCGTCGCGTCGGGCCCGATGGTCACCGGGTTGGAGATGATGCCGGTCTGGGTGCGCTTGACGAGGTCGACCTGGTAGGCCTGGTCCTCGATCGAGAGGTTGCGGTGCAGCACCCCGAGGCCGCCCTGGCGCGCCATCGCGATCGCCATCCGCGACTCGGTGACGGTGTCCATCGCGGCCGAGACCAGCGGCACCTTGAGCGAGATCTCGCGGGTCAGCCGCGAGGTGGTGTCGATGTCCGAGGGCGCGAGGTCCGACTCCCCCGGCAGCAGCAGGACGTCGTCGTAGGTCAGGCCCAGCGTCGCGAACTTCTCGGGAACATCCACCGCCCCAGTCTAGGCGCCGCTCAGGACCGCGACGGCCGCAGGTCGCGCACCGGCACCCGCACGGTCAGCACGTCGGCCGCCATCCGGATCCGGCCCTTCAGGCCCGCGGCGAGCACCATCGGCAGCACCGCCTGGTTGTCGGCCCGGGTCGTGAGCAGCACCTCGCCGGCCCCGGACGCCCCGGCCAGCCGCGTGACCTCGACCAGCAGGCGGGTCCCGATGCCGCGCCGCTGCCACGCGGCGTCGACGCGCAGGCGCACCTCGCGCACCCCGGGCTCCACCTCGGCGCGCAGCGCGGCCGCACCCACGACGGTGCCGTCGACCACGGCGCGCACGACGTCGCCGTCGTGCTCGAACGACGGCGCCGCACCGCCGCCGAGCCGTCGTCCCGCCACCGGAGCGACCGCGGCCGACTCGTCGGCGCGCGCGCGGGCGAGCACGTCGCTCACCAGGTCGGCCATCGACGCCCCGCGGGCGTGCTCGGTCGCGGTGAACGGCGCCGTCCGGCGCACCTGCACCTGCACGTCGCCGACGGTCATGTCCATCACGTCCTGCACCGGTGTGAGTGCGTGCGGCTCGGGGTCCGCCTCGGCGTCGAAGAGGGCGGCGACGACCTCGGGGAAGCTGGCCGGCTGCGCGAGGACGGTGCGGGCGGCCTGCACGTAGCGCGTGGGCTGGTCGACCAGCGCCGCCTCGGTGCAGGGGGCGGCACTGACGGCCACCCCGCCCGCGCCCTCGACGAGGGCGGCGGTGTCGGCCGTCGTCCAGCCGTCCGGCGTGCGCAGCACGAGCTCGTCGGTGACCGCCTCGATCCCGGGGAAGATCTGCAGGCCGAGGATGTTGACGCCCGCCTCCCCGCAGTGGCGGGCCAGCACCGCGAGGGCGCCGGGGCGGTCGGGCAGGGTCGTGCGCACGCGCCAGAGCATGGGTCACCTCGGGGTCGGTGGGGCCGGTCGCCCGTCGGTCGACGGGGTCGGGGACCACCGTGCCCTGCCCTGGTTTCGCGGCCGGGGCGTGCGTGTTTCGCCCGCATGACGGCGTACGCCGGGTGGTGCGGGCGGCGGGACGGCGACGGCGCCGGCCCCCTCGAGGGGACCGGCGCCGTCGCGCGGTGTCGCGGGTGGAGCGGCTGGCCTCAGTGGCCGTGACCGTGCCCGTGGCCGCCGGCGGCCGCGGGCTCCTCCTCCTCGGGCTTGTCGACGACCAGGGTCTCGGTCGTGAGCAGCATCGCCGCGATCGAGGTCGCGTTGACCAGCGCGGAGCGGGTGACCTTGACCGGGTCGAGGACGCCCTGGGCGACCAGGTCGCCGTACTCGCCGGTGGCGGCGTTGTAGCCGTTGCCGACGCCGAGCTCGCGGACCTTGGTGGTGACGACGTAGCCGTTCTCGCCGCCGTTCTCGGCGATCCAGCGCAGCGGCTCGTCGGCGGCCTTGCGCACGATGCGCACGCCGGCGGCCTCGTCACCGGTGAGGCCGAGGTCCTTCTCCAGCACCGAGACGGCGTGGATCAGCGCGGAGCCGCCGCCGGGGACGATGCCCTCCTCGATCGCGGCGCGCGTCGCGGAGACGGCGTCCTCGATGCGGTGCTTCTTCTCCTTCAGCTCCACCTCGGTGGCGGCGCCGACCTTGATGACGCACACGCCGCCGGCCAGCTTGGCGAGGCGCTCCTGGAGCTTCTCGCGGTCCCAGTCGGACTCGGTCGACTCGATCTCGGCCTTGATCTGGTTGACGCGACCCTCGACCTCGGCCGCGTCGCCCGCGCCGTCGACGATCGTGGTGTCGTCCTTCGTCACCACGACGCGGCGGGCCTGGCCCAGCACCTCGAGGCCGACCTGGTCGAGCTTGAGGCCGACCTCGGGGGCGACGACCTGACCGCCGGTCAGGGTCGCGATGTCCTGCATCATCGCCTTGCGGCGGTCGCCGAAAGCGGGGCTCTTCACCGCGACGGCGTTGAAGGTGCCGCGGATCTTGTTGACGACCAGCGTCGAGAGCGCCTCGCCGTCGACGTCCTCGGCGAGGATGAAGAGCGGCTTGCCCGACTGGATGACCTTCTCCAGCAGCGGCAGCAGGTCCGCGACGGCCGAGATCTTGCCCTGGTGCAGGAGGATGTAGGGGTCGTCGAGGACGGCCTCCATGCGCTCGGGGTCGGTGACGAAGTACTGCGAGATGTAGCCCTTGTCGAACTGCATCCCCTCGGTGAACTCCAGCTCGGTGCCCATGGTGTTGGACTCCTCGACGGTGATCACGCCGTCCTTGCCGACCTTGTCGAAGGCCTCGGCGAGCAGGTCGCCGATGTGGGAGTCGCGCGAGGAGATCGTGGCGACCGAGGACATGTCCTCACGGGTCTCGACCTCGCGGGCGGCCGCGCGGAGGGCGTCGCCGACGGCCTCGGCCGCGGCGTCCATGCCCCGCTTGAGGCCCATCGGGTTGGCGCCGGCGGCGACCGCGCGCAGGCCCTCGTGGACCATCGCCTGGGCCAGGACCGTCGCCGTGGTGGTGCCGTCACCGGCCACGTCGTTGGTCTTGGTGGCGACCTCCTTGGTCAGCTGCGCGCCGAGGTTCTCGAAGGGGTCGTCGAGCTCGACCTCGCGGGCGACGGTGACGCCGTCGTTGGTGATCGTGGGGGCGCCCCACTTCTTGTCCAGGACGACGTAGCGGCCCTTGGGGCCGAGCGTGACCTTGACGGCGTTCGCGAGCGCGTCGACGCCGCGCTCGAGCGCCCGCCGGGCGTTCTCGTCGAACTCCAGGATCTTGGGCATCAGGTGCTCCTCAGGGTGGAAGGAAGACGGTCCGGGACGCGGGCGCTGTGCGCCGGCGCGTCCCGGACCGTCAGGGGGTGCTCAGGGGTGTGAGCAGGGTCAGGAGACGATCGCGAGGACGTCGCGCGCCGAGAGGATGAGGAACTCGTCCCCGCCGTACTTCACCTCGGTGCCGCCGTACTTGCTGTAGATGACCTTGTCGCCCACGGAGACGTCCATGGGGATGCGCTCGTCGCCGTCCTCGTTGAACCGACCCGGGCCGACCGCCACGACCTCGCCCTCCTGGGGCTTCTCCTTGGCGGTGTCGGGGATGACCAGGCCGGACGCCGTGGTCTGCTCGGCGTCGAGGGGCTTGACCACGATGCGGTCCTCGAGGGGCTTGATGTTGACCGACACGGTGTCGACCTCCACTTTCTTGCACACGTCGCTTGATGGTCTCGGGTCGCGGGCCGGGTCGAGGAGTACGCCGTCGCGGGGGTCGCACGCTCGTCGCGCTCGCGCTGGCACACTCACCAGGAGAGTGCCAACGCGGACATTAGCACTCACCCCGAAGGAGTGCCAGGAGGGTCGGCGGCTGCGAGGATCGCCACCGTGGACCTCGACGCCTTCCGCTGGCTGCTCACCGACGCGGGCCAGCAGCTGCTGGTCGAGGCCACCCACGCCTGGGCCGACGCCGACGGCGACGTGGTGCGCGCGGCAGCAGCCGTGCGCCGGACCGAGCCGGTCGCCGAGCACGCCGCGGCCGCGCTGACCCAGGTGCAGCTGCGCGCCCGCGCGGTCGCCAAGCTCGGCGACGACGCGGTGCGGATGTACTTCACCCCCGACGGCCTCGAGCAGGCCACCCGCGCCCGCGTCGCGGCCCACCGCGCGGCCCGGCTGGCCTTCGCCGCACCCGCCTCCGTCGTCGACCTCGGCTGCGGCGTCGGCGGCGACCTGGTCGCGATGGCACGCGCCGGGCTCACGGCCGCCGGCGTCGACCTCGACCCCGTGCGCGTCGAGGTCGCACGCGCCAACCTCGCGGCCCTCGGCCTCGCGGGCGCGGTGCAGGTCGCCGACGCCACGGCCGTCGACGTGGCCGCCTTCGGCGCGGCGTACGCCGACCCCGCCCGCCGCTCCGCCCGCGGCCGGGAGCTGGACGCCGAGGGATGGACGCCGCCGTGGTCGTTCATCGAGGGCCTGCTCGCCGAGTCGCGCGGCACGCCCGCGGTGGTCAAGGTCGCCCCGGGCATCCCCCACGACCTCGTGCCCGCCGGCGTCGAGGCCGAGTGGGTCAGCGAGGCGGGCGAGGTGAAGGAGGCCGCGCTGTGGTCGCGCCGCCTCGCCACCGCGTCGCGCCGGGCCACCGTGATCCCCGCCGGCGGCTCCGGCCTCGCGACGGTGACCGAGGAGGACGACCCGTACGACGGGCAGCCGCGGCCGGTGCGCGCGATCGGGCGCTACCTGTGGGAGCCGGACGGCGCGGTCGTCCGCGCGGGCCTGGTCACCGCCGTCGCGGCCGCGGTCGAGGGCGGGCTGGTGGACGAGCACATCGCCTACGTGACGGGCGACGACGCGGTGCGCACCCCCTTCGCCCGGGCCTACGAGGTGCTCGAGCAGCTGCCCTACCGCGAGAAGCAGCTGCGGGCAGCGCTGCGCGAGCGCGGCGTGGGCCGGCTGACCATCAAGAAGCGCGGCGTCGCCGTCGTGCCCGAGCAGCTGCGCAAGCGGCTCGCCCTCAGCGGCGACGCCGAGGCCACGGTCGTCCTCACCCGCGTCGCAGGTGAGGGCCGCGCCTTCTCCGTCCGCCCGCTCTAGCCCTCGCCCAGCGCCGCCCGCTCGGCGCCGATGGTGGTGTCGTCGCCGTGGCCGGTGTGGACGACGGTGTCGTCGGGCAGGGCGAAGAGCCGCGCCCGGATCGAGGCCTCGATGGTCGGCCGGTCGCTGAAGGAGCGCCCCGTCGCGCCCGGCCCGCCCTGGAAGAGCGTGTCGCCGGTGAAGACGCAGCCGAGGTCCTCGGCGTAGAGGCAGACCGCGCCTGGCGCGTGGCCCGGGGTGTGCAGCACCTGAAGCGTGGTGCCGGCGACCTCGAGGCGCTGGCCGTCGGCGAGGTCGACGTCCCACAGCGTGGCGTCGAGGTCGTCGGGCCCGCCGTGGGTGAGCTCCCACAGCGGCTTGTCGTCGGGGTGCAGCAGCACCGGCGCGCCGGTGCGCTCGCGCAGCGCCGGGGCGATGCGGCAGTGGTCGTCGTGGGCGTGGGTGAGCACGATCGCGCGGACCTTCCGCTCACCCACGAGCGCCATCACGTCGTCGACGGAGTGGGGGGCGTCGACGACCACGCACTCGGCGTCGTCGCCGACCACCCACAGGTTGTTGTCGACCTGGTGGGTCTCCCCGTCGAGGCTGAAGGTGCCGGAGGAGACCGCGTGGTCGACGCGGAGGCCGCCGGGCGCGGCCGCGCTCACAGGACCACCACCGAGCGCAGCACCGGCTCGACGCCGGGGCCGCCGTGCATCTTCTCGAAGGCGGCCTCGACGTCGCCGATGCCGACCTCCTCGGTCACGAACGCGTCGAGGTCGAGCCGGCCCTGGCGGTAGAGGTCCACCAGCATCGGGAAGTCACGGCCCGGCAGGCAGTCGCCGTACCAGCTGGACTTCAGCGCCCCGCCGCGACCGAACACGTCGATCAGCGGGATCCGCGGCACCTCCATGTCCGGCGTCGGCACGCCGACCAGCACCACGGTGCCGGCCAGGTCCCGGGCGTAGAACGCCTGCTCCCACGTCTCGGGGCGGCCCACCGCCTCGACCACCACGTCGGCACCCTCGGCACCGGGGTGCAGCAGGCTCGCCGCGCAGATCTCCTTGATCGCCGCGACCGGGTCGGTCTCGCGCGAGTTGACGGTGTGGGTGGCGCCCATGCCCCTCGCCATCTCCAGCTTGCGGTCGTCGACGTCGACCGCGATGACCGTGTCGGCACCCGCGAGGACCGACCCGGCGATCGCGGCCATGCCCACACCGCCACAGCCGATCACCGCGACACTGGACCCGCGGGTCACGCCGCCGGTGTTGATCGCCGCACCCAGGCCCGCCATCACACCGCAGCCCAGCAGGCCCACGGCCGCCGGCCGCGCCTCGGGGTCGACCTTCGTGCACTGCCCGGCCGCGACCAGCGTCTTCTCGGCGAACGCGCCGATGCCCAGCGCCGGCGACAGCTCCGTGCCCGCGTCAGGGCCCTCGGCCAGCGTCATCTTCTGCGTCGCGTTGTGGGTGGCGAAGCAGTACTGCGGCTCACCGCGCGTGCACGCCCGGCACTCCCCGCACACCGCGCGCCAGTTCAGCACCACGAAGTCGCCCGGAGCCACCTCGGTCACGCCCTCGCCGACGGCCTCGACCACCCCCGCGGCCTCGTGGCCCAGCAGGAAGGGGAAGTCGTCGTTGATCCCGCCCTCGCGGTAGTGCAGGTCGGTGTGGCACACCCCGCAGGCCTGCACCTGCACCAGCGCCTCCCCCGGACCCGGGTCCGGCACGTTGATCGTGACGAGCTCCACCGGAGCTCCCTTGCTGCGCGCGACGACGGCCTTCACCTGGTGCATGGGCTCAACCTAGTGACCCGTGCAACCTGATCGACTGCGGCCGCGTCCTGGTGCCGGAAGGATGGTGAGCCGACGGTGGCCGACGTGGACACAGCAGTGAGAGGGGTGGCCGTGCAGGCGACGCCTGAGCAGCGCCCGACCCGCCGGTCGCGGGTCGACGAGGAGTTCGCGGCGTACATGGCCGCGCGGCAGGCGAGCCTGCTCCGCACGGCGTACCTGCTCTCGGGCGACCGGCACACCGCCGAGGACCTGGCGCAGACCGCGCTCGCCAAGCTCTACCTGTCGTGGGACAAGGTGCGCGACCAGGGCTCGCTGGACGGCTACGTGCGCCGGATCATGGTCAACGAGCTGAACTCGCTGTGGCGTCGGCCGTGGAAGCGTCGCGAGCACAGCACCGACCTCGTGCCCGACGTCGAGGTCCACCGCGACGAGTACGACGAGGGGCAGGCCGCCGCGGTCTGGTCCTTCGTGCAGACGCTGCCGACCAAGCAGCGCGCCGTGGTCGTCCTCCGCTACTACGAGGGGCTCAGCGAGGCGGAGATCGCCGAGACGCTGGGCATCTCCCCCGGGACCGTGAAGTCCCAGGCGAGCCGCGCGCTCGCGGCGCTGCGCGTGCGCGTGCCCGCCGGGCTCGACCCGCGCGACACCCCCACCGACACCGGCATCGACACCAGCACCGACGGCACCGACACCCGCACCCAGACCCTGGAGGAGGGGCGATGACCCCCACGGACCCGCAGGCCGACCGCCTGCGCGACGCGCTGACGCAGCGCGCCGACACCCTGACCCACGACGGGGCGCCCTCGATCAGCTTCGAGGCCGTGCAGGGCCGAGCCGGCCGGATCCGTCGCAACCGCCGGATCGGCGCCGGTGCCGGCGTCGCCGCCGCGCTCGCGGTCGCCGCGCCGCTCGGACTGGCGGCCTCTGGCCAGCTGGCCGCCGACGACGGGCGCCTTGCCCCGGCGGCGCCGGTCGAGCGCACCTACGAGCCGGTCGGCGAGGTGGACCTGACGACCGTCGGGCTGCCGCAGGGCGCCCGCACCGACGTGCCGTGGATCGACGTGCGGCGCGACGCGGTCGTCGCCGGCGACCTGGTCGTCGACGCGGTCGAGATGCCGCAGGACGCGGTGCGCTGGGCCGGCGGGCTGCTCGTCACGGGCGACGCCGGCGACTCACGCCTCTTCGTGCTCGACGAGCTGGGCCGCCCGCTGGGCGACCCCGTGGAGCTGCCGGCCGCTCTCGACGCACTCGTCGGCGCGCCGAGCCTCGGCGAGGTCGGGTGGGTGCAGGAGGTCGGCGCGGAGCAGGCAGCGGTCCTCGCGCCCGACGACGAGGTGCTGGCGTCGGACGAGCACGTGGTGGTGCAGCTGCCCTCGCTGGGCGGCTTCACCCCGGTGGGGATCGGGCCCGCCGGGCTGGTGCTCAACGCGACCTACCCCGACGGCCGGAGCGAGGTGCTCCTCGCCGGGCGCGACGGCACCGTGACCACGGTCGCGGGTGTGGACGAGGCCGTCGGCGTCGACCCCCAGACCGGTGTCGTGGCCGGCAACCTCTCCGGCGACCGCGCCTGCGCGGTGGTCGTCGGCGCCGCGGGCGAGCAGCTGCGCGCACCCGACTGCGACCTCGTGCTGCGCTCCATGAGCCCCGACGGCCGCTGGGTGACCGCGACCGGCAGCGACAGCGACGGCATCGGCGACCGCTCGATGACGGTGCTCGACACCGCGACCGGCGAGGTGCAGGTGGCGTGGCTCTCGCGCAGCAACCCGCCGACCGACCTGACGCACGTGGGGTGGGAGGACGCCGACACCGTGCTCGCCGCGGCGTTCCAAGGCGAGGAGGCGTCCGTGCTCCGCCTCGAGCTCGACGGCTCCGTCGAGCGCGCGACGCCGGTCGTGTCGATGGACCCCTTCGGCGACCTCGCCGTGGTCCTGCCGCGACCCTGACCCCACCCCGCCGAGGGGTCACCGGCTGCTCTACCGCCGAGGGGTCACCGGCTGCGCTACCGCCGAGGGGTCACCGACTGCGCTACCGCCGAGGGGTCACGCGCTGGGCTGGATGCGCCCAGCGCGTGACCCCTCGTCGTGCGCGCGACCCCTCGACGTACGCGTGTGCCCAGCGCGCGACCCCTCGACGCGAGCCCAGCGCGCGACCCCTCGACGCGAGCCCAGCGCGCGACCCCTCGACGTACGCGTGCGCCCAGCGCGCGACCCCTCGACGCGAGCCCAGCGCGCGACCCCTCGGCGTCAGACGGCGACGGTGGTGATGGGCTGGGAGGAGTCGGCGGGGAGGTCGAGGGACGACGGTGTGCGGCCGCGGGCGACCATCTCGGCGCCGAGGGCGGCGACCATCGCGCCGTTGTCGGTGCACAGCCCCGGGCGCGGCACACGGACCCGGACGCCGACCTTCGCGGCCCGCTCCTCCGCCATCGCCCGCAGCCGGGAGTTGGCGGCGACACCGCCGCCGATGAGCAGGTCGTCGACGCCCTGGTCGGCAGCCGCGTCGAGCGCCTTGCGCACCAGCACGTCGCAGACCGCCTCCTGGAAGCTCGCCGCGACGTCGGCCACGGGCACCGGCTCGCCGGCCCGCTCACGGGCCTCGACCCAGCGGGCGACCGCGGTCTTGAGGCCGGAGAAGGAGTAGTCGAAGCGGTGCCGCTCGAGGTCGCGGCGGCTCGTCAGCCCGCGCGGGAAGTCGATCGCGACCGCGTTGCCCGACCGGGCCTCGCGGTCGACGTGCGGTCCCCCGGGGAAGGGCAGGCCGAGCAGCCGCGCCACTTTGTCGAAGGCCTCGCCGGCCGCGTCGTCGATGGTCGCGCCGAGCGGGGTCACGCCGGTCGTGAGGTCCTCGACGCGCAGCAGGTTGGAGTGGCCGCCGGAGACCAGCAGCGCGAGGCAGGGCTCGGGCAGCGGGCCGTGCTCGAGCTGGTCGACGGCGACGTGGGCGGCGAGGTGGTTCACGCCGTACAGCGGCTTGCCGAGGCCGAGCGCCAGCGCCTTGGCGGCCGCGACCCCGACGAGCAGGGCGCCGGCGAGGCCGGGCCCGCTGGTCACGGCGACGGCGTCGACCTCGTGCAGCCGGATCCCTGCCTGCTCCGCGGCGCGCTCGAGGGTCGGCACCATCGCCTCGAGGTGGGCGCGGCTCGCGACCTCGGGCACGACGCCGCCGAAGCGCGCGTGCTCCTCCACCGAGCTGGCGACCGCGTCGACCAGCAGGGTCCGCCCGCGCACGATGCCGACGCCGGTCTCGTCGCAGGAGGTCTCGATGCCGAGCACGAGGGGTCCGTCGGCGCTCATGGCCGCCATTGTGCCGCCACCGCCACCCGCAGAGCCGTCGGGGAGGATGTGCCGGTGCGCGAGATCCCGATCGGCGAGCTGGCCGCGGTCGTCGACGACCCCTTCCTCCACCACCACGTCGACCCGACCCGCCCGGGCGCCCGCGCCTGGGTGCACGGGTGGGCCGCGGTGGTCGACGGCGCGTCCGGGCGCCAGGGGTGGCGCGGACCGGCCTTCTCCTGCCTCGGCCCGCCCGAGGACCTCGGCCCCCTGATGGCGGCGATCGCCGCCACCGGCGAGGCGCCGGTGCGGGTCAGCGCGGAGCACACCTCCGCCGCCGACCTGCCCGACTCCTGGCGACCCGTCGAGCGCCTCGACTGGCACTGGATGTGGACCGCGGCCGCACCCGAGCAGCCCACCCGCGACGGCGTCGAGGTGGTCGACCTCGACGAGTCAGACGCCGCCGACCGCGACGCGGTGGAGGCGGTGCTCGACGCGGGCTACGCGGACTCCTTCGCCCGGCCGGGCGTGCCCGGCGCCGAGGCCTGGCTCGGGGTCACCCACCGCGGCACCCTCGCCGGCGTCGGCGTGCTCATCCGCCAGCCCAGCGGCGCCGGTCTGATCCGCGCCGTCACGGTGCTGCCCGAGCACCGCGGCCACGGCCTCGCGCGCGTGCTCAGCGCCGCGCTCGCCCACCGCGCGGTCGCGGGCGGCAACGGCACCGCGACCCTCGGCGTCTACACCACCAACGCGCCCGCCGTGCGCGTCTACGAGCGCCTCGGCTTCCGCACCGCGCACACCTTCGTCGCGGGCCCGACCGCCCTCGGCGCCGCCGACGCCGACGCCGCTCAGGCCAGCGCGAGCCCGAGCACCAGCGCGTCCACGCCGTCGCGGTAGTAGCCGCGCCGCCGGTCGACCTCCACCAGCCCCGCCCGCCCGTAGAGCGCGAGCGCCGCGGCGTTGGTCGCCGCGACCTCGAGCAGCAGCCGGTGCGCGCCCGCGGCCCGGGCGTGGTCGACCACCGCCGCGAGCAGCGCGCCGCCCAGCCCGCGCCCCTGCCGCGCCGGGTCGACCCCGATGCGCAGCAGGTCGGCGACGTCGCCGAGCACCATCGTCGAGGCGTACGCCGCCACGCGCGGCCCGTCCTCGACCACCAGCAGCCGTCGGCCGGGGCCGTCGAGCTCGGCGCGCAGGGACGCCTCGTCCCACGCCTCGGCACCGAAGAGGGTGCGCTCGAGCGCGACGAGGGCAGGCAGGTCGGGGGGCTGCGCGTCCCGGACCTGCTCGCTCACCGACGGCTCACGAGGCGGGCTTGCGCGCGCCCGGCGCGACCGCGTCGGGTCGGCGCAGGTAGAGCGGCTCGGGGTCGAGCAGCTCGGCGAGCTCCTCTGCGACCACCCGCGCCAGCCACCCGGCCGAGGGCCGCAGCGGCCCCGTGGCGCGCGTGAAGACGTCGGGGTAGAGCGCGCCGCCCTCCCCCACCACCAGGCGCCCGGCCGCGTCGGCCACGTCGGCCGGGCGCAGCACGTGGGGGCCGTCGGCGCGGGTGCCGTCGGCGGCGTAGGCGGCGACGTAGACCTCCTTGCGCCGGGCGTCGGTCGCCACGAGGAACCCCTGGTCCGCCTCACCCGCCGCTTCCGACACCCCCGCCGCCACCGCGCCCGTGGCGACGGCCTCGACGGCGAGGACGTCGAGCGAGCACACGCCGTACACGGGGACGTCGAGGACGAAGCCGAGGGTGCGGGCGGTGACCAGGCCGACCCGGAGACCGGTGAAGGGGCCGGGGCCGACGCCGGCGGCGACGGCGGTGAGGTCCTGGCGGACCACGCCGGCCTCGCGCATCACCGCCTCGATCGCGGGGGCGAGCTGCTCCCCGTGGCGCATCCCCTGCTCGGCGACGTGCTCCGCCACGACGTCGCTGCCATCGTGGAGGGCGACGGTCACCCGGGGGGTCGCGGTGTCGAGGGCGAGCAGCACGCGCGCAGCCTAGCGAGGGCGGAACCGCGAGACGGGTGCGTCGTTCTCCTTGTGGCGCCGGTCACCGTGCGTCACCATCGACCACCCGGGACGTCGGCGGAGGCGACCCGACCAGGAGAGGGGTCCGCCCGTGGCCACGCCCATCGACCCGGCCTCAGCGGCCTTCCTGCTCGCGGAGAGCCGCCAGCAGCCGATGCACGTCGGCGGGCTGCAGCTCTTCGAGCGGCCGGAGGGTGCGGGCCCGGGCTACGTGCGCGAGGTCTTCGAGCAGATGCGCCGCGACGACCAGGTCGCCCCGCTCTTCCTCAAGCACCCCGAGCGCCGGCTCAAGGCGGCCGGCCAGCTGGTGTGGAAGCGCGACGACCTCTTCGACATCGAGCACCACGTGCGCCACAGCGCGCTGCCCGAGCCGGGGCGGGTCCGCGAGCTGCTCGAGCTGTGCTCCCGGCTGCACTCCCAGCGCCTGGCGTGGGAGCGGCCGCTGTGGGAGGCCCACGTGATCGAGGGCCTGGCCGACGGCCGGCTCGCGATGTACACCAAGATCCACCACGCGCTGGTCGACGGCGTCTCGGCCATGCGCCTGATGCAGAGCATGCTCAGCACCGACCCCGACCGTCGCGACCTGCCGGCCCCGTGGGCCGCGCGACCGCCCACCAAGGCCGTGCAGACCCGCGCCGACGCCGAGCGCTCGCTGGCCCAGCTGCCCGCCCAGGTGGTGCGCAGCGCGCTCGGCATCACCGCCGAGGCCGCGGGCATGCCCGGGGCGCTCGTGCGCACGCTGACCCGCGGCGTCAAGGGCGAGACATCGGCGCTGTCGCTGCGCGCGCCCCGCACCCTGTTCAACCAGACCATCACGGGCTCGCGGCGCTTCGCGGCACAGGACTGGCCGGTCGACCGGATGCGCGCGATCGGCCAGGCGACCGGCACGACCATCAACGACGTGGTGCTGGCGATGTGCAGCGGCGCGGTCCGCTCCTACCTCGCCGAGCTCGACGCACTGCCCGACACCTCGGTCGTCGCGATGGTGCCGGTCGGGCTGAACGCCAAGCAGTCGCAGGTGGCCTCCACCGACGGCGGCAACGCGGTCGGCTGCGTCATGGTGCAGCTCGGCACCCACCTCGCCGACCCCGCCGACCGGCTGCGCTCGGTGCACGACTCGATGCGCTCGGGCAAGGAGGCGCTCTCGACGATGACGCCGGCGCAGATCATCGCGATGAGCGCGATCGGGATGGCGCCCTCGGTCATCACCCCGCTGCTGCGCCTCAACGGCGTGGTGCGCCCGCCCTTCAACCTGATCATCAGCAACGTGCCCGGCCCGCGCAGCACGCAGTACTGGAACGGCATGAAGCTGGTCGGCACCTACCCGCTGTCGATCCCCATCAACGGCATGGCGCTCAACATCACCTGCGCGTCCTACGACGGGACGATGGGCTTCGGCCTCACCGGCTGCCGCCGCACCGTGCCGCACCTGCAGCGGCTGCTGACCCACCTCGACGACGAGCTCGCGGCGCTGGAGAAGGCCGCCGGCCTCTGACCCCACGGCGTACGCAGGCACGCCGGGCGGGCAGGCAACGTCAGGACCAGACGCCGGAGCTGCCGCGACGGTGGCTGCCGACGAGGTGGGTGTCGACGAGGCCGACCGCCTCCATCAGGGCGAAGCAGGTCGTGGGCCCGACGAAGGCGAACCCGCGCCGCTTGAGCTCCTTCGCCAGCGCCACCGACTCGGGCGAGGTGGTCGGCACCTCGGCGAAGGTGCGCGGCCGCGGGGTCTCGTGCGGCCGGAACGACCACACCAGGTCGCCCAGGCCACCGTCGGCGCGCAGCGCGACGGTGGCGCGCGCGTTGGCGATGGTCGCCTCGACCTTGCTGTGGTTGCGCACGATGCCGGAGTCGGTCATGAGCCGCGCGACGTCGTGCTCGTCGAAGGCCGCGACCGCGTCGGGGTCGAAGCCGGCGAAGGCCGCTCGGAAGGCCTCCCGCTTGCGCAGGATCGTCACCCACGACAGCCCGGACTGGAAGGCCTCCAGGCTCAGCCGCTCGAAGAGCCCGCGCTCGTCGCGCACCGGCATGCCCCACTCGGTGTCGTAGTAGTCGCGCAGCAGCGGGTCGACGGCCGCCCACCGCGGTCGCGCCAGCCCGTCGTCGCCGATCACCAGGTCGGGGAGGTCTCGCTCGGTCACAGGCATGGCTCCAGCGTGCCAGCCGTCGCCGACATCCCCAGGGCCCGGCGTGTGACGCAGACCACGCCCCCACCGGCCGATGGGCACGGCGCCAGGCGTGACCTCCACCACGTCTCGGCAGTTGAGCCCACCAAGCACCCGACCCCAGGACGGCCCCTCGTGACCCACCGCTCGCCCCGCCCCCGCCTCGCCCTGCTCGCCGCCGCCGCGGTCGCCGCCGCCGGCCTCGCCGTCGCGCCCACCACCGGCTCGACCGCGGGCACCCCCGCCGCGGCCCCGGCGACGGGCGGCGCGGCCACCGCCGCTCCGGCCACGGTCGGCGCCGCGGGCCTCGCGGCGCGCGCGACCACCCGCGTCACGAACGGCTGCCTGCAGAGCGTGCCGGAGCCGGGCAGCACCGAGCCGGTCGACATCTGCTGGACGATGTTCAAGCCGGCCACCGCCTCGCCGCGCCGCAAGGTCCCGATGGTCATGCACAGCCACGGCTGGGGCGGCTCGCGCACCACCGACCCGGCGGCCTTCGCGCGCTGGCTGCGCGCGGGCTACGGCGTGCTCTCCTTCGACCAGCGCGGCTTCGGCGCCAGCGGCGGCAAGGCCCACGTCGAGAACCCCGCCTTCGAGGGCCACGACGTGCGCCGGCTCGTCGCGCTCATCGCGCAGCAGCGCTGGGTCCGCAAGGACGGCCCCGGCGACCCGCGGCTGGGCGCGATCGGCGGCAGCTACGGCGGCGGCTACCAGTTCCTCGGCGCCTTCGAGCTGCTGCGC
Source organism: Nocardioides perillae (assembly GCF_013409425.1). Lineage (NCBI taxonomy): Bacteria > Bacillati > Actinomycetota > Actinomycetes > Propionibacteriales > Nocardioidaceae > Nocardioides > Nocardioides perillae. The sequence goes on along the minus strand of NZ_JACCAC010000001.1, from coordinate 1,444,315 downwards.
ACGCGGGGCAAGCCGGTCTTCGACGCCCTCGCCCCGGAGATCACCTGGCACGACCTGACCGAGAGCCTCGCGCCGCAGCGGGTCGTGCGCACCGAGTGGGCGCTGGCGCTGAGCGCCGCCGCGCTGCCGAGCCAGGCGCTGCCGGAGCGCGTCTACAAGGCGCTGGTCGAGGGCGCCGTCACCGGCACCTGGCCCGACGGCAGCGTCCCGGGCACCGAGGACCTCGACTCCTTCTTCGAGGCCAACGGCCCCAAGTGGCACGTCGCGCGCGGGCGTCGGCTCGACATCCCGGTGCTGATCGGGCAGGGCACGACCGACACGCTCTTCCCGCTCGAGCAGGCGGTGCAGAACTGGCAGCGCGCGATCACCCCGCGGGCCCGCCGCCAGAGCATCTTCGTCGCCTACAACGGCGGTCACGTGCTGCCTGCCGTGCTGCCGCAGGGTGTCTCGGTCTCCTCCGACCCGTGCAGCCGGCGTCTCGGGGGCGGCGACTTCGCCGACCTCGCCGTGAGGTTCTTCGACGCCCGCCTGCGGGGCCGGCGGGTCGCCCTCGGCGGCTACGGCCGGATGCACTTCGCCACCCCGACCTCGACCTGCACCACGGTCCGCTCTCCTGCGCCGAACCAGGTGGTCGAGGTCGGCACCGTCGCCTCGACCACCGCCGCCGGCGTGCCGCTGCCGGTCGAGGTCGCGGCGGGACCGATCCGCATCGCCGGCTCGCCGCACCTCACCGGCGCGGTCACGGCCCTCGGCGTCGACAACCGGGCGTTCTTCGGCCTCGCGGTCGGCACCAGCCCGCTCGACGCGAAGCTCGTGCAGAACAACGTCCTGCCCTTCGTCTCCACGTCGCCGCTCACCGGGGCCCAGCGCCGCATCGCGCTGCCGTCGGTCGCCGTCGACGTGCCGGCCGGGCAGTCGCTCTTCCTCGTCGCCTCGCCGGTCAGCGAGACCTTCGTCGGCATGTCGAGCCGCACGCCGGGCGCGGTCGTGGTGGACCAGGCGCGGGTGCACCTGCCGGTCGTGCCCCGCCGCTGACCGGATTCCTCGAGCGCGTCCCACGCGCCCCATCCGTCCCTAGGGTGGGGCGCGTGCCCGTCCCGGACCGCCCCGCGCCCGCCCGCCCGACGCCCCGTCGTACGCCGTGGGGCGGGGCCCGCCTCCTCGCCGCCGGCGTGCTGCCGGTCGTGCTGGGTGCGGCGCTGCTCGCCCCCGTGCCGGCTTCGCAGGCCGAGCCGGGTGGCACCGAGCGCCCCGCACCGGCTCCCCGCACCGGCTCGGCGGACGGGCCGAGCGTGCACTCCTCCGACGGGGTCGTGGGCCTCGCGGCCCGGCCGCTGCGGCGCGGCACCACCGCGGCGCAGGCGCGCCGGGAGCGGGTGGTCACGAGCGACACCTCGTGGGAGGTCGTGCCGGGGCTGACCTTCCGGCGCTGGACGTGGACCGACCCGCGGGGGCCGGTGCGCGCGCAGCTGCTGACCTACGACCTCGCGCAGCCAGGGCTGGCGCTCGAGCACGTCGCGCAGCCGCTCGTGCGCGGGCGCGCCCCGCTCACGACGCTGCTCGCCCGCGACGGCGCGGTCGCCGGCGTCAACGGTGACTTCTTCGACATCGACGACACCGGCGCCCCGCTCGGCGTCTCGCGCGACCGCGGCGAGGGCCTGCGCTCGGCCCCGGCGAGCGGGTGGACGCGGTCGTTCTGGCTCGACGAGACCGGCGCACCGCACGTGGGCGAGCTGCCGCTCGTCGCGAGCGTGCGGCAGCACCCCGGGCTGCGCATCGGGCACTTGAACTCGCCGACCGTGCGGCCCGGCGCGGTCGGGATCTACCGGCCGTCGTGGGGCCGCACCTCCGGCGCACGGGTCACCGACGGGCAGCGCACGCGGGTGCGCGAGGTGGTCGTCGTCGGCGGGCGGGTGCGCTCGAACCGGCCGCGCCTCAGCTCCGGGCAGCGCATCCGGGGGCTCGTGCTCGTCGGGCGCGGCGCAGGGGCGAAGGCGCTCGCGCGGCTGCGACCGGGCAGCCGGGTCCGCGTCGACTGGCGCCTGCCCCAGACCGCGCCGGTGGCGATCAGCGGGAGCGTCGTCCTGCTGCGCGACGGGGTCGACCTCACCCGCGACGACGTGCAGCTGCACCCCCGCACCGCCGTCGGCGTCGACGACGACGGCGGGCGGTTGCTCTTCCTCGTCGTCGACGGCCGGCAGGCCGACAGCCGCGGCCTCACCATGCGCGAGCTCGCGGCGGAGATGGCCGCGCTCGGCGCCGAGCAGGCGCTCAACCTCGACGGCGGCGGCTCGTCCACGATGGTCGCGCGGCGACGCAACGGCTCGACGGGTGTCGTGAACGCCCCCTCCGACGGTCGGCAGCGCGCCGTGCCGAACGGCCTCGGGATCACCTACGACCCGACCGCGGCCCCACCGACGACGACGCCGCCGACGACGCCGACGCCCTGACCCGTCGCGGCTCTCAGAGCACGAAGAACGCGCCGACGACCGCGGGCAGCACGCCGAGCGCGAGCCACGGCGTCAGGGCCGAGCGGCCGTGGATCAGGAACGCCACCGCCACGCCCAGCACCCCCATCGCGCCGGCGATGACGAGCAGGCCCTCCTGCGCCCCGGGGCGCGTGGTGTCGAGGAACGCCGCGGCGACGAGGATGCCGACGACCAGGTGCAGCACCGTGGTGACGGCCAGGCTCGACATCACCCAGCGCTGCACCGTCGTGAGGCTCATCCCCTGTGACGACGACGGCACCCGCGGCGCGGTCGGGTCGATCAGGTGCCGCGCCCGACGCGGCTGGTCGGGGCGCTGGTCGGTGCGCTGGTGGTGCTGGTCGCTCACGGGTCCTCCTCCGACGGCAGCCCCATGGTCGCAGCCGCCCTGCCCGACCTGCACCCCCGGCTCAGGTGAAGGTGTCTGTCGGCACCTCGACGAGCGCGACGGTCGTGACCGGCACCAGGCACTGCACACCCTTGTCGGCCGCGCGCGGCACGGCCGTGACCGTGAGCGGCTCGAGCTCCACGTCGACGTCGACCGGCCGCTCGCAGCCGACCGAGACCACCGCGGCCGCCAGGGCCCAGCTCGGCGCCGGCTCGGTCGCCTGCCAGTCGCGCCAGGCGGCGCGCAGCTCCCGCTCCAGGGGGGCGGCGCGGCGACCGTCGAGCCCCAGCACCGCCACGTCGTCAGGCCCGGTCAGCCGGACCGGCGGGCCGGTCGTGCCGCCGGCCGCACTGCCGCGGTGCAGCCCCAGCACGTGCACCTGCCCGCCCACCTCACGCGGGGTCGCGCCCGAGGAGGCGCTCGGCGCCGCGTCGGCGGTGGGCTCCGCCGCGGGCTCGGTGGCGGTCCCGGTCGCACCGTCGGACCGCGGGTCCGACCCACCGCCCGCCCCACCCTCGTCGGCACCGCACCCCGCGAGGAGCCCCCCGCCCAGCACGAGCACCCCGGTCAACGTGGCGGCCCCGAGACCGCGTCGTCTGCTCACAGTCCTGGGACGGTAGCCGGTCGGGCCCGGTTCCGCCGAGGGCCCCGCCACCGACCGTGTGCCACGCTGCGGCTCGTGGCCCGCTTCACCCGCGCCGAGCTCTCGTCGTTCTACGACGCGGAGGTGCCCGACCTGCTGCCCGGACCCGGGGACCCGCCGCTGCGGCTGCTGGTGGTCGGCATCAACCCCGGTCTGTGGACCGCGGCCACGCAGACCCACTTCGCCCACCCCGCCAACCGCTTCTGGCCGGCGATGCACCTCGGTGGCGTGGTCGAGCGGCGGATCTCGCCCTCCGACGGCATGACCGACGACGACCGGGCGCACGTGCGGGCCCGGGGCATCGGCATCACCAACCTGGCCCGCCGCGCCACCGCCCGGGCCGCCGAGCTCACGCCCGCCGAGCTGCGCGAGGGCGGCGCTGTCCTGCGCGCACTGGTCGAGCGGGAGCGGCCGGTGGTGGTGGCGGTCGCCGGCGTCACGGCGTACCGCACGGCCTTCTCCCTCCCCCGCGCGACCCCGGGCAGGCAGCCGGAGCGCTGGGGCGCCACGGAGGTGTGGGTCGTGCCGAACCCCTCGGGGCTGAACGCGCACGAGACGACCGCGACGCTCGCCGAGGCCTACGCCGAGGCCGCGCGGGCGGCCGGCGTGCTGGCCCCGCCTGCCTAGGCTCAGCGCGTGCCCGAGGGTCACACCATCCACCGCCTGGCCCGTCGGCACCGACGGCTGCTGCAGGGCGCCGTCGTGCGCGCCAGCAGCCCGCAGGGCCGCTTCGCCGAGGGCGCCGCGCTGCTCGACGGCCTCGAGCTGCGCCGCACCGACGCGTGGGGCAAGCACCTCTTCCACGAGTACGTCGAGCCCGGCGCGCCGCCGCGGGCTCGCCCGACCCGCCTCCTGCACGTCCACCTCGGGCTCTACGGGAAGTTCGCCGACGGCGCCGGCCCGGCCCCCGAGGCGCGAGGTGCGCTGCGGCTGCGCCTGGAGTCCGACGAGCACTGGCTCGACCTGCGCGGCCCCATCGCGTGCGAGCTGCTCGAGGCCCCCGAGCGCGACGCCCTGGTGTCCCGGCTCGGGCCCGACCCGCTGCGCGCCGGCGTGCAGCCCGACCGGGCGACGGCGCGCATCCTCGGCAGCCGCGCCCCGGTCGGCACGCTGCTGATGGACCAGGCCGTCGTGGCCGGGATCGGCAACGTCTACCGCGCCGAGCTGCTCTTCCGTCACGGGCTGCACCCGCTGCTCCCCGGTCGGCAGGTGCCCGAGGCGGTGTGGCGGGCGCTGTGGGACGACCTGGTCCTGCTGATGCGCGCGGGGGTGCGCTCCGGGCGGATCGTGACCACCGAGCCGGAGGACCGCGAGCGCGCCGGCGGTCCCGCACGCCGCGTCGACGCGCACTACGTCTACCGCCGCACGGGCCTGCCGTGCCGGCGCTGCGGCACGCCGGTGCAGGCGGCCGTGCAGGCCGCGCGCAACGTCTTCTGGTGCCCGGTGTGCCAGCCGGAGGGCGGCTGAGGCGCCGCCACCCCCGGCCGCGCCCAGCCGCGCCCAGCCGCGCCCGGCCGCGCCCGACGCGGCGGGTCAGGCGGAGGTGACCGCCTCGCCGGCCAGGACCCGCGCGACGGGGCCGTCGGCGACGGTGTCGCCGAGCAGCGTGGCGCACACGAAGTCGGCCGCTGCCCGCTCGAAGACGGAGCCCTGGCGCAGCATCGCGTGCTTGCCGCCCGGCACGTGCACGAAGCCGACGTCGGCGCGGCGCCCGAGCCGCCGGGCGACCGACTCGGCGTGCGCGGCCGGCGCGATCCGGTCGTCGGTGCCGTGCACGAAGAGCACCCGCCGACCCGTGAGGTCGGCGTCGTCGTGGGGGTAGAGCCACGGGTTCAGCGCGACCACCGACGCCACGCCGTCGGCCTGCCCGGCGAGGAGGGCCGCCCGGCCGCCGAGCGAGTGGCCGACGAGGGCGACCGGCCGCCCGGCGTACTGCTCGGTGAGGGTGCGCAGCGCGGCGCGCGCGTCGTCGACGGGGGTGTGCTCGGAGTCCCACCCGCGGTAGGTGTTGAGGAGGCGGTGCACCGCCAGGCGGCCGCGGCCGGCGCGCGCGACGCGGCGGGCGACGGGCACCATGCGCACGACCGACAGCTGGGTGGGGCTGACCGTCGGGCGGCCCTGGCGCGAGGCCCCTCCGTGCAGCACGAGCACGACGCCCTCGGCGCGGGCGGGGTCGCGGGGTCGGTGCACGTCGACGAGGCGGGGCTGCATCTCCACCCCACCATCGTGACGAGCCGACCCAACGCGCGACCGACCCGCGGCCCCCTCGCCGCCGGTTGCCGCGACCGGCCATGATGAGGGCACCTGACCCGCGAGCAGCCTCGCGCGGTCGCCGGGAGCCACGAGGAGGCACAGGAGGCATGGGCCGATGAAGCTGGAGCTGTCCGCCGAGGACGCCGCGTTCCGCGAGGAGATGCGCGACTTCTTCACCACCGAGGTGCCGCAGGAGATCCGCGACACCGTCCGCGAGGGCCGCGAGCTCTCGAAGGAGCAGATCGTCGAGTCCCAGCGGGTGCTCAACGCCGCCGGCCTCGCCGTGCCCAACTGGCCCGTCGAGTGGGGCGGCCAGGACTGGTCGGCCCTCCGCCGCCACATCTGGCACGAGGAGCTGCAGCGCGCCTGCGTGCCGATCCCGCTGGCCTTCAACGCCTCGATGATCGGCCCCGTCATCGCGCACTTCGGCTCCGAGGAGCTCAAGCAGCGCTTCCTGCCGCAGACCGCCAACCTCGACATCTGGTGGAGCCAGGGCTTCTCCGAGCCCGACGCCGGCTCCGACCTCGCCTCGCTGCGCACGACCGCGGTGCGCGACGGCGACGACTACGTCGTCAACGGCCAGAAGACGTGGACGACCCTGGGGCAGTACGGCGACTGGATCTTCACGCTGGTCCGCACCGATCCCGAGGTGAAGAAGCAGCGCGGCATCTCGATGCTGCTCATCGACATGACCTCCCCCGGCCTGACCGTGCGCCCGATCGAGCTGATCGACGGCGGCCACGAGGTCAACGAGGTGTGGTTCGAGGACGTGCGTGTGCCGGCCGAGAACCTCGTCGGCGAGGAGAACATCGGCTGGGACATCGCGAAGTTCCTGCTCGGCAACGAGCGCGTCGGCGTCGCGCCCGTGGGCGCGACCAAGCGCATCCTGGCCCAGGCGAAGGGGTTCGCGAAGGAGCAGCGCGGCAGCCGCGGCGGCACGCTGCTCGAGGACCCGCTCGTCGCGAGCCGCTTCGTGGAGCTCGAGAACGAGCTGCTCGCCCTCGAGCTCACCGCACTGCGCGTGGTGGCGCACTCCGCCGACGGCAAGCCCCACCCCGCCAGCTCGGTGCTGAAGCTCAAGGGCACCGAGCTGCAGCAGGCCGTCAGCGAGCTGGTGGTCGACCTCGCCGGGCCGGCGTCGCTGGCCTCCGGCGCGGGTGACGACAGCGCCCTGCCCGGCTGGGCGCGCCGCTCCACGCCGACCTACCTGAACCTCCGCAAGGCCTCCATCTACGGCGGCTCCAACGAGGTCCAGCGCCAGATCATCGCCCGCACGATCCTGGGCCTCTGACCCGGCCGACCGAAGGAGACGAGACATGGACTTCAGCCACGACGAGGAGCAGCAGGCGCTGCGCGAGGCCGTGCGCGGGCTGGTCGGCAAGCAGTACTCCGACTTCGAGCTGCGCCGCCAGACCACCAAGGCCGACCCGGGCTACGACGAGACGATGTGGGCGCGCCTGGCCGAGATGGGCGTGCTCGGGCTGCCCTTCGGGGAGGACGACGGCGGGTCGGGCGCCGGCCCGGCCGAGGTCGCGATCGTCGCCGAGGAGCTCGGCCGGGTCATCGCGCCCGAGCCGTTCCTGACCGCCGTCGTGCTGGCCGGCGGCCTGGTCGCGGCGGCCGGCTCGCCCGAGCAGCGCGCCGAGGTGCTGGGCGCGCTGACCGCCGGCGAGCTGGTGCCGGCCCTGGCCCACGCCGAGCCCGGCTCGCGCTGGTCGCCCTCGGCCGAGTCGGTGACCGCGAGCGCCGACGGGGACACCTGGACGCTCACCGGCACCAAGGAGCCCGTGCCCTTCGGTGCCCACGCCGGCCTGCTCGTGGTCACCGCCGCGCTGCCCGACGGCGGCACCGGCGCCTTCCTGGTGCAGCCCGACGCCGCCGGGCTGTCCCGCGAGGGCTACCCGCTCTTCGACGGCTCCCGCGCGGCCAAGGTCGTCCTCGACGGCACGCCGGGCACCCCGCTCGGCGCGCCCGGCCTCGACCTGACCGACAGCATCGCGACGGTCATGGACATCGGCCGGATCGTGGCCTGCCACGAGGCGCTCGGCGCGATGGCCTACGCACTCGAGGCCACCTCGGGCTACCTCAAGAGCCGCAAGCAGTTCGGCGTCACGCTCAACACCTTCCAGGCACTCACCTTCCGCTCCGCGGACATGTACGTCTCGCTCGAGCTCGCGCGCTCGGTCGCGGCGTGGGCCCTCATGGTGCTGATGACCGGTGACCGCGAGCGGGCCTCCGACGCGGCCGCCCGCGCCGCCCTGCAGGTCTCCCGCGCCGCGCGCCACATCGGCCAGGAGGCGATCCAGCTGCACGGCGGCATCGGCATGACCGCCGAGTACGCCATCGGCTCCTACACCGCGCGCCTCACCGCCCTCGACCACCTGCTGGGCGACGGCGACCACCACCTCGGCCGCCTCGCCGAGGTCGTCGGCCAGCACGAGGACCTCGACCCCCTCGGCGCCTGACAGGACAGCGGGAGTCCTCGCTCACCTGGTGCGCGAGGACTCCCGGTGTCCCCGCCGGCCTCAGCGCCGGCGGTCGCCCGTCACCAGCGGGAGTGGACCTGCTCGCGGATGCGGGCGTCGTAGAGCCGACGCACGCCGTCGGTGAGCTCGGGGGCGAGCGGGCCGAGGCGGCCGGCGGCGGCGTTGGCGCGCGCCTGCTCGGGGTTGCGGGCACCCGGGATGACCGTGGTGACGCCGACCTGCTGCACGCACCAGGCGATCGCGACCTGGGCCGGGGTGGCGCCCTCGGGACCGTGCTCGCGCACGAGCGTGGTGAACTCCTCCGCCGCGGCGAGGCCGGTCTCGAAGTCGACGCCGCTGAAGGTCTCGCCGACGTCGAAGGCGCTGCCGTCGCGGTTGTAGCTGCGGTGGTCGTCGGCGGCGAAGGTGGTGGAGCGGTCGTACTTCCCGCTCAGCAGCCCCGAGGCCAGCGGCACCCGCACCACGATGCCGACCCCGGCGTCGACCGCCGCGGGCAGCACCTCGTCGAGCGGCTTGAGGCGGAAGGCGTTCATGATCAGCTGCACGCTGGCCACGCCCGGCCGCGCGATCGCGGAGCGGGCCTGGGCGACGGTCTCGACGGAGACGGCGTACGCCGCGGTGCGGCCCTCCGCGACCACGGTGTCGAGGGCGTCGTAGGTCGCGTCGGCGTCGATGACCTCGCTCGGCGGGCAGTGCAGCTGCACCAGGTCGAGGGTGTCGACGCCGAGGTTGCGGCGCGAGCGGTCGGTCCACTCGCGGAAGGCCTCGAGCGTGTAGTGCTCCGGCACCTGCTCCACGCGCCGGCCCATCTTGGTGGCGACGGTGATCCGCCCGGCGAGGTCGGGGTGCTCGGCGAGGAAGCGGCCGATCAGCTGCTCGCTGCGGCCGTCGCCGTAGACGTCGGCGGTGTCGAGGACGGTCACGCCCTCCTCGACCGAGGCGGCGAGCACGTCGAGGGCGTCGGCCTCGCTGACGTCGCCCCAGTCGGCGCCGAGCTGCCAGGTGCCGAGGCCGACGACCGAGACCTCCCGCCCGGTCCGGCCGAGGGTGCGCTGCTCCAGGGGTGCCTGAGGGTGCGTCATGGCGCCGACGCTATCGAGCGCGCGGCTGCCCGCCCCCACCGGCGCGGGTGTGCCCCGCGACGGCGGCGACCACCGCGTCGACCACCGCCTCCACCACGGTGGCGACCGGCTCGGTCTCGAGGTCCGCGACGCGGCGCCCGTCGACCAGCACCGCGCCCGCGGCCGACGAGCCGAGGGCGGCCCGCAGGCCGGCGCCGAGCCCGTCGTGGCGGCGTACGGCGCGCAGGACGTGGGCGGCCAGCCAGGGGTTGCCGGCACTCACCACCTGCACGTCGACCGCCGGCAGCGCCGCGCGCACGGCGCGCCACACCTCCCCCACCACGTCGGCCGGCGCGGGTGCGTGCACGTGCGCCGGGTCGGGCGCCGGCGCGAGCCGGGAGCCGTCGAGCGCGATCCCGTCGCGCACCTCGCCACCGCAGCAGCCACCGCCGCCGTGGCCGTCGGTCCACGGCCGGACGAGGACGACCCGGGGCTCCGGGTCGGCCCCGCCCGACCGCGTGCTCACGCGCGTCCGACCGGGCTGTCGTCGTCGACCGGGGCGGCGTCGGTGCGGGCACCACGCCCGCGTGAGCCGCGCAGGGCCAAGAACGCCTCGACGACCAACCAGACCGCCAGCACGAAGATGATCGCGTCGAGCGGGGCGAGCACCCACTCGCCGGCCTCCACGAAGTTGCGGAGGTTCTCGACCAGCGCCCACGACGTCATGATCAAGAGGCCGACGAGGGGCACGAGCACCGGCACGGGGTTGCGGCCGTTCTTGGTGACCCAGACCGCGATGACCGCGAGCGCGAGCCCGGCCGTGAGCTGGTTGGTCGTGCCGAAGAGCTGCCACAGCACGCCGAAGGTGTAGCCGGCCTCGCCGCCGCCCGGGAGCAGCGCCATCGCCAGCGGCACGACGACCGCGACGATGCCGGCGAGCGTGAGGTTGCGCGCCAGCTTGTGCCAGCCGGCGATCTCGGCGATCTCCTGCACGACGTAGCGCTGCAGCCGGACACCGGTGTCCATGGTGGTGGCGGCGAAGGAGATGACGACGACCGCGGCGAAGATGACCGCGAGGTCGAGCGGGATGCCCAGGTTGTTGGCGAAGACGCCGACGCCGTTGACGAAGTTGCCCACGGCGCCGCCGGAGGCGGTGGCGAAGTCGGGGTAGAGCGCGTTCCAGTCGGCCTGCGAGGCCGCGACGCCCGCGGTGACCGCGAGCAGCGCGCCGGTGGCCAGCGATCCCTCGCCGACGGCGCCGAGGTAGCCGACGAAGCGGACGTCGTCCTCCTTGTCGATCTGCTTCGAGGTGGTGCCGGAGGAGACCAGGGAGTGGAAGCCCGAGATCGCGCCGCACGCGATGGTGATGAAGAGGAACGGGAAGATCGACGGCGTGCCCTCCGGCACGTCGTTGACCACCGGCGCCACCACGGTGTTCCAGCCGACCAGCATGCCGAGGCCGATGACGCCGAGGGCGATGAAGAGCTGGTGGGAGTTGATGTAGTCGCGGGGCTGCAGCAGCATCCACACCGGCAGCCGCGAGGCGATGAAGGCGTAGACGAAGAGGATGACGACCCAGACGTTGCGCTCCTGCTCCACGCCGAGCGCGTTCGCGAGGCCGGTCACCTCGATCGGCACCTGCTGGCCGACCCAGATGAGCAGGTAGAGGCCGATGACGCCCAGGATCGAGGGCACGAGCGCCGCCGAGCGGGTGCGGTAGATGTACTGACCGATGCCGATGGCCAGCGGGATCTCGACGAAGATCGGGATGACCGCGCCCGGGTTGGCGACGAAGAGGTTGCCGATGACGACCGCGAAGACGGCGTTCACCAGGGTCAGCAGGAAGAAGATGATCAGCAGGAAGAGCGTGCGCGCCCGGGTGCTGATGACGTCCTTGGCGATGGTGCCGATGTTCTTCGCCCCGTGGCGCACCGAGACCGCGAGCGAGCCGGTGTCGTGGACGCCCGCGGCGAAGATCGTGCCGAGCACGATCCAGGCCAGCGCGGGGCCCCAGCCCCACAGCGCCGCGATCGCCGGGCCCACGATCGGCGCGGCACCCGCGACCGAGGTGAAGTGGTGGCCGAAGACCACGTGCTTGTTCGTCGGCACGAAGTCGACGCCGTCGGCGTGGACGTGGGCCGGCGTCACGAAGGCCGGGTCGCGCCCGAAGACCTTGTCGGCGAGGTAGAGCGAGTAGTAGCGGTAGCCGAGGAAGAAGCAGACCCCGACGGCAGCCGCGATGACGATGGCGGGCACGACGCACCTCCTGGGCCCGCCGGTCAGGGGGAGGGGTGGACGGCGGTGCCGTCCGAGCAGGCGGGGCCGGGGGCCATCGTGCTCCGTCGCCACCGGTGTGGCAACGGTCACCTCCGGCGCGGCGCGACGAGCGGCGCGTCCGGCACGACGAGCGGCCGACGGCCCGACGCGTCCGCACGGCGTGCCACGATGCGACGCGTGAGCGACGTCCTGCGCGCGGTGCGCGCCGCCCCGGTGGCCGCCGTGGCGTGGCACGACCCGGCCATGTCGGCCACGCCGCAGGTGCGCGGGGTGGTGCCGCTCGTCGGCGACGGCGGCCCCGTCCTCGCGCTGCCGTACGCCGTGGCCGACGCGGCGCGCTCGCTCGGCGCGGCACCGGAGGTGCTGCTCGCGCTCACCGACGCCACCCGGGCCGGCGCCGGCTGGGAGCCGCTGGTGCTGCGCTGCCGCCCCCGCCTCGAGGAGGACCTCCACGGTGACCGCTTCTGCGAGCAGCTGCTGACCCAGGAGCTGCTGCGCCACCCGCCGACGCGGGTCCTGGCCGACTCGGTGATGCTGCGCCGCGAGCACTGGTGGTGGCTGCCGCGGCTCCTCGTCGACCTCGAGGTCGTCGCGGCGGGTCCGCTGCCCGGCGCCGACGCCACCCGCGACGGCGGGGCCCACCTGCTCGTCGTGGGCGACCCCGCCGGCGGCACCGCGCTGCGCGCGACCGCGGTGCGCGTGGACGCCACCGACCCGGCGGCACCCGTGGTCGCACTCGCCGACGAGCCAGGCCCGCAGGCGGGCCCCGCGACCGTCTTCGGCCAGGAGGCCACGACCGACTTCGAGCGGTGGGGCCAGTGGGCGTGGCACGGCCGGTGGGACGGGCGCGGCCTCGCCGTCGACGTGGTGCCCGAGCAGGTCGGCCTCCCGCCCGTGCCGGGCGTCGTCGCGCGGTGGCGCCGCCAGCGCGCGCTCGAGCGCGCCTGCCGCGAGGGCATCGCCGCGGCCGGGGGCTGAGCGGGCTGCTGGGCGGGCAGCGCCTCAGGCGCAGGCCACGCAGCGCGTCGCCGCCGGGCGGGCCGCGAGCCGCTCGGGCGCGATGGGGCGCCCGCACACGGCGCAGGTGCCGTAGCTGCCGTCCTCGAGGCGCGCGAGAGCCTCGTCGACCTCGGCCAGTCGCCGCTCGGCCTGCCGCACCAGCGTCTCGACCTGGGAGCGCTCGAAGGCGATGGTCGCGCCCTCCGGGTCGTGCTCGTCGTCGGCGTTGGTGTCGCGCGAGGCGTCGACGAACTCGGCGTGCTGCCCGCGCAGCTGCGCCAGCCGCTCGAGCACCCGGCGTCTCTCCCCCACGAGGTCGGGCTCGAGCGCGAAGCGCACCAGCACCACCCCGGTGTCGTCGGCCACCACCTCGCCGTCGCCCTCCCAGAAGGCGCGGTGCGACGCGCGGAAGTCGTCGCCGGAGCGGTCGCCCTCGCCCTCCGCGAGCGCGAAGTCGTCGGGCACCTCGTCGAAGCGGACGACGTCGACCCGCTCCACGCGGACCGTGCCGACGTGGTGGCCGTCGCTGTCGAGCAGCGCGAGCCGCTCGCCGACGTGCTCGACCGGCTCGCCCTCGCGCGCGTACTCCGCCACGAGGCCGGCCGTCGCCCGCTTGCGGCCCTCGAGCACCAGGCCGAGCAGACGGCGGCGCTGCTCGCCGGGGTGGCCGAGCTCGAGCGACCGCAGGCCGTCGACGACGGGGAACGCCACGCGGCCACCTCCTCGCACCGGGCCCGCACCCCCCGGCGGACCGTCAGGAGGGATTCTCTCCCGCGGAGGCGCATGCCCGCACCCCGTGGGGGTACCGACCGCTGCCGGACGCCGCGCAGCGGGGCGTCCGGGGAGTGCTCGGGTGACGATCCGGGCGCGGCCCCGGACGGATCGCTGCCGCAGCGCAGCCGAGCGGAGGCCCGTACGCCGTGTCGCCTCCCGCTCGGCGGCCCGGTCGCCGGGCTGGGGTCGAACGGACGGCCCCGGCCCACCCCTCCCGGACGGCCGAGCCGCGCTGCGACCCTCAGCGGCGCAGGTCGACCAGCACCTCGTGGTGCGCGGTCTGGGGGAACATGTCCAGCACCTGCCCGCGCACCGGCCGCAGCGAGGGCATCGCGGCGAGGTCGCGTGCCAGCGACGCGGTGTTGCAGCTGGAGTAGAGCACCTGCCGCACGCCCGAGGCCTCGAGCCAAGCGGCCAGCTCCTCCCCCACGCCGCGCCGCGGCGGGTTCACGACGACGAGGTCCGGCGGCTGCTCCCCGCGCGCGGCTGCGCCCACGGCCCAGGCCGTCGCGTCGCCGGCGACGAAGCGCACCTGCCCCGGGCCCAGGCCCTGCTCGCGCGCGGACTGCTCCGCGCTGGCGACGGCCTCGGCGCTGAGCTCGACCCCGACCACCTGGCGCCCGGGGCCGGCCAGGTGCAGCGCGAAGCCACCGACGCCGCAGTAGAGGTCCCACACCCGTCCCTCCCCCGCGGCCCACGAGCGGGCGCGGTCGTAGAGGGCCGCGGCCACCGCGAGGTTGGTCTGGAAGAAGCTCTGCGGGCGCAGGTGCAGCCGCACGTCGCCGACCCGCATCGGCAGCGTGGCGCGCGCCGTCAGCACCTCCTCGACCTCGCCCTCCAGCACCGCCTTGTGCTCCGGCTGCAGGTTGACCGACAGCACCGTCAGCCCCGGCAGCTGCTCGGCGAGCCAGGGCAGGTGCTTGCGCACGCGCGCGACCGGCTCGCGCGAGCGGAGCACCAGCCTCACCATCAGCTCGCCGTCGGGCGACTCCGTGACCAGCAGGTGCTTGAGCTCGCCGCGGCGCGTGGGCACGTCGTACGGCGTGAGCGCGGCGCGGGTGACGAAGCCGGCGAGCACCGGGAGCGCGACGTGGAGCCCGGTCGTGTGCAAACCGCAGTGGCGCAGGTCGGTGCCCCGCCCGTCGGGGCCGAGGATGCCCAGGGTGGGCGCCTCGACGGTGCCGGCGACGACCATCTTGGCCTTGGAGCGGAAGCCCGCCTCGCGACTGGGCACGGGCGGCAGCCAGGCGAGGTCCGCCGCGGTGGGCACGGCCGCCAGCAGCTCGGCGCAGTGGGCCTGGGTCGCGGCCAGCTGCTCGGCGTAGGGCCGGCCCATCCAGGTGCACGAGCGGCAGGCGCCCGCGTCGAAGTAGTCGCACTGCATCAGGCCGACCAGGCTAGTGCCGCCACCGTAGGCTCGGCGGCGTGGGACGGGGTGAGGAGCGGGAGCGGCGTCGGCGCGCCCGGGAGCTCGAGGAGCGCATGCGCGAGCTCGACGACCTCGACCGCCGCTACGGCCTCGGCGCCCTGCCCGGCACCACCAGCCCGCTCGCGGGGCCCTTCGCGCCCCCGCCGCAGCACCGCCGGCGGCGACGGGTCGGCGGCGGCAGCGGGCTGGTGCCCGGCCTGGTGCTGACGGTCCTCGTCGTCACCGGGCTGGTGGCCCTCGCGCCGGGCGCCGACTTCGACTCGGTGCGCCGTCTCGTGGGCCTCGGCCCCGACCGCATCACCGCGGCCCCGACGATCCCCGGTGGCAAGGGTCAGTTCGCCTTCCTCCAGGAGCAGCCCGACGGCAGTCCCGTCGGCTGGGACCCGTGCCGCCCGATCCGCTACGAGGTCAACCTCGACGGCGCCCCGGAGGACGCCGAGGAGATGGTCGCGACCGCGGTCGAGCGCACGTCGGAGGCGACCGGCCTGGTCTTCGAGCTGGTCGGCGAGACCGACGAGCGCGACTTCTTCCAGCGGCAGGACGGGCTCATGGGTGACCCGCCGCCGGTGCTGGTCGGGTGGGGCACCGCGGCGGAGTTCGAGGACCTCGCCGGCGACGTCGCCGGGCTCGGCGGCGCGGTGGCGGTGGGTCCGCGCGGCCAGCGGTCCTTCTACCGCACCGGCAGCGTGCTGCTCGACGCCGAGGCGTTCGAGGAGATCGACGAGCAGACCCGCGGCGGCGACCGCGCCCGCGCGCTGCAGCAGGCCGTGGTCGACCACGAGTTCGGCCACCTCGTCGGGCTCGCCCACGTCGAGGACCCGCGCGAGCTGATGCACGGTGAGGGCGTCGGCACCGTCGAGTACGGCCCCGGCGACCTGCAGGGCCTCGCGCGGGTCGGCGGCGTGCCCTGCCGCTGAGCCGACCACGCGACGGGTCGCCCGGGGTCAGTCGTCGCGCTGGGCGCGCGCCGTGCGGTAGGCCGGCTCCCGCAGCCGGGCGACGACGCGGTAGTGCGCCAGGCCCGGCAGCACGCGGAGCACGGGGTCGAAGGAGACGTCCGGCGGGGCGTGCCTGGGATGGCCGCGGTGGGCGTCGCCGTCGGCGTCGGTCACCTCGCGCCCGGAGACGCACAGCTCGGCGAAGGGGTGCCACGGTCCGCTCCCCCGCGCCCAGGAGAGCTCGACGACGGGCTCCTCCGGCGCGCCGTCCTCGGGTGCGTCGACCCGGCGGGCGCCGAGGAGGAGCGGACCCACGGGGCTGCGGTAGGGCAGGAGGCTGGTCTGCGGCCGCGACCACGGGTCGACCCCGGCCGTGAGCAGCCAGCGGGTCAGCCGGCCCCGGCCGGTCGAGGCGAGGAGCACGTCGGCGGGGCCGTCGTCGAGGTGCAGGCGCAGCGCGAGGCCGTGCACGTCGGGGGCCGGCGCCGGCAGGCCGACGGCGCGCGAGGTGCGCACCCAGGCGGCGTCGGTGCCGGGCTCGTCGAGCCAGGCGACACCGGTGCGGGGCGCCCCGGTGGCCTCGGCGCCGCGGCGCACGAGCGTGCCGTGGCGCAGCCGTCCGCGCGGGTGCAGCGGCTTGGCGGCCGGCCGGGCCGCGGCGACGACGCGCACGCCGGCGGCGAGCAGCGCGCCGCCGCCGGACGCGGCCGCCGATGCCAGCCGCACGGCCGGGCGAGGTGGTGGTGTGCTCACGCCACGACGTACCCGGCGGGCCGGCGGGGACACGCCCGCATGCTCGCGAGAGGCGGGGGTACGAGGCGGGGTCCCCGCGGCGGCGGTGACGTCCGGGGGGTCGGACGTCGTCCCGAGACCGCCGCCGCGGGCACCGCGCTCAGGACTTCTTCTTCAGCGCTCCCGGCTTGTGGACGGCCTCGCCACCCGACTTCTCGCTCTTCACGAGGTACTGCGGGTCGTCCTTGCTCGCCTTGACCGTGCGGCCGCCGGCCTCGGTGTCGCTGGTGATCTTCTCCTCCACCTCGCCGACGGCCTTGCCGCCGTGCGACTTCCACTCGACCTCGTCGCCCTTCTTCAGGTCCTCGTCGTCTGCCATGGCAGGCCGGTACCCACCACGGCGAGGTCTCAGGCGAGCGGGCCGAGGTCGGCGGCGCGGCCGGCGTCGGTGAGCCCCCAGGTGCCCGGGGCCTGCGCGAGCAGGCCCTCGTCGATCAGCTCCTTGCGCGCCTTGCGGGCCGCTGCGCGCCAGCGCATCTCGCCCTGGGGGTTGGGGTCGCGGTCGCCCGGGCGGAGCGCGTCGCCGACCCGCTCCTCGAGGCGGGCGAAGGCCTCGTCGTGGCCGAGGGGCGCCTCGGCGTCCTGCAGCACGGCGAGGATCGCGGGGCGCAGCTCGGCCGGCTGGGTCCACTTGCGCACGACCGCGCGCTTGACCGGCGCGGCCTTCGCGGCGCGCGGTGCGCGGGCGGTCGTGCCCGAGGACGGCGCGCTCGCGGCGCGGGTGCGCACGGGGCTCGCCTTCGGCGGGGCGGGCGGCGCCACGGGCGCGGGGCGGCCGTGCACGCACTGGCTGAGGGGCAGGTCGCAGTGCTCGCAGTAGTCGTCCGCCACGGCCCCGAACCTACCGCCCGCCCCCGCGCGGCACGCGAGGTGGGAGCCGGTGGAGCACCACCTCGCCCAGCCGGCCGCCGGCGACCACGGCCGTCGCGTAGGTGCAGTGCGGCTGCTGCCGTCGGTCGGTCGGCGAGCCTGGGTTGAGCAGCCGCAGGCCCCGCGGGGTCGTGGTGTCCCACGGGACGTGGCTGTGGCCGAAGACGAGCACGTCGAGGTCGGGGTACGCCGCGTCCGCCCGCGCCTCGCGCCCCGCCTTGCCGCCGGTCTCGTGCACGACGCCGAGCCGCAGCCCGTCGAGCTCGACGCGCGCGACCTCGGGCAGCCGGGCGCGCAGGCCGGGTCCGTCGTTGTTGCCCCAGCAGGCCACGAGCCGCGCGCCGGCCGCGGCGCAGCGCGCCTCGAGCGCGTCGAGGGTGGCCTCGTCCACCCAGTCGCCGGCGTGCACCACCACGTCGGCCTCGTCGACCGCCGCCCACAGCGCGGCCGGCAGGTCCTTCGCCCGCTTCGGCAGGTGGGTGTCGGCCATCAGCACCAGGCGCAGCGAGCTCACCGACCCATCCTGTCGGACCCGTCCGCCAGGCTGCGATGAGTCCGGGGCGCGCCGCCGGTCTGCCCGGCGTACCTGCTCCACCCACCCAGCACCCACCACCCACGATCCAGCGGAGGACCCCCATGGCCACCAGCCTCACCCCCTACCTCGTCTTCGACGGCACGGCCCGCGAGGCGATGACCTTCTACGCCGACGTGCTCGGCGGCCGGCTCGACGTCGTCACCTTCGGTCAGTACGGCATGGAGGGCGAGGCCGCCGACGGCGTCATGCACGCCCACCTGCTCACCGACGACGGCATGCGGATCATGGCCTCCGACGGCGCACCGGGCGACCCGGTCGTGCCGGGCAGCCAGGTCAACCTGTGCCTCAACGGCGACGACCTCGAGCGCGTCAGCGCGGCCTTCGCGCGTCTCGGCGAGGGTGGCGAGGTGCACGTCGAGCTGGCGCCGCAGATGTGGGGCGACACCTTCGGCCAGTGCCGCGACCGCTTCGGCATCGTCTGGATGGCCAACGTCGGCGGGGCGCCCGCGGAGGACGCCCCGGCCTGAGCCGTCAGCAGCGCAGCCGCAGCACCCGGTCGTCGGCGACCCGCACGGTGCGGGTGCCGCCGGGCAGGCGCCG
Organism: Nocardioides perillae; assembly: GCF_013409425.1. Classification (NCBI taxonomy): domain Bacteria; kingdom Bacillati; phylum Actinomycetota; class Actinomycetes; order Propionibacteriales; family Nocardioidaceae; genus Nocardioides; species Nocardioides perillae. The sequence goes on along the minus strand of NZ_JACCAC010000001.1, from coordinate 1,425,784 downwards.
CAGCACGAGCGTGACCGGGCCGTCGGTGACCACGCGCACGGTGCCGCAGCGCAGCCCTGCGCGGCGCATGTCGACGCCCACCCGGGCGACGTTGGTCAGCCGCAGCGTCAGCGCCTGGCGCCGGGGCAGGGCGCGGCCGAGGTCCCAGGTCAGGTCCGAGCGCACCGCCGGCAGCGGCGAGGCGACCGGGGCCGGCCCCGTGCGGCGCACGGTCACGGCGCGGCCGGGCAGGGCCGCCGACACCGCGCGCACCCGGGCGAGCGAGCCGGGGCCGGTCGACCGGGCCTGCAGCCCGTCGAGCCAGTAGGCGGTGGTCGCGCCGATGCCGAGGTCGCTGCGGCTCAGGTGCGGGCGCCACGTGAAGTCCACGTCGCGGGGACGGTGCGGCACGACGGGGCGGCCGAGGCCGGACACGACGGAGTCGAACCGGTCCTGGGTGGCGAAGAGCAGGTGGTCCTCGGCGGGGTAGCGCACGAAGCGGTGGCGCAGGCCGAGCGCGTCGAAGCGCTGCACCTGCCGCTCGACCGAGGGGAAGGGCACGAGCTGGTCGAGCGTGCCGTGCCCGATGCGGAAGGGCAGCCACCGGGCGTTGCCGACCAGGTCGTAGGCCCGGCCGTCGGTGGTGCAGCGCCCCTCGAAGGCCGGGTAGACCAGGGCGTCGCCGTCGAGGGAGACCCCGCACTGCGGCGGGCCCGCCAGGCTGACGGCGGCCGCGTACAGGTCCGGGTGCGCCAACCCGAGGTGGTAGGTCGCCCACCCGCCCATGGAGTAGCCGGTGATGACGGTGCGACGCTCGTCGAGGTCGAAGGCCCGGGCGAGCGCGGCCCACACCGACCAGTGGTCGACCTCCGCCTCGTCGAAGTACCACCCGTCGGGGCCGTGGCCCAGGGTGCCGGCGCAGATCGAGCCGCGCTGCTCGCACAGCTGCTGCTGCAGCACCGGGTCGTAGGCGGCGTACTGGTTGTGGTTGACGCTCAGCGAGTGCAGGGTCCACGTCAGCGGCGCGGGCCGGCCGGGCCGGTAGGTCTGCGGCACGTAGACGGAGTAGGGCTGGATCCGGCCGAGGTAGTTGGGCCGCCCGTCGCCGGTGCCCTGGCCCTCGTCGGCCACGACGCCCTGCCCCAGGCGGAGGCGGCTGACGTACCAGCGGTTGCTGTGCCCGCGCAGGAGCGGCTCGGGCGTGCGCGCCCGGCGCGCGAGCCGCGCCCAGTCGACGACGCGGCTGAACTCGCTGACGTCGCCGGTCGCGAGCGCGTCGGCCTGGTGGTCCTCGCTCCAGAAGTTCCCCGTGACGAAGCGGGCCTGCCCGTCGGCACCGAGCTGGTCGAGCAGGGGCGTGCCGGCCGCCAGCAGCTCGAGCGCGGCGACCAGGGCCGCGGTGCGGCTGCTGCGGAAGACGGCCGGCTCCTGCGCCGCCGTCCGGTAGGCGACGTTGTAGGCGCGGGCCGCGCCCGGCGGCAGCGGCAGGCCGCCCGTGGTCTGCGGGGCGGCCATCGAGCGGCCGTCGGGTGCGGCGAGGCCGGTGGCGAGGCGCACCCGCCACTGCCCGCCGACCGGCAGTAGGCGGCGCGGGACGCGCACGACGAACGAGCGGGCGGCACGGTCGACGGTGAGCCGGCCGCCGCGGTCGGCGACGTCGACGACGCGACCGGTGCGCAGGTCGTGCAGCCACGCGCCGCGGCTCGAGACGACGAGCGCGCGGTCCAGCCCGGCCGAGGTCAGACCGGCCGCGGCGGGCCACGTCGCCACCCCGGTCGCGGCCGACGCGTCGGTGTCGAGACCCCACACGGCCAGCGGCACGGCCGGGTCGACGAGGGTGTTCCAGTCGACCCGCCAGTAGGACGCGCGGCGGTCGAGGCCGGTCGCGGCGACGAAGACGTCGGCGCCGTTGCCGCGCGCCGGGCCCGCGGGGTAGGTGTAGACGCCCTGCTCGGGCGCGAGCATCGCCGTGTTGTCGAGCGTCAGCCCGGTCGGCAGCGCTGCTCCGTGGTCGTCGTAGAGGAAGTCCGACCAGTAGTCGGCGCCGCCGTGCAGCCGGCCGGTGCCCGACGTGCGCGAGAGCCGCTGCGCGAAGGGCCAGCCCTGCGGCGCGCGCAGCGCCGGCTCGGGCCGGGTGGCGGCCGCCGGCACTCCGCGCGGCAGGTCGTCGGGCGCGGCGGTCGCCTGCGCCGCCGGGGCGGAGACGACGCCCAGGGCGCTCGCCGCCAGGGCGGTGGCCAGCCCGGCGACGGCGGTGCGGGCGAGGGTGCGGAGCGGGGCGTGCGGCACGGCGGACCTCCCGAGGTCTGTTGGACGCAGGTTCAACGACTGGCAGTGGTCGTGGTCACGGGCGCGGGCACCGGCGCCGACGCCGACGACGGCACCGGCGCGACGAGCACCGGCGCGGCGGCCCGCCCGCCGGGCACCGCCGCGCAGCGACCCGCGACCACGTCGCAGCGCACGAGCTGCTCGACGCCACCGTCGCCGCCGGGCCGGCTCACCGACCCGACGAGGGCGGTGTCGTCGAGCCAGCCGCGCAGGAAGAAGCGGCCCCGCGGCAGCGTCAGCCCGCGTGGCAGGTCGCGGCCCTCGCTGAACTCCAGCACGAAGACCAGCGCCTGGCCGCCCACGTCCTCCCCCACCCACGCGGCGCGGCGCCCGTCGGGCGAGCCGATGCCGCTGCGGCCACCGGCCCCGTCGTCGCGCTCGAAGCGCGTCAGGTCGCCGGCGGCGACCACGCGGCCGGGCAGGCCACCGGGACCCGGCGGCGAGGGCACGACCGCGTCGGTGAGGTCGCGCCCCTCCCCGGTGGCGAGGTCGAGCGCCCGCGGCGGGCCCAGCGCCGGCTGCACCAGCGCCGCGCCGTCCTCGAAGCCGAGCAGGTAGGGCGGCCGCTCGGCGTACAGCGCGTCGAGGTCCTGGCCCCGCGCCCCGTTGCCGGTGGCGTCGCGCGCGACGACCTCCCCGGTGGTGGTGTCGACGACCGTGAACTCGGCGACCCGCCCGCTGCGCAGCGACAGCGGGCCGCGCTCGGCGTCGACGAAGCCGAGCCAGCGGCCGTCGGCCGACGTCACCAGCGACGCCCGTGCGCCGACCTCGCCCACCTCGCGGAAGGCGCCGTCGGCGTAGTGGTGCAGGGTGGACCCGGCCAGGTAGTAGAGGCCGCCACGGGTGGCGACGAGCTCGTCGGGCGCCTCGTCGAGGTCGTACGCCGTGTCCCCGACCTGCAGCCGGGTGCCGCTGGCCCACACCAGCGTCCCGGGAGCGGCGACGGGGCCGCCCACCGGCACGTCGAGCGCTGGGCGGCGGTCGACGGCGACGAAGCCCACGGCCAGCACGACGGCCACGACCGCGGCGCCCAGCAGGGTGCGGACGCGGCGCGGCATGCCTCGAGCGTAGGCAGCACCCCCCCACCCGCACGGGTGACGGGCAGGATGTGCCCGTGCACTTCGTCGGGATCGACCTCGCGTGGGGGGAGCGTGCGCCGTCGGGGCTCGCGGTCCTCGACGAGCACGGCCGGCTGCTGCACGTCTCGGCGGCGACCACCGACGACACCGTCGTCGCGGCACTCGAGCCCTTCACCCGCGGCGACTGCCTGGTGGCCGTCGACGCCCCGCTCATCGTGGTCAACGAGACGGGCAACCGGCCGTGCGAGGCCGAGCTGAACCGCGACTTCCGCGCCTACGAGGCGGGCGCCCACCCGGCCAACCGGGGCAAGCCGGAGTTCCGCGAGACCCCGCGCGGCGCCCGGCTCGCGGCGCGGCTGGGCCTCGACATCGACCCGGTCTCGGCCTCGGGGCGCCGCGCGATCGAGGTCTACCCCCACCCCGCGACGGTCGCGCTCTTCGACCTCCCCCGCACGCTGAAGTACAAGGCCAAGCCCGGCCGCGCCCTCGCCGACCTGCGCGCCGAGCTGCTGCGCCTCGTCGAGCTGCTCGAGTCGCTCGAGACCGCTGCGACACCGCTGCACCTGCGCCACGCCGGCCCGTGGCACGCCTTGCGCGACGAGGTCGCCACGGCCGCGACGAAGGCCGCGCTGCGCCGCACCGAGGACCAGGTCGACGCGGTGGTGTGCGCCTACGTCGCGCTCTTCGCGACCCGGCGGCCGCTGGAGACGACGATCTACGGCGACGGCGCGACGGGCTACATCGTGACCCCCACGCTGCCGGCTCTGCTGCCACCGGTCGTGGCCGAGGAGCGCGCGGCGGCGGAGGCCCGGGCGGCGGCACCGGCCCGGGTCGCGGAGCCGGTCGCGCGCGCCGTGCGGCAGTACGCCGCGCTGCAGCCGACCCTCGTCGAGCCCACCCGGCGCTGGACCGCCGCGATCGAGTCGCTGCTCGACGAGGCCGGCATCAACTACCTCACCGTCACCGGACGCACGAAGAGCGTCGCGAGCTTCGCGGCGAAGGCAGTGCGCGAGGTCGACGGCCGCCCGGCCTACGACGACCCGCTCGTCGGCATCACCGACCAGATCGGCGTGCGCGTCATCACCTACGTGCACAGCGACGTCGCGGCGGTCGCCCAGCTCTTCGCCGACCAGCTCGTCGTCATCGACGACCGCGACCTCGGCGAGGAGACCGCGAGCCAGGGCCGCTTCGGCTACGCCTCGCGCCACCTGCTGGTGCGCACGGCGCGCGACGACCCCGACGGGCTCGGGGACCACGCCGCCAGCGTGCAGGTGCGCACGGTGCTGCAGCACGCGTGGGCCGAGTTCGAGCACGACATCCGCTACAAGGGCACGATCCCCGACGAGCACGTGAGCGACCTCGACCGCCGCTTCACCCTCGCCGCCGGCCTGCTCGAGCTCGCCGACCGCGAGTTCTCCGCGATCCGCGAGCGGCTACGCGTCGCGGGCAGCGAGACCTCCGGCCTCGACGGCTCGGGCGCCGACCCGGCCGACCCCCGCATCAGCGGCCAGGAGCTCGCCTCCTTCCTCTCCGCGCAGTACGCCGACGCCGGCTGGTCGCGCAGCGACCACTACTCCTGGATCGCGGGACTCCTCCTCGAGCTCGGCATCACGAGCCTCGACGAGCTGGCGGCGCTGCTCGCCTCGGTCGACACCGGGGCGCTGATCGCGCGCATGGGCTACCGCTACCCCGCCGGCGCCGTGCGCCGCCTCGACGACGCGCTCCTCGCGATCTTCGGCGAGCAGTACGTCGCGCTGCACGGCAACGCGCACCGCACTGACCTGCTGCGCACCCGCCTCGAGCGGCTCGCGGGCGACGAGGTCTGAGCAGCGCGGACCCGCCCGCTGCGCCGGAAGGTCACGAGAAGGTCACGACCGCGGACGGTGGCCGCCGAGCCCTGGGCAAGCGGGCCGGGGTGGGACATCCTGGCGCCCCCCTCCCCTCGCGCTGTGACCCGCGGCACAGGGACGGGTCCTCCCGCACCGAGAGAATCGAGCAGCACGTGACGAAGAAGTCCTCGGGGATCGTCCTGACCAGCCTGGCGCTCGCCGCCACGACGGTCCTGGTCAGCCCCGGCAGCGCCACCGCCGAGCCCGGTGGTCCCTCCGCCCGCCCCGCCGCCGCCGACCAGGGCCGCGGCCCGGCCACGGCCCGCACCGCCCCCGGCGCCGAGTCGCGCGCCGACGTCGCCCGCCGCGCCGCGGCCGCGCCGGTCGCCGGCGACCCGGTCGAGATGCCCACCTCCTACCCCACCGAGCCGACGCTGCGCGTCTACGAGGACCAGGAGCCCGACGCCGCCGCCGAGAGCAGCACGATCCGCTTCTCCGACATCGCCCCGAAGCTCCAGGAGCTGATGGCCGCCAGCGACCGCGTCTCCGTGCAGGTCGTCGGCCAGTCCACCCAGGGCCGCGACCTCTACCTCGTCACCGTCACCGCGCCGGAGACCACGGCCGAGACCGCCCAGCAGACTGCCTGGCGCGAGCAGATCAAGGCCGACCCGGCCGCCGCGGCGGGCGACGAGGCGCTGGCGGCCGGCTACAAGACGCCGGTGTGGATCAGCAACAACATCCACGGCAACGAGTGGGAGGGCACCGACGCCGCGATGCAGTACATCGAGGAGCTCGCCACCTCGACCGACCCGGCTGTCCTCGACATGCTGCGCACGACGCGCCTCTACTTCTCGCCCACGCTCAACCCCGACGGCCGCACCCTCGGCAACCGGGCCACCGCGCTCGGCCTCGATCCCAACCGCGACGTCATCACCAACCAGACGCCGGAGACGAAGTCCTTCGTGCGGGTCGCCCAGGCGATCCAGGCCGTCTACGCCGCCGACTTCCACGGCTACACCCGCGTGCTGCAGGTGGAGCCCTGCGGCCCGCCGCACGGCTCCAACTACGAGTACGACGTCTACCTGCCGCACAACTACGCGCTCGCGCTGAAGGTCGAGCAGGACGTCACCGCCGCGAACATCAGCGGCAACACCTACTACGACCCGGCCTCGCCGACCGGGACGACCCTTGTCAACAACGGCAAGATCAAGATCCCCTACCGCGACACCCCGTCGGGCTGGGACGACTTCCCGCCGATCTTCACCGCGCAGTACGCCGCCTACTACGGCGCCGCGTCGGCCACCGTCGAGCTCCCGCTGCCGCGCACCGGCACGCGTCAGACCGCCGTGACCGCGCCCATCAACACCGAGGTCGCCTACGAGACCATGAAGTCGATGCTCGGCTACATGGCCGTCCCCGCCAACGCCCGCGAGATGGTGCAGAACCAGATCGAGGTGTTCCGCCGCGGCGCGGCGGGCGAGCCGAAGGTCTCGCTCACGACCGAGAACATCAACAGGGTCACCGAGGGACCGACCCAGTGGAAGGAGCACTGGGACGAGGCCGACGACCAGGAGCCCGTGGTGCTGCCGCGGGCCTACGTCATCCCGGTCGGCGGCGGCCAGCGCAGCGACTCCGACGCCCGCGCCCTGGTCGAGCAGCTGCTCTTCCACGAGGTCGAGGTCGGCACGCTCGACCGCGCGACGACCGTCGGCGGCACGACCTACCCCGCCGGCTCCTACGTCGTCGACATGCACCAGGCCAAGCGCGGCCTGGCCAACGCGCTGCTCGACCTCGGCGACGACATCTCCGACAAGGTGCCGACGATGTACGACATCTCGGCCTGGTCGCTTGCCGAGCTGTGGGGCGCCGACGTCGCGAAGGTCGGCTCGACCTCCGACGTCGAGCCGGTCGGCCCGACGACGCCGGTCACGACCGTGCGCCCCGGCACGGCGCCGCGCCAGCAGCGCCACCTCGCCTTCCCGGTCGCGGGCCTGCCCGACTTCCAGGCGCTCAACGCGCTGCTGGAGGAGGGCATCGCCGTCTCGCTCCTGGAGGACGGCACCGCCGTCGTCGCGCCGCGCGCGACCGCGAAGGCACGCGAGCTCGCCACGACGTACGGCGTGGACTTCCGACCGGCGACCGGCCGCGAGACCGCGGCGCTGCGCGACGAGTCCACCAAGGGCCTGCGCGACCTGCGGATCGGGTGGACCGGCACGCAGGACGACCTGCTCTCGCTCACCGAGCTCGGCTTCGACGACCTGGTGCGGCTCGACCCGGCCACCGTGGACGCGGCGACGCTCGACGGGGTGGACGTCATCTGGGTGGGCGGCACCTTCGCCCCGGCCGAGGGCTCGGCCGCGCGCACGGCTGTGCAGGAGTGGCTCGACGAGGGCGGTGCGATCACCGGCCGCGGCGCCGGCGCCTTCGCCTCCGCTGCGTCGTTCGGGCTGGTCAGCGGCACGGCCGTCACGGGCCGTCGCGACGGCAACGGCATCGTCGCGGTCGACACCCCGGCCGCCGGCGTGCTCGGCGACTTCCCGCAGGACCGCTCCTTCATCTACCCCGCGACCTGGTTCGACGGCCTCGGCGAGGGAACGACGGCCGAGCAGTCGTACGACGCCGAGGACCCGTTCCTCGCCGGTCACTGGCTGCCGAACGACGGCGCCACCGACGGCGCCGGCGGCCCGCAGGCCGCGGCAGGCAAGGCGGCCGCGGTGTCGGGCGTCGACGAGGAGACCGGCGCGAAGGCGTTCGTCTTCGGCACCTCGGTCTTCTTCCGCACCCACCCGAAGGGCATGCTCAGCCAGGCCGGCACCGCCCTCCTGTGGGCCGGCCCGGAGGCGCGAGGGGTCCAGGCGCCGCGTGCCGCGTCGAAGGTCCGCGTCCGCGCCGACCGCGCCGGTCAGGTGCGTCGCGGCGAGGGCCCGGTGCGGATCACGGTGACCTACCGCGTGCCGCCGCGCGCGGGCGTGGGCACGGTCAACGTGTTCGACGACGGTGAGCTGCTGCGCCGCGTCCGGATCGACGAGGCCGACCGCGGGGTCGAGTCGTTCACGGTGCGCCTCGAGCGCGGCGTGCACCGCATCGCCGTCCGCTTCCCCGGCGACGGCGACACCAAGGGCAGCTGGGCCCGCACCCGCGTGCGGGTGCGCTGACCTGCTGCACACCACGAGGGCCCGGAGCGCGTCGCGCTCCGGGCCCTCCGTCGTGGTGCCGGGGTCACTGCCCCTCGTGCAGCACCCAGACCTGGTCGACAGCGGCGGCGAGGCGGCGGCGCACGGCGGCGGCCTCGGCACGGGTGCTGGTCACGCCGAGGCGCGAGGCGGCGGCGAGCGCATCTGCGGCCTCGTCCAGCGCCTGCGCGAGCAGCGCGAGCGCCTGGGGGTCGTCTGCGTGCAGCTCGGCGACCTCGCCGGCCCACGCGGTGAGGCGGCGGGCCGCCACGGCCGTGCGCAGCAGCGTACGGTGGTCGTCGCCGCGCAGCGTCCGCACCGCGCGGCGCGCGGCGCTGAGCTCGTCGGCGGTCGCCGCGGCGCACACCTGCGCGCGCAGCGCGGTCAGCACGACCCGGTCGGCTGCGACGGCCCCGGCCAGCGCGTCGCGCTGAGCGGGGTCGAGCGGGCCGAGCCGCTCGCTGCGGCTGGCGGCCTCGAGGCGCGCCTCGACGCGGTCGACGGTGGCCAGCAGCCGAGCCTGGGAGGCGGCGGCCCCGCGGGGGCCGCGGGCGGCACGGGTGCCGACGAGGCGGCGCAGCGACGGGGTCTGCGGCGCGGTCCGCGTCGGGCGCGGGGCAGCACGGGTCTCCCGGACGACGGGCATCTCGAGCGTCACGGCGGCCTCCTGCGCGGGTGGGGTCCCGGCCAGCATGGGGCACCGGAGCCGCCCGACGGCGCCGATCGGCCCCCGCGCCACGCGGACGTCTGGTCCACCTGGCGCCGGGCCGGGTCGTGCCGCCGCGTCTTCCACAGGCGGCGCCGACGGCCGTTGCCGAGGCCGGCGGGGCGCCCGATGCTGGAGGCCGCGGCGAGGGCCGTGGACGCGCCCGGGCGTCGGCCGGGACCGGACGGGGGTGGGTCGTGAGCAGTGGTGGTGCAGGGTCCGACGGCGCCGGCGTGCTGCGGGTGCCCCTGAGCCGGCTGGCCTCCGCCGCCCACGGCCTGGAGGACGCGGGCCTCGAGCTCGACCGGCTCGCCGGCCCCGACGGCGACCTCGCGGCGCGCGGCGGCCGCGGCGACCTGGGCGACGCCGCGTCGGTGGTCGCCGCCGCCCTGGCCGCGGCGACTGACGCAGCCTCGCGGGTCAGCGCCGAGGCCCACGTGCTGGGCACCGCGGTCCACCTCACCGGGGAGGACGTCGGCATCACCGACGCGGAGGCCGTCGTGGCGCAGTTTCAGACCGCGCGGCCGGAGGGGGGCGGCGGGTGAGCGGAGCGTTCGACACCGAGGTGGTGGGCGAGCCCGCTGCGCTGCGCCACGCCGCCCAGCACCTGCTCGTCGAGCTCGGGCCGACCCTGGCCCGCACGGCCGACCGGGTCGCCGCGGAGCGGGCCGGTGCCCTCGCCGAGTGGTCCGGGGCGGCGGCCGAGGCGTTCGCCGAGCGCACCGCCACGCTGCTCGTGGGCGCCGAGGGCGCGGCGCGCGCGACCTGCGAGCTGGGCTGGCTGCTCGACGGCCTGGCCGGCACGCTCGAGACCGTGCTCGACGGCATGGCGCAGGTGCGGGAGCAGGCCCGGGCGCAGGGCCTGCCGGTGACCGGCACGGTGGTCTCGCCGCTGGCCGTCGCGGTGCCGGTCGGTGGCGCGCTGTCCCCTCGCGAGGCGGGACTGGTCTGCGTGCACGACGCGCTGCGCGCCCGCGCCGACGAGCTGCGTGCCCAGTGGGAAGCCGCACTCGACGACGCCGAGCACCGGGTGGACGAGCAGGGGACGCAGCTGTGGGAGCTCTGCACCCGGATGACGGTGGGCGGCTGGAGCGCCGGGCTCGTCGCCGCGGCCGCGCCTCGCCTCGGCGCGCGGTCGCTGTCCCTGGCCGCTGCGCGCGACGTGCTGTCGAGCCGGTGGGCGGAGGTCCGGGCCGCCGCGGCCGCGCGCCGGTTGCCGCCCAGCGCCTCGGCACGGGTGGCGGAGCACCACCGCGGGCTGGGCGTGCTGCACCGCGGCCTCGGCGTCGTCGGGCGGGTGCTCGACGTCAAGGCGGTCCACACCGACGTCGCCTCGGGCGAGCCGTGGTGGCAGGCCGTGGTCTCGCAGGGCGCCTCGATCGGCACGAGCACCGCGGTCACCGGAGCGGGTGCGTGGCTGGGCGGCGGGCTGGGCGCCCTGGCCGGGCCGGTCGGCGCCGTCGGCGGGGCCGCGGCCGGCGGCGCGGCCGCCGCGGGCATCGGCACGGCGCTCGGCGCCCGCGTCGACCAGCGCATCGACGCCCACCTCGAGCGCGACGAGCGGGCGCGCGCGGCCGCCGAGCGCGAGCGCACCGAGCAGCGCATCCGCTCCCTGCTGCTCGGCGGGGAGGTCTTCGCCCGGCGCCCGTGACGCGCTGCCCACGCGCGACCCTGTCCGTGCAGGCGGGCTGCGAGGTGCTCGCCCGGCGCCTGCGACGCGCCGCCGCGCACCCCCGCCGCCTCGAGCCGGCGCCGGCTCAGCTGCGCGCCGCCCCGGCGCCGAGCAGGGCGGCGAGACCGAGGGCGCTGCGCGGGGCGTACGGCGCGCGCCAGAGACCGCCGTGCGCCGCGGCGTACGCCTCGTCCTGCCAGGGGTGCTCGTGCCGCGGGCCGCCGCCGGTGTGCAGGTCGTGCACGAGCAGCGCGGCCATGAGGACGTGGGAGGTCGAGGGGTCGAAGACCTCGACGCCGAAGCGGTGGGCGCCGGCGTAGGCCGCGGCGAGGGCGCGGTTCTTCACCACCGACCGGGTGCGGGTGGGCGGCGCGACGTTCATCGAGACGGTGACGCCGTCGTGGCGCGCGACGGTGGCGCGCCAGCGCTGCAGCCGCTTCGCGAGCGCGTAGTTGGGGCCCTGCTGCGGCACGAGCGAGTCGACGACGCCCGGGTCGGAGCCCGGCGCGTAGGGCCGGCGCAGGAGTCGTCCGCCGGTGACGGTGCGCAGCGGGCGACCGACGGTCTTGGCGAGGCGCGAGCGGTGCTCGTAGGCGCGCGTGGCGTGGTCGACCGCGTCGGCGGGCACGGCGAAGACGTCGGTCGGGGTCGCGAGGAAGGCGAGCGCGACGTCGCCGCGGCCGGCCAGCAACCGTCGCGACAGTTCGTCGACGGCGACGCTGACCCGCACGTTGGTGGCGCCGTCGGCGTAGACGTAGTTGCCGACCACGAGCGTGCCCGGCTGCTCGCCGAGCCAGTCGGCGAGGGCCGGCACCTCGGCGAGCAGGTCGGCGCCCGGCTGCCCGTCGGTGACGGGCGCGACCAGGTGACCGGCGCCCTCACGAGCCGTGGCGCTGACGCGGTCCCACACCGCCTTGCGGGGCAGGTCGACGGCCGCGATCCGCGCCCCCCACCGGCTCAGCGCCTGCAGCGGACCCATCTCGGACCCCGCACCCACGACCGCGACGGTGTGGCCCTCGAGCCGCAGCCACTCGGGGTGCGCCTGCACCTCGGCGAGCGCCTCGGCCACCGTGGGCTCGACGACGCCGGCCTCCACCCAGCGGTCCACCTGCCGCCGCAGGTCGTCGCCGCGCAGCCGGTCGCCGCGGTGGGGCAGCACCAGCTCCTCCACCCGCTCCCCCGTGCCGCGCACCTCGAGCCGCCCGCCCGTCGCCGGCGGCTGCGGCCACTCGCGCAGGGGCAGGTCCGCCGCGCCCGTCTCGGGACCCGACCGCACCCGCATGCGCTCGTGCAGTGAGTCGAGCCCGGCGCGCGCGATGTCGACCGCCCCGTCGGGGGTCGCGAGCCCGGCCTCGACCAGGCGCCGGAACCACGGCACGTACTCCGAGCGCCACGCCGTCTCCCGCTCGACCGCCCCCGCACCCACCGGGTCGACGGGGCGCAGCGCGTCGGCCACGACGGCGCGACCGACCGCGGTCGTGCTGCGGCGCCCCTGCGCATCGGCGGGGAAGACGACTCCGTGCTGCTGGTCCTCGGCCATGCCGCCATCGTGCCGTGCCGAGGGCGCGCCCTCGACCACCCGCCCGGCGACCGTACGCCGCACGCGGGCGCGGCGGGGCACACCCGGTCTTCGGGTGGGAGCGGGGACGTGGCGGGTGCCGGGTGGGGCGGGCGGGGGGTCGGCCTACGTCCGCCGGTGGAACCGCCACGACCCGTCGCCGTGCCGCTGCAGCCGCCACGTCGGGTCGTGGGCGCGGCGGTGGTGGTGCGCGCAGAGGGGCACCGCGTTGTCGAGGCTGGTGTCGCCACCCTCGGACCACGCGTGCGGGTGGTGCACCTCGCACCAGGCGAAGGGCCGGTCGCAGCCGCGGGCGGCGCAGGTGTCGTGGACGACGGCGAGCGCCTGCCGCTGGGCGCGGGTGTGGAGCCGTCGCTCCCGGCCGACGTCGAGCGGCTGGCCCTCGCCGCCCATGACGACCGGCACGATGCCGGCACCGCAGGCCATCCGGCGCACGTCGCCGACCCCGGTGCGGGTGCCGGTGTCGAGGCGGCCCGTGCCGGTCTCCGTGGAGCCGTGCCACGCGTTGACCGCGTCGAGCGGCACGAGGTGGTCGGCGAGCCGCTGCTGGAGCTCGGCCAGGCCGACCGTCACCAGCACGGTGGCGCCGACCGCCCCGTGGCCGTCGGTGGGCAGGTGCTCGAGGAGCTCGCAGAAGGCGTGGCCGTGCAGCTCGGCGGTGCCGAGCGGCTCGACGGTCTCGTCGACGACCGTGCGGCCGTCGCGGTCGCGCCCGAGCCGACGCGGGGCCGAGAGCCGCTGCAGCGCGTGCAGCAGCAGCCGGCCGTGGAGCTCGGGAATGCGGAACTTGCCGCTGAAGGTGCCGTCGCCGTCGTCGCCGAAGGCGAAGAAGCACTCGCGGTCGGCGCGCCGACGCTGACGCCCGAGCATGATGGCCTCGTGCTGGTCGGCCAGCTCGCGGTCGACCGGGTCGAACATGCGGCGCACCACCTGCCGCAGCCGCTTGGGCTGCATCGGCTTGCCGGAGCGGTTGGCGGCCCCGGAGGCCTTGGCAACCGCCCACTGCTCGGCGTCCGAGCACTGCTGCGGCGTGGCCGCCTCGGGCACCTGGCGGCAGGCGTCGACGACGATCCGCACCTGCGCCAGGTTGATCCGCCCGGCGGCGAACGCGTCGCGGACGTGGTGGAAGCGCTCCTCCAGGTCGCGCGCGAGGAGCAGCCCGCCGCGCATCGCCTCACGCCGGTCGCCGGTGAGGCCGGCGGCCCAGGAGTCGGTGCCGGTCGCGGCACAGGAGTCGGCGACGCGGCGACGCTCCGCCTCGGCCAGCACGGTCAGCCGCACCGCCTGCACCTGCGCCTCCAGGGCGGCGAGCTGCTCGAGCGCGGTGCCGAGGTCGTCGAGGTCGACCTGCTCCAGACCGAGCCCCTGCACCGCCGCGACCTCGGCGCGCGCGCTCGCCAGCCGCGGCAGCACCGGGGCTGCGAGCGGGGTGCGAAGCGCGGTCACCGTCACGGGACCAGTCCAGCAGGGACCACCGACAACCACTGCGCATCCGAGGCCTTCAGTCTCACCATTCGAACACGTACTCGAGGAATGTGGGGACCTGCACCGTCGCGCACCCGCCGGCACCCGCGCCCCCCCACTACGGTGTCGCCTCGACACGAGGGAGGCTCACCGGTGGCAGGACACGCAGTCGCGCTCGGCGCGCGCACGGCGCTCGTCGTGGTCGACGTGCAGCAGGCCTTCGACGACCCGTGGTGGGGCGAGCGCGACAACCCGGCGTGCGACGACCGCGTCGCCGCACTCGTGCGCGCCTTCCACGCGGCCGGCCGCCCGGTCGTGCACGTCCAGCACTCGTCGGCCGACCCGTCCAGCCCGCTCCACCCGAGCCAGCCGGGGCACCGGCTCAAGCCCTACCTCGAGGAGCGCGAGCCCGCGCTGACCGTGACGAAGTCGGTCAACAGCAGCTTCCACGGCACCCCGGACCTCGAGGCGTGGCTGCGCGCCGATGGGGTGAGCGACCTGGTCGTCTGCGGCATCACGACCAACCACTGCTGCGAGACCACCGCCCGCGTCGGGGGCAACCTCGGCTTCACGGTCTGGTTCGCGCTCGACGCCACCCACACGTTCGACCGCGCGACACCCGACGGGGAGGTCATGACCGCCGCCGAGCTGGCACGGGCCACCGCGACCAACCTGCACGGGGAGTTCGCGACGGTGGTCAGCACCGCCGACCTGCTCGCCGCTCTCTGACGACACCCTGTCACCCGAGCCGGACGACGAGCGAGCCTCAGCAGGCGCCCCACAGCCCGGCGCCCTCGTCGCGCGCGGCCCGCTCGGCGGCCCGCACCTCGGCGATGTAGCGGTCGTTGGGCTCGTAGAGCACCGCCTCGGCGAGGCCCTCGCGCACCAGCGAGCGGTTGACGAACTCACCGTCGGTCGTCCAGACGTAGAGCAGCAGCCGGTCGAACGGGTCCTCGAGCTCCTCGTCGGGTGCCACCCACACGGTCGCCCCGGCGGGCAGCAGCTCGGCGAGGCCCTCCGAGGCCTCGGGCCCGAAGCACTCGACCGGCCGGTCGGGCGCCACCGACTCGGGGCTGTCGACCTCGAGCAGCCGCACGCGCGCCTCGTCGTCGGGCACGACACCCTCGCCGCTCCCCCGCAGGATCACCGTGTCGCCGTCGACGACCCGCACCACCCGCGCCTGCTCGGCGTCGTCGGGCACCCCCACGGGTGCGTCGGGGTCGGCGAGCACCGACCCGCCGCCCACCGAGCACGCAGCGGTCGACGCGAGCGCCACGACGACCGCGACCACGCCCGCACCCCACCTCGACCTCACGCTCACCGGCACAGCACAGCACGCCGCGCCGACAGCGAGCCGACGACCAGCCGTCGGCACCCCCCCCCGCGCAACCGTTCAGACGCACGACCGCCCGCACCCCCGGCGTACGACGGGTGCGGGCGGCACGGCGGTCAGGCGTCAGGCAGGCACCTGCACACCCGACCGGCCGCTGGCGTGACCCTCGGCCGTGCCCTCCTCGGCCTCGGCGAAGGCCGGGTCGTCGGCGAACGACTTCAGCCGCGCGATGCGGTAGATCAGCAGGCCGTAGAGGCACTTGGCCAGGATGTCGGCGATCGAGTAGCCCGCCTGCTTGCCGACCCAGGCGTCCGCGCCGTCGAAGCCGAGCAGCGGCACGAGGTAGGCGATGGGGTAGACGCCCCACGAGGCGAACAGCAGGATCCGCAGCTTGGAGATCGTGTCGCGTACGGCCGGCGGCTGCCGGTCGAGCGACTTGGTGAGCTCCACGAACAGCACGTAGAGGATGTAGAGGAACGGGATCGTGGAGAGCAGGCCGAAGACGTGGCGCACGGCGTCGCTGCTCGCCACCTCGCCCGGGTAGCCGAGCGCGATCATCAGCGCGGAGGCCGGGATGAGCCGCCACAGCAGCGAGGCCTGCAGCTTGCGTGCGAGCGCCAGCACCACCACGAGCTCGACCAGCAGCAGCGGCACGGTCAGCAGCCAGTCGACGTAGCGGTAGCCCTCGTTGAAGGACGCGCCCGGCGCCTGGGTGTAGGTGCCGCGCCCACCGACCGCGTCGGTGACGAAGGCGTCGCGGAAGGAGTCGAAGATGCGGAAGTAGTGGTAGGCCGCGATGCCGCACACCACCGCGGAGACCAGGAGCGCCTGGCGGTAGCGCGGCAGCACACGCGGCTGCGCGGCGACGAGGAAGAGCGCGGTGAACAGCTGCGCCGCGATCACCAGCGACAGCAGGTTGTAGACCGTGTCGTACTGGCCCTGGGTGAGTTGCTCGGGAATCACTGGAACGACCTCCGTCTGTTGCGTGAACGAACTTCGACACGGCGTCGAAGCGACGTGAGGCCGCTGGCCACAGGGGTTCGTTGACCTCACCCCCAGGGGTGGCCTGCGTCTCGAGGTGCATTCTGCACCTCTGTCCAAATCGGTGGTCTAGGAGTTCTGCAGAAGGTCGAGGTATGGTGACGGACAAGGATGATCGAGGGCAGGTGCGACGTGGCGCTGACGACGGTGACCGAGCCGCGTGCCGCGCTGCTCGTCGGCGCCGTCCGCCGGTCGCGCGAGGCCGTCGTCGTCACCGCCGCGCTGTCGGTGCTCCTCGTGGTCGCCGGGGTCGCGCCCACCGGCCCCGTCGTGCTGGTCGCCGCGCTCCTCGCGCTGGTCGCCGGGCTGCCGCACGGGGCGGTCGACCACGCGCTGGCAGCGCGACTCTCGGGGCAGCCGCCGCTCGTCGCCGCGACGGTGTACGCCGCCCTCGCGGCCGGCGCGTGGGTGCTGCTCACGACTCCCGCGACCGCCCCGGCGGCGCTCGCGGCCGTGCTGGCGCTGAGCCTGCACCACTTCGCTGCCGGGGAGCTGGAGGTGCTACGCGCGACCACCCGGTGGCGCCCGGGCCGTGGGGTCGCGGCCGCGGTCGGCCTCGCGGGCACCGGCGCCCTGCTGCTCCCGCTGGCCCGCAGCGGCAGCGACCTGGTCGGCGTCGCCGACGCGGTCTCCCCCGGCCTGGGCGGCCTGCTCGCGGAGCCGCTCGTGCGCGGCGCGCTCGCCGTCGTGTGGGTGGCCGCCGCGGGCGTGGCCGTCGTTGCGGCGGCCCGCGCCGAGCAGCGGTCCGTCGTCGCCGATGTGGCCGCGGTCGGCCTGCTCGGCGCGCTGGCACCGCCGCTGCTGGCCTTCGCGGTGTGGTTCGGGGCGTGGCACGGGCTGCGACACTGCGCGCGCCTCGTGCTGGCGCAGGACCGCACCGCCGCGCTCCTCGACGCGGGCCGTCCGCGTCAGGCCGTCGCTGCGCTCGCGCGCCAGGCCGCGTGGCCGTCCCTCGCCGCCACCGGCGTGCTCGTCGCCCTGGTCGCGGCGACCTCGACGGCGGCCGACACCAGCGCCGCCCTCGGCAGCGCGCTCGTGCTGCTGCTCGCGCTCACCGTGCCGCACATGCTGGTCGTCGCCTGGATGGACCGGACCTCGGACCGGACCGCCGCGCACGGCGGCGGCACCCCTCAGGAGCCGGGCGTCGAGGGCGCCGTCGTGGGCTCCGCCGGCGCCTCGCCGCGGCGCACGGCGATGCGCTGGACCCGGTGGCCGTCCATCGCGGCGACCTCCAGCACCGACCCGTCGACGTCGACGGCGTCGCCGACGGCCGGGATGCGCTGGAGCTGGGCCATCAGGTAGCCCGCGACGGTCTCGTAGTCGCCGTCGGGCACCTCGACGGCGTAGCGCTCGGCGAAGTCCTCGATCGACAGCCCGCCGTCGGCCACGGACTCCGTGCCCGGGTCGTGCTCGTCGGCGGCGTCGTGCTCGTCGCGGATCTCGCCGATGAGCTCCTCGACGAGGTCCTCGAGGGTGACGATGCCGTCGGTGCCGCCGTACTCGTCGACGACCACGGCGAGGTGCGTGCCCTCCTGCCGCATCGTGGCGACGGTGGGCAGCACCTTGTTCACCGACGGCAGCAGCAGCACCGGGCGCTGCACGTCGGCGACGGTGCGGGTGTCGTCGACGCCGACCTCGAGCAGGTCGCGCACGTGGAGGAAGCCGGTGACGTCGTCGAAGCCGCGGCCGGTGACCGGGTAGCGCGACCAGGGGCGCCCGCGCACCTGCTCGAGCGCCTCGCGCAGCGTGGCGCCGCCGTCGACGAAGGCCACGTCGGCGCGCGGTCGCATCACCTCGCGCAGGATGGTGTCGGAGGCGGCGAGCACGTCGCCGACGATGCGGCGCTGGTCCTCCTCGAGGCCGCGGTGCTGCGTGACCATGTCGCGCAGCTCCTCCTCGTCGACCTCCTCGCTGACCGCGTGCGGGTCGCCGCCGAGCAGGCGCACCACGGCGTTGGTCGAGACCGACAGCAGCCAGATCACCGGGCGCATCAGGGTGGCGAACTTGTCGAGCGGCGGCGCGACCAGCAGCGACACCTGCGCCGAGCGCTGCAGCGCGATCCGCTTCGGCACCAGCTCGCCGAGCACGAGCGAGAGGTAGGCGATGAACAGCGTCAGCACCACCAGCGCCACGGTCTGCGACGCGCTCTCCCCCAGCCCGAGGCCCTCCAGCAGCGGCGCGAAGTCGGGCGCGAGCGTCGACCCGCCGTAGGCGGCCGAGAAGAAGCCGGCCACCGTCACGCCGATCTGCACGGCCGCGAGGAAGCGGTTGGGGTCGCGGGCCACCCGCGCCACGCGTGCCCCGCGCGCGCTCTGCTGCTCGATCCGGTCGACCTGGCTCTGCCGCAGCGAGACCAGCGCCAGCTCGGTGCCGGCGAAGATCCCGCCGACGATCACGAAGAGGAGCACGAGGCCGAGATTGAGCAGGGTCTGCTCGTCCATGGGTCACTTCCGTCGGGGACACCGTCCCTGGGCCCAACGCGTCGCCCGCCCTCACCGTTCCCGCCCGCCCTCACCGTTGCCGCCCGCCCACCCGCACCCCCCGCCGTACGACGAGGGGTGCGGGCGGCGCGTCAGTCGGCGACGGCGCCGGGTCGTCCGTCCTCGACCACCCAGGTGGCGTCGGTGCGGGCGCGTCCGACGGTGTCGGAGGCGGAGGTGACGACGCGGTAGTCGGCGACCATGCGCTGCGGCGTGGAAATGACGCGGGTGTAGCCGCGCAGGTCGGGGTTGAGGTACTTGACGTGCGGGTTGTTCGGTCGCGCCGCCTTGACCGCAGCCGCCCAGCCGCAGCCGGAGCTGATGGACGTGCCGACGAGCTCGGTCGCCAGCACCTCGGTCTCCGGGCGGTCGAAGCGCAGCCGCAGGTCGTTGACCCACGCCGAGTGCCAGTCGCCGGTGAGCACGACGGGGTTGCTCGGGCGGGCCTGCTCGACGAAGCCGAGGAGGCGGTCGCGCGACACGGCGTAGCCGTCCCACTGGTCGTGGTTGACGCTGACGCCCGGCCCGCCGTCGTAGTCGACCTGCGCCATGATCGTCTGCTGCGCGACGAGGTTCCACCGCGCCTGCGACGCCTCGAGCCCGGCGAAGAGCCACCGCTCCTGCTCGTCGCCCATCAGCGTGCGGCTCGGGTCGGTGACGCGCGGGTCGAGCGGGCCGCCGGGGAAGGCCTCGGTGAGCTGGTCGGAGCGGTACTGACGGGTGTCGAGCACGTGGAAGCTGGCCAGCGTGCCCCAGTCGACGCGGCGGTGCAGCAGCATGTCGGGCCCGACGGGGCGCTGCGGGCGGCGCAGCGGCAGGTGCTCGTAGTAGGCCTGGAAGGCGTTGGCGCGCAGCTGGGTGAAGCGGCCGAGCTCGTTGCTCGCCTCGCCGTCGGGCTGGCTGACGAGGTCGGCCCAGTTGTTCTCGACCTCGTGGTCGTCGAAGGTGACGACGAAGGGGAACGCCGCGTGGGCGGCCTGCAGGTCGGGCGAGAGCTTGTACCGCGCGTGATTGGTGCGGAAGTCCGCCAGGGTCTCGTCGCCGCGCCGCTCGTAGGTGTAGTCGCCCACGTGCACGACCAGGTCGAGGTCGTCCTCGAGCATCGTGCGGTAGGCGGCGTACCGGCTGTTGCCGGGCAGCGACTGGCAGGAGGCGAGCGCGAAGCTCAGCTGCGCCGGCGTGCTGCCGGGCGCCGGAGCGGTGCGGGCGTGGCCGACGGGGCTGACCTGGTCGCCGACGCGGAAGCGGTACCAGTAGTCCGCGCCCGGCCGCAGCCCGCGCACCTCGGGGTGCACGGAGTGCGCGAGCTCGGGCACGGCCCGCTCGATGCCGGCCTTGACGACGTCGCGCATGCCGGGGTCGGTGGCGACCTGCCAGGTCACCGGCACCGTGGCGGTCGGCATGCCGCCGCGACCGTCGGGCGCCAGCGGCTCGGGCGCGAGCCGGGTCCAGAGCACGCAGCCGTCGGGGGTCGGGTCGCCCGAGGCGACGCCGAGCGTGAAGGGGGTCGAGGAGAAGCGCGGCTGCGACCACGCCGGGGCGGCCGAGAAGCCGTACGCCGCGGCGGCGGCCGCGCCGGACAGCGCGAGGAAGCCGCGGCGGGAGAAGCCGGACCCGCCGGACGTGGCCTGGGGCGAGGTGGAGGTGGTGCTGGGCATGCGAGGTCCTTCCGAGATGACCAGGGCTGGGGAGGTCGTGCCCCACCAGTCAGGCAGCCCCCGTCGACGCCCGGCCGACCCGCACGTGACGTCTGCACGACGACACGCCGAGCACCCCGGCAACCCCAGGTCGAGCAGCGAGCCCCGGCGAGCGTGTCGATACCACCGCGACCCGACCGCCCACCCTCACCCCCGCGCCCACCAGGTGTCGGCCCGCTCCACGGCCGGCGCGTCCGGCCCCTGCTCGAGCAGCCGGGCCAGCCGGAGGAGGTACGCCGCGATCCCCGCCGCGCCCTGCATCCACCCGACCCCGGGCAGCAGCGGCTGCTCCGCGCGGTGCTCGACGAACCGCCACCACCGGTGCGACCCGGTGCCCTGCGCGCGGGAGACGAGGGCGTCGCCGATCTCCACGGCGTACGCCAGGTGGTCGCCGTCGCGGTCGCGCTGCCACAGGTTTAGCAGCAGGTCGCCGACGCCCGCGGTGCCGCAGCACTGACCGTCGTTGTCCCAGTGCCCCGGGCGCAGCCGCGCCGGCACGCCGGCGGCCCGCACGGAGCGGAAGGCGGCCCGCTGCCAGTGTGCGGGCGGGTGGCCGCCGACGTCGGCCACCCCGGCGTGGCGGAGCGCAGCGAAGACCTGCGAGGTGCCGGCAGCGCCGTGGCACCAGCCGTAGGAGACGGGGTCGTCGCCGGACTCCAACGGCGGCACGTAGCGCGGCACGGTGAGGCCGCCGCCGCTGGTGTCGGCAAGGGCGAGCAGCCGCTCAGTGCCGCGGCGGGCTGCCTCCACCAGGTCGGGCCGCCCGAGCTCGCTCCCGGCGACCGCGAGGGCAGAGGCGATGCCGGCCTGACCGTGCGACCACCCGGGCATCTCGGTGGGCGGGGTGTCGCGGAAGCGGCGCGGCACGAAGAGCCACCGCGGCCCGTCCGCGGTCTCCTCCGCCTCGCCGAGCAGCACCGCGGCCGCGTGGGCGGCCAGCTCGTCGGCGCGCGGCACCCCGCGCCGGTGCGCCCACGCCGCCGCGAGCAGCACACCAGCGGTCCCGAGGGTGGCGTCGCAGATCCGGGCGTCCGGGGCGTACGTCGGGGGCTCGAGCCACGGCGTCGGCCAACCGTCGGGCGTGGCGAGCGCGAGCAGCCGCTCGATCACCGCCTCGGCGCCCGGCTCGCCCAGCGCCAGCAGCACGGAGAGGGTGCCGGCGAGGCCGTCGAAGAACGACACCTCGGTCTCGGTGGCGGTGGCCGCGCGCAGCTGATCGGCGACCGCCGCGGCCAGCGTCGCCTCCTCGGTGGTCCACGGGCGGGCGAGGCGCACCTCGGCGAGCAGCAGCGCGAGGCCGCCGGTGCCGCTGTGGATGCCGCGCCGGCCGTCGGGTGGGGTCGCCGCCCCGCCGGCTGCTCCGGCGGCTGCTCCGTCGGTTGATCCGTCGAGCGGGTCGACGGCGACCGACTCGGGCACCCAGGGGCCGGCGGCGTCCCACCGCACCTGGTCGAGCACCCACCGCAACGCCGCCTCGGCGGTCTCGCGGTGGTGGGCGGGGCTGGCGGTCACCGCGTCATCATGCCGCGCGGCGGCGGGGTGGGTACCGCCCCCGCATGAGCGACGCTGCTCCCCCGCACGGGCCCGCGACTGCACCCCCGACCGCGGTGTCCTTCGGGCACGGGACGGCGGGGCAGGACGAGCTCGCGACGCTGCTCACGGGCGCGGGGGTCGGGCTCGTCGTCGACGTGCGCCGCTTCCCCGGCAGCCGCCGCCACCCGCACACCGCGACCGACGAGCTCGCCCGGTGGCTGCCCGAGCACGGCGTGGACTACCGCTGGGAGCCGCGGCTGGGCGGGCGGCGACGGCTAACGCCCGAGGAGGCCGACGCCGACCCGTGGTGGCGGGTGGAGGCGTTCCGCGCCTACGCCGCCTACACCCGCACCGACGAGTTCCGCGCCGGGCTCGACGAGCTCCTCGTCGACCTGGCCGCCCGGGCCGACGTCGGGCAGGCGGTCGCCTTCATGTGCAGCGAGTCGTTGTGGTGGCGCTGCCACCGCCGGCTCGTCTCCGACGTGTTCGTGGCGCTGCACGACGTGCCCGTCGCGCACCTCGGCCACGACGGCCGCCTCACGCCGCACGAGGTCTCGGCCGGGGCGCGGGTGGCCGAGGACGGACTGCGCTACGACCGCGAGCCCTGACCCCACCGGGGCCACCGGAATCCCCTCAGGGCTTGACGGCCAGCACCGGGCACCGCGCCTCGAGCAGCACACGCTGGGCGGTGCTGCCGAGGAGCAGCTTGCCCACCGGCGTGCGCCGCCGCAGGCCGATGACCAGCAGGTCGGCGCGGTGGTCGCGCGCCGCGTCGAGCAGCTCGTCGTGCGCCTCGCGCCCGTGCACGCCGTGCACGACGTCGTAGGCCACGCCGGCGTCGTCGAGGCGCTCGCGCACTCGCGCGACCTGGTCGTCGAGGGCGTAGCGCTCGTCGACGAGCCGGTCGCCGCGCGAGGTGTTGACCACGACC
This sequence comes from Nocardioides perillae, assembly GCF_013409425.1. Lineage (NCBI taxonomy): Bacteria > Bacillati > Actinomycetota > Actinomycetes > Propionibacteriales > Nocardioidaceae > Nocardioides > Nocardioides perillae. The sequence goes on along the minus strand of NZ_JACCAC010000001.1, from coordinate 1,402,960 downwards.
AGGCGGGCGTCCCGCGACCGCACGTGGTCGACGGCCTGCTCGAGCGCCGCCGCTCCCTCGGGGGTGGGCACGTAGCCGACCACCACCGTCATCACCGGCTCCTCTCACTGGACACGAGCTCGCGCTCGTCGTCGGGCTCGGCGGGGGCGCCCTCCGCAGCAGCGCCAGCGCGGGCAGGCGACCGCCCCGGCAGCAGCTTGGCCAGCAGCGGCCAGGCCAGCAGCAGCGCGATCAGCGCGTAGACCACGATCGCCACCGGCTCGTTGAACAGCCCGGACACCTCACCGCCGCTGAGCTGCAGCGACGTGCGCAGCTGCTCCTCGACGCGCGGGCCGAGGATCAGCCCGATCACCAGCGGCAGCACGGGCACGCCGCAGCGCCGCATCGCGAAGCCGAGCAGGCCGAGCACCATCAGGATCCCGAGGTCGAAGGCCTGCAGGTTGACCGAGTAGGCGCCGAGCGTGGCGAAGAAGAGGATCCCGGCGTAGAGGTAGGGCCGCGGCAGCTGCAGCAGCTTGGTCCAGGCCGGCGCGAGCGGCAGGTTGACCAGCAGCAGCAGCACGTTGCCGATGAAGAGCGAGGCGATGAGCGCCCACACCAGCTGCGGCTCCCGGTCGAAGAGCAGCGGCCCGGGCTGGATGCCGTACTGCGTGAACGCCGCGAGCATCACCGCGGCGGTCGCGTTGACCGGCAGGCCCAGCGAGAGCATCGGCACGAGCGTGCCCGCGGCCGAGGCGTTGTTGGCCGCCTCCGGCCCGGCGACGCCCTCGATGGCGCCGTGGCCGAACTCCTCCGGCTTGCGCGCGAAGCGCTTCTCCGTGACGTAGGAGAGGAACGTCGGGATCTCGGCGCCGCCGGCCGGCATCGCGCCGAAGGGGAAGCCGTACGCCGTGCCCCGCAGCCAGGGCCGCCACGAGCGGCTCCAGTCCTCGCGGCCCATCCACGGCCGTCCGACCGGGATCACGTGGGCGGCGGTGCGGCGCAGGTGGGCGGCGACCCACAGCGCCTCGCCGACGGCGAAGATCGCGACGGCGACGATGACGACGTCGAGCCCGTCGACGAGCAGCGGCTGGTCGAAGGTGAGCCGCTGCTGCCCGGTGACGGGGTCCATCCCGACCAGGCCGAGCGCGAGGCCGAGCCCGAGCGCCGAGAAGCCGCGGACGCGCGAGCTGCCGAGCACGGCGGTGACGGCGACGAGGGCGAGCACCATGATCGCGAAGTACGACGGGGAGCCGAGGCTGACCGCGAAGCCGACGACGATCGGCGCGCACAGCACGAGCAGCGCCGTGCCGATGGTGCCGGCGACGAACGACCCGACGGCCGCGGTGGCCAGCGCCTGCGCGGCCCGGCCGGACTTGGCCATCTTGTTGCCCTCGATCGCGGTCACCACCGAGGAGGACTCGCCGGGGGTGTTGAGCAGGATCGAGGTGGTGGAGCCGCCGAACATGCCGCCGTAGTAGATGCCGGCGAACATGATGAAGGCGCTGGTGGGCTCGAGCGCGTAGGTCACGGGCAGCAGCAGCGCGACCGTCATCGCCGGGCCGAGGCCGGGCAGCACACCCACGGCGGTGCCCAGCAGCACGCCGAGCAGCGCGTAGGCGAGGTTGGTGGGCGTCGCCGCGGTGGCGAAGCCCTCGAGGAGCGAGCCGATCACGTCCATCAGAGGATCCCCTCCAGCACGCCGGCGGGCAGGTAGATGCCGAGGCCGACGTAGAAGCCGTAGAAGGTGCCGAGCGAGAGCAGCAGCGACACGACCCCGTCACGCACGGGGTGCCGGCTGCCGAGCGCCCAGACGCTGCCCCAGAAGAGCAGCGTCCCGGAGACCACCCAGCCGAGCCTGTCGACGAGCAGCACGTGGGCGACGAAGACCGCGACCAGCGGCACGACGGTGCGCCACTCGGTCGGGTGGCCGAGGTCGACGTCCTCGCCGCCCTCGGCCGCGCCGTGCCCGCCGCGCCACACGTCGACGGCGAGCACGCCGGCGCAGACCACCAGCAGCGCGCCGACGACCAGCGGCATGGTGCGCGGCCCGACCGGGTCGGACTGGGAGTACGCCGCCTGGATGCGCAGGGCGTCCAGCACGACCACCGCGCCGGCCACGCCGAGCAGGGCCGCGAAGCCCAGCTCGGCGCGGTCGCGGACCACGGGGGTGGCGGGCGAGGTCACGCCAGCCCCAGCTGCGACAGGGTGTCGCGCACGCGGGCGTCCTGCTCGGTGAGGAAGGCCTCGAACTCGTCGCCGGTCATGAAGGCGTCCTCCCAGCCGTTGTCCTCGAGCGCCTGCTCCCAGCCGTCGCTGGCGTGCAGCTGCTCGAGCGCGGCGATCATGGCGTCGCGGTCGGCGTCGTCGACCTCGGGCGGGGCGACGATGCCGCGCCAGTTGGTGAAGACCAGGTCGACGTCGGACTCGACCAGCGTCGGGGCGTCGACCTGCTCGAGGCGCTCCTCGCCGCTGGTGGCCAGCACGCGCACCTCGCCGCTCTCGATCTGGTCGAGGAACTCGCCGGCACCGGAGGTGGCGAAGTCGAGCTTGCTGCCGAGGATGGCGGGCAGCAGGTCGCCACCGCCGTCGTAGGAGACGAAGTTGACCTCGCGGGGGTCGATGCCGACGGCCTCGGCGAGCTGCATGGGCAGCAGGTGGTCGGGCCCGCCCGGCGAGGAGCCGCCGCCGACGGTGAGGCCGCTCGGGTCGGCCTGCCACGCGGCGACCAGGTCGTCGATGGTCTCGAAGGGCGAGTCCTTCGGGACCATGACGGCGCCCGGCTCCTCGATGAGCTTGGCCAGCGGGGTGGTCCGGGTGAGCGTCGCGTCGGTGTCGTTGGTGTAGCTCGCGCCGACGACGCCGAGGCCCATGAGCAGCGCGAGGTCGCCGTTGCCGGCCTCGTTGACGGTGCGTGCCAGGCCGACGGTGCCGCCGGCGCCCTCGAGGTTGAAGACCTCGATGCCCTCGGCGATGCCCTCGTCCTCCATCACCTTCGCGGCGACGCGGGCGGTGGTGTCGTAGCCACCGCCGGCGGAGTTGGGGACCATGATCCGCAGGTCGGCCAGCGAGTCGGCCTCGCCGCCCTCGCCGGCGGCCTGGTCGCCGGTGACCGAGCAGGCGGAGAGCGTGAGCGAGAGGCCGAGGGCGGCGGCGGTGGCGAGTGCGCGGGATCGGCGCATGGGGGGCTCCTTCGTCGGGGGGTGCGGTGCCGCCCGGGGGGCGGCGACGAGCCCACTGTGATCGCCGCGTGTGACCGTGGTCACGGTTGCGGAGGCAACGGCCGTTGTGGTCATTGTGGTCGCGTCCGCAGGCCTGTGCGGCGCCCGTGTGCGCTGCGACACTTCTGCGGACCAGGAGGAGGCCGGACGGTGCGACGGATGACGCTGGCGCGGCAGTTCCTGCTGCTGCAGCTGCTCATCGTGCTCGTCGTGCTCGTCTTCGTGGCCGCCATCTCGATCGCGCAGTCCGCCGCCGACTTCCGCCGGGTGGCGGGGCGCGCCGCGCTGTCGGCGGCGGAGAACCTCGCGGCGACCGCGCTCGTGCGCGAACGGCTCCCCGACGCCGAGCCGCGGCTGGGGGCCGCCCTGCCGGCGGCCGCGGAGTCGCTGCGGGCGCAGTCGGGCGCGACGGGGGTGACGCTGGTGCGCGCCGACGGCGTGGTGGTCGTCTCCTCCGACCCGACCCTGCTGGGCGAGGAGCTGCCGCTCGGCGAGAGCGACGTGCTGCAGGGCCGGTCGTGGACGGGCGTGGTCGAGCGCAGCGGCCAGCGCTCGGTCGTGGCGCACGTGCCGGTGCTCTCCGACGAGCCGGCGCGCACCGGCGAGCTGGTCGGCTTCGTGGTGGTGGCGCGCGCCTACCCCTCCACGCTGCAGCTGCTGCAACGCGCGGCGCCCAACCTCGCGATCTACCTCGGCGTCGCCTCGCTGCTCGGGGTGGTCGGCTCGCTGCTGCTCTCGCGCCGGGTGAAGCGGCAGACGCTCGGCCTGGAGCCGGTGGAGATCGCCTCGCTGGTCGAGCACCGCGAGGCGATGCTGCACGGGTTGAAGGAGGGCGTGGTCGCCCTCGACACCCACGGCCGGGTGACGCTGCTCAACGACAGCGCCCGCGACCTGCTCGGCCTGCCGGCCGACAGCGTCGGGCGCACGCTGGCCGAGCTCGACGTCGACCCGGTGCTGGGCCGCGCGCTGAGCGAAGAGGGCGGGGTCGACCGGATGGTCCTGGCCGACGACCGGGTGCTGGTGCTCAACCACGTGCCGCTGCGCTCGCGCAGCCGGGTCATCGGCTCGGTCACCACCCTGCGCGACCGCACCGAGCTCAGCTCGCTGGAGCGCGAGCTCGGCAGCACCCGCGCGGTCTCCGACACGCTGCGCGCGCAGACCCACGAGTTCGCCAACCGGCTCCACACGATCAGCGGCCTGCTGACCCTGGAGGAGTACGACGAGGCGATCGGCTTCGTCCAGGGCGTCGGGCGCGAGCGGGCCGGGCTCGACGGTGCCGTGACCTCGCGGATCGGGGACCCCACGGTCGCGGCGCTGCTCATCGCCAAGGTCAGCCTGGCGAACGAGAAGGGGGTCACCCTGCGCCTCTCCCCCACCTCCGACCTCGACGTGCTCGACGAGGACCTGTCGCGCGACGTGACCACGGTCGTCGGCAACCTGGTCGACAACGCGGTCGACGCGGTCTCGGGTGGGGTCGGCGGCACCGTCACCGTGCACCTGGCGGCGACGCCGCTGGCGGTCGGCGTGGCTGACGTCGCCGACGTCGCTGACGGCGAGGTCGACCGGGCGGTGCCGCGGGGTGGCGAGCTGCCGGGGGTGCTGGTCGAGGTGCGCGACGACGGCCCGGGCGTGCCGCCGGGTGACGAGGAGGCGGTGTTCGTGCAGGGCTGGTCGACCAAGGCGCAGGCGGGTGCGGCGGACGCGGGTGGGGCGGACGCGGGCCGCGGCTTCGGCCTGGCGCTGACGCGGCTGGTGTGCCGGCGCCGCGGCGGCGAGGTGGCCGTGCGCAACGACGGCGGTGCGGTCTTCACCGCGACGCTGCCGGGAGCGCCGCGGTGATCCGGGTGCTCGTCGTCGACGACGACTTCATGGTGGCGCGCATCCACCGCGGCTTCGTCGAGCGCACGCCCGGCTTCGAGGTGGTGGGGGTGGCGCACAACGCCGCCGAGGCGCTGGTGGCCGTCGAGGAGCTCGCGCCCGACCTGGTGCTGCTCGACGTCTACCTCCCCGACGTGCTCGGCCTCGACCTGCTGCAGCAGATGCGCGAGGTCAAGCCCGACGTCGACGTCATCGTCATCAGCGCCGCCCGTGAGGCCGAGACGGTGCGCCGGGCGCTGCGCGGCGGCATCGTGCACTACCTGATCAAGCCGTTCTCCTACGACGACCTGCGCCAGCGGCTGGTGCACTACCAGGAGGCCTACGGCCAGCTCGCCGTCGCCGAGGCGGAGGCCGATCAGGCCGACGTCGACCGCGTCTTCGGCGGCGCGTCGGGGCCGACGGCATCGGCCAGGCTGCCGAAGGGGTTCAGCGCCGAGACGCTCCGCCTGGTCGAGGAGGCGCTCCGCGGCGCCGGCACCGACCTGTCCGCCGCCGAGACCGGCGAGGTCGTCGGCATCGCCCGCGTCAGCGCCCGGCGCTACCTCGAGCACCTCGTCACCCTCGGCCGCGCCGAGGTGCGGCTCAAGTACGGCGAGGTGGGCCGCCCGGAGCGTCGGTACGCCTGGCGCTGAAGCAGTGCCGCCAGCGCGGCGCACCCGCGGAGCACCGTCGGGCGCGGCGTACGGGCTCTTCCCAGATGAGGGTGTAGGTCGGCCGGGCGCGTCGGTCCGCAGATAGACGTCGAGGTCTCCCGACGATCGAGGTTCCTACGCCATCCGTCCGAAAGACCTCGACGTGACCGACGCTACCCCGCCGGCCGGCTTCGGTCGCCCTGACCTGACCGCCTTCGCGTCTCATCCCGATCGACCCTGATCGAGTCTGCTGACCCCCTCGACGAGAACGCAGCGACATCACAGCCACCCAACCCCGACCGTCCGGGAAGCCGGGACACGTCACATGGCCTGTGCTGCGGGCGTGTCGAGTGGGTCGTCCGAGGGCGACGCAGGAGCGTCGACGCGACGTGCTGAGAGGTGGTTCCAGTCGAGCACTAGGACACCGGCTAGGGGCATGGCGATGGGTCAGGAACGGCGTCGCTCCCTGCGCAGGAGGGAGCGCAGAGTCTCGGCGTTCGCGTAGCCGACCCGTAGCGCGATCTCCGCGGAGGTGAGGTCCGTGGTTGCTGAGAGGTGCCGAGCTCGTTCGATGCGAAGCCGTTGGACGAAGCCGAGCGGAGTGAGGTTGAGCGCCGCACGGACTCGCCGTTCGAGGGTGCGCCGGCTGGTGCCGAGCGACTGCGCGACGAAGGCGACGTTGAACGGTTCGTCCAGGCGGGCGCGCACGAAGCGTTCGAACTCGACGACGATCGGGTCCTCGTGCCGGAGATGTTCGTAGGCGACGAAGGCCGCCTGCGACGGACGCTCGTCGATGATGAGGAGCTTGGCGACATGTTGGGCCAGGTCGGGGCTGATCGATCGCACGAGTGAGAGCGCGAGGTCGATGTGGGCGAACGCGGCGCCGGCGGTGACGAGGTTCCCGTCGACCACGACCATGGTGTCGAGATCGAGGGCGACGGTCGGATAGCGCTTCAGGAACTCCGGCCCCAGGAACCAGCTGGTCGTCGCCCGCCGATGATGCATCCGTCCGGTCTCGGCGACAGCGAACACGCCGGTGCACGCCGCGGCGATCCGGGTGGTCGCGTCGTCGAGGCGCCCGAGCGAGGCGATGACCGAACGAGCATCTCGGCTCTGGAGGGCGTCGTTGGTAGCGGCGGCCGTGAGGGTTCCGAGCGCAGGGACGACGACCACGTCGAACTCTGCGGACTCCGACAGCGGGTGGTCCACCGACAGGGTCATCGATGCCGTCGTGGTCACTCTCCGTTTCGGTCCGAGGATGGCGAGTTCGATCGGGTCGATCCGCGGGTCGACATCGCCGCGGGCTCCGTCGGCCACCCGCACGATGTCGATGACCGACGCGACAGCCGAACCGAAGCAGCCGTCGATCGCGATCAGTCCGATACGCATGGCGCGAACAATAGCAATACTGCCGTATACGCCACTTCTCACATGCCCTTGCTCGTCATACGCTCATCTCGCTTCACCAAGGAAGCTCGACACCTAGGAGAACCCCTCATGTCCACACCCGCATCACTTCCGTATGCCTTCGTCGCCAAGATCGTCGCGGCCGATGGACAGCACGACGCGCTCGCCGATCTGCTCGCCGGCGCTGTCGCGCTCGCCAACGAAGAGGTAGGAACGATTGTCTGGTTCGCGGTCAGGACCCACGCCGACACCTTCTGGATCTTCGATGCATTCCCCGACGAGGCCGCTCGCGACGCCCACGCCAACGGCGCCATCGTCGCAGCCCTGACGGCCAACCAGCACCTCCTCGGCGCAGCACCCGAGATCCTGGCGGCCGACGTCCTCGCGTCCAAGCTCCCGTAGTCCGCCAACGCACGAGACGATCGCGCCCCGCCGAGCCGTCGCCAGGTCGCGACGCAACGCCACGCTGCGTTGCCGAGCGGTGCGAGGCCTATCGGCACACGGACAGGATGCCGGCCGCGAGCGCTCAGCCGGCGAGGGGTCCGTCGCAGAGGAGAGCGACGTCGGTGTCGGGCAGAGCCGTGAGGCCAGCGCATCGCGCGACCACCAGGACCGAACCGCCCCTGCCCTGCGTTTGCGCAGGTCAGGGGCTGTTCGCCGGAGCCGCCTGTCGGAATCGAACCGACGACCTGATCACGTCGGCTTTGCGTCTGTCGCTTGATGCGCCCACTGGGCGAACGAGCCGCTGACCTGTGCAAACGCCGAGCGTGGGGGACGCCGCCATCCGGTGGTGACCGAGGACGACCGACCAGTACCGACCGTTTCACCGGAGCTTGCGGCGGCGTCGAAGCCGAGCAAGCTCCATTCCTCTAGCTCACCGTCGCCCGTGTCGCCGAGGGACTCGGGGTAGCGTGGGACACCGCCAACAACGCGGGCTTGGCTGAAGGCAAGCGGCTGCTGATCAACGACCCCACGCGGTTTGAGGGCGTGAAGGTCATCGGCGTCGATGAGCACGTCTGGCGCCACACCAGGCGTGGCGACAAGTACGTCACCGTGATCATCGCCCTGACCCCGGTCCGCGATGGCGCCGGCCCAGCAAGGCTGCTGGACATGGTCGAGGGCCGGTCGAAGGCGGCGTTCAAGACCTGGCTCGCCGACCGCGACGACGCCTTCCGTGACGCGGTCGAGGTGGTCGCGATGGACGGCGGGTGTGATCGCGGATGTAGTCGAATCGGCCGTCACACCCTCAAGGTGTGGCGATAGGCGCCGGCAGGTCCAAGACGCGCGAGTGGCGCAGGCGCCAGACGAGGTACGCCGTGCCAAGGCGCGTGCGCCCGTAGCCCTCGAACGGGTCGAACCCGAGAGTCGCGTTCACGGTCTCGAGGCGCGACTGCATCGTGCTGTGGTGCACGCCGGCTTCGCGAGCGGCCTGCCGCAACGAGTGCGACCGGACCACCGAGGACAAGGTCTCCGCGCCCCACGGGTAGGCCATCACTGCGTCGACCAGCGCGACGTCGGGCTGGAAGGAGCCGTCCGGCGCGTCGGCGAGCAGCCCGATCAGTCCGCCGAAGTCGTCGGCCAGAACCGACCCGACCGCCGGCGGATCGCACAGCCGCAGCGCGACGAGAGCTGTGCGGAAGGAGTGGTGGAGGTCCTCCACCTCGGTGGCGACGCCGACCCCGCTGGGTACAGCGGCCACCTCGTGGGCACTGGCCGGAAGGACCAGCGCGTGGATGGCACCGAAACGCGTTGCAACGACGTCCTCGGGGCCCTGGGGGTGCTCGGGCCACACGGCGAAGAGGGGCGCACAGACCACTCGGTAGCGCGTCCCCGGACGCAGTCCGAGGGTGATCGCAGAAACGCAGCGTGCCTGCACGTCCACCTCGGGATCGAGCAGCAGGCTCAGGTCGCGCCGGTGGTCGCTCTCACGCCCGCGGCCGTGCCGCATGCGAACCGCCAGGGCGAGTCGCTCCAGCACGATGGCGTCGTTGGGCTGCCGCTCCCCGTTCCGCTCCAACCACACTGTCAGTCCGTCGCTCGCATCCTGCTGGAACGCCGGGTCCACCTCCGGTCGTACGTCGGCCGCGTGGTGGCCGCGGGGATCGATGCGCACGGTCCTTGCCGGCGTCTCGGAGTGGAAGCCGGCGACGCAGCCAGCGAGCGATGCGGCAGCGGCAAGCAGCGCGCGCGTGTTGACGTTGCCGACCATGAGTTCGTCGAAGCAGGCGATGACGCGCAGCCCGAGGCTCGCGCTCGGGTCGAGCCGGGCAATGCGGCCGAGCAGCTCCTGCACGACGGACCTCCTTCTGCGAGCGAGCGTAGTCCGGTTCTCAGTCGGCGATGATCCGCTCGACCCAGTCGTTCCTGGCCCGGATCATGGCGCGGCCGACGGAGGTATGGGCGGCAAAGATGTCGCATGCGTGGAAGGCCCCCGACCACACGTGCAGCTCCGCGTCACCGCCCGCACGCCAGATCCCGTCCGCGTAGGCGATCGCCTCGTCGCGGAAGATTTCGGCGGCACCCACGTCGATGAATGCCGGAGGCAGGCCCGAGAGGTCCCTTGCGCGGGCGGGGGCGGCGTACTCTGACACGGCCTCGGTGCCGCGGGCGTCGCCGAGCAGAGCAGTCCAGCCGGTCTCGTTGCTGACGCGGTCCCACACGCCGATGCCGTCGAACTGATGGGTCGAGGCCGTGCTGCCGCGGTCGTCGAGCATCGGGTAGTCGAGTACCTGACCCCGTAGCACCGGTCCGTTTCGGTCGCGGGCTGCGAGCGCAAGGCCTGCTGCGAGCCCACCTCCGGCGCTCGCTCCCGCGACCACGAGGCGGTCACGCCGCAAGCCCCAATCCCCTGCACGCGAGGCAGCGGCCTCGAGCGCGGCGTACATGTCGTCGAAGGGGTACGGGTGCGGGTGCTCAGGTGCCAGCCGATACTCCACCGTCACGAGGACCGCGCCGAAGTCGGACACCCAGTCGAGAACCAGGTCGATCCCGCTGAAGCGGTCGCCGAACATCAGCCCGCCCGAGTGCGCGTACACCACCCCCGGGCGCTCACCAGGCGCATCCTTGGGACGCAGCACCGACACGGCGACCTCGTGCCCGTCCGGAGCGACGACCACGTCGTCGGTGCAGACGATGCCCTTGGCGAGGAGGAGGTCCTCGATGGGCGGGGCGGCGTACGACACGCGCATGAAGTCGATGAGGTCGGGCGTGATCGTCGGCGGGAACATGCCGCCGACCACCGCCAGGCCGGCCCGCAGCTCGGCGTCGAACGGCGGGCGCGCGACCGGCTGCACCTCGGCTGTCACAGGTCTCTCCACATCTTGCGCAATCAGGGAATCGCAGTTCGGGCGCCTCAGTAGATCGGCGGGATCGCCAGCCTGCCACCGCCATGTGGCGGTCGTCACTCCTCCGACTCAGACGTCTTGTCGGTTCCCACTCGCCACGGGTTGCAAGACGGTGGTCGGCAGCCGGACGGAGAAACCGTCCCCGCACTCTGAGGAGCAGCCATGGCCACACACATCGACGGGTCCGGGATCGACCGCGTGCTCACCGACGCCGTGTCGGACGGTGCAGTGCCGCACGTCGCCGCGATCGTCGCCGACCGCGACGGCGTCCTCTACGAAGGCGGGGCCGGGATCCGCATAGCCGGAGAGTCTGATGACCCGGTCGGCACCTCCACCCACTTCCGCATCATGTCGATGACCAAGATGGTCTGCACCGTCGCTGCGCTGCAGCAGAAGGAACGCGGCGAACTCGACTTCGACGCTCCGGTGGAGGAGTACGTCCCGGACTTCGCCGACGTCAAGGTGCTCGAGGGGTTCGACGGGGACGAGCCCATCCTGGTCGAGCCGCGCACGAAGGCGACGGTTCACCACCTCGTGACGCACACCTCTGGCTTGGGGTACTGGTTCTGGAACGACCGGCTCGTGAAGTACGAAGCGGCGACTGGCGTCCCGAACGTCGTACCCGGGTCGATGGCCGCCTTCGGTGCGCCGATGACGGCGCACCCCGGGGAGGAGTTCGTGTACGGCATCAACACCGACTGGCTCGGCCGCGTCGTGGAGGCCGTCGCCGGCAAGAAGCTGGACGCAGTCATCGATGAGGGCATCGCGGGCCCGCTCGGCATGAGCAGCACCACGTTCCACCCGGACCAGACGCAGATGGACAACGCCGTCACCGTCCACGTGAGGGGCGAGGACGGCACATGGGCGTCGGCCGGCAACATCCTCAACCCCGAACCCGACTGGTGGGCAGGCGGCCATGGCCTCTTCTCCACCCCCCGCGACTACATCCGCTTCGAGCAGGCGCTCCTGCGAGGAGGCGAGCTCAACGGCGTGCGCATCCTGGACGAAGCCACGGTCGACGCCGCCTTCACCAACCAGATCGGTGACCTCGACTTCCCCGCCGAGATCCCAACCGCGGACCCGCCGATCACCGACACGATGTATGCCGGACCCGGCAACAAGTGGGGCTACGGACTCCTGCTCAACAGCCACGACATCCCTGGCCGCCGCCGCGCCGGCACCGGGTCGTGGGCGGGGCTCTTCAACACCCACTTCTTCATCGACCGCACGACCGGCATCTGCGCCTCGATCTACACCAACTCGCTGCCTTTCATCACGCGTCACGAGGCCTGGAAGCTCTACGGAGACTTTGAGGAAGCGGTGTACGCCGCGCTCTGATCGGACCCAGCTGTCGGCAACGCTTTGCTCGAATCGCTGAGGTGCGACGTCCTGCTGACGACGGAGGTCAGCGAGCGCCTCGACGTGCCGGGCCACCGCGCACACCTCGGGCGCCACACCATGGCCGCGAGGCGTCGGTGGGGCAGAGCCGTGGGGCGAGGGCGGCCACGGGGCGCGGACGGAGAAGACCATTGACACGCTCGTCGCAGCTCTGCCCGCGGGCGGATTCGTCTTCGGCGGCGACTGGAACCACGCCGTGAGTGGCCAAGGAGCATGCCGGGAGCAAGGCCAGCAGGTCCCACCTGCTGGCGGCACTGGAGCGGTGGGACCTGATCGTGCCGACGGCACCGCTCGCGCACCGGATCCCCGGGCTCTTGAGCATCGACCACATCGCGGTTCCTCGTGCGTGGCCCGTGGCCGGGGCTGTCCGGGTGGTGGCCGAAGCGGGCGGACGCAGGTTGTCGGACCACGACGCCTACGTCGTGGAGGTCGACCTGCCAGGCTCGACGCCGTGACCGCCGCGCTGGGGCCCCACGAGCCCCCTCCCCCGCCACGGCTGACCGGCGACGAGCCCTTCATCGGCCTCGACGCCACCGTTCGGGATTTCTGGGCCTATGCGGTGCGTGACCTGCGGTCGAACACGACACGGGGTTTCCTGGCCGAGTGGCTCGTGCTAAGGGCGGTCGGCGCCACGGAGCATCAGCCCGACTGGCACTCGTTCGACGTGCTCACCCCGTCGGGCCTCCGAGTCGAGGTCAAGTCCAGTGCCTACCTCCAGTCGTGGCCACAGAAGGTCCACTCCACCATCCGGTTCGGCGGGCTGTCGGCCGAGGACTGGAGCGACGAGGCCGCCCGCCCCGGCACCCGCACGTTCAACTCCGACGTCTACGTCTTCTGCCTGCAGACCGCCACCCGTCACGATGACTACGACCCGCTCGACGTGGACCAGTGGACCTTCTTCGTCCTGTCACGCATGGCGGTCGAAGGACAGGGCCGCCGCTCGCTCGGTCTGAGCACCCTTGACCGGCTCACGGATCGCTTGACCTATGCAGAGCTGGCCGCCGCGATCGAGGCCGCGGGCGCAGCGGGGGCGTCGGGCTGACGCTGCGTCACTGCGTTCCGACGAGGCGTGGCGGGAGTGTCAACCGACCCCCAGCCGCTTCGCCACCTCGACCCCGCCGTACTGGCGGACGAACGCCGGGTCACCGACGACGACGAGCTGGTCGGTGGCGCGCGACATCCCGACGTACAACCGCTCGCGAGCGCGGTCGCGGACCGTCGACTCGTTGAGGCAGAGGACGACCGCGCGCCGCTCGAGGCCCTTGCAGCCGAGGACGTGGCCGTAGAAGACGTCGTCGCCGTCCCAGAAGCTCTGCCAGTAGCCGTCCTGGTCGCGGTGCTCGGTGCGCTCGACCTGCACGGGGTGGCGCTGCCCGGTGGTGAGCAGCGCGACGTGCTCGGGCCGCCACCCCGCGTCCAGGAGCTCGAGGACCGCGTCGTCGGCCACCTCGACGGCGTCCTCGGTGCTCGCGGCGATGAACCGCACGGCGGGCCCGTCGCCGCCGCGGGCGTACATGCGCGACGGCGCAAGCGGGCCGAACGACTCGTGGATCTGCCGGGTGTTGCGCAGGTTGTGATCGAGCACGAGCGGGACGAGCTGCACCGGCGGGCGGCCGAAGCGGGCGAAGATGCGCTGGTTCTCGTCGGAGTAGACGTACAGCCCGCCCTGCTCCTCGTCGCGCAACGCCTTCAGCACCGGGCGCCACCAGTCGTCGGCGAAGTCCTGCGCCTCGTCGACGATGATCGCGTCGTAGCGGTCCTTGTCGGCGAGCCCCTCGGCCAGCTCGCCCATCGTCCGCGGCAGCTCCTGCTCCCAGAAGCTGCTGTCCTGGCGGTCGCCCTCGGGCGCTCCCCACTGCCGACCGAAGTCGTGGAAGGTGCCGACGAAGGCGGGCCGGTCCTTGCGGTGCCACGACTCGGTGACCCGCTTGAGGTAGGCAGCCAGGCCGAGCGAGTAGCACAGCAGCGCGACGCGCTGACGCGGCTTGCCGTGCCCGCCGTGGCTGAGCTGCTTGGCCTGTTGCAGTGCGAGGACCGTCTTGCCGCTGCCGGCGCCGCCGCGCACCTCGACGCGGTTGAGCAGCCGGGTGACGCCGAGGATGGTCGCCTGCTCCTGGGTCAGGCGGTCGGCCGCGGCCGCGCGCTCGTCCGACTCGGCATTGACGTCGTACGCCGTGCCCGACGGCCGGCCGTGCAGGATCTCGGCGATCACCTCGACCTGCTCTGCCGTGGGCGGGGGCTTGCCCTGCCAGGTGCGCGGCGCCATCGCCCGCAGCCGCTCGGCGAGGTCGACCTGGTCGTGCCGGTCGAGCACGGCCCACCGCGGGCAGTCGGGGGCGTCGAAGTCGTCGGCGACCTCGCTGTAGGGCAACGCGAGCATGTGGCCCCACGAGACGTGGTTGGCGCGCTGCCACCGCGGGTCGCGGGCGACGTAGTCACGGACGGCGTACTTGGTGGTGCGCACCTGTGTGACGGGGTCGATGCTGCGCGCCTTGCCGCCGCGCTGCTGCCACCACCCGCCGTCGTCGAACCAGACGCTGCTGCCCTTGACCTCGATCACCAGCACCCCGAAGTCGGGCATCAGCACCACCAGGTCCGCCTCGTGGTCCTTGTCGACGTCGGTCAGACGGAGCCCCGCGATCAGCACGTCGTCGTCGCCCAGCCCGTCGCGCAGCCGCTCCCACACCTCGCGCTCGGAGTCGGTGGTGAAGGTCGGCTGCTCGGGCATCAGTCGAGGCACGTCGTCACCCTCTCCCGCGCACGGCCGCCATGGCGGCGCGACTCACCCATCGCCGCCGAGGTCGAGCACCGGCTCGCCCAGGTCGTCGGAGGTGAGCAGCTCCTGCTGCTGCGACCGCGGCCGCCGCCCGGGCGGGCGGGCCGACCGCGACCAGCGCAACCGAGCCGTGCGCTCCGCGGCGAAGACGAGGCCACCGCGCAGCGCGGCGACCGCGTCGGCGACGTCGAGCGTCGCGGGCGGGTCGGTGAGCAGGTCGTCGACGACGAGCGCCATCAGCTCGAGGTCACCGTCGAAGAGCGCCGCCACCGTCGCGGGTGCCGCGGCCCCGGCCGCGATCAGCTCGCGCAGCACGAGCAGCTCACCGCGGAGGCGACCGTCCGCCTCGTCGTGGCTGTGGTGGTGCTCGTCGGGGTCGGCGCCCTCGCTCACCTCGAGGACCGGCACGTCGTCGTCCTCGTCCGGCTCCAGGTCGTCGAAGAACCGCGTCCCGCCGACGCGCCGCACGAGGTCGCCGGCACGACGGTCCAGGTCGGAGAGCACCCGCGCCACCACCAGTCGCAGCTGCAGCGGCGCGAACGGCATCGCGCACAGGTGGTGCCGGAAGTGCACGTCGCCCGTGTCGGTGAGCACGAACGCGCCGAAGAGGACGTCGCGGTTGAGCAGGGCGACCTCGTCTGCGGCGCGGTCCGGGTCGTCGACCCCGCTCACGAGCGGCGACCACAGCTGCAGGGTCGGCTCGTCCGGCAGCGCCTGCACGAAGAGCATGCTCCGGCCGGCGACCAGCGGGACGTCACCGTCATCGTCGAGCTGCACCGGGTGGTCGACGACCCGCCCGAGCGCCTCGACCACCATCCCCCGCAGCTCGTCGACCCCGTGGGGGAAGCGGACGGGCGGCTCCTCGTCGTCGCCCTCACCTGCCCCACGCTCGTCGGCGGTGGCCTCCGCCCCACCGCCGCCGGCGGCGCCGGTGAGCTGCAGGCGGGCGTCGGTGCGGAGGAACGACGGGTGCGGCGCGCCGAAGACGTCGCGCAGGGCGACGGTGGCGCGGCAGGCCGCGAGATCGGCCTCGCGGAGCTCGTGGTCCGCCCACCAGTTGGACGAGCCGTCGTCGGGCTGCTCGTCCGGCGCGTGGGTCGGCGGCTCCCAGCCCACGCTGCGCAGCACCTGCGCACCGTGCGGTCCCACGGCGTACCGCGGGTCGAGGTAGTGCTGCGACGACACCTCGGCCCTCACCTGACGGCCGTCGTCCCAGCCGACGAACTGGACGTAGGGCAGCGACCCGTCGAGGTCGTCGTGGTCGACGCCCATCTCGAGCTCGATCACCAGCTTCGCGCCGTCCTCGAACTCCGCGAGGTGGTCGGCGAGCTGCTGTCGGAACGCGAGCCACGCCGCGTCCACCGCGCGCCCCCACGACGCCTGTCGTGCATCCCCCATGAGCCATCCCCCTTCATCTCGACCCGAGGTCCACGCTAGGGGTGACCACCGACAGTCGGACCCGCGAGGATGACGCCGCCCGCCTCCAGGCGGCGGAGACTCTGCAGGGTGACCGCCGACCTGAGCCGAGAGCCGTTGTTCGGCACCAACCCGCGGGGCAAGGTGCACATCCGTGCCTGTCCTCACCTCTTCGCTGACTCGGAGCTGACCGAGGCCACCCCCGCACAGGTCGACCAGAACGGACTGCGCAGCCACTGCGAGAAGGAGGTCGCAGGCGTCGGGCGGCAGTACTTCGACATCGAGGCGGCCTTCGAGGCCTTCGGCCACCGGTCGGACCAGGCCAAGCGCCTCATCCGCGACGCGCTCCAAGGCGTCACCTGGGAGCTGGTCTGGATCCCGTCGAGCGGCTCCTACATCGCGCTCGCCGGCGACGGCCAGGTCGCCGCGTGGATCGGCAAGGGGTACGTCGATGCGAAGGGTCGCCCGTTGGTCGAGCTGCCGTGGTTCAAGGCGCACGGGGGTGGCGGTGGCACGAGCCGCGACGAGGCTCGCGCGGCACGTGCGAGGTCCACTTCGTCGAGCGGTCGGTCTCGGGCGTGTGCGAGCTCTGCGACGACTGATCACTGCTCGTCACTCGTCGGGGTCGTCCACTTCGTCTGGACCGGCGCCACGCACGAGCTTCAACCGCGCTCCGAGCCGAACGCGAGCATCTCGGGCGCCGTCGCGAGCGGTGCCCGCCACGGCACCACCTCGGCGGCGAACGGCTTGGGCCGTGTCGACGCCCTGCTCGAGCGCCCGGTCACGGACCTCCCCGGCAGCCGTGGTCCACCGCCGCACCTCCATCTCCCGACGCTCGCCGGACAACCCGAGCAACTCGTAGAAGTCCTCGATCTTCCGGGTGACCTTCTCCCCTGCGCCGACAGCTGTGGGCGAGGCCGACGGGTGCCGGAGCACCTTCTGGTTGGCGACCGTCGCAGCTTCGCTGATCCGGTCGAGCAGCCGGCGGGTCGCCTGCTCGATGAGGTGGAGCCGGTCCTGGCGTGCCTCCCGCAGCCCGGTGCGGTGGGCATCGAGCTCCTCCGGCGCCGCGTCCAGCACCCGGTCCAGCTCGAGCACCGCGATCCCGTCTTGGAGCTGGAACGTGCGCGCGAGGACTGCGAGCCACTCCTGCGTCTTGCCCTCCGCCTCCTGGACGACGTCGGCGATGGTGCCGACCCTGCGAGCACCCTCGAGCTTCTGCGCCAGCGCGTCGAGCTGCGCCAACGCATAACCCTGCACCTCCGCGATGGTCGATGGCACTGCTTGCACCTTCGACCACGTCACCTCGTCGACGCGGCCGCGCCGGTTGCGCACGGTGACCGCCTCGTCGATGACGAAGCCCGATCCGACGAGCCTCGCCACGACCGAATCCTTCTGCGCCTGCAGGACGTCGTCGAGCTTGGCGTCGATGCGCTGGAGGTAGTCGGTGATCTCGTCCATCGCCTGCTGCATGGCGAGTTGGCTCATGATCCCCGCAGCACCCGCGAGCACCGCCGGGTTGGTGAGCGACGCCCCCGGTCCCCTGGCGAACTCGACGAACCCCTTCACCTGACCCTTCGGGCCCCTGATGACGCCGGTCGTCAGGCCGCTCTTCGAGCTCTGTCGGAGCCCGTGTCGCTCGATCGCCTTCGCCGACTCCTTGGTCAGCTTGACCCAGCGACCGGAGTCCGCCGCGATGCTCGAGCCGGCTTGGGCGACGGCACCACCCACGCTGGCCGCTCCATGCAGTCGGGAGAGCTCGAGCGGCCGGGCGTCGACCAGTCCCTCCGCGACGAGGAAGCGTTCGACCTCGGCCGGCGGACCGAGCACCGCCACACCGTCGTCGTCGGCGATCACCTGTAGTTCGACACGCTCCGCTGCTTCGTTCCCAGCCACCGCGATTCCCCCGTTCTCGTCATGCCGACCCAGCGGGCCGCGGTCAGTCAATGCGTTCACTCATCGAAGGTGACCGTTGTCGTCATGTCCATCCCGGCGAACATGCCGACCAGCATCGCCTCGGTGTTGGCCTCGGCCTGATCCTTCAAATCGGACGCCTCCGCCGCGGCGCCGATCTTCGACTCCGCTTCCTGATAGAGCTCCTGCTGATCCGGCGTCGAAAGGGCATCTTCAAGACGGTCCAGGACGCCCCGTTCCTGGTCGAACAAGTAGGTGCGATCCTGGTCGAGATTTGGCTCGCCCAGCACCGCGGACGGGAGGGTGATGGTGACCTTGGTGCGGTCGTCGGACACGACGAGGTCACCGGCCTCCAGGCTCGCCAGATCAACGTACGCGTCCACTGTGCCAGCGGCGACGAAGAGGGAACGCTCACCGGCTAGGAAACCGGGCAACCACTCAACGTCTCGCTCCAGGTCGACAACCACCTCGAGGTTCCCGACAGCGCCGACGTAACGATTGACGTCCTGCACGGACTCGAGCAGCACCGGCTGACTCCGGTCGATGGTCGTGGTGGAAAACGGCCACTTGAAATCGACCAGGCCGACAGCGGTCAGCGCAACGACCCCTCCGATTGCCAGGACCCCGCCGATCAGCAGGACCGAGACGGCCCTCACCAACACACGCACGACATACCCCTCCGCGGCCTTGGCCGTGATCCCGAGACACGGGCCGTTCCCGTGCCGAACGTGGGTGACACGCGCCCACAGTCCAAACATGACGCAATTCGACGCCAAGAGTTTGCTCGGTGCTGAAAAGGGCACGCCGGAGCGGCGCCGACGGCAAGCGGACAGCCAGAACGAACAACGCCGGGCGCCGAATCCGGACCCTTCAGCGGGCCAGCACCTCCCCCGCCGCCTCCCACACCCGCCCGTACCCTCGCGCCTCGTTCAACACCGCGAGCACCCGCTCGCGCGCCTCCTCCGGGTCGGCGCCGAGCATGACGGCGTACGCGACGGCCGCGCTCGGCGTCCGCTGCTGGGCGGCGACGCAGTGCAGCAGCACCCGCTTGCCCTCCGCCCGCAGCCCACGCACCGCGTCGGCGGTGTCGGCCAGGACGAAGTGGAGGTTGGGGTTGGCGTCGCGGTCCTCGGCGTCCATGAGCCGCGACTCGACCAGCTCGGTCGCGCCGTCGAAGCACGCCTGCGCGCGGCCCACCCGGCACATCGAGACGACCGCGTCGACGCCCGCGCCGCGAGTGCGCGTCGTCCCGATCACCACGCCGTCGTCGTAGGGGTGCAGCACGACGTGAGGCGAGGCGTACTCGTCGTAGGGCACGTCGTCGACGTCCGGCCACCCCTTGCTGTCGAGCCGACCGCCGCGGGCCGCCTTCGTCGCCAGCGAGACGAGGTCACGCCCGTCGAGCCCGGGCCAGCCGTGGACGAGCCGGCGCCAGCGCCACGGCACCGCGCTCGCGCCCCACCGTGCACCGAGCAACGCCCCGGCGATCGCCGCGACCGAGTCGGTGTCGTCACCGATGCGCACCGCTGCGTGCAGCGCGTGCTGCAGGTGCAGGCACGGGTACGACGCCTCGCGCGGTCGCAGGTCAGGCACCGGCGTGCCCGTGACCGCAGCGACCGCCGCCTGCAGCGCCGTGACCGTGAACCCGTTGGGTGTGAAGCGCCGCCCGGGCACCTCCCCGTCGGGCAACACGTCCTGCGCCTCGGCGAGCCACGCCGCCCACTGCTCGCGGCGCTCGCCCGGGATGAGGTCGAGCCCGGCCTCGACGTCGAGCCGGCCGTCGACCACCGCCGCGCGGACAGCCTCCGACCACAGCACGCACGAGTCACCCGCCAGCGGGTCGGCGTGGGTCAGTTCGGCAACAGCGCGGGCCGCGCGGGCACACGCGTCCCGGTCACGCAGGTGGGCCAGCGCCACCGGGCCGGTGCGCATGAGCGCGCCGTTGCCGGCCGAGCGCGGGTTGCGCTCGGCGTAGGCCGCAGCCTCGGCGGCCAGGACCTCGGACGGCGGACCACCCTCGGCCGCCAGCCGCCGCGCGCTCGCCGTCAGCACGGCGGAGGTCTGGATGCCGACGTCGGGCGGGCCGCCGTCGAACCACTGGAGAAACCCGAGCGCGACCTCGTCGAGCGCCTCGCGCTTCGTCAGGTTGGCCCCGGTCGCCGCGACCCGGCCGATAGCAGCGGCCATCGCGGTGTCGTCGCTCCACTCCCCCGGCGCGCCGTCGCCCAGGCCGCCCCCGAGCATCTCGG
This sequence comes from Nocardioides perillae, assembly GCF_013409425.1. Taxonomy (NCBI): domain Bacteria; kingdom Bacillati; phylum Actinomycetota; class Actinomycetes; order Propionibacteriales; family Nocardioidaceae; genus Nocardioides; species Nocardioides perillae. The sequence goes on along the minus strand of NZ_JACCAC010000001.1, from coordinate 1,382,746 downwards.
CGAGCTCGTCGGCAGCCGGCGGGCGGGCGAACTCGTAGGGCACGCCGAGCGCGTCACCACACGCAGCGGTGAGCAGCACCCCGGCGGCGCGGTCGGTCTGCGAGGTGGTCAGCCGCGTCGGCTCCACCGGGCGCATCGGGCTCACTGGCCACCGTCCGACTCGCGGCGCCGACCGCGCTTGCGGTTCTGCTGGTGGTAGCTGGCCCGCGTCAGCTTCGACACGTGGGTCGGCGGCGCCTCCGTGCTGAGCTGCTGCATCCGTCGCACGTCGGCGCGCTCGGCGTCCAGCTCGGCCTTGCCGGCGCCGTCGAGCAGCCCGGCGGCCCCGTCGAGGAGCAGCTCGGTCTCACCGAGGTAGGTGCGGCCGACGTCGAGGTCGCCCCGCTCGAACGCCTCCGACGCTTTGCGCTTGGCCTCCTGGGCCTCCTGGAAGAGCACCTCCGAGCGCACGGTCGGGTCGGGGACCCGCTGCGCCGCCTCGTCGCCCGGCACCACGTTGACGCTGATCGGCAGCGACACGGTGTGCTCGACGAGACCCGGCAGCTCGACCCACTGCAGGTCAAGGGAGGCGACCTGCGCCAGCCCGAGGGCCGGCATCGCCGGGACGTGCAGCCGCAGCAGCAGCTTGCGCGCCTCCCCGGACCACAGGTCACCCAGCTCGACCATGACGGCTCCGTCGCCGACCTGCTGGGCGGGCAGGTCGTTGAAGAGCCGCAGCATCGCCACCTCGGGCGCGAACCGCACCGTCAACGACGCGGCCAGCGCCACCTTCTCCAGCAGGCCGTCCACCTCCTGGGCGATCGCCGCCCCGGCGGCGTCGGGGTCGGCGGCGAAGACGTGGTTGCCGCTGCCGCCGCGCGCCAGCGCGCTGAGCAACGTCTCGTCGTAGCCCTCGCCGTAGCCGAGGGTCGTGGTCGTCACCCGGTCCGCGTACGCCGCGCGGGCGAGGTCGGCGAACCGGTCAACGTCGCGCAGCCCGGCGTTGACGTGACCGTCGCTGATGATCAGCACCGTCGCTCCTGCGCGGCCGGTGGTGGCCTGCGGGTCATCGCCGTCGGGGAACAGCACGTCCCACGGCTCGGCGAACACACGCTTCACCTCGCGGAGCGCCCGGACGTAGCCGGCGCTCAGGTCGGTGGTGCCGCCGGGCCGGACGGCGCGGATGCGGTCGAGCACCCCGGCCTTGTCGGTGAGCGGTCCGGCGGGCACCACCACCTCGGCGGTGTCGTCGAAGACGACAAGACCGAGGTTGTCGGTCGGCTCGAGCCGCTCGACGAGGGCGACGAGGGCCCGCTTGGCGCCGTCGAGCGGACGGCCGGCCATCGAGCCGCTGCGGTCGAGCACGACCTGCAGCGTGCTGGGCGCGCGGTCGACGGTGTGCGCCGTGGGCGCTTCGAGGTGGAGCAGGACGTCGACGGTGTCGTCGGCCTCGTGGGCGACGACGTCGACGCCGAGGTGGGCATCGAGCTTCATGGTGTTCCCCCGTTGTGGTGCGGACCCGGCGCGGAGTGCGACGGGTGGTGGGTGCTGGTCGGCGTGCGGACCCGCCGAGCGGGACCGGCATGCCGGTCGTGGTGGAAGCGACGCCGTCCCGCGTCGCGGCGGCGGAGCCACAGCTGTCGAGCCGTGGGGCGGCCAGTCCCGAGCGGCGGCGGTCCCCGTCGAGGCCGAGCCGCCGCAGCCGCTGAGTGCGGCGACCCGACCTCGTGCCTCAGCGTGTCAGGGACCACCGACAGCGGCGGTCGCGCTCAGCGAGCCGGCGGCACGCCACCGCTTGCGCTCCTCGCCGAGGCTCATCCGCGTCCGGCGGCGCTCGCCACGACGCACGCGGCGCTCCGACGTCTGCCCGCGGCAGACCTCGCAACCGCAGAGCCCCGTGCCGTCGTCAGCCCAGGACCACGTGCAGGCCGACGTGCGGCGAGGATCCTGGGCGAGGAAGTCCGCCAACGTGCGCGGCAGGTCGCAGATGCCGTCGGTGTGGTCGTGCTCGGCCACGCGCCCCAGCGCGCCGTGCCAGATCTTGACCCTGAACGGGTCGGTCTTGTCGGTGTGGGCCACCTCGTTCGCCTCCGTCGTCCGGTCGGCGCGCCGCCCACCCGGCCGGGAGGACGACTAGCGCCGTGTGTGGCGACAGAGACGTGGTCGAGGCATGGGCCCACCGTACGGTCGCGCGCCGACAGCGTCACCGGCCGTGGCCGAGCACGCCGGCGCGCAGCACGGCGTACTGCTCCTCGGTGAGGCGCCCGGTGACCCGCGCCGCCTCGACCTCGGTCCAGGTGCCGCCGCCGTCGCGGTCGTCCTCGACGCCGGCCAGCCTGCGGAGCGTGGCGTCGAGGCTGTCGTCTGCGACTCCGCCGGCTCCCAGCGCCGCTCGCAGCGCCGGCACGACCTCCGCCGCGTCGACCCTGCCCGAAGCGACGAGGGCCACGACACGGCCCACCGCGCTCTCAGGCACCGACGACCACCGGGTGGTGGGGCGAGACGACGCGCAGGTGCACGCGTCGCCCGTCGCGCTCGAGCACGGCGACGTCGAGCCGGTCGGTGCGGGCGCGCAGCAGCCGGCTGCGCCCGTCCGCGTCGAGCGGCCCCTCCGGGCGCACCCGGCTCAACCGCTCGACCACCCGTCGCGCGCGCCGCCCGGGCGTCGGCTCGGCCGGGCGGCCGGCGCAGTCGAGAACGGCGGCGCGCAGGATCGCGTCGTACTGCTCGGCGAGCGTGCGCGGGTGGTCGAAGTCCTCGAGCAGCAGCGGGTGCCCACCGACGCCGACGAGCACGCCGGTCTGCCCGGGCAGCGGGCGCAGACGGGCCACCCGTCGCTGCAGCCGGTCGCCGGCGCGGTCGAGGTGCTCGACGAACGAGCCGGTCGGTAGGCCGACGGCGTCGCGGCCGACCCGGCGCCACACCTCGGACTGCGCGTCGTCCGCGCCGCGGGCGTCGAGACCGCCACGGACGTAGGTCGAGGCGCGGCGGCCGCGCGTCACCTGCTCGCGCGCCCCACCCCAGCGTCCCTGCTCGACGCACACGACGTCGACGGTGCCGCGCTCGCCGGCCCCGACGACGGCGGAGCGCGCCGCCATCCGGTGCTGCCACCCGCCCTCGAAGAGCTGGCCGTCGAGCACCAGCACGTCCTTGCTGCCCCGGTTGACGGCGCCGAGCTGCGGCACCGCGCCGCCCTCGACCTCGGCGACCTCGAGCGCCGCCGCGTCCGTGACGTAGTGCCGGACGCCCGCCCGGCCGTTCCACACCGGGAACACGGTCAGTGCCCCGATCGTCGTGCCCTGTCCTACGTGGAGCATCGTCCACCTCCTCACCGGATCCGCTTTGCGCAGATCCTCACAAAAAGGACTGTAGCAGACATTGGCGCAGGTCTGCGCAAACTTCCCGCAGATGCTCGCTAAGGTGACCGGCGTGAGCCGCCCCCTCGACGACTACCCCCGACCCAACCTCGCCGTCGACCTGGCGCTCTTCACGCTGGTGCCGGATCCCGAGGGAGGGCGCCACGCACTGGGCGTGGTCGCCCTCGACGCCGGGCCCGACCCCCTAGCCCTGCCGGGTCGTTTCGTGCGTGAGTGCCAGCGGGTCACCGAGACCGTCGGCGACGTCCTCGAGGTCAAGCTCGGCCACCGCCCCCGGCGACTCGACCTCCGCATGCTCGGCGTGTACGACGACCCGTCGCGCGATCCGCGCGGATGGGTGGTGTCGCTGGCGTGGTCCGCCGCGATCACCGAGCACGACCTGGCCCGGCTCACGCCCGAGGCGCAGACCGTGCAGGTGCGCGGCGACGCCTCGCGAGGCCGGCGGGTCACCCGGACGCCGCTGGCCTACGACCACGACGACATGGTGACCACCGGGTTGCGCCGGATGCGGCGCCGCTACGAGCGGCTGCCAGACCCTGACGGGCTGCTGCGCGCGCCGTTCACGCTGAGCCGCTTGCGGCACGCCCACGAGGCGGTGCTGGGCGAACCGCTCAAGCGCGACACCTTCAACCGTCGCATGCGGGAGTTCCTCGAGCCCGTCGTCGACAAGTCGGGCAACGAGGTGCTGTCGCAGGAGTCGGTCGGGCGCCCGGCTCAGGTGTTCAGGCCGCCGCGGCGGGTGCAGGGGTCGGGGCCGTTCCCGCTGCCGCGGGCGACAAGCCCTCACTGACGTCCCCTCTGCCTGCGGCAGAGTGGGGGTCTACCCGTGGCGAAGGATCAATTGCGACGGCCCGGGGCCGGCACGGAGCCCTGGGCCGCGGATAGCCAGCGCCCTTCAGCGCGTCGCGCATCGGCCCCAGGCGTCGTCGGCATCGAGCCCCAGATCAACGGTCAGCCGTCTGGCTGCCTCCAACCACCCTGTCACCCGTTCGCACCGCGTATCGCCCTCTTGGCACGACTGCTCGGAGTCAGGGTCGACACCCTGAACGGGCACTTCCTGTCGGTCAGCACCTCGTATGCCTTGGCGGCGCGTTCTGCTGCGTCCATACCTTGCTGGGCAGCCGACCTTCCGCGGCCTCGGTCCCGAAGCAGCGACCCGTAGAAGGCCGAGCAGAAGACCGTTGACTCGTGCCATCCGATGTTGGCGGTGGTCCCGATGTAGGTGATCTCGCCTTCGAGACAGTCCCGGATCGCTCGTTGCCAGATGCCGATACCGGTCTTGCAGCCGTCGGCAATGACCACCGCACCGCCCGCAATCCCGTCGAGGCCTCGCGCAAGGCCCTCAGCCAGGACTCCGAGGTCCACCTCGGTCGCGCCGTCGGACGACACGAAAGACGGGCTCGCAGAGTGGTCACCGTGCGCCATCACGTGCAGCACGTCGCACCTCGACGAGATGGCTCCCTGGATCGTCAGCGGGTCCCTCGACCGGACGAAGTCCACATCGAGGTGCGGAACCGTGTAGCCAGCATTGACGTTGCTCAGCACCCCCTGCACGAATGCCATTGCCGCATTGAAACTTTCGTCGAGGCCCAGGTCGAGCAGGGTGACCAATCGGTTGCGCAAGACGATGCCTTCCCAAAAGTTGATCAATCGAGCAGCAGTCGGTAAAGGCCTTCAGGGTAAGAGCGCGCCGAACGCACGTCGTGGGTCGCGACTGCCGACGCGCTCTCGCTGCGAAGTGCAGAGACGACCTCCTGCAACCGCGGGACGTGCTGTGGGCTGTCGGAACGCCACATCGGATGGGTGAGCACGACTGCGCGTTTGCCGTGGCGTACGTAGGACAACCCGTTGACCTCCCCAGGTGCTACCCCGCCGAGCACTCCACCGAAGGCGGTGATGAAGCGATCGACGACCTCGGGCGCCAGCCCGAGCCACCGTGCTTCGTCGAGCTCACGGCCTAGCGCGAGATCGGCGACGTCGAGAGCGAGCCGCCAATCGAGCACCGGATGCATGTGCCTGTTGTCGTAAGCGCGGAGGCAGTCGGGGCAGGCAGAGTCACACGACGTGTGGGCGTCGCTCGTCCATGTCTGGCCCAGACCGTCGGCGATCCTGCGGACCACGGTGAGCAGACGGTCAGGGACACCAAGCTCAGAGGCGTACCCAGCGCCGTTCTCCAACGTGTCCGCGACATAGAGATTGGCCGTCACGACATCGTGGACTCGCCTGCCTTGCAGACCGACCGTGATCTCATTGGGCTCGATGTCGAGCTCGGCCTGCGCACCGCGCCGAAGGGCCTCCGCGAAGGAGTGCAGTGCGGGGCCGCCGTTCCGGCACTCGTGACGAAGCGTGGGGACGACGCCTCCGGGCAGCGAGACGTCCCTGGGCAGGATCAGCAGGGCGTCGGTCACCCTGACCTCACCGATGGCACCTCTGGGCCCCCCGCCGCCGTCCTCGACCACCACATAGCTGCCGTCCGCCTCGCGCTTTGTCGCGAACAATCGAGTGGCGTTGTCGTTCACCGTCAGGAGCTTGCCCTGGTCGACGACCCACAAGTCCATGGCTCCTGCCCGGAGCGCGTCCTTCGACGTCTCGACCCAACCGAGGACCGGCCTGCTGGCACTCGTCGACTCGAGGTCCTCGCCCCGTCTGTCGCTGCGGCCGCCGGCCCGGAACCCACCTGGCTGGAACATCGTCGACGCCCGCACCTGCCCACCGCAGACTGGGCACCCCGGTCTCGTCGCCGTCCCGGTGTCGGAGTCCGCGAAGCTGCACACCGTGCACCGCCTGATCTCGACGCGTGCCTCGAGCGGGTTTCGTGACCGCCCCCGGTGGTCGTAGTCGGCGAAACCGTCGGCCTCGTAGACCCAACCGTCCCTCGTCACGAGGGAGCCTGATGAGAACAAGGACACGGCTTGCCCTAGCGGCCGGTCCGACACCTCCTCCACCTTGCCTCCGCCCGCGGGGTACCACAGGGTGCGCACTCGCGTCGGGAAGCCGAACATCGGCAGGACACCGGCGTTGGCCAGCCGCTCCGACAGCTCCCACTGGGTGAAAAGCGGGTCCGTGACGACAGCGTCGATGCGGTCGGCCAGCCGCTGGCGCAACCAGCACACCAGGTCGTCGACCTCCACGTCACTGACTCCGGTGTGGGCGGCGAGTCGACGAACAACACGCTCCACCGCTGGGGACGTCGCGAGAAAGTTGGCCACTCCCTGTCTGCGCGCGCCCCAGTCTGCGGCGCGCCCGAAGGAGCCGTGCACGCTCCGACCCGGAGCAGGCGGTTCAGGTAATGACAACATCGCTTGACGGAGCACCTCGGCCGCGGCGACGCGTCGCAGGATCGCCACACGCTGTGTGTCCAGGAAAGGCTGGGGTGGCGCCTCTCCGGTGATCCTCATCGACTCGTTGAAGTAGTAGTCGTCGTGCGAACGGTCTCGGCACAGCGTCGCTGCGTACGAGAACGGCTGACCCGCGCGACCCGCGCGCCCCACTCTCTGCTGGTAGTTGAACCGCTGCGGAGGCATGTTTCCCATCACCGTCGAGCTGAGCGACCCGATGTCGACACCTACTTCCATCGTCGTCGTCACACTCAGCACGTCGAGCGGAGAGCTGCGCTCGTTCTCCTGCGGACGCGGCAGCAGCGCTCCCCGGAACCGGCGTTGCCTCGCACGAGCCAACGATGGAGGGCTCGTCTGGCCCGTCAGCTCAGCCACAGCCATCCGGGCAGGCGTGAGTCGACCCAGCCTTACGTAGTAGTCGTCTGCGGCCAGAGGCGCCAACGGCTGTGCCACGAGCGCGCCGGTACATCTCTCCCGCATGCAGACACCTGCTGAGGGGTGGAGGTGACGGGCGGCGCACGACTGGCAGATCCACACCTGCTCACCCGGGGCTTGGACCTCGAGCGGCAGGTCGAGACGACCTAGCGCCAAGTTCCGTTCCTCGGTCACCAGCCCCAGTGCTTCGACCACCAACGATTCCAGTTCCTCGGCCGGCAGCCCTCGCGAGGCGCAGACCCGTAGGAGGTAGTCCTTGACGCGCCGGGGGAGAACGGTCTTCGCCGGCTGGTGACCCGGCGACCACCGGTTGCTCGCTCCCATCAGCCTGAGCGCCGTCGGGAGCACCTCCCCGAGGTCCGGTGGGATCCGCTCGGCAGCGCCTCGGAGCGACAGGTGGCCGACCAACGTCATCTCGAGGTCACGTCCGCGACCGCCGAGGAGTGCGTCACCGAGCGCCATCACCAGGTAGCGTCGATAGAGCTCGTGGTACTTCTGGCGCGCTGGCCCGTGAGGGAGAGGATCCCAATCTCCTGGCGCGGGCGGTTCGAAGACCCGGTGCCACGGTGACCCGTCCTCGAGCTGCAGCAGCATCGCTCGCTGACCCCCCGGCGGCACCCCCAGTGCGACCAGCTCGACCATCAGCTGGTCCACGAGGTCTGGCCACGCCGTGGCGCGCCCCCTCCCCCGGCTCGCCTCGAAAGCCGCGACCTGCTCGAGGTGCACCGGTTGCGCCAACCCCATGGCCATCGCCGCGTAGGCGAGACTGACCTCGGGGTGCTGCTGGCGGAGCTGGTCGTAACGTGCCATCTCACCCGGAGCGAGCCTGCCGCCGACCGCCCCGTCGCGCAGCACGCGGACGACGTCGTCCTCCTTCTCCAGGCTGCGACCGACGAGCTGTCTCACGAGGTCGGCGAAGCCGTTCTCGGCCAGCCCCATCGCCGTGGCGGCGGCATCCTCACGACTGTCGGTGAAGACGATCGTCTTCTCCGGGCGCTCGGACGTGGAGACTGCCCGCACCACGCTCGACACGAGCAGCTGGACGGCTTGGTCGGTGCCTTGCGTGTGGGCACGGACCGGCGACCGCACGACGCCTTGCCGGAACCGCTGCTGCACGTCCGCGTGGCCGCAGGAGGGGCACCTCGAAGGTAGCGCAGGCGGTGCCCAGCCAGGAGGACCGCCGCTCCACGACAAAGTCACGCCGGTGGCGTCCGTGCGAGAAGTGTGGTCGAGGTAGCCGAGCCGCGGGTGCAGCTCGGTCGGGAGGAAGGTCAACCTGATCTTGGTGTCACCGGGGCTGGGGTGCTCCCAGGTCGGCAGGTGGTTGGGGAGACCTGGTCGGTACCAGACGTAGGAGCTGGCAGGCCGCCGGAACACGACCTTCTCAGCGTCGGGGGTGACGTCCGCCGGAGTCGCCGCGAGGAAGCAGCCGTCCTCCCCGCCTGAGATGAGGTAGCCGCCGAGTCCGAGGTCACCGCAGTGGTCGCAGTACAACAGCTCGAGGACACGTCCGCCGCACCGGCAGAAGTGCCGCGGGCGGGCGTACAACTTGCCGACTGCCCTTGAGGCCGCGGGCTCGACCTCTGTGCACGACGGATCACAGCACGCCCACATCCCTCGCATCGATCGCAGGAGGAGGTGGGTCCTGAAGGGGATCTGTCCCTCCGCGGGCTGGTCACCGAGACGAGCGAGCACCTCCGCGAGCAGGGCGTCGTGGTCGCGGTTGCCGAACAGCCGGTCCGCCACCGTCGAGAGGGCGGTCGCGCGAAGCGGCGCGCCAGGCGTCCCGTCGAAGCACGCCGCTGCGATGTCACGGTCCAGGCCGCCGATGTCGCCGCTGTCGAGATCTCGTCGCACCTGAACGGGGTCCAGCCGGCGGTGGACCCCGAGCTCGGCCTGCTGGCCGGGGACCGTCATGAAGCGCTCCGCTGGCGTCCCGAAGAACGACTGCAGGTAGTCACCACGGTCGTCGTCCAAGGACGCGCTTGTAGCGATGATGCGGAGCTGCGGGCTGTCCGGCGCCAGTCCCAGGCGGTCGCACAGGTTCCGGACGATCATGGCGACCTCAGCGCCCTGAGTGCCCCGGTACAGGTGGAGCTCGTCGACGACCAAGGTGACGACTCGGTCGCCGTCAGCCGCGAGCCAAGCACGAGTGCCTTCGAAGATCGGCTGCTCGACCTGTCGCATGAGCATGACGTTCAACATCGAGTAGTTCGTCACCAGGACGTCCGGGGGGGCCGCCACCATGTCCCAGCGCGTCACCATCTCGACCGCGCGTGGATCTGTCAGCTGTGACGTCAGGTCGTCGCCAGCCGTGGCCAAGTCGTCCATCTCCTGGCACATGGCCCGAAGTTCACCCGCGACCTTCACGAGGTCCCTGTGCCGACCGCCGCTCGGCATGCCGGAGCGTCCAACCGTCGCCCCGGTGTAGCGGCCGAACCAGAGTCGCGGCCCGCCCAGACGCTCCAGCCGCCGCAGCGTGCGCCGAAGACGTGCGACCTGGTCCTCGACCAGGGCGTTCATCGGGTAGAGGACGATGGCCCGCACCGCCGCAGGACGTCCGCCCGAGCGCGTGGGACGCCACTTGAGCGGCTGGGAGTCCCACCATGGGCGGAGCTCTTCGTCGGCGGACCACCCGCGAGCCTCGACCAGCAACCTAGCGAGCACCGGCAGCAGGAAGGACTCCGTCTTCCCCGAGCCGGTGCCGGACGTCACCACGGGGTGGCGTGCGCCCTCGCCCTCTGACAGGGAGCACAGCATCGTGTCGGCCTGGTGCTGGCGGAGCTTCATCCCGACAGCAGCGGTCTCGCCGAAGACGCTGCGGAGCAGCACGTCGGCTTCGGACTCCGACAACCCCGCTCGGACACAGGTGGTCCTTGCGTCGACCGTCCCCGGATATGGAAGCACGGGCTCGAGCAGGGGCTCCTGGAAGAGCGTGCCCGGCGCCGTGAGGACGGCTCTCCGCTCTGTCATCACCTCGGGGTCCCGAAGCCAGTAGGCGGTGTCGATGTAGGACAGCAGGTCGTCCTCGAGGGACGACGCGACCTGGTGCGGTGCGGGGACGGGGCGCACGTTCAGCTCCTCAGGAGGTGGTAGACGTGACCGGCGAGGTCGGGAGGGACGTCGGCGTAACGCAGCAGTCGCGTGCGTCGATCGGCCGTCGGCGGCCGTCCCGAGGCAGCGACGAGGGCGCGGCCGTAGAGGCCCGGGAGGTCAGCCCCGAGCGGCACCACCAGGTGCCCCCGCACGTCGTCGTAGGCGACGAGAGGCGCGCGACCGGCGATCAATGCGCCGAGGTGCTTGCTCAGCTGCACGGTCGACCGGGCGAAGGTCCCCTCGTCGACGTCTGCCTGACTACGGACGACGTCGAGCGTCTTGAACCTCCGTACCCGGAACGCGCCGGGCGCGTCGAGGGACGAGACCTTCGACCATGTCGCGTCCCTAGGCTGGAACCACGTGATCTCGCCCGTGGGCACGGCTCGCTGGCGCGGCAGAGCAGTCAGGACCTCGCTGAGCGGGGGCAGCTCCGCGGCGAGCGCCTCCCACGCCTGTGGGACCACCGGGATGTCCTCCCCGACAGTCATCAGGGCTTCGCGGAGCTCGTCGGGTGAGGCGTTCGCATAGTACGAGGCGAAGTCGTCCGACGGATCGTCGACCGCGAGCGTGCCGCCCGCGTCCTCGATGGCCGATCCGACGGTCACGTACATCGCTCCGGGCCAGAAGCCGGAGAAGAGAAAACCGTCGGTCGTGCCCGCGAGGATGGTGGGCGACACCTCCCAGGCCACGGGGTCGAGGGTGTCTGCACTCCGTCGCACGTCGAGGTGGCCGAGCACCTCGAGCGTGCGGGCCATCTGGTCGAGGAACAGCGCCGACGGCTCGAGCTGGAACGCGATGCGCTCGAGCTGTGCCCAGGACCCTCCTCCGGTGTGAAGCATGGCGTCGAACGCGGTCGCCCATTGGCGGTCGTGCTCGACCACCGCTGCGGGCAGGTCGCTCACGTCGTTCTGCCTCCTGACCTCGACGGGCGGCGCGTCGTCGCGGCGGCGCCCGTACGTCGACCGCTTGAGCCGTGTGGGGTAGCGGCGGACCAGTCCGCAGCCGGTGCACCGGCCGAAGGACCACGGCTCGAGCGGTTTTCCCGACGAGTTGACCGGGACCGTGTCGACGTGCTCGCGGTGCTTGCCGGTGAACACGCACGAGTCAGCGTCCGGGATGGTGAGCCGGACGCTGGACTCGGTCCGTGCGGAAGAGCGCTCCCCGGTGGACCAGCCGGGACGTCCCGGCACCCTGTCCTGCAGGAGGGCAGCTCCGCGGGCCCCCTGGACGAGGTGTCCCCGGACGACCGGCGTCTCGGCCTCGACGGGCGCCCCTAGCACGCCGACGCCGGGTCCGTAGGAGATCGGGTCGAGCAGGGCCCATTGCCGGGTGTCTGGCGAGTCGGCGCTACGGAGCAGGACGGATGTCGTCGATAGGACGCCCTTCGAGACGAGGCTGACCAGCTCGACACGGTAGTCCCCGTCCTCGAGCTCGAGCTCTGCCAGCGGCTGTACCAGCACGCCCGCCCCGGAGTCCTGCCACTCGCCCAGCACCGTCTCGGTCACGTCCTCGCCGAGGCCACGACCTCCGAGGTCGACCAGTCGCACGAGGAAGCCGCCAGGGGCGTCGCTGACCGCGCGGATCTCAGGAGGCGACCACGTGTGCCACTTGCCGCGGACCTGCCCCGGCAGCGAGAAGCCGCCTGCCACCTTGAGCTGGCTCCGCGTGAGCGGGATCAGCGGCAACAAGTCGTCCATGCGTTGGGGGTTGACCAGGTCGCCCGGGTGAGTGAAGACCTCGACACCGCCGAACAGGGACCACTCGTCCGGCTGGCCAGCGTAACGCTGGAGCTCGGCCCAGCCTGGTCGGGCGACCACCTCGAGCACGGACCGCAGACGCGGCACGAGGTCGTTGTGCACCAGGATGCGGACGCTGTCGCCGAGCATCACCTGCGGTGCCTCGACCCAGCGCTTCGACAGCTCGTCCTCCCGGAAGAGGACGAACCGCCGCGGACGACGCTCGAGGACCTGACCGGTCAGCGTGTCCTGCAACCGGAGGAGCCCGCCGAGCACGTCACCGGCGTGCAAGGAGCTGCCACGCCCGAGGCTGAGCGTGCCTGGGAGGTCGGGCACCAGCTCGACGTCTGCACGAGGGGTCGCCGTCAGCACGGTCGCGTCCCGGGGACGCTCCGGCTGCGGCAGGTAGAGCAGGGCCTGCAGCGCGAAGCGCCTCCTCGGGAACGACCCCAGCTCGAGGGTCAGTGCGAGGTGGCCAGCGGCGGGCTTGCCATCGGCAGAGCCACGACGCTCGCGCACACCACCGTCCCAGGAAGAGAGGGCGACTGCCGCTGCCTGAGCGATCCTTTCGCGTGCCTGACCACGACGCCAGAGCCGCTCGAGGCTCGCTGAGACAGGGCACGGCTGCTGCGACATCCAGCTGTCGAGGACGAGTGCGAGCTCACCTGGCGCCACGTCGGCGCCCGGCGAGAAGCCGTACTGGCGGAAGAAGTGCTTGAGCTTCTCGCGGTCACCGCTCCGCACCAGAGCCTGCGAGACGGTCAGACCGACGAAGCGGTGGCTGAGGGCGTACGCGGTGGGCAGTCCGCGCTGGCCGTCGAGCTCGACGAGCCACCGGTTGAGCTCGCCCCACAAGCGTTCCGCCACCCGCCGGTAGGCCTGGTCGAGCCGTGAGTCCTCGAGGTCCCACCCAAGCACCGCGCGCAACCGACCGAAGAAGTTGTGGGCCGCCATGCCGTCGCCGCGGGTCATCTGCTCGGCCGCGAGGCAGAACGAGGCGAGCACCGCCAGGAATGGGGGTGACCCCGGCCGCCCTGCCCGCACCCACCGGCGCAACCGAGTCATGTGCAGCTCGAAGACCGCTGCCGGGCCCCCATCCACCAACGTGGCCGCCACTGCCGCAGCGAGCGCCGCGGGCACCCGGTCCGTCGCCAGGCTCATCCGCGTCGACAGCGCCTCGATCACGTCGTCCTCGAAGTCGAGGTAGACAGGTCCAGGCTGCTCGAGCGCCGGGAACACGACCTCGGCGACCGCGGCGTTCCATCGGTTGTACTCGTCCCACTTGTCCATCGATCCCCCTTGCTCCGCAGCAACCTAGGTCGAGCCACCGACACAGTGCTGCGGAATCGCGCCACTCGGCACACATCAACGGGCGATCGTGCCCGCCGGACTGCAGGGAGCGGTGCTCCTCAACGTGGCCGCGGGGCGTACGACGGGGCGCAGCCGCGGTCCCGGGTCGAGGGCGCCTCGGGCCCGTCGAACGTCGGACGCAGGAACTCGAGCACGCGCGGCACGGAGGCCGAGGACGCGAAGACCTCCGCCTCGTCGGCGACCTCCCACGCGAAGCCGATGAGGCTCTCGTAAGCCCCCTCTCGGGGGTCCTCCACGGTTCCCTCAGCGAAGAGGACGACAAGGCGCGCCGTGCGATCGCCCTGCTTCAGACGCAGCACGCGGCCCATGCGCTGAATCATCTGGCGCTTGCTGCTGCTCGCGCTGACGATGACGCCGAGGTCCGCCTCCGGCACGTCGACGCCCTCGTCGAGCACGCGGGGCGCGGTGAGGACCGTGGTGTCGCGCTCCTTGAAGGCAGGCAACAAGAGCTCTCGCTCGTCGCCGTTCATGGTGCCGTAGACCGCCGATGACTCGTTTGCTGCTCCACGGATGAGCGGCGAGCGTCGCCCGCACCGCCTGCTCGATCGACATGGGCCCTCCCCTGCGCGTCGTCCGGCGGCGCAACGGTACGGCGGGGCGAGGGCGCACGTCCGCCGATAGCGCAGAGTGCTGCCTGACCTCGTGCGACAGGCTTCGCGCTGGAGCTTCAGAGCTCCCAGACCTGGTCCGGGTCGTCGAGGGCCTTGCGGATCTCTCCGAGGTCCCCGAGGTCGGCGAGCGGCGATGACTGCGCGATGTCCACGATGCCGCGCACTACCTGGTGCACCGTGGCAGCATCGCCGTCCTCCATGGCACGGTCCAACCGCTCGAAGCTCTCGTCGATCACGTGGCGCCGCTCGGCGAAGACCTGCGCGAAGTAGTCCTTGAGGGCGCTCTCCGCAGCCCTGATCCTCGCAACCTCCGTGGCCTCGTACGCGTCAAGCCGCTTGCGCTTGGTGCTCTCCTCCTCGTGGACGACGAAGACTTCCTTCGCCGCTTGGACGAGGTTGTGCAGTGCGTTGATGCCCGACGCACCCGTGGCGACCTCGCCGCCCTGCTTGACCACCTTGCCGACGTGGACCTTCTTGTCGTCAGTCACCTGGCTCCTCTGTCATTGGTCGGTACTTCACGGAGAACGTCGCCGTCCTGTCGTTGAGGTCCCCAGCGCCGTCGACCACGGGCGTCGCAGCGACGTCCCGCACGGCCATTGCGACGGTGAGCGCCGCCTGGAACCGGTCGACGTGCCGATCGGGCTCGAAAGGCTCGGACTCCAGCAGGTCGAGAGCTCGCGTGCCGCGATCGCGGAGTCTCTCGAGCAGGTCCGCCAGCTCTGCCACGCGTGCGTCGATGGCCTCGAGGCGGGCTCGCGTCGCCGAGAGCTCGGCAACGGTCACCTCGATCCTCGCTTCGTACTCCCGTGCCTTGGTGAGTGCCTTCGTGCCTTGGTTCGCGACGACGAGACCGCCGACGAGGACCGCAGGTCCTAGCGTCACGAAGTTGAGGGCGGTCGCACCGAGGGCCATCCCACCACCGCCGGACGCGAGGCTGCCACCGCCGAGGAAGGCGAGGGTGGCGCTCTCCGCCGCTGCGCCTGAGAGCCCGGAGATCGCAGCCCCGGTGCTCGCGACCCCGAAGGTGCCGACGGCTCCCGTGACACCCGCGGACACCGTGGTGCCGGCCAAGGCCGTGGTGACCGCACCGCGGACCCAGGCGACCGCGTCGGCGTCGATCCTCGACGTACCTGGCACAGCACTGACGGTGGCGTCGATGCCGTCGACCAGGAGCCGCTCGCTCTCCTTGACCTGCCGGGCATGGCGCCGCAGGAACTCACCCATCCTGAGGACGACGTCCTGGAGGCACCGATCCTGCTGCTCCCCCAGCTCTTGCAGCCCCGCGTTCGTGCGCGCGACGGCTGCCTCGGTCAGGTCTCGTTCCGCGGTGGGACGACGCGCGGCTCCCCTCAGCCGGTCGTTGGCCTTCTTGAGGTCGCGGGCTCCCTTGCCGCCGAGGGCGAGGCCACCGCCCCCTGAGGCAGCGCCAGCGGCGATCAGGCCAGCCGCGATGAGCGGGATCGGCATGTGCGTCTCCTTCCGCCGACGATGGTCACACGACCCACCGACAGCCGTCAGTCGAACAAGGTGTCCTCCCCTGGTGTCCCGTAGTCGGCCACCGCGGGCGACGTCCACCACTCCGGAGCGACAGTCCCCACCTGCCCGTGACCGACAACCTCGGAGCCTCGACGTGCCAGCACGACGAACGGGATTGCCAGCTCGGCCAGCGCAGCGCCGCCGTGGTAGCCCTCGCTGCGCTGCTTGTACCGCAGCCGCTCCCCCACGGCCGCCACGACGTCGCCGTCCGACTGCAGGACGCGGGGTCCGCTGAGCCGGACCTCCTCGGGCCCTACGTCGTCGGCGCCGGCACGCCAACGCGCTCCGGCGCCGGACCGCTGGAAGAGCACGTCGCTCGCTGGTCCCTGGTCGACGACGTGGCCGTGGTCGGACGTGAGGACGACCACCCGGCCCGCAGCGCGCGCCCGCTCGAGCAACGGTTCGAGGTGCCGCACCTTGTCGACCGTCCAGCGCGTCCGTGCCGGGTCCCCGCCCGACAGGCTGTCGTCGACGGCGTTGAGGACGGCGGCCGCCACGCGCGTCGAGGTGTCCTGCACGGCGTCGCGGACCTCGTCGGGGAGGTCGCGGCCGGCGCCCGCCAGGAGGTCACCGAGGTGGAACAGCGCTGTCCCGGCGCCGAGCACTTCTGCGATGCCGGCGCGCTCCTCGCGCTGGCCGCCCCGCGTCCGCCGGCCGGCGAGGAGGCTCGTGCGCGACACCTCCGTCACGGTGGGCAGCCCGGCCATCAGCACGTCGCGGCCCGCGGCCGGGTCGCGCTGGTGCTCGGTCCAGCCGATGGCAGCTGCGGACTCGACGATCTCGGAGGCGACCGCGGCGGACATGCCGTCCAGCACGAGGAGCAGGACCGGGGCGGACGCCGCGAGCGGCTGCACCAACCTCTGCAGTGCGTCCTCGACCGGGACGAGCCGTCCGGGAGGCTGGTCGGCCGCGACTGCCGACGCCACGTGCGCTGCAGCGGCCGCGTCGACGTCAGCGCGGCGCGCGCTCGCCGCGGCGTGGACGGCGGCCAGGCTGGCCTGCACCTGGGGGTCGCTGACGCCGTTCGCCACCACCTGCCGGGCGCGGTCGACCCACCCACCCGTGGCGACCTGCCAACGAAGGGCCTCCTCGGCGTGGGCCGGGAGCCCCTCGCGCACCTGCAGCCAGCGCACGAGGCGCACTGCCATCTCCAGCGCCTGTGCCACCGGGTCGGTGCCCGCCAGGACGTGTGCCCGCACTGCCAGGATCCGGGTCTCCGCCTGGTCGAGCGCGCGACGGTCCCCCGCGGCGGCCCCGGGGAGCACCTCGGCGACGGCAGCACAACGCGCCCGCAGGCCCGACGGCACCACCTTGCTGTGACCGGCCAGGGCCTCGGCGCCCAGCTCGGCCAGGAGCCGGTCGGCCTGCTCGAGGACCTCGTCGACCGCGCGGCGGTCGGTGCCGAGCCGGCGCAGCACCCAGCCGAGCGACAGCTCCGCCCACCGGCTGGCCTCGTCGGCCGGCAGCGTCGGGCGGCCCAGCACCTGCTCGACCTTGCCCTTGACCCGGTCGTTCGACCCCGTGGACCAGGCCGCGCCGGCGACGAGCCCCATGGCGACGGCGTCGGTGCCTCGGCCGGCGACCGCGAGGTCGACCACCGGCCCGGTGCCCGAGCCGGTGTGCCGCAGCACCCAGGGGACGAGGAGCTCGCGGAGCCGCGGCTCCATCTCGTGCAACGCCAGGGTCCCGAGAGCGTCCCTGGACCAGTCGAGGAGACCGGCGGCGTCGAGGTCCCTCGGCGTGCGCAGCAGCTCCGAGGCGAGGCTGCGGTACGCGTGCTCGCGGGTCAGCAGGCCGGACACGGGCGAGGGCCACCCCCCGGGCGGCATCCGGTCCAGGAGCGCCCTCGCCAGGACCTCGCCGTCGCGGACCAGGGCAGGGTCGAGGGCCTCCGGCCGGGTGACGCCGAAGGCGCCGCGCACGGCGTCCCAGGTGTCCACCGCCCCGACCCGCTGGCGCACGGCCCGCGAGAGGAGGTCGGCACCGAGCTCGGACTCCGGCACGTCGGTCACGACGACGAGCCGGTCGTCCGGGTGGGAGGCGAGCAGGTCGCGGACGGCGAGCGGCGACACGGCCGGCGCCACCCTGACGTCCACGTCGTCGACGCGCACGACGTCGCCACCTGCCCACTGAGGCTGGCCGCGCAGCAGCAGCAGCCGCTCGGGACGCTGCTGCTGGACCCAGGCCCTGTGCACGGCGGCGCGCACGTCCCGCTGGTCGACCACGGGGGCTCCGGTCACGGCTGGACCGTCCAGGTGACGACGACGGTGGCGTCCGGCTGCGCGGCAGCGGCGGCCCTCAGCTCGTCGAGCACCTGCGCGATGTCGCGCGCCACGACGGTGCGCCGCTCACCAGCGGGCGGCGGGGGCGGCGTTGGCGGCGTTGGCGGCGTCACTGCGAGGAGGCGGACGGCCTCGCGCTCGACGGTCGTGAGCTCTGGAGGAAGGCTGGTGGCCATCTCGTCGTGCCGTGCGGCGTCCTCGAGGCGTCGCGCGAGGGACTCGGCCTGGTCGCGACGGTGGTCCTCGACGGCGCGCAGCACCCGCAGCACCTCCCAGTTGGCCGAGCGCAGGGCGCGTGCCACGCCTGCCGCCTGCTCCAGCGAGCGACGCGCAGCCTCGGCCGTCGACGGCCACTCCACCGAGGCCAGCAGCCGCAGCACGTCCGCGTCGGCGGGCGTGCTCCGCACCGCCTCCACGAGCGAGCGAGCGGCCGCAGCGGTGGCGCACCGCGGGGCGCCGTCGGCGAGGCCGAGGTCGTCGCGGTGCTGGGAGAGCAGCCGGTCGAGCTCGGCGGCGCCGTCGGCGTGCCGGTCGGCTGCCTGGCGGACACCGGCCACCAGGCGGGCGACGTTCGCCGCGCTGAGCAGCTCGGTCACCCGCACGTCGAGCGCGGCGCGGGCGGTCTCCCGGGCCGCCGTCCAGGTCGCCACGTCGGGCAGCGCCGGCTTGCGGAGCTCGTACGCCGAGGTGACCTGATCGACGGCCGGCGCCGGCACCGGCGCGCCCTCGCGGTACCACGCGAGGTCCTGCATCAGGGCGAAGACGCTGATCACCAACCCGCTCGTGGACCGGTCGAGCCCCCGCGGCTCGGGCTCGTCGAGAAAGCCGAGCAGCCGGCCGACCGGCAGCCGGTCGCCGAGCGACTCCCGCGCGGCGGCCTGCGCCAGCCGGCGGCCCCAGGGGAAGGTGCCCTCGTCGAGCTGCAGGTGGTTCTCGTGGAACCGGCCGACCTCGAGGGTGTTGCAGATCCGCCGCAGCACCGGCCGGTCGCGCTGCTCGACCTGCAGCCGGCCGCCCGGCTGCTCGACGGCGGCGGTGCAGGCTTCGAGCACCTTGCGGACGTCGGCGGGCCGCACCTCCTGGTCGCCCGGGACGAGCTTCGGGTGGCCCGGCCAGGTGTGGCTGAGCGCCTGGTCGACGAGGTGGCCGAAGGCGTCGCCGAGCGTGGCACCCACCGGGTGCACCGGTCGGAAGCCCTCGGCCAAGGTGGCGAAGGGGCTCTCGAGCGCGCTAGCGGCGTCGATGTCGGCCTCGTTGCGGGCGGCGACCCCGTAGGCCTGCTTCAGGCAGCCGGTGAGCTTCTCCCGCAGCAACGTGCGGCGCTGCTGCAGGAACTGGCGGGCCTGCTCCCGGTCGATCGGGCTGAGGTGCTGGGCGTACTGGAAGAAGCGGTCACCTGACCCGGTGAGCAGGTGGTCGAGCACCACGAGCGTCCCGAGGTCCTCGAGCCGTTGGCTGGTCAGGAAGGCCGGGATCCAGAAGAGCGTGCTGGACCGCACTCCCGTGCCCTGCAGCTCCTCGACGCGCGACAAGTCGCTGCGGGGGTTCTGCCCCTCCGCGTCGAACGGGTAGTCGACGACCACCTTCCACCGCTCGCCGTCGGCCACCACGGCGGAGTCGGGCAGCTCGCCGCGGTCGCGCACGTTGCCGAAGACCAGGTCGACGCTGACCCGGCGCCCTCGCCACACGGTGCTCCAGGACTGACCACCGCCCAGCGTGCTCTCCTCGCGGACGCCGAGCTGGTCCCACACCATCTGGCGGAGGGCGCGACGCCGGTTGCCCTCGTTGTCGACGCCGCGGGCGCGCTCGATGACGCCCTCGTAGTCGACCTCGGACAGCTCGACGGAGATGACCGGGTCGTCGCCCTCGCCCACGGACACCTCGCTGACCTGCGCGGCGAGGTCCTTCATCTTCTGCAGGACGACGGCGACCTCCATGCCGGGGATCCACGCCTGGATGGTCCCGTGGTTGAGCGCGGCCAGGCGGCTGGCCGTGAGGCCGGTGAGCGCGGGGACGTCGGGGGCGAGCGCCGCGAGCAGGAGGGTCTTGACGAGACGGTCGTCGGCCACGAAGGCATGGGTGCGCGGCAGCGCCTCGGCCTGCTCCGGGGTCAGCTGGTGCTGGTCGAGGAGCGCCCGGCGCAGCTTCGAGTGGTAGAGCCGTCGGGCCGTGTCGAAGGACTTCTTGAGCTCCTCGGTGACCGCCTGCGCGTCGGTGTCGACGAGGACGTCGAAGAGGTCGCCCACCGGGACCAGGTCGTTGACCTGCAGCTCCTCACGCCCGTCGACGAGCAGCTGCAGCATCACCTTCAACGCCGTCCGCTCCCGCTGCAGCGCCTGCGAGATCGCCACGAGCGTGGCGACGAGGGCGGGGCTGAACGGGTAGGTGCGGCGGAAGGCGTCGTGGTCGGAGCCGGTGCCACCGCCCTCGACCTGGCTGCCGGTCAGGAGCACGTCCCAGACCTCGGGGCGGCGGTCGACGGCGGCGAACGCCTCGTCGAGGACGCGCCGCGCCTGCTCGTCCTTCGGCTTGAGGAGCCGCTTCTCGGCGATGACGGGCAGGTTGCGGTCCTCGAGCCGAATGTCGTCGAAGCGGCCGCGGGACCAGCCGAAGACGTCGCCGAACGCGGTGCGCTCGGCGCCCGGCACGTGGCTGCCGAGGAACTCGGTGATGTCGCGCTGACGCGCGATGAGGCTGACCAGGGGGACAGCGCGGCTGGCGTCCTGCGACTCCACGAGCTTGGCCAGCTTGGCGCCCTCGCTGGTCACGAACTCGCGGTTGCCGAGGTGGGAGGCGAGCCACAGGATGAGCTCGTCGAGGAAGAGCACCACCGCGTCGTAGCCGAGCGACGCGGCGTGCCGGGCGACCACCGCGAGGCCGGTGTCCAGGTCGAGGAAGCTGGCGCTCGCCTCGAACGAGGTGAACAGCGTGCGCACGAGGTCGCTGACGAGGCGGTCGCGACGGGGGTCGCCCTGCGGCGCCTGCCGTGCGGCGTCGTACGACGCGGCGTCCCAGCCGCCAGCCGAGGTGCCGGCCGCCATCCCGCCAAAGCCTCCGCTGCCGGACGTCGATCCCTCTGCGAGGGCGGCGAAGAACGCCTCGTCGCCCATCCGGGAGCGCTGCTGGTCGGCGTTCTCCATGAGGGCGTCGCTGCGGTGCACCGGTGGGAGCGGCGCGTCGGGGTGCTCCTGCCGGACCTGCCGGACGTAGCCACCGAGGACCGCCTGCTCCAGCGACGTGGCGCCGATCATGTGGAAGGTGAGCGGCAGCACCCGTTTCCCCTGCGTGGCGGGGTCGTGCCTGGCCACGACCGGTGCCAGCTCGGGGACGGCCCGTGCCTCGGGGTCGCGCTGGAGCAGCTGGTAGAGCACCGCCATGAAGTGGCTCTTGCCGGAGCCGAAGGAACCGTGCAGGAACGCTGCCCGTGAGCGCCGGTCCTGCAGCGCCCCGGCGACCAGCCCCAGCGCCTTGTCGAAGCACTCGGCGAGCTGCGGCGTGACGACGTAGTCGTCGAGCGTCCGGCGCTTGTCCTGGACCCCCTCGGCCAGGCCCACGACGAAGTCGCTCGCGCTGACCCGCTCGGGGATGGTGATGACGTCGCGCAGGTACGTGGTCACGGGTCTCCTCAGGCGTCGGTCGTGCGCGGGCGTCGGCCACGAGCCGGTGCCGCGGGTCGCCAGGCTGCCAGGTCGGCGCGGGTGAGGTGCAGCCGGGCGAGCTGCTGCTCGAGGGTGGCCGTCACGGCCTGGGCCGGCGACATGCCCATGCGGGGGTCGACCTCCCCGTGCCACTGGTGCACCCACGGCTCGAGCTCGGCCACGCCCGCGAGCAGCGGGGTGAGCCGGTCGGCCTCCCAGGCGTCCTGGCGCTGCCGGTCGAGCACCAGAGTGGCCAACGCCATCGCTTGCTCGGCGTGGTCCCAGCCGGCCCAGCCGAGGACGAGGCTGGTGTCCGCGCCGCGCTCGGCGCCGGGGTAGGAGATGAACCGCTCCTTCGGCACGTCGAGCTTGCCGCGGTGCCGCCAGTACGACGTCTTGAGGAAGTCGGCGGTGGTGTACTTCGGGGGCACCGGCACGTCGACCGTCTCGCCGGCGTCCTCGCGGCGCTGGAGCGCCCACGTGTGCTCCCACTCCTCGCGCTTGCGCAGGCCGGACGGCTTGAACCTCAGCGCCGCGAGGTACGGCACGTGCTCGTCCGCCACCAGCCGGGCGAGCTCCTTCGCCGGGTCGGCGACGGGCCGGTCGGCCCAGAGCTCCAGCACCTCGAGCAGCTGCTGGTCGGAGGCCACCCGGCCGGCGAGCTGGGCCACCGACTGCACCAGCGGCCGCCCGGTGGCGTCCCGCCACAGCGACTCGTCCTCCAGCCGGTCGAGCAGCCAGCCGCGCAGCGCGCGCTCCTGCTTGACCTCCCACGGGTCGTCGGCCCAGCGCCTCTTGCAGTCCGGGCGCTCGAGCAACCTCAGGTGCGGGTGCGTCTCGATGAGTTCCATCCGACGTTCGACGAGTTCGCGGTAAGACTCGGGCCAGCGGTCCGGGATATCTGTGATCGGCGTGGAGCGGTGCCGCTCGAACCACGCCGTCTCAGCCTCACCTCCGGCTACCATGCGCGCGAGTCTGATCTCGAAAGCCCGTTCTCCTAGTCGTAGATCGGGTAGCTCGCTCGGGGCAACGAGGTCCTCATCGAGAATTCCGTAGCGCCTGTAGACATCCCAGTCGAGTTCCTCCTGCGCCGATATGGCGAGTTGGCGCGCACTCTCGTACTCGACACGCGCCGCCGCCAGCTGGTCGCGGCCAACGACACCCGCCGCGACCCGACCCTCAGGGCTCGATGTTTCCATCCGACGAACGTAACCCTCTATGTCCCGCGCTCGACTTGAAGCCATCTCGGCTGGGAGCGGCAAATTCTGCACGTTCGAGGAGTTGAAGTTATATCGCTCCATCCAGTCCTCGGGCTGGATCCCCCGGCCAATACCGGACCCGCCTTTTGCGCCGCAGACCTGCCGCAGCCAAAAGCACGCGGTCGATGAGTTCAAGACCTCCAGCAGCGCCATGTGCTCATCCTCCGTCGCACCCTTCGACAACTTGATGACCGGCGCCGATTGTTTGAAGACCTTCCCGCCGCGGTCGAGCACGAAGTGGTTGTGCGTCGCGACCTCGGCGAAGCTGATGGCGAGCGGCGTTCGCAACTTCGACCTCGCAAGCATTCCGTACTCGAACCATTCCATTCCCCGTTCCTCGCGGGTCTTCCCGAACATGAGATAGCCCGCGACTAGTCGGCGGAAGGGCCACATCCACCGGGAGTTCGAGGCGTCTGGACGGACCGAGAGGTCGTCACCGTATGGCCACCATCGCGGAGACGACGTGAGGCTGTAATCTCGGATTGCTTCTCCGACCACGAGTTGAACAGTTCGCTCACTGCAGTGGCGTGCCGTCTCAAAAGCCTCCTCTTCGCCGAGCACGGCGACGATCCCGACCTCGTTCGTCCTTGCGCTGAGAACAGTTGGGCACTGCTCTATTAGGGCCTTGAGGCCTTCCGCGCCCCCACCAGATAGAGACCAGGGATGCGTAGCGAGCCGGGCACGGGGAAGGTCCGCGACAGAGATGTATTCATTCTCGAAGCCACCCCGGCCTAGGTGGTCTACGATCGATCGCCATACCAGACCGCGCGCTGGGTGGACCGGGGCGGACGGCTCACCGCGGATGCCAAGGACGGCGCGGAGTTTCCCTGAGCGCGGGTGCCGACGACGACCTACCAGGATCAAAGTTGGCGTGCCGTGACCAGGGATGTACGCGCCAGAAGTGTCGATGACGTGCGTTAGGTCCTGACTAGGCAGGAATTGCTCGATGAGCTTCTTCCCGAACTCGCGCTTCATGAACGAGTTCGACGTGATCTGGCCGACGTAGCCGGGCCGGTCCCCGTCAGTCACCGCAAGCTTGAAGAGCAACTCGGCGAAGGGCACCGACAACGCGTACTTACCCGAGCACGTCTGGTAGCCGGCGCGGTAGGCCTCGTTGAGCGCCTTGTCCTTGACGGTGATGTACGGCGGGTTGCCGACCACCACGTGGTACCGCCCCCGCTGCAGGATCCCCGGGTGCTGGTCCAGGTCCTCGACGCCGTACAGGTGGCCGCCAAGACCGGAGTCGAACAGCTCGCCGCCCTCGGTCTTGCCGTGAAGCAGGGAGTCGCCGGTGCCGAGGTGCAGCCGGTGCCCAGGCGCCTCGGCCAGCCTCGTGACCCCTTCCGCCTTGAGTGCCGCGACCGTCAGCCGGAAGCGGGCGATCGCGGTGGCGAACGGGTTGACGTCGACGCCGTGGATCGACCCGAGCGCCTTGGCTACTCGGTCGCGCACCGGCAGGCCCGGCGACTGCCTGGTCCACGCCTCCAGCAGCCGGTCGAAGGCGCCGAGCAGGAAGTGGCCCGACCCGCAGGTCGGGTCGATCAGCCGCAGTCCCTCCAGCCCGAAGGTCTCGATCGCCGGATCGAGCGTCAGGTCGAGGATCAGCTCCTCGACGAAGTCCGGGGTCTGCAGGAGCGCGTACTGCTTGCGTGCCGCCTCCGACAGGTCCTGGTAGAGGTCGCCGAGGAACCGGGTCGACAGGTCCGGGTCGGTGAAGTCGTGGACCAGCGCGCCGTCCTCGCGGCGTCGGCGCCAGAACGCCAGGAGCGCCTCGGCACCATCAGCGGACACGGCCAGCCGGTACAGCGGGTTGTGCCGCTGGTCGAACAGCGCGGCCACCGCCGGCAGGCCGGCGAGGTGGTCGAACGCAGCGAGCAACCAGTCCCGGTCGTTCAGCTCCGGCCGGCGGACCAGGAGGTCGGTCTGCCGCTCCCCTGCTTCCCGCAGCCGGTCACCGGGGCCGGCGAACCACGCTTCGTCGACCAGTCGGTTGTCCTCGCAGAACCGCACGAAGACGGTGCCGAGGACCCACGCCACGGCGGCCTGCGTCACTTGCGAGTCTCGCCACTCGCCGAACGACGACGCCGTCCGTCCCACCCGCCTCGCCTCGGCGTGCTCGGCGCGCAGCCGGTCGTCGACCTGGGTGGTTGCGGCCGCACGCTCGCGGACGTCGTCCTCCAAGGACCGGACCTGCTTCTGCAGGTCGGTGAGAAGGGCGCGCTGGTCGACGGTCACGGGTGGTGCTCCTTCAGGCCGGGACGGCGGTGGGTCGGTCGACCGCCCAGCGGCTGGGCAGCGCCAGCCACTGGGTCGGCGAGGCTAGGGGGACGGCGGCGCCGTCGAGGGTCGGGGTCGGAGCAGCGCTCGGCTGCGGGGCGAGCAGCCAGACGGCGTGCGAGCGCGCGGTGGCCAGGGACGCCAACGGCTCGAGGAGGTCGACGCACCGGTGGCGCGCCAGCAGGCCCGCCCCGACGAGGAGCACCGGACCTGCCTGGTGACGGACGTGCTCCTCGAGGTTCGAGGCGACCCGACGGACGATGCCGTCGAGCTGGACGCGGTCGGGGTCCGGCAGCGACCGGGCGTCGGTGCGCAGGATGAAGCCCCAGCCGACCCCGTGCTGGCGTGACTCCTCGTGAAGCTGCTCGAGGACCCAGGCGTCGACGTCGCACCTGCTCGCGCCGTGCTCGCGCTCGAGCCTCACGACGGCGTCGCCGGCGTAGCGCTGCGGCACGGCCAGCGCCAGGAACCCGCGCTCGTCGATGCTGCGTCGCAGGCGAGCGTCGACCGTGCGGACGTCCTCCGGCGCCGAACCCGCGTGGTGGCTGCTGGCGGTGACGCTGGACCGGGAGGTGCCGAGCGACGCAGGGGCGACGTACGCGTCCCCGCCCCAGGTCAGCGCCACGCCGGCTTCCTCGAGGAGGTCGGTGAGCCGCGGGCGGTCCGGGACCGCCTGGGCCTCGGGGAAGCGCGCACGCACGCGCTGCTGGATGGTCCGGGGATGCAGACCGCCCGAACCAGGTACCAGGGCGCCGGCCGAGAGCCGGAGGGCCCTGACGGCGGACATGCCCCGGGGGTAGAGCTCGCCCCGCGCGCTCACCGCGATGCCGCCCGCGGCGGCCGCCAGCTCGCGCAGGCGAACCTCGGGCAGGTCCTCCAGCGGCGTGCCGGTGACGACGGCTCGCAGCACCTCGACCACCGTGGCCGGCGCCGCGAGGGCGTCACCCTGGCAGAGGTCCTGCGCCGACCGTCCCAGCCGCGCAGCCGCCTCGAGAGCGTCGTCAGCGGCGGTGAGGTCGAGCTGCGTGTCGGCGGTCACCAGCAGGACGTCGCCTGCCCGCCGGACGACGGCCTTGCCGGGCGCCGACTCGACCGCGACCCGCACGAGCGCCAGCCCCTGCGCGTGACGCTGCTCCCCGCCCGCGTGGGAGCCTCGGCGCTCGAGCAAGCGCTGCGCGACCTCGTCAGCGGTGGCGACGCCACCGAGGCCTGCCACGAGGTCGAAGACCTGGTCGCGGACCTCCTGCACCAGGCGCGAGTCAGCCACCGTCGGCAGGAACCGGCTCCAGGCGTCCGCGACCACGGAGCGGTCAGCGCCGAGCTCGTTGCGGAGAACAGCTGCTGTCGGCCAGGCGAGCGGTCCGGCACCCGTGACCTCGTCCACCTGCCCAAGGACGAGGCGGACCGCCCGCGCGGCGACGTCGTCGCCCTCCGGGAGCACCTGCTGCAGGACGGCATCCACGCTGGCGGCCGTCGGCGTGCTGTCGGAGGTGAGGGTCGCCCGCCACTGGCGTGCGCGGCGGACCAGCTCGTCCTTGGTCGACTGGGTGGCACCCGGGGTGCGAGCGAGGTCGAAGGCGGAGAGGGTCACCAGGTCGCCCACCGTCGCGACCCCGTGCTGCTCGAGTGCCGAGACCGCCTGCGGCGACAAGCCGCTCGTCGCCAGCGGCGTCGTGAGGGTCGCTGCCGCTGCTTCCTCGTCGGGCGTGCGTGTCGCCTGCTGCCGCTCGGCGTCGACGAAGATCCGCTCCCATGCCTGCAGCATGTCGTCGGCGTTGTCGAACCGGCGCTCCACGTCTCGAGCAAGCGCACGCCGGAAGAAGGCCAGGAGGCCGTCGGCGACCACCTGGTCGAACGCCGCACGGTGCAGCACTACCTCGCCGTCCTGCAGGGCGGCCGGCGTGATGCCGTCGCCCCACACCGGCAGCGCGCCGGTCGCCATCTCGTGCAGCGTCACCGCCCCGCTGAAGAGCTCGGCCGCGGCGTCGTAGGCCAGCCGGGCGGGCGGCCCCAGGAAAGGGTCCCGGTAGCCCGCGGTGCCGGCCGCGAGGTCGGTCGCAGGGACGGCGGCGAGCGAGAAGTCGTAGAGCACCAGGTGCGGCTGGCCGTCGGTGCTGCGCGTGCGCACCCCGAGGTTCGCCGGCTTCACGTCCCGGTGGAAGGTGCCGGCGCGCTCGAGCACCGCGAGGACCTCGAGCAGGTCCCGGCCCCACCGCCGGAGCTGGTCGAGGGTGAGCCGCCCCCTGCCCAGGTGGTGGGCCAGCGAGCGCTCGCCAGCCACGTCGAGGAGGAGGCAGGTCCGGCCGCCCACCTCAAGCGGGCCGTCGAGCAGCCGCACGAGCTGCGACGCCTCCGGTAGCCGCCGGAGGCTGGCGGCCTCCTCGACGAGGCGGCCGCTGCGGCTGTGGTCGCGTGCGGCTTTCAGCACCGCCTGCGTGCCGTCGGCACGGCGCACGAGCATTGCCTTCGAGGTCGCTCCCTCGCCGAGGGCCCGGACGACGACGAGGCCGCCCTCCAGCTCGTCGCCCGGCGCGGCGTCCAGCGGGTCGACCGCCAGGCGGGGCTCCTCGTCAGGAGCGGTCAGCTCCTCGAGGACGAGGTCGAGGCCGGCGATCAGGTCGTCGATGCTCGGCAACCGGTCCGCGACGACGGGTGCCGTTGCCTCGCGGAGGAGGTCGACCAGCGTCTCGGGTGCCCCGTCGAGCACCGCGGCGACGTCGAGGCCGCCGTCCCTGCTGAGCCGCTGCCGCAGCTGGTCGGGGTGGGCCGCCGGCGCGACCCCGGTGAGCACCTCGTAGGCGATGGCGCCCACGGAGAACACGTCGGAGACGCGACGATCGCCGGCCGCGCCGAGCAGCGCCTCCGGCGCGGCGTACAGGCTGGCTGCGTGGTCGTGCTCCAGCAGGTCGCGCGCGTGCGTGGTGGCCGTCGCGGTCCCGGCCTCGGCCCGACCCGCCGCCTGCCAGTCCTTGACGCGCACCGCCTCGTCGGCCGAGACGAGCACGGCCTTGGGCCGCAACCCCCGGTGGACCAGGCCGTGGTCGTGGGCGTAGCGCACGACCTCGGAGAACGCGCGGACGAGGTCGAGGCGGCGGTCGAGGCCCGCCTGGCGGCCGGCGCCGGCGAGCCAGCTCCCGAGCTCGACCGCACCAGGGTCGTGGGGGAAGACGAGTGCTGCGACGGCCCCCTCGACCTCGAGGTACTCCGTGGGCGTCACCAGGCCGGGGTGGTCGAGCCCGCGCAGCATCCGAAACTCGCGCTCGGCCGCCTGACGGACCGCCACCTCGTCGTGCGCGGAGGTGCCCGGTGGCACGAACCACCGACGGACGCGCACCCGCTCGTCGGTGAAGGCGTCGTGCACCGCGAGGGTGTCCTGCCAGCCCCAGCCCGCGTCGAGCGGCTCGGCCTCCAGCCGCCACTGCCCGACCCGCGGGGGCTGCGCCGGTCGACGGAGACCTGCCCGCTCCAGCAGGCGGACCAGCCCGCGCGCCTGGCTCTCCGACACGCCGGCGCCGCGGTTCGGCGGCATCGCCAGCCGGTCGAGCACGATCCGGCCGAGCCGGTTGCCCGCGGCGTCCTCGCGGCCGAACACGCGCGCCTTCAGGTGCTGCGGGAGTCGGCAGTCGACACCCGGCCCGTGGAGGAACAGCGACTCGTGGACGAACGGGACGCCGGTCGCGGTGCCGCGGGCGTGGCGCTCGAGCCAGCTGCGGAACGACTGCGCCTTCAGCCGGGTGAGACCGAGCGGGCTGCGCCGCTGCAGGGGGCGACCGCGGCCAGGCACGTGCTCGAGCCAGTCGTGCTCACCGCCCATCGGGTCGAGCTCGATGCGCCCCGACCAGGCCTTCAGCTCGACGAGGTGGAAGCCTGCGGGGCCGAGCACGAGCAGGTCGACCTCGTGCGGCGTCCCGTCGAGCGCGACGAACTCGAAGTTGCTCCACGCGTGGTACGGCGCGGCGTCGGGGAGCTCAGCACGGACGTGCTCCAGCCCCTCGCGCTCGTGCGGGAAGCGGGAGGGTGCGATCTCAGTCCAGCGACCGGAGTCAGCGCGCACCGACTGCCCTCCCGCGGGCTGCGACAGGGCCGACCAGCGCGGCGAGCCCTCTGGACGGTCGCACCGTCGGGACGTCCGTGCAGTCGACCGTGAGCGACACCTCCAGCACCTCCGACGGCGGCTCCTCGACCTGGGGAACCTGCGCCGGCTCGAGCAGCACGAGCGACTCGCGTGCCTGCCGCTCGTCGAACTTGCGACCAAGGTGGCGCGCCCAGTCGCTGCCCAGGGTGTCGGCCACCATGGTGTGCACCTTCATCTGCCGGGCCCCGTCGCCCGAGAGCAGGCTCTCGAGCTGCTCGACGAGCTCGCCCACCGACCGGCCAGCCCCGGTCTCGGTCGTCATCATGCTGGCGACGTGGACCTCGGCCCCGGTGACCGGCTTGAGCTGCCGCAGGTTGAACATGTGCACCCGGGCGTCACGGGTCGTCGCCTTCGCCTCCAGCCGTGAGCCCTCGGCAGAGAAGTCGAACCGCGCGTCCACATGAGCGTGCCACGCGTCCACCAGGGCGCGGGGGTCCGCGGAGTGCAGGACCAGCACCAGCTCTGCCCAGAGTCCGAGGACGCTGCCGCGAGGCGGTTGCGCCGGGTCGAAGATGCGGACCAGTCGCCGCATCCCGGCGCTCACCTGCCCCGGCGAGGGCCTGCGGCCCAGCAACCGGATGATCGCGGCAGCGACGCCGAGGAAGGGCTCGAGGAGCTCGTCGTCGTCGAGGCGCAATCGGACCAGCCCGTGCTCGGCCTCGACGGTGCGTCCGCCGTCCTCGATCGTCACCTTCACCCGAGGGTCCAGGTCCAGCGTCCGCAGCCGGGTCGGCGGCTCTGGTTGCGGATCCGCTGGGGTGAGGAGCGCGATCACGCCGTCCGCCCCGCGGCCGACCTTGTAGCCCGGCGATGACGGCACGTCGCGCACGGCGAATCCCGCGGCCGCGGGGGCCACCACCTTGCGCAGCTCGCCGAGCAGGTCGGCTCCGGTGAGCTCGCTCACGCCTGCACCAGCACCGCGCCGGCGAGGCTCGCCGGGACGCGGACGCTGAGCCCGACCACGACCTGCTCGCTGGTAGCCACCCGCACCTGGTGCAGCTGGACCGAGGTGAACCCGGGCGTGAAGAACTTCGCGTCACCGATGTACTTCGCCGAGTGACCGACTGCAAGGGGCAGGGTGCCGTCGACCGGTGTGCGCGACCGGAGCTCGCCGTCGTCCATGAAGTAGACCTCGACCTTGAGCGATGGATCGTCGTCGAGACGGGCACGCAGGAGAAGTCCCATCTGGTTCACCAGGGCCACGTCGTCCGGGTGTCCCGTCCAGTCGGCGAGGAACTCCAGGAAGTCCTCCATCGGCACGAGGACCTTGGTGTTGCGGCGGTCGTCGCGCCCATCTCGCTCGTCACGCGTGACACCGGCCGCGTGGTCCGTGCGCAGCCTGTCCGCCGACGCGATGTTGGTCGAGACGTCGACGGCCGGCACCTTGGCCACCGACACCCAGGAGTCCCCCTTGATGCGGTCGTGGAAGTAGGGCAGGTCAATGACAGCCTTGCGAGTGGGCTTGTACGTCGGGTCGAGGAGCATCAGGCGCTTCCAGTCCTTCAGGCTGATGCCTTGTTCGTCGACCTTCACCAGTTCCTCCCGCAGCAGCTTCTCGTGATGGACGTAGTGCTCGAAGGCGTCGGCTGTGGTGCCGTTCAGCCAGGCGCGGCAAAGGTCGGCGTACGACCCCTTGTAGCCGAAGAACCGGGCACGCTGCTGAACTGAGTCCACCTGACCGGCACCGAGCCGCCTGGGCATGAACGTCGTGGTCAGGCCCTCGACCGTGAACCCCCGGTCAAGCTTGTTGCCGCCCACGAGGATCCAGCTCGGGGCGGTGTTCCAGCGGATGTCGCTGTCGGCAGGAGTGCCGGAGTTCACCACCCTGACCTGTGTGGCTCCGATCCAGTGCGGCACCGCGACCAGCAGGTCCTCTAGCGACCGCATCGCCGCTCCCCCAGCCACCAGGTCGTCGTACGCCTTCCGGAAGTACCTGTCGACCAGTTCCTCGCGGTCCTCGCCCGGCAGCTGCAGGAGCTGGCGCCATTGCGAGCTGAGCGCCGCGACGAAGCCTCCGTACGTCTCTTGGAGGTCCGTGGTGTGGCTGGGGTGCACCAGCATCGACACCGGGCCCTTCGCGCGCTGGGCGACCACCAGGAAGTAGCTCGCCAGGGCCAGCTTGAGGTCCTCGGTCGGCTCGTCGGTGACCGAGAGGGCCTCGTTCACGGCACTCGTCGACAGCCGTCGGACGAACTGGTTCTTGTGGTCCACAAAGAAGTGCTGCCCGCCTGTGTATCCCGACCCAGGCGTCAGCACCGAGACGAAGTCTGGCGACAGGACGTCGGCGAGGTTGATGAGCAGCGGCGCCTGGGGAGTCGCGGTGTACATGAGGTAGGTGTGCCGCGGCAGCGCGGCGCGCAGCTCCAGGATCGACTGGTACGTCGCCGTGGCGTCGTCGTCCTGGACGGCGGCGTTGAGACCTGCCTGGTCCGCCTCGTCGTCCACGACCAGCACCGGCACCTCCGAGCCGTCGACGCCGTACTGCGGGAGCGCTTCGATGAGCTCCTTCACCCGCCTCAGGCGGGCCGGATTCTTCATCACGGTCACGACGGTGGCGCGGCGGAACATCTCCGGCACGGTCGGGTCGGTCATCGACACGACGTTCTGGGCAACCGTTGCCGCCGATGCGGCCGTCGGGTTCTCGAGCAGCGCCCACGGGGACAAGCCGCCGTCGCGCTGGACCGCAAGGTCGTGGGAGAGCCGCTGCGACGTCTGCTCGTGCAGGTTCTGCTTGGTCCCGGCCAGGAGGATGATGAGCGGGAACCCGTTGTCCCTCGCCAGCGAGATCACCGTGGTGAAAGACAGGGTCTTCCCGCTCTGGACGTAGCCGACGACCAGCCCGGTGCGGCACTCGTCGCTCGTCGGGTCGGCGCAGCGGGCCAGGACACCGACGGACTGCGTCCTGACGTTGTTCTCGCCGTCCTCGTCGAGCTGCGACGCACTGAGCAGCCGAGTGGTCTCCGGCCCGACCACCGGGACCCACCTCACCTGGCCGGCCTGGGGGCCCCGCCCCTCAATTACCTGCACGTGCTGCTGCGTCATTGTTCCCCTCAGCTCTTGTGCGCCAGGACGCCGCGGAGCAGCGCATTCACGTTCTCGGTCACCAGTCCGGGCATGACTGCCCCACCCAGGCGTGCCATCTCCTGCGCGAGCCCCAGGGCCACGGCCACGCGCCACACGGGCTCGAGCTCCTGGCTCGGTGTCTCGCAGAAGGCGCGCATGAACGGGTGCGCCTGGTTGACGCTGATGACGAGGCTGCGGTCGCCTTCCTTCTTGACCGTCAGCCACCGGAGGACCGCGTTGTCCGAGACGAGACGGAGGTCGACGTCCCAGGTGGTCCCCTGGAAGTCGATCGTGATCACCCGGTCCACCGGCGGGCCGGGCGGCTGCTCCGGCTGACCTGTGCCGACACCCGGGAGCACGGGTTGCTCGGTCGACGTGTCGTCACCCGAGGCGCCCTCGATGTCGTGCTCGACCGCGACGAAGGCCTCCACTATGTGGTCCAGCATCTTCTTGGCTGCCTCGCCCGGCTCCTGCTCGGGCGTCCTCTTGCGATGCTCCCGAGCTTGCCTTATCAGGGGCCACGGTGCAGCGTCCAGCTCGGCCCGGAGCAGGTCGACGAACTCGTCCTCCTCGTCGTACCAGACCAGCGCGTCCTTGGTGTAGGTCACGGCGAAGTCGTCCATGTGCAGCTCGCCAAAGATGCGCTGCGACTCGAAGCTGTTGCCGGACTTGAAGATCTCATAGGGCTTGTAGAACTCCTCGCCCGAACCGGTGACGACCTTGCGGCGGTAGAAGAGCGCGATGCCTGCCTGTCTCGTCTGCCCGGTCTCGCGGATGGCCACGAACCCGGTGACGCGCCGACCGGAGTCGAGACGGATGTCGACGTCCTGGCGCCACGTGTGCAGCTCGCCACCCGCGTCGTTGTACAACGGCGCGACGAGGACGGGCGGGTCGTCGTAGTCGACCTTGGTGCCGTCGACCAGCAGCGTCAGCTCCTTGTCGCGGATGAACTGCCGGTAGATGCCGCCGAGGTACTGAGTCACCTTGTCGCGCATGACCTTGTTGACCGGGCGGTGCAGGTTGCGCATCTCGATGACCGTGAAGTGCTCGCGCACGTCCATCGGCTCCTCGAGGACCACGAGCGTCTCGTCACGGCTGGCGACGATCTCGGGGACGTTGAAGCTGACGGTCCGCGAGACGTCGGAAGCGAGCGCCTTGGTCCTCAACGACCACTCGCGCGCGAACCAGCAGCAGGCCGCCTTCATGCCGACGCCGAACTGGGACAGACCGGAGGCGTCGGCGGGTGGCTCCGCCACGCGGAAGGCGCGCTCCCAGTTCCGAGCATCGATGCCCGCGGCGTTGTCCGTGACGGTGATGGATCCTCCGTCGGCCCTTTCGAACTCGATGCTCACCACGAGCCGGTGGTCCGGGTCGACCTCGAGCAGAGCCTCCTTGTTGGCCAGGTGGCTCTGGATGGCGTTGTCGACCAGCTCACCCAAGGCGTACCAGGGCTGGTACTTCATGTGGGGGAACAAGCCCAGCATCGCCACTCCAGGACGGATGCTGATCTCGCTGTCTGCCACGCCACTCCTCCCGAGCTTGCAGCTTTGTGCACCTCGACCCTACGTTCCGAAGCGCTCAGCGAGCGACCATTTGCGAGACTCGTCCTCATGTCGGCCCGCTCGGACGAACCCGGACGGGTCAGCCCCGGTGGGGCGCTATCAAAAAAGATGTCGACGCTCGCGCGCCGCGACACCGCCCCCGAGCTGCTGCTGCGCCGCGAGCTGCACCGTCGAGGACTGCGCTTCCGGGTGCAGGTGAAGGTGCCTGGCAACCGGCGCCGGACGATCGACATCGCCTTCACCCGGGCCAGGCTGGCTGTCTACGTGGACGGGTGCTTCTGGCACGGGTGCCCCCAGCACCACCACAGGCCGCGCTCGAATGCAGAATGGTGGGACTGGAAGATCAGGCGGAACCAGGAGCGCGACCGGGACACCGACGCGCAGCTCACTGCGGAGGGTTGGCGGGCGCTCCGCATCTGGGAGCACGTTCCACCAGAGGACGCGGCTGACCTCGTCGAACGCGCGTGGCGCGCCGCTCTCGAACGACGGACGGACACCTGACCCAGCCACTAGTGTCGCCGGCATGGCACGCGTGCGAGACCTCTCCGAGATGAACGGCGACAGCAGGCCTCACCCCACCGAGGTCGACTGCGGCTGGCAGGTCCTCAGCACGCCCGGCGGAGCCCGCCTGCTCCAGCTCAGCACCTACGGGTCCGACACCCGGGTGAGCCATCCCAAGGTAAGCCAGACGATCCAGCTCGACCGGGCCGCGGCCCTGCGGCTGCGCGAGATCATCGACGCGACCTTCGGGTTCTAAGCGGCACCCTCCACCGCCGGCGGAACGTGGTCCAGGACGGTCTCCACCACCGACCTGCCGCAGGGACCGTGCGCCGCGATGTCCGCTGCATTCGCCTCGACGAAACGTCGGAAGACGTACGCCGCCGCCCCGACGTTGACGGCGTTCCCCATCTGCTTGTAGCTAAGGGACTCGGCCTGCCCCCCGAAGGAGAACGTGCTGGGGTCGAACCCTTGCAACCGCGCGGTCTCCAGCGGCGTGAGGCGACGTCGGCCAGGACCGTAGATCGGCGTCTGGTTCATGGCCACCAGCGCCGGCGTCCATGTCGCCCGCTTCACCCTGATGCCTGACGGCCGCATCTGCACGAGGTGCTGCCAGAGGTCACGCTCACCGTCCTGTGCCTGCCACTCCAGCTTGCGGCGGCTCATGGGGAACCGCGCGATCGGCAGCCGGCGACGAGCACGACGCCACTCGTCGATGGGGCCGCGGTTGTCCAGGTAGAACTGGTGGTTCGCCTTGACGAACTCCTGCTTCCACGGCGGTAGTGCGCGCAGGGCTGGACGACGCACCCGCCACATCGGCTCCCACATCGGGAACCCCGGCAGCCTCACGTCTGGTCCGAGGAGCGCGAGCAGCTCGTTCCAGGTGTTGATGATGTCCGCCTCGACCCCGTCGACGGCGTACCGCTGACGGTCTGCGCCGCTGGGCTCCTCGAGCAGCACGTGGTCCGCGACCCTCCAGCGCCAGGGATCCCAGCCGTTCTGCGGTGCGTTGGCCACGACAGGCGCCACGGCGGTCTCCAGGAGTGCGCGTTCCCGCCCCACGTGGACACCCATGATGTAGACGCGCTCGCGCAGCTGCGCTGCGCCGCCGTCGTCAGGTGCCAGGAGGTGCGGAGAGAAGACGCATGGCGTGCTGGACACGCGGTAGCCGGCACTGCGCAGACCGTCCACGACGCCGTGCCACGCTTCGCGCTGCCTGGGCCCGGCGATGTTGCGGACGTTCTCCAGCATGACCACGGGCGGGGTCTTTGCCTGCAAGATCCGGATGATGTCGTGGAAGAGCGTCCCGCGGTCCTCCGCGACCCCCAGCTGGCGACCTGACTTGCTGAACGGCTGGCACGGGAAGCCGCCAGTGAGGACTGCGTGGTCCTTGACGAGCCGACCAGCATCGGCCGCCAGGGCCCGGACGTCACCGTCGGGCCGCAGACCCCAGTTCGACTCGTAGACAGCCGCGGGCTTCGGGTCGATCTCGGACGCCTGCACGGCCCTCCCGCCGACGCTGCTGAGAGCAGCGTGGAAACCGCCCACGCCGGCGAAGAGATCAACGAAGTCGAACACGAGCACGAAGCTTATGCCAGGCCACCGACACCCGCTCGGACGCGCGCCGGCCGCGAGCAGGGGCGAATTGCCGGAACATCTGCGGGCGACGCCCTGATCGACCTACCGTCCTGCCAGCCAGCTCCAACCGAAGGAAGGGACAACGTGCGGAAGGACTTCGTGCAGGCGCACGTCGAGAAGCTGCTCGAGCGCGTCATCGAGCAGGACCACGTCGCGCAGGACTCCGACGGCGACTGGCCGTTCCCTCTCCTCGGCGGCGGACGGATGTGGGTCGGGGTGCAGGGCGACAGCGACTACTACGTCTGGCTCCGGGGACACCTGGGCCTGGACGTCCCGCTCAGTCCTCAGCTGTTGTTCGAGATGAACGAGGTGAATGGGGGCGCCGTGTTCTGCCGCACGTTCTGGCGTGAGGGAGTAGTCGTCATCGAGCACGAGCTCGCTGCTGACGACCTCGACCTCGGCGAGCTCCAGACCGCCTTCTGGGCCGTCCAGCACATGGCGAAACGACTCTGGGACGAGTACGTCGACGGCTGGTGCGCCCAGCCGGACCTCCGGGAGGCTTGAGCCGGCAGCCGTCGCGCTGCGCCTGCTCCTAAGGCGTGACCATGACCGGAGCGCCGCGCTTGTTCGCCGACATCCGCATGGCCTCCAGGACCTCTGGGACTGCACCCATCGAGCGCAGGACGTCGCTGGTCGGAAAGGATCTTCAGTCGGACTCGCAACGGGTAGACCTCGTCCGACCAGACCGGCTCGGTCCCGTGATGAATGCCTGAGAGGGCCTCGCAGCGGACGAGCCTTCCCAGCGCGGCGTCACGCCATCCACCGGGAGGCACCCGGGGCGACGGACCGCCTGCCCCCAGGAGGACGTGGTCACCCGCCTTGAGCCGTCGACGCACCTCGTCGTCCACAGCACCCAGCCGCCACCCCCAGACCTGGTGACCCAGGCCTGTCTCCAAGTTGAGCTGCGCCGCCCGCGAAGCCGCCACGTACACCGCGTGGGTCCGCACGGGCACCATCCTTGCCTTCAGTGTCAGTAGAAGTGGACAGACGCGCCTGATGTCATGGGAGCCTCCGTCCGGCATCCCGCCACGGCGACGGCTCGCACCATGTCGAGCGGTGTGCGGAACCGGTCGTACAACGCGTCCAGCCGCTGGCCCGCCGCCTGGTCGTCGGGCTGCACGACCAGCTGTTCAGCCACGGAGACACGGACGGCGTTCGAGAAAGCGACGGACCACTCGTCGTGGCGCAGCGACAACACGCGCCCGGAACGCGAGTCCACGAGGACGGTCCTGAAGACGACCGGAGCGGCCGGCCCACCGCTCGGCCAGCCTGCCCCTGTGGTCGTCATCCGTTGGGCCTGGAACGGCGCGTCGGACCACTCGAGGTCCCCGAACCGGTAGGCGAGGACGAGCAGGTCGGGGCTCTCGTCGACGAGTGCGAACTGCGCGCCGCCTCTGTCGTGAGCCCGCAGCTCGCCCTCGGTCGCTCCAGGCCAGAAGCGCACGAGCTCGGCCATGGACCGGCCGAGCCGGACCTGCTCGGTCGTGGGCCACGAGGTGCGCGTGGGGTCGTACAACCCTCCGACCTCAAGACTGTGGGACGACACCCGACCTCCCCTCGTCAGCGGTTGCCGCGACACTGGACTGCTCCGCGAGACGGGCCCAGCGATGGATCGGGTCGTGCTGGCAGGGCAGTGGCGTGCCGACAGAGCGGCGAAGCCTCTGCGAGCCCCCGGACCCCCTCATCCATCCCCGCCCGTCTGGACCTCCTCGACAGGGACGTCTCCCTCCTCGAACGGATCCTCGTCGGCCTCGGCGTCGACCACCGGGTCCACGTGCCAGCGCGCAAGTGCCCACACCCGGATCTCGTCGAGCCGATGGCGCACCGAGGCCGGGGTCCACTCACCGTACGTGCTGGCGATGTGCCGCTCGCCAGCCGTCGCCTTCACCGAGTAGTAGCAGGTGCCCTGCCCTTCCACGCCCCGCTTCTTCGTGTACTCGAAGTTGCGGTAGGAGGAGTTGTCGTAGGTCAGCACCAGGTTTCCCAGGCTGTTGACGAGTCGCCGGTGCTGGTCGCCCGGGAAGTCCTGGAGCCACTGGCTGTCCGCATCCGGGTGCTGCGGGAGGATGTGCTCGGTCGTCTTGCGGTTGCGCGAGTCCATGAAGTCACGCCAGGGACGCGCATCCGTGGACGCCTTGCCGCTCAGGTAGAGCTCGTACTCGTAGAGGACGTACTTGTGGCTCCGCCGTCCGTACCAATCCTCCTCGAGCCGGAACGCCAGCTCGACGCGCTCGTCTGGTGCCCATGCCCAGATCCACCGTCGCATCGAGTCGAGGATCTCGGCCTGCGACTTCGCCCCGGTGTAGAGCTCGTGCGCGGCGCGGCTCAGGTCGTTCTGCCCCCCGTTGCTCCTGAAGCGGCAGATCGCGAAGACGCGCGCGGAGAAGTGCTCGCAGAGCCTGGTCAGCTCGGCGTAGAACGCCCCGTCCGACGGGTAGCGGAGGCGGGCGGCGAACAAGAGCGGGCGGAACGGGAACTGGACGTCGCTGCGCGCC
The DNA here is from genome assembly GCF_013409425.1 of Nocardioides perillae. Taxonomy (NCBI): domain Bacteria; kingdom Bacillati; phylum Actinomycetota; class Actinomycetes; order Propionibacteriales; family Nocardioidaceae; genus Nocardioides; species Nocardioides perillae. Next base: position 1,344,420 of record NZ_JACCAC010000001.1, on the reverse strand, counting down.
AGGGCAGCGTTCCACCGGCGGGCCTCCTGCGCGTCGGCCGCCGCGAACCCGTCGTATGCGGCACCCTCCGAGTGGAGGTCCCGGAAGTAGGCCGAACAGCGCTCCAACGTGCTGACGTAGTCCCGCACGTCGTTGTAGAGACTGTCCCAGGTTGCAGTCTTGTCCTCGTCCAGGACGGGGCGGCCGACGGCCTCGAGCCGCACCGACCCGGGCACGTAGCGCGATCGAGGAAACTTGGCCTTGATCGACGCGGTCCCCTTCCACTCGCGAGGTCGGGGGTCCTGGGTGGCAAGCCAATGGGCACGCAGCACTGCGTCGTCGGCCCAGGAGAACGCGGCGGTGTTGCGGAAGATCTCGGCCCAGGCACGCTGGATCTCCTTCCCGAGCGCTTCTTGCTGGCCCGGAGGCAGCTGACGAGCGAGGTAGAGAAGGTAGTTCTTGACCTTCTCCAGCTCCGTCAGCGACTGCCCGCGCTCGTTGAGGGTCTCGAAGAGCACGCCCACCTCGGCGCTCGACTCCACGGGGTACACCAGGAACCGCAGCCGGCCCACCCGCTTCTTGAGGTCGATTAGCCGTTCGGCAGCCAACGACTCGTCGACACCCTCGACCAGGTCGTGCAACCTCGCCTCGAAGAACTCCGCAGCAGCCTTGAGCCGCTGCTGGCCTCCCACCATGATGGTGCCGACGTAGGGCACGCCCTGCAGCAAGTTCTGTGCCCAGTAGTGGTCGAGCTCCGACGCCAGCTCGAGCCGCACCCGATCAACTCCGTCGACCCGGACGTGGACCAGCCGCTTCAAGTCCGCCACGGCCTCTGCCAGACCCTCGTGCGAGGCGGGATCCACCTTCTCCAGAGCCAGCCGCAGGCGGTCGAGCAGGAGGATGCACGTCGTGAGCCTCTGCTGGCCGTCCACCACCTCGAAGGTCGTGAGGTCGGTGCCCGCCGAGCTCTCCACCACCGGCGCCCCGGTCTTCTGCAGCACGAGGGTCCCCGCGTAGTGGGCGTCCTTGCCGACCAGGTCGAGATCGCCCCACAGGTCTGCCAGCTGCTTCGATTCCCACGCGTAGGGCCGCTGGTACTCGGCAACTCTGAGGAGCCGATGGTTGAGAACGTCGAACAGCGACACCAGGTTGTTTGTCACGACAGGATCTAACCCCCCGACACGGCACGCGGCAACCACACTCCCTGCAGTTGAGCAGCCGGTGGACGTCCCGCTCGAGCGCACGACCGGTCGTCGACCTGGCCACTTGTGGATGCCTGGCCTCGAACTCCTCCGACCGTGGGGTGATCTAGGGCGACCAACCGCGTGTCGCCCAGGGCCACCCAAGGCCCAAGGAGGGCGGCGACTGGCAGGATCAATCCTCACTCGCCAAGCACGAGGGCCCGCGGCAACGCCGCGGGCCCTCGTCGGGCGTTTACCGGTCAGCTGCAACCACTGGTGCTGCCACACCCCTCGCACACGTAGCACGAGCCAGCAGGGCGCATCTTCGTGCCGCAGGTGAAGCACAGCGGGGAGTCGACCGCGGTGCCGGTGATCTTCTCCATCAGTTCGGCGGTGGTGTGGGCACCACCGGCGCTGCGCTGCGCGGGGACCTCGCGGGCGCTGGCGCCCTCGGTGTCCTTGGTCTCGACGAGCTCGGCCTCGACGGGCTCGGCGGTCGTGGCCCGCGCCTCGACCACCGGCGCGTCGACGAGCTCGGCGGCCGAGCCGGTCTCCTCGACGGGCTCGTAGGAGCCGGTCTCGAGGTGGCGCTGGCGCTCCTCGGCGGAGTAGATCCCCAGCGCCGAGCGGGACTCGAAGGACAGGTAGTCCAAGGCCAGGCGGCGGAAGATGTAGTCCATGATCGACTGCGCCATCCGCACGTCGGGGTCGTCGGTGAGGCCGGCGGGCTCGAAGCGCAGGTTGGTGAACTTCGAGACGTAGGTCTCCAGCGGCACGCCGTACTGCAGGCCGATCGACACCGCGATCGAGAAGGCGTCCATCACGCCGGCCAGGGTCGAGCCCTGCTTGCCGAGCTTGAGGAAGACCTCGCCGAGCTCGCCGTCGTCGTGGGCACCGGAGGTCATGTAGCCCTCGGCGCCGCCCACGGTGAAGGAGGTGGTGCGCGAGGTGCGCGACTTCGGCAGGCGCTTGCGGGTCGGGGCGTAGACGATCTTCTCGACGACCTTGGTCGCCGCCTCGGCAGCCTCGGCAGCATCGGCGGCATCGGCCTTGTCGGCCGCGTCCTTCTTGGCCTTGCCGCCACCGTCGGAGAGCGGCTGGCCGACCTTGCAGTTGTCGCGGTAGATCGCGGTGGCCTTGAGGCCCAGCTTCCACGACTGGAGGTAGACCTCCTCGATCTCCTCGACCGTGGCGTCCTCGGGGAGGTTCACGGTCTTCGAGATCGCACCGGAGAGGAAGGGCTGGCAGGCGGCCATCATCCGCACGTGGCCCATCGGCTTGAGCGAGCGGGCGCCCATGGCGGTGTCGAAGACCTCGTAGTGCTCGGTCTTCAGGCCGGGGGCGTCGATGACGTGGCCGTGCTCGCCGATGTAGGCGACGATCGCCTCGACCTGCTCGGGCTGGTAGCCCAGCTTCTTCAGCGCGCGCGGGATGGTCTGGTTGACGATCTGCATCGAGCCACCGCCGACGAGCTTCTTGAACTTCACCAGGGAGAAGTCGGGCTCGATGCCGGTGGTGTCGCAGTCCATCATGAAGCCGATGGTGCCGGTGGGCGCGAGCACCGAGGCCTGCGCGTTGCGGAAGCCGTTGTCCTCGCCCAGCTTGATGACGTCGGCCCACGCCTGCGTCGCCAGCTTGTGCACCTGGTTGTCGGCGACGTGCAGGGTGCGCACGGCGTCGTTGGCGGCCTGGTGCTTGCGCATCACGCGCTTGTGGGCGGTCGCGTTGCGGGCGTAGCCGTTGTAGGGCCCGACGATGCCGGCGAGCTCGGCGGAGCGCTTGTAGGAGACGCCTGTCATCAGCGAGGTGATGGTCGCGGCCATCGAGCGACCGCCGTCGGAGTCGTATCCCAGGCCCATCGCCATCAGCAGCGCGCCGAGGTTGGCGTAGCCGATGCCGAGCTGGCGGTAGTCGCGGGTGGTCTGGCCGATCGGCTCGGTCGGGAAGTCGGCGAAGCAGATCGAGATGTCCATCGCGGTGATGATCAGCTCGACGGCCTTGGCGAAGGTCTCGCCGTCGAAGGTGTCGTCGTCCTTCAGGAACTTCAGCAGGTTCAGCGACGCCAGGTTGCACGAGGAGTTGTCGAGCGACATGTACTCCGAGCACGGGTTGGACGCGGTGATGCGGCCGGTCTCGGGGTTGGTGTGCCAGTCGTTGATGGTGTCGTCGTACTGCAGGCCCGGGTCGGCGCACTCCCACGCGGCCTTCGCGATCTTGTGGAAGAGGTCGCGGGCGTCGACGGTCTCGATGACCTCGCCGGTGCCGCGCGAGCGCAGCCCGAAGGAGCCGCCCTCCTCGACCGCGCGCATGAACTCGTCGCTGACGCGCACCGAGTTGTTGGCGTTCTGGTACTGCACCGAGGTGATGTCGGCGCCGCCGAGGTCCATGTCGAAGCCGGCGTCGCGCAGCGCGCGGATCTTGTCCTCCTCGCGCGCCTTGGTCTGCACGAACTCCTCGATGTCGGGGTGGTCGACGTCGAGCACGACCATCTTCGCCGCGCGGCGCGTCGCGCCACCCGACTTGATGGTGCCCGCGGAGGCGTCGGCGCCGCGCATGAAGGAGACCGGGCCGCTCGCCGTGCCGCCGGAGGAGAGCAGCTCCTTGGAGGAGCGGATGCGGGAGAGGTTCAGGCCGGCGCCGGAGCCGCCCTTGAAGATGAAGCCCTCCTCCTTGTACCAGTTGAGGATCGAGTCCATCGAGTCGTCGACCGAGAGGATGAAGCAGGCCGAGACCTGCTGCGGGCTCTGCGTGCCGACGTTGAACCACACGGGGCTGTTGAACGAGAAGTACTGGTGGACCAGCAGCCAGGTCAGCTCGTGCTCGAAGACCTCGGCGTCGGCGTCGGTCGCGAAGTAGCCGTGCTCGCGGCCGGCCTTGACGTAGGTGTGCACGACCCGGTCGACGAGCTGGCGCAGGCTCTGCTCGCGCGCCTCGGTGCCGACCGCGCCGCGGAAGTACTTCGAGGTGACGATGGTGGAGGCGTTGACGCTCCAGAAGTCGGGGAACTCCGCCCCGCGCTGCTCGAAGACGGTCTCGCCGGTCTTCCAGTTGGTCTGCACGACGTCGCGGCGCTCCCACGTGATCTCGTCGTAGGGGTGCACCCCCTCGGTCGAGAAGACGCGCTGGATGGTCAGGCCCTTGCCGCGCTGGCTCGCCTGGGCGGATCCGGCTCCGCTCACCGTCTCGGTCATGTGCTGTCGTCTCCTCGGCTGGTGGTTCGTGTACGTCGTGTGGTCCGGGCGGTCTGGCTGGTCCCGGGGTGGTGCGGTCGCGCTGGGTCTCGCGGGTGCTCGGAGGAAGAGGTGGTGCGCCCGGCACGCAGCTTCCCCACTACGTGCCGGGCGGTCTGAGGTCAGCCCGGAGGGGCTGCGGCGTCGCCTGCCGGGGCGGTAGCCCGCTCGAGGCGCAGCATGTCGATCTCGCGCTCGAAGTCCTCGGCGGAGGTGAAGGAGCGGTAGACCGAGGCGAAGCGGAGGTAGGCGACCTCGTCGAGCTGCCGCAGCGGCCCGAGGATGGCCAGGCCCACCTCGTGGGCGGGCACCTCGGCCGAGCCGAGGCAGCGCAGTGCGTCCTCGACCTGCTGGCCGAGGCGGCTGAGGTCGTCGGCGGAGACCGGGCGGCCCTTGCAGGCCTTCCGGACGCCCGAGACGGCCTTCTCGCGGTTGAAGGGCTCGCTGGCCCCCGACCGCTTGATCACCGCGAGCTGCATCTGCTCCACCGTGGTGAAGCGCTTCTCGCAGGCGCTGCAGGTGCGGCGCCGGCGGATCGCGCCGCCGTCGTCGGCGACCCGGCTGTCGAGGACCCGGGTGTCGGTGTGCCGGCAGAACGGGCAGTGCATCGCGGGGCCTCCTCTCCGGGGTGTGCAGGGCGCGCTCGACAACCCCTCCGCGAGGGGCTGGTCTGGGGATGGAACTGTGGGTCTACCTGTGGAGAACAGCCATGTCCCTGTGGGTCTTCCGCATCCGGCTGTGCACTAGATGTGGATAACTACACGGCTGTAAGTACTAGATGTGGTGGTGACAGTACGCCCGGGCCACCAGCCGCGCAACCCGCTCGCGGCGTGTCCTGACGGTTGTCTGGACGGGTCTGCACGGCGGTCGCGAAACCGCAGGTCAGAGCGCTGCGAGGGGTCGGCGAGGAGGTGCTCCCGGCGTGTCGCGGAGCCTGCCAGGGACCACCGACACCGGCCCTGGGGGTGAGCCGGGGCGGAGCAGTCCGACCTAGCCGACGGGCTCGGGGAGGGGGCCGAAGGTGGGGCGGCAGTCCGCGCCGGCGCAGGCGCCGAGCAGGCGGGTGCGCCGGGCGAGCTCGACGCGCACGGCGGCGTACGCCGGGTGCTCGGCGCGGTTGTCGAGCTCGTGGGGGTCGACCAGCCGGTCGTAGAGGAACCGCACGCTGGGCCGCTGCGGGTCGTAGCCGAAGGAGTAGCGCTCGGTGAGCACCCCGCGCCACGACCAGCCGCTCGCGGGGTCGCCGCGCTGCGCCAGCTCCCCGGTCTGCACCAGCGTCGTGTCCCGCCACGCCGACGCCCCGCCGGACCTGGCACCCCACCCGGGCACCAGCGACGCACCGTCGAGGCGCAGCCCCGGGCGGGCGTCGGCGAGGTCGACGATCGTGGCGGTCAGGTCGAGCAGGGTGGCGTGGCGGTCGTCGACGGCCCCGACGGGCACGCCCGGGCCGCGCACGAGCAACGGCACCCGCAGCACCTCGTCGCTGAGGAGGTTCTTGCCGTGGTAGCGGTGCTCGCCCAGCGCGTAGCCGTTGTCGGAGGTGAAGACCAGCACCGTGTCGTCGAGCTCGCCGAGGCGCCGCAGCGTCGCGACCGTCTGGCCCACCGCGTCGTCGACCGAGGCCAGCGAGCGGATGCGCGCGAGGAACTCGCGGCGCGTCTCGTCGTCGTCGACGCGCCCCCACTGCCCCAGTCCCCCGGGCTTGTCGCTCGTGTCGGCCTCGTCGTAGGCCGGGTCGTCGAAGGACGGCGGCCGCGTGCCGGCGTACGCCGTCGCGTAGCGCTGCTCGGGCACCGGCGGGCCGGTGACGCCGCCGATGTTGGTGCCGTGCGGCGCGAGGTGGTCGGCCAGCACGAAGAAGGGCCGACGCCCGGGCGCGAACTCCTCCACCAGCCGGCGCGTGCGTGCCTGGATCGCGCGCGTGACGTAGCCGTTGCGGGCCGCCTCGCCGCGAAAGCGGAAGCGGACGAACTCGTAGGTGTGCCCGACCAGCGGCAGGAAGCGGTCCCAGCCGGGGTCGAGGCGCCCGGAGCGCTCGTAGCGGTTGAGGTGCTTGCCGACGAAGCCGGTGCGGTAGCCCGCGCGCTTCAGCCAGGTCGCCACCGTCGAGCGCGGGTCGAAGGACTGGTAGCCGCCGCGCAGGCCCTTGTTGTGCTGCACGCCGTTGTTCTGCGCGTACTGCCCGGTGAGCAGCCCCGCGCGCGCCGGGCAGCACAGCGGGTGCGGCGAGAGCGCCTGACGATAGGTCAGCCCGCGCTCGGCGAGCAGCCGGCGCGTCTGCGGCATCCACCGCAGCTCGTCGGCGCGCATGTCGTCGACGAGGAAGACCACGACGTTGGGCCGGCGCCGGCCCGGCGCCGTCTCCGCCGCGACGGGCGTGCCCGTGGCGGCCACCGCCTGGGCCCCGAGGGGCGCCGCGACCTGCCGACCGTCGGGCCCGGCCGTGGGCACCGCCCAGGCCACCAGCGCCGCGAGGGTCGCGAGGACCACCACCAGCACCGCGACGTCCCGCCGTCGTGCGCGCACCCGTGCCACCGCTGCTCCCATGCTGTGTCCCCCACCCCTCGCCGCGGAGTCTAGGGCCCGGTCAGGCCCGGCCGCACAGCATCGCGAGGTCTGCCCACCACGACAGCCGCGTGGGCCGCCCGTCGTAGTCGCGGCGCTGGTTGGCCGCGCTCACCCCCGGCAGCACGAACACCTGCGCCGGCCCCACCGACCACGACTGCGGGCCGAGGCGGGTGGCCGCCGCCAGCGGGCGCACCCCAAGCGCCCGGGCGGCCTCGCCGGCCGCGCCCTTGCTGGTGAAGGCCAGCCACTCCGGCTCGGTCTGCTCGCACAGCGCCACCAGCCGGTCGACCTCGACCCAGCGCGGGTCCCAGTGGCCGACGAGGTCGGTCAGCCCCACGCCGTACGCCGTGACGGTGCCGTCCTCCTCCGGCGCGAGGCGGCGCGGGGTGAAGCCGGAGCGGTGCAGCGAGTCCCAGAAGGAGTTGCCGGGCCCCTCATAGCGGTGGTCGCGGAGCTTAATGCTCTCGGCGCCGGCGAGACCGCAGAAGAGCACGTCGAGGCCGGGCGCGGCGACGTCGGGCAGCACCTCCACGTCACGGCCTCCGCTGCGGCTGCAGCTCGAGCTCGACGGGGCAGGCGCGCGCCGGCGGTGCCACGACCAGGGCTCAGCCGCGCAGCCGCACGGCCAGCAGCGCGACGTCGTCGTCGCCCTGGCCGGGCAGCAGCTTCTCGAGCAGCGAGTCGCACAGCTCGCCGAGCGGGAGGTCGTCGCCGACCGCCAGCGCGTCGACGGCGGAGAGCAGCCGGCCGACGCCGGCGTCGATCACCTCGCGGCGCCGCTCGACGAGGCCGTCGGTGTAGAAGAGCAGCACGGCGCCGGGCTCCAGCTCCACGCGGTGCTCGTCGCGGGCGGCCTCCGGCCACAGCCCGAGCAGCACGTTGGGCGGGCTCTCCAGCGCGCGGGCGGGCTGGCGCACGCCGTCGACCGGTGCCGGCACCAGCACCGGCGGCAGGTGGCCGGCGTTGGACCACGCCACGACGCGGCTGCCGTCGTCGCCGGCCGGGAGCAGGCGCGCAACGACCGACGTGGCGGTCGCCCGCATGCCGAGGGCGTCGAGGGTGGTGTCGAGGTGGGTCAGCAGGTCGGCGGGGCCCGACTCGGTGCCGAAGGCCAGGCCGCGCAGGAGCGCGCGGATCTGGCCCATCATCGCGGCGGCCTGCGGGTCGTGGCCGCTGACGTCGCCGATGGAGAGCACGACGGAGCCGCTGCGCTCGACGAAGACGTCGTACCAGTCGCCGCCGACCTGCGCCGCGTGCGAGGCCGGCTCGTAGCGCACCTCGACCTCGGCGTCGGGCAGCACCGGCGGCTCGGTGAGCATGCTCGCCTGCAGGGCGGTCGCGAGCTCGCGCTGCTCGGCTGCGGCCGCGACCCGCTCGAGCGCGACGCCGCCGCGGCGGGCCAGCTCGGTGGCGACCGCGAGGTCCTCGGCGGTGAAGGTGGGCGAGGCGGCCCGGTTGACCAGCACCATCGAGCCCATGACCCGGCTGGTGCCGGGCATCGGCACGGCCATCGCGCTGTGCACGTCGAGGTCGCGCAGCATGGCGCGCACCTCGGGGTCGGGCACGAAGGCCTCGAGGTGCTCCTCGGTGACGCGCTCGATGAGGATCGCCGGCTCGCCGCGCGCCAGGCGGCGGCTGGGCAGCTCCTCGGAGACCGCGTCGGGCAGCTCGTCGCCGGTCACCGCGGCCAGCGCGGCGAAGTCGGGGTCGCTGTGGAGCACGTGGCTGCGCACCGTGCGGCCGCGCTCGTCGTAGGTGTTCATCGTGACCCAGTCGGCCATCCGCGGCACGACGAGCTGGGCGAGGCGGTCCATCGCCTCGTCGGCGTCGGGCGCGCCGCTCAGGGTCTCCGAGACCTGGTTGAGCAGCGCGACCTGCGCCTTGAGCCGGTCGTGGCGGTTGACCGCACGGGTGCGCTCGGTGACGTCGTTGATGAGCACCAGCACCGCCGACTGCTCGCCCTCGAGCCGCGTGGGCACCGCGGTGATCTCGTGGACGGCGCCGTCGCGGGTGTGGACGAGGTGCGTGGGAGAGCGGCCGTCGAGCAGGCCGGCCTGCGCCAGCCCGAAGGCGTCGTCGACCGGCGTCGGGTCGCCGAACCACGACGAGATCGCCGAGCCCATCGCCGCCTCGTCGAGCCCGAGCAGCTCGGCCGCGGCGCGGTTCCACGAGAGCAGCGCGCCGGAGAGGTCGCCGACCAGCACGCCGTACGGCGCGTGCTCGAGCACCGAGCCCGGGCTCAGCGTGGCGGTGGGGCCGGTCGACGCGGTCGCGGGCGCGGCGCTGCGGGCGGGCTGCGGCGGCACGACGGGTGGCGGCGTGGTAAACCCAGACCCGTCGGACCGTCCCGAGGGGTGGGTCATGCGCTCGATCGTAGCCCCTGCGGGCGACGGTGGCTGCGCCCCGAACAGGTGGTCATCTCCCCGAGCCGCCCACGTGGTCGGCACCGGGGTCGTCGGCGGCGAAGACGCACCAGACCCGCAGACCAGGGCCGTCCGGGCTGCCCGCCTCGGCCCCCCACTCGCTGCTGAGCGCGTCGAGCAGGCCGAGGCCGCGGCCGGAGACGACCAGGTCGGCGGGGCCCCCTGCGTCACCGCCGCGGACGGCCGCGACCAGCGCACGCGGGTCGACCGGGCGGCTGCCGTGGTCGCGCACCCCGAGCACGACCCGTGCGCCGCCGACCACGTCCTCCACCGCGACGTCGACGTCGACGGTGGTGCCGGTGTGCACAACAGCGTTGGTGACGAGCTCGGAGACGCAGAGCAGTGCGTCGTCGACCACGTCGTCGTCGACGCCCCACTCTCCCAGCCGCGCGCGCACGAAGCGCCGGGCGGCGCCGGGGGCGACGGGCTCACCCGGGAGCCGCAGCCGCGCCGCCCGCCCGTGGCCGCCCCCGTCGGTGTCGTCGGTGTCGTCGGTGCCGTCGTCGGCCTCGACGGGGTCGCCGACCGCAGCGCCGCGCAGCCGCTGGAGAGCGGTCGCTGCCCGGGCGGCGAGCACCTCGACGGCGGCTCGGTCCTCGGGGGCCGGTGGCCGGGCCAGGAAGAGGGCGAGCGCGCCGCAGCGCCGCTCGGCGTCGAGCGGCGCGGCGACGATCGCGCTGACGCCGAAGCCGCGCTGGCGCTCGACGAAGGCCTCCGGCAGCGCGAGCGTGTCCAGGGCCCCCGCGACCGTGCGGCCGGTGCGCACGGCGCGGGTCAGCGGCACGTCGTCGTAGGCGTCGATCTCGCACCACGCGGGCGCGCCCGGGGTGCCGTCGGCGTCGGGGAGCAGGGTGTCGCTCAGGCACAGCAGCAGCCGGCGGCCGCCACCCTCCGCGACGGCGAGGCCCGCGCGCACGGCGTCGGGCCGGGCGGTCAGCAGGTGCAGCACGGCGGTCGCGACCCCGTCGACGTCGCTGGCCGACTCCAGGCCGTCGGTCACCTGCTCCTGCACCACGGCCACACGGTAGGGCCACACCCGCCCGCACGTCGCCCGTCCCACGTCACCGTCGTCGGGGAAGATGGCCTCGTGGGAGGGTGCGGCGTGCAGCGACGAGGTGGGCGAGCGGTGGGCCGCCGGTGAGCGGCAAGCGCGCAGCCCCGCGCCGGGCCGCGCCCCGCAGCGCCCCCGGCAGCCGCGGCCGGGTCGTCGCGATGGTGCTCGGCACCGCGCTCACCACGCTGGCGTGGTTCTACCTCGTGCGCTCGGCCATCGACTTCGGCGCCACCGCGCGCGGCGGGCAGGGCTCGGCGTGGGCCTTCCTCGCGCTCGCGAGCCTCGGGGCGATCGCGTGCCTCTTCGTCGCGCTCATGCTGGTGACGATGCTCGCCCGCGCCCTCGGGCTGGTGCGCGACCCGGCGGCGGGTCCGCGCGCCAAGGGCGGGCGGCGCGCCGCGCGCTGAGGCGCTGCTGCTCGGGTGGGCCGGCTCGGCTGCGGCGCTGGTTGGCTCGGGGAGGGTCGGGGCGCTCGCCGACCCCGGACGTGGCCGGAGGGCGGGACCGTGGGGTGTCCCGCCCTCCGTCTTCCCCAGGTCCGCAGGTCGGGGTCGAGGCGACCCGCGGGCGTCCGTGGTGCCGACCGAGCAAGGTCGGCACGACGCCGGGCGTGGGGCCCGGCGGGACGACGATCAGCCGGCGAGCGGCACCCGCAGGCGCTGGCCCGCGTCGAGGGCGGCGGACTCGAGGGCGTTGAGCCGCTCGATCTGCACCATCACCTCGCGGATGTCGGAGCCGGTCGCGGCGCGCTCGCTCGCGATCTCCCACAGCGTGTCGCCGGTGCCGACGGTGATGACCTCGGTCGGCACGTCGGTGCCCGGGCGGTCGGTGGCGACCGACGACTGGCCCAGGAAGAGCGCGGCGCCCAGCACGACGGCGAGGCAGAGCCCGAAGACCACCAGCCGGCCGCGGCGGGTGAGCCGCAGCTCGCCGCGGGCCGCGGCAGGGCGGCGAGCGGGCGTCGTACGGCCCTGGCTCGTGCGGCCCTGAGTCGTGCGGCCCTGAGTCGTGCGGGCGGGGCTCAGGAAGGTGGGGTCGATCGTCATCGTGCTCATGGGGACCTCCGGGGAAGGGGCGGTCAGCCGCGTCGGGTGTGTCCGGTCGAGCAGATGTCTACGGGCGACCACCGACAGTCCTCACGAGCCGGGCTGCGGCGCTGCTGTCGACCACACGTTCGATCGAACACACGTACGACGTTAGAGCACGTGTTCGAACAGCACAAGGGCCTGGCCGAAAGTGTGTTCGACTCGCGCTCGGGGTGCGCCATCACCCCGCCGCGACCGTTCAATTGCTGGGTTGGCGCCCGGTTACGCGTCGGTAACCGGGCCACAACCCAGCAATTGCCCCACCACCGGGGCCCAGACGTACGCCGGGACGAGCGGCAGCCGCGTCAGTTGCGGCGGAGCGCGGCGCGCCCCTGCTTGGCGAAGACCGCGATCCCCTGCTGCGCGAGCGACGGCAGCAGCGAGCTGCCACGCATGACCCCGCCGCGCCAGGCGGGCAGCGTGCGCACGACGCGGTGACCGCCGACGAGCCCGACCGCCTCGGCGGCCACCTCGTCGACGCTCAGCAGCCGACCCCCGGAGCGCACGAGCGCCTTGGCCAGGCCGTCGTCGCGCATCGTGGCGACCATCTCGGTGTCGACGCCGTCGGGGCACAGTGCGTGCACGCGCACCTCGTCGGGCGTCTCGGCCTGCACCGACATGGTGAGGGAGACGACCGCGGCCTTGGTGGCGGCGTAGGTCGACAGCCCCGGCACCGGACCCAGGCCCGACAACGAGGCGATGTTGACGACGTCGCCGCCGGCCGGCCCGAAGCCGGCCAGCGCCGCACGCGTGCCCCACAGCGCACCCTTGAGGTTGACGTCCACGAGCCGGTCGACCTGGTCCGACGGCAGGTCGGCGAGGGCGCCGTCGTGACCGACGCCGGCGTTGTTGACCCACACCGCGAGGCGACCGTGGCGCGCCGCCTCCGCCGCGACGGTCGCGTGCGAGGCCTCCGAGCGCACGTCCTGCGCCAGTCCGGCCACGGCCCCGATCTCGGCCGCGGCCTGCTCGGCGCCCGCGCCGTCGACGTCGGTGACCACCACGGCGTACCCCCGCTGCACCAGCTTCTCCGCCACCGCCCGGCCGATGCCGCGCGCGGCACCCGTGACGACGGCGGACAGGACGGACGGGCCGGCGGCGGGAGTGCTCATGGCGGCGAGTCTGCCCGACACGCCGTTCGAACAGGTGTTTGAACCACCCCGCCCGCTCGCGCTAGCGTGCGCTCACCGGTCCCGAACGGCGGGACCACGGAGCCTCCCGGGCGCCCGGCCCTGCGCTGACGCACCCGCGCGACGGCTCCGGCGCGGGCACGGGAGGCGCACGATGGCAGGCACGAAGAAGCGGGTGGCCGAGCTGCCCGACGGACCCCCCGACGCGACGGGCCTGACCCCGCGCCAGCAGCGGGTGCTCAACGTGATCCGCGACGCCGTCGAGCACCGCGGCTACCCCCCGAGCATGCGCGAGATCGGCGACGCCGTCGGCCTGTCGAGCTCCTCCTCGGTGGCCCACCAGCTCAAGGTGCTCGAGGAGAAGGGGTTCATCCGCCGCGACCCCAAGCGCCCCCGCGCCCTCGAGGTCTTCCTGCCCGAGTCCGCCGCCGGGCGCCGCGCGGTCGGCGCGGCCACCGACACCGGCTTCGACGAGACCGGCATCGGCGACGCGCTCCCCGCCGCCCAGTACGTCCCCATGGTCGGCCGCATCGCCGCCGGCGGGCCGATCCTCGCCGAGCAGCGCACCGAGGACGTCTTCCCGCTCCCCCAGCAGCTCGTCGGCGACGGCACGCTCTTCATGCTCGAGGTCTCCGGCGACTCGATGGTCGACGCGGCGATCTGCAACGGCGACTACGTCGTCGTGCGCCAGCAGCCCACCGCCCACAACGGGGAGGTCGTGGCGGCGATGATCGACGGCGAGGCGACGGTCAAGACCTTCCAGCGCAAGGACGGCCAGGTCTGGCTGCTCCCCCACAACGACGCCTACGACCCGATCGACGGCACCCACGCCACGATCCTCGGCAAGGTCACCGCGGTCCTGCGCCGCCTCTGACCCCGACGCTGCCCCACGCCGGCCGGCCCCCGCACGGGGGTCGGCCGTCGTGCGTCCACAGGCAGGCCCGAGGCGCCCGTCGTCCCCAGCCAGTACGCCGCGCCCGCCGCCGCGCGCCCTCGCCGGCCACTCCGTCACGCCGCCTGCGTCATGCGGAGCGCGCGCGATCGCGTCGCCTCCGCATGACGCACGCCGCGCCGAGGCCCCACCGCCCCCGGTGACCAGCAGCCGAACAACCGGCGACTTTCGCCGAACCACCGTCACCACCCCCTCCCGGCGTCGTTCAATCCAGTGTGACCACCCCTGACCCCCAGCACGTCGCGCGCCGCACCGTCCTCGCGACCGGCGCGGCCGGCGCCGTCGGCGCGACCGCCCTCGCGAGCGGCAGCGCCGCCGCCGAGCCGGCCCCCCGCACCCGACCCCGCCGCAGCAGCGCGCAGCTCTTCGCGCACGGCGTGGCCTCGGGCGACCCGCAACCGACGGCCGTCGTGCTGTGGACCCGCCTCACCCCGACCGCCGCGGCGACCCCGGGCTCCGGCAAGGGCCCGAAGGCGCACGTGACGTGGCAGGTCGCCACCGACGCCCGCTTCCGGCGGATCGTGAAGCAGGGCACGGTCACCACCAGCGCCAGCCGCGACCACACCGTCAAGGTGCTCGCGACCGGCCTGCGCCCCGCGACGTGGTACCACTACCGCTTCGTCCACCGCGGCGTCGCCAGCCGTCCCGGCCGCACCCGCACCGCCCCCGCGCGCGACGCGCTGCCGGGCAACCTGCGCCTCGGCGTGGTCTCCTGCGCCAATCTGCAGGCCGGCTTCTTCAGCGCCTACCGCCACCTCGCGCGGCGCCGCGACCTGCACGCCGTGCTGCACCTCGGCGACTACCTCTACGAGTACGCCCCGGGCCAGTACGGCCGCGGCCAGGGCAACGAGGACGTCCGCCGCCACGTGCCCGCGCGCGAGATGGTCAGCCTCGCCGACTACCGCCAGCGCCACGCGCAGTACAAGCGCGACCCCGACCTGCAGGACCTCCACGCGCTGGCGCCGATGATCGTCACCTGGGACGACCACGAGGTCACCAACGACCAGTGGCGCGACGGCGCGGAGAACCACGACGCCTCCGAGGGCGACTACGTCCGCCGGCGCGCCCGCGCCCACCGCGCGTACGACGAGTGGATGCCGGTGCTCATGGACGGCACCGCCCGTCTCGGCGACGGCGCCCGGCTCTACCGCCGGCTGCAGTTCGGCCAGCTCGCTGAGCTGAGCATGCTCGACCTGCGCACCTACCGCAGCCAGCAGGTCGGCGGCGTGCCGACGCCCGTGCCCAACCCCGACGCCACCGTGAGCGACCCCGACCGCACGATCCTCGGGCGCCAGCAGATGGCGTGGCTCAAGGCCTCGCTGCAGCAGGAGCGCGCGCAGTGGAAGCTGGTCGGCAACCCGGTGATGATCGCGCCGGTCACCTTCGGGCAGGTCCCCCGCGACCTGCTCGACCCGGTCAACGACGTGACCGGGCTGCTGCCGGCCGACGGCGCGCCCTACAACACCGACCAGTGGGACGGCTACACCGCCGACCGCCGCGAGGTGCTCGACCACATCCGCGACCGCGGGGTGAAGGACGCGCTCTTCCTCACCGGCGACATCCACTCCGGCTGGGCCTGCGAGCTGCCGTACGACGTGGCGACCGCTCCGCTCAGCGACTCCGCGGGCGTCGAGTTCGTCTGCTCCTCGGTCACCAGCAACAACCTCAAGGACATCACCGGCGACCCGTCGGGCGCGACGACCGAGGTGGTGGAGGCCGGCATCCTGGCCAACAACCGCCACATCAAGTACCTCGACTTCGACTCCCACGGCTTCTCGGTGCTCGACGTGACCCCGGCCCGGGCGCAGATGGACTGGTTCGTCCTGCGCCCCCGCGAGGGCAGCGGCGCCACCGACCCGCGCGCCGACCGGGCCGCCGAGGCCGTCTGGTCGGTGAGCTACCGCACCCTGGCCGGCACCGGCCGCGTCGAGGCCGCCGACGCCCCTGTCGGCCCCCGCACGGACGGAGGCGACCGCTGATGTGCGGGCACACCGGCTGCACCCACCCCGGCGAGCGCTTCGCCGAGGGCGCCGAGCTGCTGCGCACCGGTCGCCGCAACCTCCTGCAGGTGGCAGGCGCGGGCGCCGCGGCCACCGCGATCTCCTCGGCGCTCGGCGCCCCGAGCGCTGCGGCGGCCGACGCCCGCGCGGGCGGGCGCAAGCGGGCCTACGTCGTCGTGCTCGACGGCTGCCGGCCCGACGAGATCACGCCGACCACGATGCCGACGGTCGCCGGGCTCCGCGCGGCCGGCCGCAACTTCCCGCGGGCCTCGTCGCTGCCGATCATGGAGACGATCCCCAACCACGTGATGATGATGACCGGCGTGCGGCCCGACCGCAGCGGCGTGCCGGCGAACGACATCTACGACCGGAAGCTCGGCGCCGACCGCACGATGGACCGCCGCGGCGACATCCGCGCGGCGACGGTGATCAGCCGGCTCAACGCCACCGGGCGCGTGACCGGCACGGTGCTGAGCAAGGAGTACCTCTACGGCGTCTTCGGCAACCGCGCCACCCACCGCTGGGAGCCGGCCCCCATCATCCCCGTCAGCGAGCACGCGCCCGACCTGTTCACCATGCAGGCGACGCTCGACATGGTCGAGGCCTTCGACCCGCACCTGGTCTTCGTCAACCTCGGCGACATCGACCGCACCGGGCACAGCGACGTCACCGGCCCCTACGCCGACGCGCGCCTCGCGCGCCGCGCCGCCCTCACCGCCACCGACCAGCAGGTCGCCCGGCTCGTCGACCTGCTGAGGTCGACCGGGCGCTGGCGCGACAGCCTGCTGGTGTTCCTCGCCGACCACTCGATGGACTGGTCCACGCCGGGCAACCTCATCACCCTGGCCGGGCCGCTCGAGGACGACCCGCTGCTGGCCGGCAACGTCGCGATCGCGCAGAACGGCGGCGCCGACCTCCTCTACTGGACCGGCCCGGCCACCCGCCGCCAGGCCGGCGTGGACCGGATGCTGCGCATCGCGCGCGCCCACCCCGGCGTGCTCGTCGCGCACGACCGCGCCCGCACCCCCGGCCTGCGCCTGGGCCCCAACGCCGGCGACGTCGTCGTCTACTGCAAGGCCGGCTGTCGCTTCTCCGACCCCGACCCGTCGAGCAACCCCATCCCCGGCAACCACGGGCACCCGGCGACCCGGCCGATCCCGTTCTTCCTCGCCGGCGGCCACCCGGCCGTGCGCCGCCGCAGCACCTCCTCGGCGCACGCCCACACCGTCGACGTGGCGCCCACCCTGGCGCAGTTCTTCGGCCTCGGGGCACCGCGCGGCGGGTGGGACGGCCGCAGCCGCCTCTGATCCCTTCAGGTCGGCCTCGCGACGACCGATCACCC
Source organism: Nocardioides perillae (assembly GCF_013409425.1). Classification (NCBI taxonomy): domain Bacteria; kingdom Bacillati; phylum Actinomycetota; class Actinomycetes; order Propionibacteriales; family Nocardioidaceae; genus Nocardioides; species Nocardioides perillae. The sequence continues at coordinate 1,327,476 of NZ_JACCAC010000001.1, read as the reverse complement.
CGGTGTGCGCTCCCCCGCGCGGCTGCTGGCCGCCGCCCTCCTGCCGCTCACGCTGACCGCCGCGGCCACCGGCGGCGTGCCGACCGCGGCCGCGAGCGAGGCCGGCCCGGCCGGCGCGGCCGGCTCGGTCGACGGCACCGCACCGGGCGAGCACGCCGACGGCGGCAGCACCGTGCGCAGCTTCCCCGGCGGCCCGTCGTACGTCGTGGACACCGGCGGCGACGAGCCGCCCGCGCCGACGTCGGGCACCCGCGCGGACGCGCAGGCACGCACGGGCGCTGCGCGCACGCCCCACCCCCTCGCCGACACCTTCCGGCTGCACAGCCTCCCGGGCGCCCAGCGGACGATCTACCTCGACTTCGACGGGGCGGAGGTCGCCGGCACCTGGTGGAACGAGGAGCCGCCCGGCGGCGGCCCGAGCCTGCCCGACGCGTTCTACCCCGGGCTCAACGAGCGCGACGGCGACCCCGCCACCTTCAGCAGCGCCGAGCGCGCGATCGTGCAGGAGGTCTGGCAGCGGGTGGCCGAGGACTTCGCCCCGTTCGCAGTCGACGTCACCACCGAGCGGCCCGAGAGCGAGGCCGTGCTGCTGCGCAGCAGCACGGCCGACCAGGTCTACGGCGTGCGTGCCCTCGTCACCCGCTCGACCGAGGCGCCGTCGGTGCTGTGCGGCCTCGGCTGCGTGGGCGTCGCCTTCATCGGCGTCTTCGACGCGGTGAGCAGCGGTGAGCTCGGGCCGGCGTGGGCCTTCAGCAGCCCGCTCGACAACGACCCCGTGCAGCTCGCCGAGACGATCAGCCACGAGGTGGGCCACACGCTCGGGCTGGAGCACGACGCGACCCCGAGCGAGGAGTACTACCCCGGCCACGGCGTCTGGGGTCCGATCATGGGCGGCGGCTACGCCTCGCTGACGCAGTGGAGCCGCGGGGAGTACGCCGGCGCCGTCAACTACGCCTACGTCGACGGCGCGGTGCGCCAGGTGCCGCTGCAGGACGACCTCGACGTCGTGCGCCGCAGCGGCCTGCCCGCGCGCACCGACGACCACGGCGGCACGCCGGAGACCGCGACCCCGCTGACCTCGAGGGCCGCGGGGGTCGTCAGCAGCACCGGGGAGGTCGACGCGTTCGCGGTGCAGCAGGGCTGCGACGGCGCCTTCGCCGCGACCGTGTCGGTCGCCTCGGTCGGGCCCAACCTCGACGCCCGGCTGCGCCTGGTCGACGCCGACGGCCGCACGGTCGCCACCGCCGACCCGGCCTCGACGGGGCCGGCGACCGACCCCTACTCCCCCGCCGCGGGCCTCGACGCCGCGCTCGACCTCGCCGCGCTGCCGGCCGGGGCCTACACCCTGCTGGTCGACGGCGTCGGCGCGCGCAACCCCGCCACCGACGGCTACAGCGCCTACGCCAGCCTCGGCGGCTACACCCTCGGCGTCGCGCCCTCCTGCTCCCCCGGGGCGGCCGCTCCCGCGCCGACCGGCCTCACCACGGCGTACGACGCCACGACGCGCCGCGCGACCCTCACCTGGACCGCCCCGCCGGCCGCCCCGGGCGACGCGCCCGTCACCGGGTGGTCGGTGCGCCGGGTCGGGGCCACCCCCACGGTGCTCGGCCCCGAGGCCCGCAGCGCGACCTTCGACTCCCTGCCGCCCGGCAGCCACGAGCTCGCCGTCGCCGCCGTCACCGCCGACGGCCTCGGCCTCGAGGCCCGCGCGGTGGTGACGGTGCCGCGGGTCGAGCCCACCCCGGTGCGCCCCGCCGCCCCGAGCCGCGTGCGGCTCGTGCCGGGCCCCGCCGGCGGCCAGCTGACCGTGCTCGGGTCCTGGCGCGCCGCGGTCTCCAACGTCGCGCTCACCGCCCAGCGCGTGCAGGTTCAGCGGCTCTCCCGCACTGGTCGGGTGCTGGCCAGCGCGTCGGTGCGCGTCGGCGGCCCGGTCGTGCGGGTCAGCCTGCAGGTGCCGCGCGGCCGCTACCGCCTGCGCGTGGTCGCGGTGAACGCGGCCGGCGCCTCCCGCCCCTCGGCCTGGTCGCGCACCGTCTCCTCACGGTGAGCGGAGCCCGACCCGTCGCGAGGCCGCACGCCGCCGAGTGACGCGTACGGCACGGGTGGGGGCCGCCTCGGGGGTGCCGCCCGCGTCACTCGGCGCCCACCCCGGCCCGACGACGCCGCTGCCAGCGGAGGGCCACGCGCTCAGACGTCGACGTGCGACTCCTCGGGGTGGCGCTTGTTGTGCCGCACGCTCCACAGGAACGACGAGACGATGAAGACCACGCCGATCAGGCCGGTGACGACCTCGGGGATGTGCACGCCCATCGTGATGAAGAGCAGCACCGCGAGGGCGCCGATCGCCCAGTGCGCGCCGTGCTCGAGGTAGACGAACTGCGACAGCGTCCCCTTGCGCACGAGGTAGACGGTGATGGAGCGGACGTAGAGCGCGCCCACGCCCAGGCCGATCGCGATCGTGATCGGGTCGCTGGTGATCGCGAAGGCGCCGATGACGCCGTCGAAGGAGAAACTCGCGTCGAGCACCTCGAGGTAGAGGAACATGAAGAACGCCGCCTTGCCGGTGGCCAGGGCCAGCTGGCCGGCCGACCCGCTCGACTCGATCTCCTGCGCCGACTCCGCGTCGTGCTCGACCTGGGTGCCGACGCCGCCGCGGCCCGAGCCGGCGGTGCCGGGGTCGCCGGCGGCCGCGCTGACCTGGCCGGTCGACCCCTCGGACGCCCCCGAGCTGCTCCCGCCCGACCCGGACGCCTCCTCCGCGCGGTCCTCGATGCCCGACGTGCGGGCGAAGAGGTCGCCGAGCCCGGTGACGAAGAGGTAGGTCAGCAGGCCGAGGATGCCCGCGGCGAGCACGCCGCCGAGCTCCTCGCGCTCGAAGGCGTAGCCGAGGCCCAGCAGCAGCCCGAGCGAGATGACGATGGCCGCGCCACCGATCTGCCCGAGGGTCTGGAAGTGCTTCTCCACCGGCTTCAGCCAGTGCCGCTCCTTCTCGGAGTCGAGGAAGAAGTCGAGGAAGATCATCATGAGGAAGATGCCGCCGAAGGCCGCGATGACCGGGTGGGCGGCCTCGAGGATCTCGGCGTAGGTCTCCTCGCCCTGCGGCACGTCCTCGCCGGCCATCGCCAGCTCCCACGCCTCGGTGGGTGGCAGCCCCGCGGACGCCCAGACGACCACGAACGGGAAGAGCAGCCGCATGCCGAAGACGGCGATGAGGATGCCGACGGTCAGGAAGATCATCTGCCAGAACTGCGACATCCCGCGCAGGACCTTGGCGTTGACCACGGCGTTGTCGAAGGACAGCGACACCTCGAGCACGATGAGGATCGCCGCGATCGCCAGGGCGCTCGGGCCGGCGTGGAGGAAGGCCGCCACCAGTCCGACGACGGTGACGAGGAAGGAGAAGCCGAAGGTCCGCAGCAGCACCGGGCGAACCTACCGTCCGCCGAAAGGCACCCCTAATCGCCCGAGCTGCTCCTCGCCGCCGTCGAGCGCGGTCAGCACCCAGGTGCCGGTGGCGGTGAGGGTGAAGGTGTGCTCGGAGTGCGCCGCCCACGAGTGGTCGGTCGTGACGACGGTCCAGTCGTCGTCGAGCACGTCGGTCTCCTTGCCCCCGAGGGTGACCATCGGCTCGACGGCGAGCGCGAGCCCCTCGACCAGCTTGGGCCCGCGCCCCGGCTTGCCGTAGTTGGGGACGTTGGGCGGCAGGTGCATCTGCGAGCCGATGCCGTGGCCGACGTAGTCCTCGAGGATCCCGTAGGACCCCTGCGCGCGCACGTGGGTCTCGATGGCGTGGGAGATGTCGGTGACCCGCCCGCCGGGGCGCGCCGCGGCGATGCCGCGCCACATCGCCTCCTCGGTCACCACCATCAGCGCCTCGACCTCGGGCGGCACCGAGCCCACCGCGATCGTGATCGCGGCGTCACCGTGCCAGCCCTCGACGATCGCGCCGCAGTCGATCGAGACCACGTCGCCCTCGGCGAGCACCCGGCCGCCCGGGATGCCGTGGACCACCTCGTCGTTGACCGAGGTGCAGATCGAGGCCGGGAAGCCGTGGTAGCCCTTGAACGACGGGGTCGCGCCGGCCGAGCGGATCGCGTCCTCGGCCACCGCGTCGAGCTCGGCGGTCGAGACGCCGGCGCGCACCGAGGAGCGCAACAGCTCGAGCGTGCGCCCGACGACGAGGCCGGCCTTGCGCATCAGGTCGACCTGGTCGGGGGTCTTCACCTCGACCCCGCGGTCGCGCAAGCCCACAGCCGGCCCCGTCCCCTCGTCGTACGGTCGCGGGGTCAGCCGCGGTGGGCGTCGAGCGCCGCGCCGATGCGCGCGGAGACCTCGTCGACCCCGCCCATGCCGTCGACGCGCACCAGCAGCCCACGGGCGTCGTAGGTCTCCAGCAGCGGCGCGGTCTGCTCGTTGTAGACCGCCTGGCGCTTGCGGATGACCTCTTCGGTGTCGTCGCTGCGACCCTCGGTCTGCGCGCGGTGCAGGAGGCGCTGCACGAGCTCCTCGTCGTCGACGGTGAGCACCAGCGCCGCGTCGAGCGGGCAGTGCGCCTCGGCGAGGATGCCGTCGAGCACCTCGACCTGCGCCACCGTGCGGGGGTAGCCGTCGAGCAGGAAGCCGGGCTCGCAGTCGGTCTCGGCGAGGCGGTCGCGCACCATCTGGTTGGTGACCTCGTCGGGGACGTACTCGCCGGCGTCCATGTAGCGCTTGGCCTCGAGGCCCAGCGGCGTGCCCTCGCCGACGTTGGCGCGGAAGATGTCGCCGGTCGAGATCGCCGGGACGCCGTAGCGGGCGGCGACGACCTTCGCCTGGGTGCCCTTGCCGGCCCCCGGGGGCCCCATGATGATCAGACGCATCAGCGGAGGAATCCTTCGTAGTTGCGCTGCTGGAGCTGGCTCTCCACCTGCTTCACCGTGTCGAGCGCGACGCCCACCATGATCAGGATGGACGTGCCGCCGAAGGGGAAGTTCTGGTTGGCCCCGATGACCGCGAAGGCGATCAGCGGCACCAACGAGATCAGGCCGAGGTAGAGCGCACCTGGCAGCGTGATGCGGGACAGGACGTAGGACAGGTAGTCCTCGGTCGGCTTGCCCGCCCGGATCCCGGGGATGAAGCCGCCGTACTTCTTCATGTTGTCTGCGACCTCCACGGGGTTGAAGGTGATCGAGACGTAGAAGTACGTGAAGAAGATGATCAGCGCGAAGTAGACCGCCATGTAGAGCGGGTGCGTGCCGCTGACGAAGTAGGTGTTGAGGAAGTCGACGACCGGGTTGGTCGAGTTGGTGTTGAACTGCACCGCCATCGCCGGCAGGTAGAGCAGCGAGCTGGCGAAGATGACCGGGATGATGCCCGCCTGGTTGACCTTGAGCGGGATGTAGGTCGAGGACCCGCCGAACATCTTGCGGCCCACCATGCGCCGGGCGTACTGCACCGGGATGCGCCGCTGCGCCTGCTCGATGAAGATGACGCCGGCCACGATGACCAGGCCGATCACCATCACGATGCCGAAGGTCCACCAGCCCTGCGAGACCTGCACCTGCCACAGCGAGCTGGGGAAGGTCGCGATCACCTGGGTGAAGATCAGGATCGACATGCCGTTGCCGACGCCGCGGTCGGTGATGAGCTCGCCGAACCACATGATCACCGCGGTGCCGGCGGTCATCGTGATGACCATGACCAGGAAGGTCGCGGTGCCGTCGTTGTGCAGCAGCGGGCGCGTGCAGCCCTGCAGCAGCTGACCCGAGCGCGCGAGCGCCACGATGCCGGTGGCCTGCAGGATCGCCAGCGCGAGGGTGAGGTAGCGGGTGTACTGCGTGATCTTGGTCTGCCCCGCCTGGCCCTCCTTCTTGAGCGCCTCGAGCCGCGGGATCACCACGACGAGCAGCTGCAGGATGATGCTGGCGGTGATGTAGGGCATGATCCCCAGCGCGAAGATCGTCAGCTGGAGCAGTGCGCCGCCGGAGAACAGGTTGATGAGGTTGTAGACCCCGTTGTCGTCCAGTCCGTCGATGCACGCCTGCACGTTCTCGACGTCGACACCGGGTGCCGGCACCTGGGAGCCCAGGCGGAAGAGCACGATGATGCCGAGGACGAACAGCAGCTTGCGGCGCAGGTCCGGCGTCCGGAAGGCGTTGGCGAACGCGCGAAGCACGGATACCTCTTTCGTTGCAGGCAAGGGCCCCCGCAGCTCCGCGAAGGACGCCGGAAGCCTAACAGGGGCGGACGGTGTCGCCGGTCACGGCCGCCGCGGGCGGCCGCCACCGACGTGGCCCCGAGAGAGGCCGGGGTACGACGAGGGGCGCGGCGCCCTGCTGGTGCAGGTCACCGCGCCCCGACGTCGTGCGTGTGGCAGGTGGGTCAGCCGTCGCTCAGCGGACGGTGACCGAGCCGCCGGCGGCCTCGATCTTCTCGCGCGCCGAGGCGGAGAACGCGTCGGCGCTCACCTGGACGGCGACCGAGATCTCGCCCTGGCCGAGGACCTTGACGGGGTGGCCGTCGCGGACGGCACCCTTCGCCACGAGGTCCTCCACCGCGACGGCCCCACCCTGCGGGAAGAGCGCGCCGAGGCGGTCGAGGTTGACGACCTGGAACTCGACCTTGAAGGGGTTCTTGAAACCCTTGAGCTTCGGCAGCCGCATGTGCAGCGGCATCTGGCCACCCTCGAAGGCGGACGGCACCTGGTAGCGGGCCTTGGTGCCCTTGGTGCCTCGACCGGCGGTCTTGCCCTTGGAGCCCTCACCGCGACCCACGCGGGTCTTGGCGGTCTTGGCGCCCGGGGCGGGACGCAGGTGGTGCAGCTTGAGCGTCATGTCACTCGACCTCCTCGACCGTCACCAGGTGACGGACGGTGTGGACCATGCCGCGGATCTCCGGGCGGTCCTCCTTGACGACGACGTCGCCGATGCGCTTGAGACCGAGCGAGCGCATGGTGTCGCGCTGGTTGGCCTTGCAGCCGATCGTCGACTTCTTCTGCTGGACCTTCAGCTGTGCCATCAGGCCGACACCTCCGCCGAGACGCCCGCGGGCACCTCGTCGCGCGCCCGCAGGAGCGCCTTCGGGGCGACGTCCTCGACGCGCAGGCCACGACGGGCGGCGACCGCCTCCGGCTCCTCCAGCATCCGCAGCGCCTCGACGGTCGCGTGCACGATGTTGATCTGGTTCGACGAGCCGAGCGACTTGCTCAGGATGTCGTGGATGCCGGCGCACTCGAGCACCGCGCGCACCGGACCACCGGCGATGACGCCGGTACCGGGCGAGGCCGGGCGCAGCATGACGACGCCGGCGGCCTTCTCACCCTGGACGGGGTGCGGGATGGTGCCCTGGATCCGGGGGACCTTGAAGAAGGCCTTCTTGGCCTCCTCCACGCCCTTGGCGATGGCGGCCGGCACCTCCTTGGCCTTGCCGTAGCCGACGCCGACCAGGCCGTCACCGTCGCCGACGACGACGAGGGCGGTGAAGCTGAAGCGACGACCACCCTTCACGACCTTGGCGACACGGTTGATCGCGACGACGCGCTCGACGTAGGCGGTCTTGTCAGCAGCACCGCCGCCGCGACGGTCGTCGCGACCGCGACCCCCGCCACCGGCGCGCTGTCCGCGCTGGGCTCCGCTCATGAGACTTTCCTCTTCTCTTCTTCGTCTGCGATCAGAAGGCCAGGCCACCCTCGCGGGCAGCGTCCGCGAGGGCCGCGATGCGGCCGTGGTACTTGTTGCCGGCGCGGTCGAAGACCACGCCCTCGACACCGGCGGCCTTGGCACGGGCGGCGACGAGCTCGCCGACCTTGGTGGCCTTCGCCGTCTTGTCGCCCTCGAGGGAGCGCACGTCCTTCTCCATGGTGGAGGCGGAGACGAGGGTCTTGCCGACCAGGTCGTCCACGACCTGCACGGAGATGTGCTTGGCCGAGCGCGTGACCACCAGGCGCGGACGCTCCGGCGTGCCGGAGATCCGCTTGCGGCCGCGCATCTGGCGGCGCAGGCGCGAACGCACCCGCGACGCGGTGTGCTTGTTGTTCGACAGGGAGATGCCCATGGTCACTTACCAGCCTTTCCGACCTTGCGGCGGATCTGCTCGCCGGCGTAGCGCACGCCCTTGCCCTTGTAGGGCTCCGGCTTGCGCAGCTTGCGGATGTTGGCGGCCACCTCGCCGACGAGCTGCTTGTCGATGCCCTCGACGCCGACCTTGGTCGGGCCGTCGGTGGTGAAGGTGATGCCCGCGGGGGCGTCGAAGATGATCGGGTGGGAGTAGCCGAGCTGGAACTCCAGCTGCGTCGGGCCCTTGGGCAGGACGCGGTAGCCCACGCCGGTGATCTCGAGGCGCTTGGTGTAGCCCTCGGTCACGCCGACCACCATGTTGTTGATCAGGGTGCGGGTCAGCCCGTGCAGCGAGCGGCTCTCGCGCTCGTCGTCGGGACGCTTGACCTCCAGCACGCCGTCCGCCTGCTCCACCGTGAGGGGGGCGGGGACGGTGTGGTTCAAGGTGCCCTTGGGCCCCTTGACGGTCACCAGGCGCTCGTCGATGGCGACGTCGACACCGGACGGGACCGTGATCGGGAGCTTGCCGATGCGTGACATGCGTCAGTCCTCTCTTCTCGGTCTCTCGTCACCAGACGTAGGCGAGGACTTCCCCACCCACGCCCTTCTGGTTGGCCTGGCGGTCGGTCAGCAGGCCCTGGCTCGTCGAGATGATCGCGACGCCCAGGCCACCGAGGACCTTGGGCAGGCCGGTGCTCTTGGCGTACACGCGCAGGCCCGGCTTGCTGATCCGGCGCACGCCCGCGATGGAGCGCTCCCGGTTGCGGCCGTACTTGAGCGTGATGGTCAGGCTCTTGCCGACCTCGCCCTCGGCGGGGTCCTTCACCTCGAACGCGGTGATGTAGCCCTCCTGCTGGAGGATCTCGGCGACGCCGGCCTTCAGCTTGGAGTACGGCATGGTCACCGCGTCGTGGTACGCCTGGTTGGCGTTGCGCAGACGCGTGAGCATGTCTGCGATCGGGTCAGTCATCGTCATGGCCGCGAGGCCCTTTCTCCACCGTGGTTTCGCACCTGCACCTCAGGCACGACCTGCAGCGACGTTTGTGTGGGACGGGAGGTCTGGATTACCAGCTGGACTTGGTGACACCGGGCAGCTCGCCGCGGTGCGCCATCTCGCGCAGGCAGATGCGGCACAGGCCGAACTTGCGGTAGACCGCCTTCGGCCGGCCGCAGCGCTGGCAGCGGGTGTAGCCGCGGACCGCGAACTTCGGCTTGCGGGCCGCCTTGACCTTCAGCGACGTCTTCGCCATGTCAGTTCTCCTTGAAGGGGAAGCCGAGCTGCTTGAGCAGCGCCCGGCCCTCCTCGTCGTTGGTCGCGGTGGTCACCACGGTGATGTCCATGCCGCGGGAGCGGTCGATCTTGTCCTGGTCGATCTCGTGGAACATGACCTGCTCGGTGAGACCGAAGGTGTAGTTGCCGCGACCGTCGAACTGCTTCGGCGAGAGGCCGCGGAAGTCGCGGATGCGGGGCAGCGCCAGCGAGAGCAGGCGGTCGAGGAACTCCCACATGCGGTCGCCGCGCAGCGTGACGTGCGCGCCGATCGGCATGCCCTCGCGCAGCTTGAACTGCGCGATGGACTTGCGGGCCTTCGTGACCTGCGGCTTCTGGCCGGTGATCGCGGTGAGGTCGCGGATCGCGCCCTCGATCAGCTTCGAGTCGCGCGCCGCCTCGCCGACGCCCATGTTGACCACGATCTTGGTCAGGCCGGGCACCTGCATGACGTTCTTGATCTCGAACTCCGCCTGGAGCGCGGGGAGGATCTCCTCGCGGTAGCGGGTCTTGAGGCGCGGCACGGCCGGCGCCTCCACTGCGGTCTGCTCCGACATCAGATCTCCTCGCCGGTCTTGCGCGAGACGCGGACGCTGCGCTGGGCGGTGTACGTCGAGCCGTCGCTGCGGCGCTTGGTGACCTCGTCGCGGCGGAAGCCGACCCGGGTCACGCCGTCGCCCTCGACGAGCATCACGTTGGACACGTGGATCGGGGCCTCGGCGGTGATGATGCCGCCGGTCGAGCCCTGGACCGCCTTGGTGTGCCGCTTGACGCGGTTCACGCCCTCGACGACGACCCGCTGGTCCTCGCGGTGGACGGCGATGACCTTGCCCTCGGCGCCCTTGTCCTTGCCGGCGATCACCTTGACGGTGTCGCCCTTCTTGATGTTCATGTCCCTCTTCGCCATCTCAGAGCACCTCCGGAGCGAGCGAGATGATCTTCATGAACTTCTTCTCGCGCAGCTCGCGGCCCACGGGGCCGAAGATGCGGGTGCCGCGGGGCTCGCCGTCGTTCTTGAGGATGACGGCGGCGTTCTCGTCGAACCGGATGTAGGAACCGTCGGGGCGTCGGCGCTCCTTGACGGTGCGCACGACGACGGCCTTGACGACGTCACCCTTCTTGACGTTGCCACCGGGGATCGCGTCCTTCACGGTGGCGACGATGACGTCGCCGATACCGGCGTAGCGGCGACCCGAACCACCGAGAACACGGATGCAGAGGATCTCCTTCGCACCGGTGTTGTCGGCGACCTTGAGTCGCGACTCCTGCTGGATCATCAGTCTCTCCTGGTTGTCGTGCCGGTTCTGCGGCCCTCAGCGGGGCCGAGCCTGGCCGAACTGGATGGGATGGTGCCGAGCCCGCCGGAGCGGGTCGGACGTGGGCTCACTTGGCCTTCTCGAGGACCTCGACGAGGCGCCAGCGCTTGGTGGCCGACAACGGGCGGGTCTCCATGATGAGGACCCGGTCACCGACGCCGCACTGGTTCTGCTCGTCGTGCGCCTTGAGGCGCGAGGTCTTGCGGAGCACCTTGCCGTAGAGCGCGTGCTTCACGCGGTCCTCGACCGTGACCACGATCGTCTTGTCCATCTTGTCGCTGACGACGAGGCCCTCGCGGACCTTGCGCGCCGAGCGCTCGGTGGTCTGCTCGCTCACGCGGCACCGTCCTTCTCGTCTGCCTCGGGCGCGGTGCGGATGCCGAGCTCGCGCTCGCGCACCACGGTGTAGATCCGCGCGATGTCCTTCTTGACCGTGCGGAGCCGGCCGTTGTTCTCGAGCTGCCCGGTGGCGGCCTGGAAGCGGAGGTTGAACAGCTCCTCCTTGGCCTCGCGGAGCTTCGCCTCGAGGTCGACCTGGTTGAGCTCGTCGAGCTCGTGGGCCGCAAGATCGGTCTTGGCCATCAGAATTCACCTGCTTCGCGGGTCACGAACCGGCACTTCATCGGGAGCTTGTGCATCGCGCGGCGCATGGCCTCGCGGGCGACGTCCTCGCTGACACCGGAGAGCTCGAACATGACGCGGCCCGGCTTGACGTTGGCGACCCACCACTCGGGCGAGCCCTTGCCGGAGCCCATGCGGGTCTCGGCCGGCTTCTTCGTCAGCGGACGGTCGGGGTAGATGTTGATCCACACCTTGCCGCCACGCTTGATGTGGCGCGTCATGGCGATTCGGGCGGACTCGATCTGGCGGTTGGTCACGTAGTGACCCTCGACCGCCTGGATCCCGAACTCGCCGAACGCCAGCGACGTGCCGCCCTTGGCGGCGCCGCGACGGTCGGGGTGGTGCTGCTTGCGGTGCTTGACACGGCGGGGCATCAGCATGGTCTCAGCCCTCCTGGCTCTGCTCGGCGGCAGGCGTGGCCAGGGCGGTGTCGCCGCCGGCCGGGGCCTCCGTGACGGCGGGCGCGTCGGTGCGGTCCGCACGCGTGGGGCGGTCGCCGCGCGAGCCGCGGCCCGGACGCTCGCCCCCGCGCTGCGGACGGCCACCACGACCCGGGGCGCCCGCACGGGCGGCCGCCTGGGCCTGACGCTCGGCGCGGGTGCCCGCGACCTCGCCCTTGTAGATCCAGACCTTCACGCCGATGCGGCCGAAGGTCGTGCGGGCCTCGTAGAACCCGTAGTCGATGTCGGCGCGCAGGGTGTGCAGGGGCACGCGGCCCTCGCGGTAGAACTCGGTGCGCGACATCTCGGCGCCGTTGAGGCGGCCGGACACCTGGATCCGGATGCCCTTGGCACCCGAGCGCATCGTGGTCTGCATCGCCTTGCGCATCGCGCGGCGGAACTGCACGCGGCCGGCGAGCTGCTCGGCGACGCCCTGGGCGACCAGCTGAGCGTCGACCTCGGGGCTCTTGACCTCGAGGATGTTCAGCTGGACCTGCTTGCCGGTGAGCTTCTCGAGCTCGCCGCGGATGCGGTCGGCCTCGGCGCCGCGGCGACCGATGACGATGCCCGGGCGCGCGGTGTGGATGTCGACGCGCACGCGGTCACGGGTGCGCTCGATCTCCACCTTGGAGATGCCAGCCCGCTCCATGCCCTTGGAGAGCAGCTTGCGGATCGCGACGTCCTCACCGACGTAGGACCGGTACAGCTTGTCGGCGTACCACCGGCTCTTGTGGTCGGTGGAGATGCCGAGGCGGAAGCCGTTCGGGTTGATCTTCTGCCCCATCAGGCAGTCCGTCCCTTCTTCTGCGCGACGACGTCGGCCGGCTGGACGACCAGGGTGATGTGGCTGGTGCGCTTGTTGATGCGCGTCGCCCGGCCCTGGGCGCGCGGGCGCCAGCGCTTCATCGTGGGGCCCTCGTCGACCCGCCCGGCCGCGACGACCAGGTCAGCGGTGTCGAGACCCTCGGTGGTCTCGGCGTTGGCCACGGCGCTCTCGAGCACCTTGTAGACCGTCTCGGAGGCCGACTGCGGCGCGAACTGCAGCAGCGCCAGGGCCTCGTCGACGGGCAGGCCGCGGACCATGTCGACCACGCGGCGGGCCTTCATCGGGGTGATGCGGGTGTGCTTCGCGGTGGCGAAGGCGCCCGGCTGGTCACCGAGCAGCGACTCGCGACGGGCGCTGGTGCGCCGGCGTTCGGTGGTGCTCATCGACGACGTCCCTTCCGGTCTTCCTTCACGTGCCCGCGGTAGGTGCGGGTGGGCGCGAACTCGCCCAGCTTGTGACCGACCATCGAGTCGGTGACGAAGACCGGGACGTGCTTGCGACCGTCGTGGACGGCGATCGTGTGACCGATCATGTCCGGGACGATCATCGAGCGGCGCGACCAGGTCTTGATGACGTTGTGGGAGCCCTTCTCGTTCTCCGCGTCCACCTTCTTCTGCAGGTGGTCGTCGACGAAGGGACCCTTCTTCAGGCTGCGAGGCATGTGCGTTACTTCCTACCCTTGCCGGACTTGCGACGACGGATGATCTGGGAGTCGGAGGCCTTGCGCTTGCGCGTGCGGCCCTCGGGCTTGCCCCAGGGCGAGACCGGGTGGCGACCACCGGAGGTCTTGCCCTCACCACCGCCGTGCGGGTGGTCGACCGGGTTCATGACCACACCGCGCACGGTCGGGCGCTTGCCCTTCCAGCGCATGCGGCCGGCCTTGCCCCAGTTGATGTTCGACTGCTCGGCGTTGCCGACCTCGCCGACCGTCGCGCGGCAGCGCACGTCGACGAAGCGCATCTCGCCCGAGGGCATGCGCAGCGTGGCGCGGGTGCCCTCGCGGGCGACCAGCTGGGCGCTGTTGCCGGCCGAGCGGGCGATCTTGGCGCCGCCGCCGGGACGCAGCTCCACGCAGTGGATCGTCGAGCCGACGGGGATGTTGCGCAGCGGCAGGTTGTTGCCCGCCTTGATGTCGGCGTTCGGGCCCGACTCGACCGCGGTGCCCTGCGTCAGGCCCTTCGGCGCCACGATGTAGCGCTTCTCGCCGTCGGCGTAGTGCAGCAGCGCGATGCGCGCGGTGCGGTTCGGGTCGTACTCGATGTGGGCGACCTTGGCCGGCACGCCGTCCTTGTCGTAGCGACGGAAGTCGATGATGCGGTAGGCGCGCTTGTGGCCACCACCCTGGTGCCGGGTGGTGATCCGGCCCTGGTTGTTGCGGCCGCCCTTCTTGGGCAGCGGGCGCGTCAGCGACTTCTCCGGCGTGGTCCGGGTGACCTCGACGAAGTCGGCGACCGACGAGCCGCGGCGGCCCGGGGTGGTCGGCTTGTACTTGCGGATTGCCATCAGTTCAGTCCTCGCTCGTCATCCGGTCAGGAGACCGGACCTCCGAAGATGTCGATGCGGTCGCCCTCGCGCAGGGTCACGATCGCGCGCTTGGTGTTCGGCCGGCGGCCGATGCCGAAGCGGGTGCGACGCGCCTTGCCCTGGCGGTTGATCGTGTTCACCGAGACGACCTTGACGTCGAAGATCTTCTCGACGGCGATCTTGATCTCGGTCTTGTTGGAGTCGGGCCGCACGAGGAAGGTGTACTTGCCCTCGTCGAGCAGGCTGTAGCTCTTCTCCGACACGACCGGCGCGATCACGACGTCGCGGGGGTCCTTGTGCAGCGTGCTCACTGGGCGGCCTCCTCGGCGGTGGCGAAGCGGGCGACGAAGGCGTCGTACGCGGCCTGGCTGAACACCACGTCGTCGCTGAGCAACACGTCGTAGGTGTTGAGCTGGTCGACCGCGATCAGGTGCACGTCGGGCGCGTTGCGCAGCGAGAGCCACGTGAGGGTGTCGCTGCGCTCGAGCACGACGAGGAAGCGGCGGCGCGTCGAGAGGTCCGCGAGCGAGGCCAGGGCGGCCTTGGTCGAGGGCTTCTCGCCGGAGACCAGCGCGTCGACGACGTGGATGCGGCCGTTGCGGGCGCGGTCGGTCAGCGCGCCCTTGAGGGCGGCGGCCTTCATCTTCTTGGGGGTCCGCTGGTCGTAGCTGCGCGGCTGCGGGCCGTGCACGACGCCACCACCGGCGAACTGCGGGGCGCGGGTCGAGCCCTGGCGGGCGCGGCCGGTGCCCTTCTGCTTGTAGGGCTTGCGGCCACCACCGCGCACGTCGGCGCGGGTCTTGGTGGCGTGGGTGCCCTGGCGGGCGGCGGCCTGCTGGGCCACCACGACCTGGTGGATCACGGCGACGCTCACGTCGACGTCGAAGACGTCGGCCGGGAAGTCGACCTTCTTGGCGGCGCTCACTTGCGGCCCTCCTTCTTCACGGCCGAGCGCAGCACCACGACGCCGCCCTTGGGGCCGGGGACGGCACCCTTCAGCAGCACGAGGCCCTTCTCGGCGTCGACGGCGTGCACCGTGACGTTCTGGGTCGTGACGGTGTCGCCACCCATCCGGCCCGACATCCGCATGCCCTTGAAGACGCGACCGGGGGTCGCGCAGGCGCCGATGGAGCCCGGCTTGCGGTGGTTGCGGTGGGCACCGTGCGAGGCCGAGACGCCGGCGAAGCCGTGGCGCTTCATCGTGCCGGCGAAGCCCTTGCCCTTGCTGGTGGCGGTCACGTCGACCACGTCGCCGGCGGCGAACACGTCGGGGGTGATCTCCTGCCCGACGGTGTAGGACGCGGCGTCGGCGGTGCGGACCTCGACCAGGTGGCGGCGGGGGGTGACCCCGGCCTTGTCGAAGTGGCCGGCCTGCGGCTTGGTGACCTTGCGGCCCTCGATCTCGCCGAAGCCGATCTGCACGGCGTTGTAGCCGTCGACCTCGGGAGAGCGGACCTGCGTCACGACGTTGGTGGTCGCGGCGACGACGGTCACCGGGACGATGCGGTTGTCCGCGTCCCAGACCTGGGTCATGCCGAGCTTGGTGCCGAGCAGACCCTTGAGGCTGTGTTCCAGGGTGTTCGTCATGTCTCCGACCTCAGAGCTTGATCTCGATGTCGACGCCCGCCGGCAGGTCGAGGCGCATGAGCGAGTCGACGGTCTTCGGCGTGGGGTCGATGATGTCGATGAGGCGCTTGTGGGTGCGCATCTCGAAGTGCTCGCGAGAGTCCTTGTACTTGTGGGGCGAGCGGATGACGCAGTAGACGTTCTTCTCGGTCGGCAGCGGCACCGGGCCAGCGACCTTGGCGCCCGTGCGGGTCACCGTGTCCACGATCTTCCGCGCCGAGGTGTCGATCACCTCGTGGTCATAGGCCTTGAGCCTGATGCGGATCTTCTGTCCCGCCATAGGTCTCTCTCGTCCTTACGTCTTCAGTGCCACGTGCAGGTCACGACGCGTCTCCGGGTGGATCCGCACCGCCCGTCGCTCCTCCGCCGACCAGCGACCCCCGCGGTCGGGCGTGTCGCGCATGCTGCACGCGGCTGTCCGCTGGTCTGCTGATCCTCTGGTGGCGCCCGACGGGTTCGTCGGGCTGATCGGGTCCCCTGCACCGGTGCGGCTGCACGCCAGACCACCGGCTCGATCAGGAGACGCGATTCAGTGGTCAAGGTGTGCCGCACCCCGGCGACCCGCCGGAGCAACCGGACCATCTTGGCAGACATCACCCAGCACGCCAAATCGTTCCGGCGAGCTCCCCCGCGAGCCCCCTGCGAGCTCCCCCAGGAGCCGCGGCGCGCCGGGAGCCGGGCGCGCGACGAGGGCCCCGGGCGTCGCCCGGGGCCCTCGTGCCGTGCGGGTGGGTCAGGGAGCGGTGTAGAGCAGGCGGTTCGGCGAGCCGTTGGCCCCGCTCACCAGGCCGGTGGTGGCGTTGGCCAGCAGGGCGTTGGTCACCGTGCTCGCGCTGGCCCCGGGGTTGCCCTGCAGGTAGAGCGCGGCCGCGCCCGCGACGTGCGGCGCCGCCATCGAGGTGCCGGAGATGGTGTTGGTCGCCGTCGTGGAGGTCCACCAGGCCGAGGTGATCGAGCTGCCCGGCGCGAAGAGGTCGACGCAGCCGCCGTAGTTGGAGAACGACGAGCGCGCGTCGCTGCTGGTGGTCGAGCCGACCGTGATCGCGGAGGCCGCCCGCGCCGGGGAGACGTTGCAGGCGTTCTGGCTCTCGTTGCCCGCGGCCACCACGACGGTGACGCCGGAGGAGACCATCCGGCCGACGGCGGCGTCGGTCGCGGTGTCCGCCGGGCCGCCGAGGCTCATGTTGGCGACCCGGGCGCCGCCGGTCTGCCCGGCGACCCAGTCCATGCCGGCGATGACGCCGGAGGTGGCGCCGCTCCCGCGGCAGTCGAGCACGCGCACCGGCACGAGCGTCACGGCCTTGGCGACGCCCCAGCGAGCGCCGCCGACCGTGCCGGCGACGTGGGTGCCGTGGCCGTTGCAGTCCGAGGAGCCGCGGCCGTCGTTGATCGCGCTCGCACCGGTGGTGACGCGGCCGCCGAAGTCGGTGTGCGAGCGGTTGATGCCGGTGTCGATGACGAAGACCCGCACGCCCGAGCCGGTGCGGCTGTAGCGGTAGGTGCCGTCGAGCGAGCGGGGCCGCTGGTCGGAGCGGTCGAGGCCCCAGGTCGCCCCGGTCTGGTCAGCGGACAGGGTGACCTGCTGGTCCTCCTGCACGAAGGCCACGTCGGGGTTGGCCCGGGCGGCGTCGACCTGGTCGGCGCTCATCTCGGCGGCGTAGCCGCGCAGGTGGGGGTAGACCCGGGTCACCCGGGCGCCGGTGTCGCGGGCCGCGGCGCGGGCGGCGGCGACGTCGCGCATCGACGCGCCCTCCTCGAGCATCACGACGTACTGCCCGGCGAGGGCGTCCTCGGCCTGGACGAGGGGTGCCTTCCCGCCGGCCGCACCGCGGCCGTCGGCCGGGGCGCCGGTGGCCCCGCTGGTCGCCAGCCCCGGCACGGTGGCCAGGGCGAGGGCGGTGGCTGCTGCCACGAGGGCAGGCTTGCGCAAGGTGTGCATCCGCACGACTCCTCTCCGGACCCGCGGGCCCGGTGACGGCGCCGTCCCGAGAAACGGACAGCGGGCGGTGCGCTCGCACCGCCACGCGGATCATGCGCCCGCACGCCGCCGGGGCACAAGCATGCTTGCGCGTTCAACGGCAGACCGGCGGCACGTCACCTGCCGGTCGGCACGTCGGCGCCCGTCACGCGCGGCGGTAGGCCAGGTCGACGATGCGCCGCTCGGCGGCGAGGCCCTTGCGCTCGAACTTCGTGAGCGGGCGCGGCTCCCACCGCGGCACCTCGCCGCCGGTGAGCAGCGGCTCGGCGTCGAGCACCTCGCGGACCTGCTCGGCGTAGTCGGCCCAGTCGGTGGCCAGGCGCCAGGTGGCGCCCGGCGCGAGCCGGCGGGCGGCGACCGCGGCGAAGGCGGGGTTGACCAGGCGGCGCTTGTGGTGGCGCTTCTTCGGCCACGGGTCGGGGAAGAAGGTCCACAGCTCGGCGAGCGCGCCCTCGGCCACGACGTGCTCGAGGAACCACACGGCGTCGACGGAGCAGAAGCGCACGTTGGTGGCGCCGGCGGCCGCGACGCGTCCCAGGCCCTCGGCGACGCCCGGGCGCCACACCTCGAGGGCGAGCACGTCGACGTCGGGGCGGGCCGCCGCCAGGGCCGCGGTGGCCTCCCCCGTGCCCGAGCCGATCTCGACGACGAGGGGCGCCTCGCGGCCGAACCAGTCGGCGAGCGAGAAGCCGTCGGCGTCCACCGCCTCGTCGGGCACCACCCACGCCTCGGCGTGGGCGGCCCACGCCGCCTCCTGCCGGGCGTCGAAGCGACTGCCGCGCCGCGAGTAGGTCAGCACCTCGCGCACGCGCCGCCCGTCCTCGGTGAGCTTGTGGTGCGGGCGCGCGGGCCGCACGGCGCCGGCAGGACGCCCGGCGCGGGCGGTGGGGGGCTGGGGGTCCACGGGCGGACGACCTCTCGTGACGGCGTACGGCGAGAGGCCCCACCCGGCGAACCGGGTGGGGCCTCTCGTCTGGTGCGGGTGCGGTCAGCCGACCGCGGGGATCACTTGGTGATCTTGGTGACGCGACCGGCGCCGACGGTGCGGCCACCCTCGCGGATCGCGAAGCGCAGACCCTCGTCCATCGCGATGGGCTGGATGAGCTCCACGGCCATCTCGGTGTTGTCGCCCGGCATGACCATCTCGGTGCCCTCGGGCAGCGTGACGACACCGGTGACGTCGGTGGTGCGGAAGTAGAACTGCGGGCGGTAGTTGTTGAAGAACGGCGTGTGACGGCCACCCTCCTCCTTCGAGAGGATGTAGACGCTCGCCTCGAAGTTGGTGTGCGGGGTGGTGGTGCCGGGCTTCACGACGACCATGCCGCGCTCGACGTCCTCGCGCTTGGTGCCGCGCAGGAGCAGACCGACGTTCTCGCCGGCCTGGCCCTCGTCGAGGAGCTTGCGGAACATCTCGACGCCGGTGACGGTCGACTTCTGCGACTTCTCGCGGATGCCGACGATCTCGACCTCCTCGTTGACCTTCACGATGCCGCGCTCGATGCGACCCGTGATCACGGTGCCGCGACCGGTGATCGTGAAGACGTCCTCGACGGGCATGAGGAACGGCTTGTCGGTGTCGCGCTCGGGCTGCGGGATGTAGGAGTCGACCGCGTCCATCAGCTCGCCGATCGAGTCGGCCCACTTCTGGTCGCCGTTGAGGGCCGGGAAGGCCGCCACGCGGACCACGGGGACGTCGTCGCCCGGGAACTCGTACTCGGAGAGGAGCTCGCGCACCTCCATCTCGACGAGCTCGATGAGCTCCTCGTCGTCGACCATGTCGCACTTGTTGAGCGCGACCACCAGGGCGGGCACGCCGACCTGGCGCGCGAGCAGGACGTGCTCGCGGGTCTGCGGCATCGGGCCGTCGGTGGCGGCGACCACGAGGATCGCGCCGTCCATCTGGGCCGCGCCGGTGATCATGTTCTTGATGTAGTCGGCGTGACCGGGGCAGTCGACGTGCGCGTAGTGGCGCTGCTCGGTCTGGTACTCGATGTGGGCGATCGAGATGGTGATGCCGCGCTGGCGCTCCTCGGGAGCCTTGTCGATGGAGTCGAAGGGCGACTCCTCGTTGAGGTCCGGGTACTTGTCGTGCAGCACCTTCGAGATCGCCGCGGTGAGCGTCGTCTTGCCGTGGTCGATGTGACCGATGGTGCCGATGTTGACGTGCGGCTTGGTCCGCTCGAACTTCGCCTTAGCCACTGGGGGCTCCTCCTGGTGGATTGGTTGCTTGACTCGTGGTGGTGCGGTGGGGCCGAGGGCCGTGCGAGGTTACTCGCCGCGGACCTTCTTGATGATCTCGTCGGCGATGTTCGAAGGAACCTCGGCGTACGAGTCGAACTCCATCGAGTACGACGCCTGCCCAGAGGTCTTGGACCTCAGGTCGCCAACGTACCCGAACATCTCGGACAGCGGCACGAGGGCGTTCACGACGATGTCGCCGTGACGCTCCTCCTGCGCGCGGATCTGGCCGCGGCGGCTGTTGATGTCGCCGATGACCGTGCCGAGGAAGTTCTCCGGCGTGGTCACCTCGACGGCGAACATCGGCTCCAGCAGGACCGGCTTGGCCATGCGGGCGGCCTCCTTGAAGGCCTGGTTGCCCGCGATCTTGAACGCCAGCTCCGAGGAGTCGACGTCGTGGTAGGCGCCGTCCTCGAGGGTGAACTTGACGTCCACCATCGGGTAGCCGGCGAGGACACCGAACTCCATGCCCTCCTGGCCGCCCTGGTCGACCGAGGGGATGTACTCCTTCGGCACGCGACCGCCGCTGACGTTGTTGACGAACTCGTAGCCCGCACCGGTGCCCGTCTCGGGGTCGATGTTGGGGCCGAGCGAGACGACGACCTTCGCGAACTGACCCGAACCACCGGTCTGCTTCTTGTGCGTGTAGCTGTGGTTCTTGACCTCCTTGCGGAGGGTCTCGCGGTAGGCGACCTGCGGCTTGCCGACGGTGGCCTCGACACGGAACTCGCGCTTCATCCGGTCGACGAGGATCTCCAGGTGGAGCTCGCCCATGCCGGCGATGATCGTCTGGCCGGTCTCCTCGTCGGACTTGACCGTGAAGGTCGGGTCCTCGTCGGAGAGGCGCTGGATCGCCATGCCCAGCTTCTCCTGGTCGCCCTTGGTCTTGGGCTCGATGGCGACCTCGATCACGGGGGCCGGGAAGGTCATCGACTCGAGGATCACCGGGGAGGCCGGGTCGCACAGGGTGTGGCCGGTCTTGGTGTCCTTGAGGCCCATGACGGCCACGATCTGGCCGGCGCCGACCGACGCGATCTCCTCACGCTTGTTGGCGTGCATCTGGTAGACCTTGCCGATCCGCTCCTTGCGGCCGTTGACCGAGTTCATCACGGTCGAGCCGGCCTCGAGCTTGCCGGAGTAGACCCGGACGTAGATCAGCTTGCCGAGGTGCGGGTCCGAGGCGATCTTGTAGGCCAGGCCGGAGAAGGGCTCGTCGTCCGACGGCTTGCGGACGATCTGCTCCTCCTCGTCCTTGACCGAGTGGCCCACGATGCCCTCGATGTCGAGCGGCGAGGGGAGGTACTTCACGACCGCGTCGAGCAGGGGCTGCACGCCCTTGTTCTTGAACGCGGTGCCGCACAGGACCGGGTTGACTTTGTCGGCCAGGGTCGCGCGGCGGATCGCGGCCTCGAGCTCCTCGACGCTGAGCTCCTCGCCCTCGAGGTACTTCTCCATGATGGCGTCGTCGGCCTCGGAGAGCGTCTCGAGGAACTTCTCGCGGTACTCGGCGGCCTGCTCGGCCATCTCCGCGGGGATCTCCTCGACGGTGTAGTCCTCACCCATGGTGGTCTCGCCGCGCCAGGTCAGGGCGCGCATGCCGACCAGGTCGACGACGCCGAGGAAGTCGCTCTCGGCACCGATGGGCAGCTGGAGGACCAGCGGGGTGGAGTTGAGGCGCTCGACCATCATGTCGACGCAGCGGAAGAAGTCCGCGCCGGTGCGGTCGAGCTTGTTGACGAAGCACATGCGCGGGACGGAGTACTTGTTGGCCTGGCGCCACACCGTCATGGTCTGCGGCTCGACACCGGCGACGCCGTCGAAGACCGCGACCGCGCCGTCGAGCACGCGCAGCGAGCGCTCGACCTCGGCGGTGAAGTCGACGTGCCCGGGGGTGTCGATGATGTTGATCTGGTGCTTCTTCCACCAGCAGGTGGTCGCAGCGGAGGTGATCGTGATGCCACGCTCCTGCTCCTGCTCCATCCAGTCCATCGTGGCAGCGCCCTCGTGGACCTCACCGATCTTGTAGGTGATGCCGGTGTAGAAGAGGATCCGCTCGGTGGTGGTGGTCTTGCCGGCGTCGATGTGCGCCATGATGCCGATGTTGCGGACCTTGTTCAGGTCCGTGGTGATGTCGACGGCCACTTGGAAGTCTCAGTCCCTCGGTAGGTCGGTGGAGCCGGTGTGCCGGGGACGCCTGCCCGCGCGGGCGGGAGGCGTCCCCGGTCAGGTCACCAGCGGTAGTGGGCGAAGGCCTTGTTCGACTCGGCCATCTTGTGCGTGTCCTCGCGCTTCTTCACCGCGGCACCGAGGCCGTTGGAGGCGTCGAGGATCTCGTTCATCAGACGCTCGGACATCGTCTTCTCGCGACGGTCCTGGGCGTAGCCGACCAGCCAGCGCAGCGCCAGCGTGGTGCTGCGGTTGGCCTTGACCTCGATCGGGACCTGGTAGGTCGCACCGCCGACGCGGCGGGACTTGACCTCCAGGGCCGGCTTGACGTTGTCGAGCGCGCGCTTGAGCGTGACGACCGGGTCGGTGCCGGTCTTCTCGCGGCAGCCCTCGAGGGCGGTGTAGACGATGCGCTGCGCGACCTGCTTCTTGCCGTCGATCAGCACCTTGCTCACCAGCTGGGAGACCAGCGGCGACCCGTAGACCGGGTCGACGTCGATGGGACGCTTCGGAGCGGGACCCTTGCGCGGCATCAGCTCTTCTCCTTCTTCGCGCCGTAGCGGCTGCGGGCCTGCTTGCGGTTCTTGACGCCCTGGGTGTCGAGCGAGCCGCGGATGATCTTGTAGCGCACGCCGGGCAGGTCCTTCACACGACCGCCGCGCACGAGCACGATGGAGTGCTCCTGGAGGTTGTGGCCCACGCCGGGGATGTAGGCAGTGACCTCGACGCCGCTCGACAGGCGCACGCGGGCGACCTTGCGGAGGGCGGAGTTCGGCTTCTTCGGCGTGGTGGTGTAGACGCGGGTGCAGACGCCTCGGCGCTGCGGCGAACCCTTCAGGGCAGGCGTCTTGTTCTTCGACACCTTGTCCTGGCGGCCCTTGCGGACCAGCTGGTTGATGGTGGGCACCGGGTGGTTCCCCTTCGTGTTGTCTCTCAGGACCCGGCGACCTGCCGGGAACGACGTGCTGCGGTGGTCCGGGTGGTGCGCTCGCCCCCGGCCGCCACCGCCCAGGCCGCGCGCAGCCCCCGCGGTCGGGCGTGTCGGCCCTGGAGCAGGAGTCGTGCGTGGTTCGCTGGGTGCACCCGGGCCGGTCAGGTCTGCTGTCGGCTACTTCCGGGCACGCGCAACGGCCTGGTCGTCCCAGACACGAGGACCGAGGTTACCCGCGGCCCCGACAGGGGTCAAAACGCGGGTACGCCGGGCGTGCAGCGCCGCCGCGACCAGCACGCCGAGGGCCGTCACGCCGCCGCCGAGCACCAGCGTCCAGCGCGCACCGAAGGTCTCCCCCACCCAGCCGACCACCGGCGAGCCGAGCGGGGTGCCGCCCATGAACACCGTCATGTAGAGCGCCATCACCCGCCCCCGCATGCCCGGGTCGGTCTTGAGCTGCATCGTGGTGTTCGCGGCGGTGATCATCGTCAGCGAGGCCAGGCCGAGCAGCGGCAGCACGGCGGCGAAGGAGGCGTAGGTCGGCATCAGCCCGGCCGCGACCTCGACCACTCCGAAGACGACGGCGGCGACCACGACGAGCCGCAACCGGACCGTGGGCCGGCGGGCGGCGAGCAGTGCCCCGCTGAGCGAGCCGACGGCGAGGATCGAGCCCAGCACGCCGTACTCGCCGGCGCCCTTGTCGAAGACCTCCGTGGCCATGAGGGCGCTGGTGAGCTGGAAGTTGAGGCCGAAGGTGCCGGCCAGGAAGACGACCACGAGGACCAGCACGAGGTCGGGGCGGCCGCGGACGTAGGCCACGCCCTCGCGCAGCGCACCGGGGCGGCGCGGACTGGGGGCCGGGGAGTCGAGGGCGGAGGCGTCCATGCGGCGCAGCGCCCAGACGGGGGCGGCGTAGCTGACGGCGTTGAGCAGGATCACCCAGCCGGTGGCCTGCGCTCCCCCGCCGAGCGCGGCGATGAGGAGACCGGCGACCGCGGGGCCGACCAGGCGCGCGACGTTGAACGAGGCGGAGTTGAGGCCGACCGCGTTGGTGAGGTCGTCGGCGCTGACGATCTCGGAGACGAAGGACTGCCGCGCGGGGTTGTCGAAGGCGGCGGCGGTGCCGAGCAGGAAGGCCAGGACGTAGACGTGCCAGGCCTCGGCGGCGCCCGTGACCGCGAGCAGGCCCAGCACGAGGGCGGGGGCGGCCATGCCGAGGTTGGTCAGCTGCAGCAGCCGCAGCTTGCTCATCCGGTCGGCGACGAGCCCGGCGAAGGGGCCGAGCAGCAGCATCGGCAGGAACTGCAGGCCGGTGGTGATGCCGAGCGCCGTGCCGCTCGCGGTGAGCTGGAGCACCAACCAGTCCTGCGCGACCCGCTGCATCCACGTGCCGGTGTTCGACACGATGCCGCCGGCGGCGTAGCGGCGGTAGTTGCGGTTGTGCAGCGAGCGGAAGGTGGGGCTCACGCGGCGTCAGTCCTCCTCGGCCAGCGCGGCCAGGATCGGGGCGGCGGCGCGCAGGGTCGCGCGCTGGTCGGGGGTGAGCTCGCCGAGGCGCTGGGCGAGCCAGGCGTCGCGGCGGCGCCGGTCGGCGAGCACCGTCTCGCGGCCGGCCGCGGTCAGCGCGACCAGGACCTGGCGCCCGTCGGTCTCGCTCGGCCGGCGCGCCACGAGGCCCTCGGCCTCGAGGGCGGTCACGGTGCGCGTCATCGACGGCGGCTGCACCCGCTCGCGCGCGGCGAGGTCGCCGACGGTCAGCTCGCCGTGGCGCAGCAGCCCGGCCAGCACCGCCATCGCGGTGAGGCTGTGGTCGTTGCCCGGCTGCCGCTCCGCCGCCAGCCGGCGGCGCAGGCGCATCACCGCGAGCCGCAGGTCGGCCGCGAGCCCGGCCTCGCCGCGGGTGGGCGGGGTGCTCGGGCCGGTGGTGGTGGTGGAGCCGGTGGTGGTGGTGGAGCCAGTGGGGCTGCTGGGGCTGCTGGGGGTGGCGGTCGCGGCGGGCACGTGGGGTGAACTCGTTACCCGCGCTAACTATTCCCCGTGCTGGTGTTCCCCGTCCCGCTGGCGGTAGTCCGACACACCTCGGCCCTCCCGCGGGCGCAGGAGGGCCGAGGTGTGTCGGACTACCGGGTCGGTGGAGCGCTCAGGTGAGCAGGTCGGTGAGCGGGTCGATCGCGAAGTAGACCGCGAAGGAGGCGGCGACGACCCACATCAGCGGGTGGACGACACGGGCCTTGCCGAGCACGAGCTTGATCAGCACGTAGGCGAGGAAGCCGGCACCGATGCCGACCGAGATGGAGTAGGTGAACGGCATCAGCACGATGGTGAGGAATGCCGGGATCGCGATCTCGAGGTCCGACCAGGCGATCTGGGCGACCTGCTGCATCATCAGGAAGCCGACGAGGACCAGGGCCGGGACAGCCGCCTCGGACGGGATCGCGCTCACGATCGGGGTGAAGAAGGTGGAGAGCAGGAAGAGCACGCCGGTCACGATCGAGGCCAGGCCGGTGCGGGCGCCCTCGCCGACGCCGGAGGCCGACTCGATGTAGGAGGTGTTGGACGACACGCCGCCGGCACCGCCGGCGATCGCCGCGATCGAGTCGACGACGAGGATGCGCTGGGTGCGCGGGGGCACGCCCTCCTCGTCGTTGAGGCCCGCCTCGGCGCCGATGGCGGTCATCGTGCCCATGGTGTCGAAGAAGTCGGCGAGCAGCAGCGAGAAGACCAGCAGCAGCGCGGCGACCACGCCGATGGAGGAGAAGGCGCCGAAGAGGGAGAACTCGCCCAGCGTGCCGAAGTCGGGCACGTCGACGAAGCGGTCCAGCGTGGGCGCAGCGAGGATCCAGCCGCCGGGGTTGTCGGCGCTGCGCGGGCCGATGTCGAGCGCGGCCTCGAGGATGCCGGCGACCACGGTCGCGACGGCGATTGTGATGAGGATGGCGCCCTTGACGTGGCGCACCCAGAGCGCGACCAGGAGGACGAGGCCGCCCGCGAAGACGAGGACGGGCCAGCCGGAGAGCTGTCCGCCCGAGCCGAGCTGGACCGGCACCGTGGTCTGCGCGGCGTCGGGGATGCGGCTGACGAAGCCCGCGTCGACGAAGCCGATCAGCGCGATGAACAAGCCGATGCCGACCGAGATGGCGACCTTGAGCTGGGTCGGCACCGCGTGGAAGACCGCGGTGCGGAAGCCGGTGAGCACCAGCACCAGGATCACGATGCCCTCGAGCACCACCAGCCCCATCGCGTCGGCCCACGTCGCCTGGGTCGCGATCGCGACCGCGACGAAGGCGTTGAGGCCCAGGCCGGTCGCCAGCGCCAGCGGGAAGTTCGCGACGGCGCCCATGAGGATCGTCAGCACTCCCGCGACCAGCGCCGTGGCCGCCGCGATCGCCGGGAGGTTCGACCCGTCACCCGGGCCGCCGCCGAGGAAGGCGCCGGTCGAGTCCGGGACGAAGCCGAGGATCAGCGGGTTCAGCACGATGATGTAGGCCATCGTCAAGAAGGTGACGACGCCGCCGCGCACCTCCTGGGCGACGGTCGAGCCGCGTGCGGTGATCGAGAAGAAGCGGTCGAGGCCCGACGGGCGGGGGCCCGGGGTGGTGGTGCCGCCGGAGGCGGTCTTCGCGGAGTCGCTCACGGGCGGTCATCCTGGCACGCGCGGGAGGCCGGTGGGAGCCGGTCCGGTCCGGTCTAGACGACGTCCGCGTCACACCCGCGGACCGCGCCGCAGGGCGGGCGCCGGGACGCGGACGGGCCAGGGGCTACCGTGCTCGCGTGGACCTGCGCGACGACCAGCCGAGGCAGCACGAGATCGGCAACCGCACCTACGTCGTCGCCGACGTGGACCCTCTCGACGTCGACGGCGTGCGGACCGTCGAGGTCGGCTCGGCGGTGTGGCTCGTCGGCTTCGTCGCACTGCTCCCCTTCTACGGCCAGCTCGAGGAGTCCGGCCGGCTGTGGTGGCTGTGGACCTGCCTCACCGGCTTCGGCCTGGGCCTGCTGGGCCTCGAGTACTGCCGTCGCCGACGCCGCGCCCGCCTGCGCGGCGCCGGCCCGGGCCACGACAGCGGCGCCGCGCCGGACGACGTACCGCCGCTGGCATGAGCCGCCCCACCCGCTGGGAGCAGGCCGGGGACGACAACGGCTACTACGCCGAGACGTTCGCGGAGCTGCTCGCGTCGGGCGCCGACGTCGCCGGTGAGGCGCGGGTGGCCGACGCCCTGCTCCCCCGGGGCGCCCGGGTGCTCGACGCGGGCTCGGGCATGGGCCGGGTCGCCGCCGAGCTGCAGTCGCGCGGGCACGACGTGGTGGCCGTCGAGCCCGACGGGGCGCTCGTGGCTGCGTCGCGCGCGGCGTACCCGGGTCTCGAGGTCGTCGCCGCCGACCTCCTCGACGTCGACGCGGCGCGGCTGCGCGCGCTGGGACGCCCCGAGGCCTTCGACCTCGTGGTGTGCGTCGGCAACGTGCTGCTTCTCACCGCCGACGGCACCGAGCAGGCCTTCCTCGACCGCGTCGCGGCGCTGCTCGCGCCGGGCGGGCGGGTGCTGGTCGGCTTCCACCTGCAGGGCGCGCCCGAGATCGCGCGGCCCTACCCGCTGGCGGCCTTCCGCGAGCACGTCGCGGCGGCGGGGCTCGTGGTCGAGGCCCGCTTCGGGTCCTACGACCTGCGCCCGCCGCGCGAGGAGTACGCCGTGTGGGTGCTCGCGCGGGCCGCCGACGGGTCGGCCTGAGGCAGGGCTGCGGTCAGGCGCCGACGACCTCGAGGTCGTCGGTGAGGGTGTCCCAGACCGGCTCGGGCAGCGGCTGCGGCTGGTGCTGGCGTGAGAGCGTCACCTCGGAGTGGGCGCCGCAGCCGTGGTCGAAGGACACGACGCGGCCGTCGTCGTTGGCGTTGCCGTTGGCGCAGACCCCGAAGAGCTCGGAGAGCGGCCCGGCGAGACGCACGAGGAAGCCGCAGGTGGTGCACGGCGCGGGGGCCGCCTTCGCCAGCGGCGACTCGGGCCCGCCGTCGCCGGCGTGCCAGCGCTCCGCGGCCAGGTCGCGGCCCTCGCGGGAGAGCGTGCGCGGGCGGCCGAGGTAGAGCTCCGCGGCGACCTGGCGCACCTGCGCGCGGTCGTCGGCGTCGAGCGGGTCGTCGCCGTAGGAGAAGGTCGGGACCAGGCGCGGGTCGTCGTCGGCGACGGGCAGCAGGTCGCCGGGCGAGAGGTCGCCGGGCTGCAGCCGCTCGGCGTAGGGCACCCACGCGGGCGCCGTGATCGCCTCCTCGCCGGGCACGAGGACGACCTCGTCGACGGTGACGTGCCGCTGGCGCGGCGCGCGCGCGACCGTCACCGACCAGCGCCAGCCGCGGTAGCCGGCGGCGGTGCAGGCGAAGTGGTGCGTGACGACGCGGTCGTCCTCCACCACGTGGCCGAGGTGCTCGCCGACGTCGGCCGCGGGCGCCTGCTCGAGCAGCGCGGCCCGCGCGGCGTCGACCGCCTGCACGGTGGCGGCGTCGGGGCGGGGTCGGGCGGGGGCGATCACGTGCTCGATCATCACCCATCGCAGCGCGTCGTGTCGCGTCGGGTGGCCGATCCGTGACCTGGCGGGGAGGGTCCGCGGCGTGCTCGACCGTTCGTGCAACGGTTGCCCGGACGTTCGAGCATGCGCCTGCGCCGGGTCGGACCGCGCCCGTGGGTGGCACCCGGCAGGATGGGCGCCATGACCACGTGGCAGCCGGGGCCCCCCGACCCGGAGCCCACCGGCGGCCACGACCGCACGCACGGCCGGGCCCACGGCCGGGCCCACGACAGGGCCCACGACAGGGCCCACGACCGGGCCGACGACGCGGGCCCCGACACGCGGCCCGACGAGGCGCTCGACGCGCCGACGGTGGAGACACCGGCGGCCGGCGCCACCCGGCGTACGCCGTGGGGTCGCGGCGGGCGAGGCCGGCGAGGCGGGGCGACGCGCGGCGGGGCGAGCGCGGTCGGGCCCACGGTGGGCCGCACGGTCCGCTCGGCGGGTCGCGGCGCGGCGACGGCGGCGCGGGTGACGGGCCGGGCGACCGGGCGCGCGGGGCGCTCCACCGTCGGGCTGGCGCGGCGCGCGAGCCACGCGGAGGGCGCCGGCGAGACCGGGCTGTCGCGGCTGCTCGAGATGCACGCCTTCGGCGCGGCCGGTGACGCGGCCGTCGCGATCTCGCTGGCCGGCACGCTCTTCTTCCAGGTGCCGACGGGCGAGGCGCGCGGGCAGGTGACTCTCTTCCTGCTGCTCACCATGCTGCCCTTCGCGATCGTGGCGCCGCTGATCGGGCCGTTCCTCGACCGGTTCAGCCACGGTCGGCGCTGGGCCATCGGGTCGACCATGGCCGTGCGGGCCTTCCTGTGCTGGGTCCTGGCGGGAGCGGTCGTCACCGACTCGCCGTGGCTCTTCCCGGCGGCACTGGGGGTGCTGGTGGCCTCGAAGGCATACGGCGTCACCAAGGCCGCCGCCGTCCCCCGACTGCTGCCGCCCTCCCTCACGCTGGTCAAGGCCAACGGCCGCACCTCGCTGGCCGGGGTGGTGGGCGCGTCGGTCTCCGCGCCGCTCGCCGGCCTGGCCTCGACCTTCGGGCCCGAGTGGTCGCTGCGCTTCGCCTTCCTCGTCTTCACCGTCGCCACCGTGCTCGCGATCCTGCTGCCCGCGCGGGTCGACTCCACCCAGGGCGAGGAGCCGCTGGCCCTGATGCCCGGCCCCTCCGCCCTCGTCGACCCGGGCGCGACCGGGGTCGTGTCCGACGAGCGCGGCGAGCCCGGGCGGCCCCGCGGGCCGACGCGCGACCCCGGTGACGCGAGAGGCCGCACCGGTCGCCGGCGGGTGCGGCTGCCGGGGCTGGGCATGCCGGCCACCGTCGCCTACGCGCTGCGCGCCAACTGCGGGCCGCGGTGGACGTCGGGCTTCCTCACGATGTTCATGGCGTTCCTGCTGCGGGAGAACCCGATCGCCGGGTGGTCGACCGAGCTGCTGCTGGCCGTGGTCATCGGCGGCGCCGGCCTGGGCAACACCCTCGGCATCGCCCTGGCCTCGGTGCTCAAGCGGGTCGACCCGCTGACGACCGTCGCCCTCGCGCTGGTCGCCGACGTCGTCTTCGCGGCCTTCGCCGCCGCCTTCTACGGCGTGGTGACCCTCGGCCTCCTCGGCCTCGCGGCGGGGCTCGCGCAGTCGCTGGCCAAGCTGTCGCTGGACTCCACGATCCAGCGCGACGTGCCCGAGCGCGTGCGCACCAGCGCGTTCGCGCGCTCCGACACCCTGCTGCAGCTGGCCTGGGTGGTCGGCGGCTTCGTCGGCATCCTGATGCCGCTCATGCCCCGCCTCGGCCTGGGGCTGGCGGCAGGCCTGGTGGCGGCGTGGCTCGCGTTCGTGCTGGCCACCCGGCCTGACTCGCTGCGCGGTCGGCAGGCGGCGTACGCCTCGGGCTAGGCGGGTCGCGGGGGGCGCCGGGGGGCGGGGCGAACCGCCCCGTGCGACCTCTTGTGGCCCAGGTCCTGCACTTGTGCCCCGAGTTGTCGGGCCACAAGTGCAGGAGTCACCGGTCAGCCGGTGACTCCGACACCGGGGCGTCCGCCCCCGCCGAGGCGGCTCAGTTCAGGTCGAGCTCGTCGGCGAGGGCGCGCAGCAGCTTGGCGGTGGGGGCGGCGGTGCGGGGGTCGGGGTGCCGCCCGTGGCGGTAGCCCTCGCCGACGCCGTCGAGGAGGCGGATGAGGTCCTCGACGATGCCCGCCATGTCCTCGGGCGACTTGCGCTGCGCGCGCGACTTGTTGCGCGACACGGAGGTCGGCTTGTCGAGCACGCGCACCTGCAGCGCCTGGTCCCCGCGGCGACCCTGGGCGATGCCGAACTCCACGCGCGTGCCGGCCTTCAGCTCGGTGGTGCCGGCCGGGAGCGCGTCGGCGTGCACGTAGACGTCGGGGCCGTCCTCCTGGGAGAGGAACCCGAAACCCTTGCCCGCGTCGTACCACTTCACCTTGCCAGTGGGCACCGCTGCGACCTCCGAACGCACCGACGCCTCCCGCGAGGGGAGGCGCACCGCGGCACCGTGCCGCGAGGTCCCAGCCTACGCGCCCGGCGTGCGCGACGCCGCGTCGCCGGTGGTGGCGAGCCGCCAGCACCGCTCCTCGCCG
The DNA here is from genome assembly GCF_013409425.1 of Nocardioides perillae. NCBI lineage: Bacteria > Bacillati > Actinomycetota > Actinomycetes > Propionibacteriales > Nocardioidaceae > Nocardioides > Nocardioides perillae. The sequence goes on along the minus strand of NZ_JACCAC010000001.1, from coordinate 1,296,369 downwards.
AGGCGCGAGAAGCCCGTGCGCAGCAGCACGGGGGCGGAGGTCTCCACCCGCGCCTTCACCAGGGCGACCTCGGCGCCGCGGGCGGTGGCCAGGCGCAGCCGGTGGGCGAGCAGCGCCCGGTAGACCCCGCGGCCGCGGTGCGGCGCGAGCACCCCGCCTCCCCACAACCGCACGGTGTCGACGGTGCCGGGGGTGTCGCCGACCAGCGTGCAGCCCGCGCCGCCGACCGGACTGCCCGACCGGTAGGCGACGAAGCGCGGAGCGTCGAGCCCGTCACGCCGGTCGCGCTCGAGCCCGGCGATCAGGGCGTCGTCGTCGAGCGCCTCACCGCCGAAGACGGCCACGTCGACGCGGTCGAGGTCGCGGCGCGTGGCGAGGTCGACGACCTCGCGGACCTCGACGTCGGCCGGCGGGGCCACGTCGGGCAGCGAGCCGCGCAGGTCGAGCGCCAGCACGGCGTACTGCTCGACGAGGGTGGCGCCGCGCGCCTGCAGGTGGGCCTCCAGGTCGGCCGGGCGCGTGTGGTCGTGCAACCCGCTGAAGGTGACCCACGGCCGGCCCCACGCGCGTGCCCGGTCGAGCACGTCGTCGACGAGGTCGGCGGCCGTGCGCTCGGAGTCAAGCCGGAAGCACTGCGTGGGGTCGGCGAACCACTCGCCGTAGCCCACGAGGAGGTAGTCCGCCGTGTCCCGGACCAGGGCGTCGGAGGGCACCCACACCCACGCCGCTGCCCTGGCCAGCAGGACCGCGGGGTCGAGGGCGTCGCTCACCGCCACCGCTCGGGGTCGGGGAGCCGCTCGTTCATCGACCCGCTGCGGAAGCCGCGGGGGTCGAGGTCGGCGACCGCGAAGCCGGCCTCGCGCACCCCGGCGAGCACCGCGTCGCGCGCCCCGGCGCCCGAGCGCAGCGGCCCGTCGAGGAGCACCGCGTCGACCTCGACGCTCGCCCGGTCACCGCCGAGGTCGCGCACCCGCAGGTCGCGCACCGGCACCGACGCGGCCGCGAGCGTGGCGCGCACGGCCGCCTCGGCCCGCTCGACCCGGGCCAACCCGTGGGGGGTGACCTCGACGCCGTACGCCACCCGCGAGGACAGGCAGGCGGCCGCCGGCTTGTCCCAGGTCGGCAGCCCCCAGCGGCGCGAGACCTCGCGCACCTGCGCCTTGGTCAGGCCCGCGTCGGCCAGCGGGGTCACCGCGCCGCGCTCGGCCGCGGCCCGGATGCCCGGCCGGAAGCCCGCGACGAGGTCGTCGGCGTTGGTGCCGGTGGTCACCGCGGCCAGGCCCAGCCGGGCGGCGAGCGGCACCAGGGTGTCGAGCAGCTCGGCCTTGCAGGCGAAGCAGCGGTCGCCGGCGTTCGCGCGGTAGGCCGGCCGGTCCATCTCGTGGGTGCGCGGCGTGACCAGGCGCACGCCGAGCGCGTCGGCGAACGCCTCGGCCGGGCCACGCTCGGCCTGGGGCAGCGAGTCGGAGTGCCCGGTGGCGGCGACGACGTGGTCGGCGCCGAGCACGCGCACGGCCGCGGCGAGGACCAGGGCGGAGTCGGCGCCGCCGGAGAAGGCGACCAGCACCGACCCCAGCCCGCGCAGCCGCTCCTCCAGCGCCGCGACCCGCGTGGTCAGCAAGTGCTCGTCGAACCACGCGGGGAAGTCGGTGAGGTCGTCGAGCACGACGTCGGTGCCGGCGTCCTCGAGCTCGCTGCGCGTGCAGCCACCGGTCAGCACCGAGACGCTCAGCACGCCGGCCGCGCGTGCGCCCTCCACGTCGTGGACGTGGTCGCCGACGTAGACGGTCGCGCCCTCGCGGCGCAGCGCCTCCGCCTTGCCGACGCCCCACACCCAGCCCTCGAGCACGTCGACGTCGAGGCCGAGGTGGTCGAGGTGGCGCTGCGCGTTGGGGGCGTACTTGCCGGTGACGACGACCGTGCGCCCGCCGTGGGCGCGCACCGCCGCGAGGGCCTCGTGGGCGCCCGGCAGCGCGGGCGTCGGCGCGACGGCGAGGTCGGGGTAGAGCGCGCGGAACCGGTCGCCCGCCGGGCCCACCTGCTCGGGCGGCAGGTGCGGGGCGAGCATGTGGTCCAGCGGCGGCCCGAGCCGCCGGGTCAGCTCGGCGACCGGCAGGTCGACCTCGAGCTCGCGGGCCAGGGCCTCCAGCACCGCCGCGATGCCCGGCACGGTGTCGATGAGGGTGAGGTCGAGGTCGAAGCCGACCACCGGACCGGGCGCGGGGGTGCCGGGCGGGGTCGAGACGCTCACCTCGCCAGCGTAGGCGGTGTGCGCGCCCGTCCTCACAGCGCGGCGGTGAGCACGACCTCCCCGCCGGCGTCGGTCACGACGACCTCGCTGACGTCCTCGCGGAGCACGGCGGCCTGCAGGTTGCACACCATCGTCGCCGCGCCCGTGCCGAGGAACGCCCCGGCGGGGCGCAGGCGGCCGGTGCGGGCGTCGCGGAAGGCCGCGCGGAAGGTGCGGCCCTCGGCGAAGCCGGCGGCGACCATCCGCATCTCGACGCCCCAGGTGTGCGGCACCAGCACCGCCTCGGCGACCTCCACCGGGGTGTCGCGCACCTCCTGCAGCGCCACCACCTCGCGCGGCACCTCCGGCTCCGGCGCCGTGGCGCGGCCGACCACCACCCCGCCGCCGAGCGCCACCAGGGCGGCGGCCGCGGCGACCAGCGCGGGTCGGCGCGCCCAGCCACCCCGGGCGGCGGCGGGGTGGGCGGACCCCCCGAGACGACGTACGACGGGGCGCGCGACGCGGTCCGCGTCGTCGGGGTCGTCGCCGACGGCGGACGTGGCCGCCGGCGTGACCGCCGGCGTGGCCGCCGGGGTGGCCGCCGTGGTGGCCGCGGGGGTGGCTGCGGGGGCGGCGTGGCCGCGCGTCGTCGCGGGCGGCTCCCCCGCCGCGCGCTCGGCGGCGACGGCGGCGCGGATGCGCGCACCGAGGTCGGCGGGCGGGTGCGGCGGCGCCGCGACCCGCGCCGGGTCGACGCGGCCGAGCAGGTCGGCGACCGGCGCGAGCTCGGCCAGCTCGGCGCGGCACTCCGCGCACCCGTCGACGTGGGCGCGCAGCGCGGCCGCCTCGGCCTCCGCCAGGTGGCCCAGGGCCAGCGCCCCCAGCTCCTCGCGCAGCCTCCGGTGCTCCTGCGGGCTCATCCGGTCACCCCCATCTCGTCCATGGCGACGCGCAGCGCCTTCAAGCCGTAGAACACCCTGCTGCGCAGGGTGCCGGTCGGGATCCCGAGCTCCGCGGCCACCTCGTCGTGGGGGCGGCCCTGCAGGTGCGTCATCACGAGCGCCGCCCGGTGGTGCTCGGGCAACCGGCGCAGCGCCTCCTCGACCACCCAGGCCCGCACCAGCTGCTCGGTCGGGTCGGCGACGGGCTCGCCCGCCCCGGCCAGCGTCGCCGGGTCGGCCAGCTCGCGCAACCACGGCCGCACCTGCGCGGCCCGCGCGTGGTCGAGCATCGTGTTGCGGGCGATGCCGAAGAGCCACACCCGCAGCGAGGCGAGCTCGGGGTCGTAGCGGTCGGCTGAGCGCCACGCCTTGAGGAAGGTCTCCTGCACCACGTCCTGCGCAGCGCCCGGGTCGCCGAGCCCGCGCAGCACGAAGCGGTAGAGCTGCGGACCGTAGGCGACGTAGGCCGCGTGCACCGCGTCCTCGTCGGCGAGGCCCGCCACGACGGGGGGCCCGCCGGGGCCGGTCGGCGCTGGCGGGTCGACCGGCGCGGCACCGGGAGCGGCGCCGGGACCAGCGCCGGTCGTCGGCGCGGCGCTCTCGGGCGCAGCGGTATCCGGCACCGACCCACCTCCGCTCGTCCTCACACCCGTGCCTACGGCGCCCGCGGCCGCCGCGTTCACCACCGGGCAGAGGTCGTTCGGAGCCGCCGACCGGACGGGTGGCGGGCCCCCGGCCGCCTCGGGAGGTCGGCGGTGCGGTGAACGCGGCCGCGCGCCGCGGCGTACTCACCCACGAGGCCGGCCGCCCACGGGGGCGCGGCCGGCCCCACCGTCCCGACCTCCCCACGGAAGGACCACCCGATGACCGACACCACGAGCCACCGGCGGCTGCTGCGCGGCGGCGCTGCCGGCGTGCTGGCCCTGGCCGCCTTCGCCGTCGCCCCGGCCGCGCCGGCCGCCGCGCAGGCGTCGCCCGCCACCACCGCCGCAGCCGCAGGCGCGACGAGCGCACCGACCACCGCCCAGGCGACCGCCCGGGCCCCCCGCAGCGGAGGCAAGGCCGGCACCACCCGCACCGTGCGGACCAGCGCCCAGCTGCGCCGTGCGGTGGCAGCGGCCAACCGCCGCGAGGGCCCCGACCGGATCGACCTGGGGCGCTCCTTCCGTCTGACCCCGGGCGCGGGTCGCGGCACCGGCGTCTTCGCCGGCGACCTCGAGGTGACCGACACGCTCTTCGTGGAGGGCTTCGGCCGCGCCGTCGACGTGCGGGGCGTGGACCGGCTCTTCGACGTCGCCGCCGGCACCCGGCTGACGCTCAACCGGGTCGTCGTGCGCAACGGCGCACCGGCCGCGGGCGAGAGCGGCGGCGCCGTGCGCTCCGCGGGCACGCTGGTGGTCAACCGCAGCACGCTGTCGCGCAACCGCGTGCGCGGCGAGGGCGCCTCCGGTGGCGCGCTGTTCAACGACGGCGGGCGCCTGGTGGTCTTCGACTCGGTGCTCACCGGCAACAGCGCGACCCGCGCGGGCGGCGCGATCGAGGCGCTCGCCGGCTCGACCACCGTGACGCTCTCGCGCCTCGCGGGCAACCGCACCGGCCCCACCCCGGGCAACGGCGGCGGGCTGCACCTCACCGGTGCGGGCACGGTGCGCGTCGTCGACAGCCGCGTGGTCGGCAACCGCGCCTCGGCCGAGGGCGGCGGGCTGTGGAACTCCGCCGAGGGCCGCTTCACCGTGCAGCGCACGCTGGTGGCCGGCAACCGGGCCGACGGCGCCGCGGCCGACCAGGGTGGCGGCGGCCTGCACAACGACGGCGGCACGCTGCGCGTGCTCGAGTCCACCGTCGAGCGCAACCGAGCGACGGGTGCGGCCGGCTCCGGCGGCGGCATCCTCAACGACCTCGGCAGCCTCGTGGTGCGCGGCTCGACCGTGGCCGACAACACCGCGCCGCGCGCCGGCGGGGGCATCGAGGCCAACGTCGGGTCGACCACGGTCGCCGACAGCGTGCTGCGCGGCAACACCACCGGCCCCGCCCCGGGCAACGGCGGCGGACTCCACTTGACCGGGGCCGGCACCGTGCTCGTCGAGGGCTCGCGCGTCGTGGGGAACCGCGCCGTCGAGGGCGGTGGGCTGTGGAACAGCGGCACGGGCGACTTCAGCGTCACCGGCACCGTCGTGCGCGCCAACACCGCGACCGGCGCGGCCGCCGACCAGGGCGGCGGCGGCCTCTACAACGACGGCGGCACCCTGACGGTCTCCGACTCGACGGTCGCGGCCAACCGCGCGAGCGGCGCGGCGGGCTCGGGCGGCGGCATCCTCAACAACCTCGGCACCCTCGAGGTCGACGGCACCTCCGTGCAGCGCAACGCCGCGGTCCGCGCCGGCGGCGGCGTCGAGACCAACGGCGGCGAGGTGTCGCTGCTCAACGTGGTCCTGCGCGACAACACCACCGGCGACGCCCCGGGCAATGGCGGCGGCTTCCACACCACCGGCGCCGGACGGGTCTCCTACACCGGCGGCTCCGTCACGGGCAACGCCGCGACGAGCGAGGGCGGCGGGCTGTGGAACAGCAGCACGGGCACCTTCGTCGTCAACGAGGTGCGCATCGAGGGCAACACCGCCCCGACCGGGCCGGACACCTTCAACCAGCCGGGCGGTGTCTTCACCGTCGACGGCGTGCCGGTGGCGCCGACCCTCTGAGGGCCGTACGCCGAGGGGTCACGCACCCGCCGAGGGGTCACGGACTGCGCGGATCCGCCCGTGCCTGACCCCTCGGCGGGTCCCCAGCCGATGACCCCTCGGCGACTTCTCAGGCTTCTCAGCCACTTCTCGGCGAACCGCGGCATCCGGCGGTCCAGACCGCACCGGACAGATCGCAGGGGCCGGCGAGCACGCCGGATCCCGGTCCGTCCACACGAGCGAGGGAGCACCCGTGAAGATCCGATCCCTGGTTGCCGCAGTCGCCGCCGCCACCAGCCTGTCCCTGACCGCCGCTGCCGTGCCGGCCGCCGCGACCGACTCGCGCGCCGCCGACGCCCGCGCCGGCCAGCGCAGCCTGGTGCAGGTGCTGTCGGCCGACGGCAACCGCTTCGACCGCAACCCCACCGACTTCGACGTGCTGGAGCGCGCCGTACGTGCCGTGCTGGCCGCCAAGCCCGACAGCCCGGTCGGCCTGCTCGCCGACGGCTCCGTGCGGCTGACCGCCTTCCTGCCGACCGACCGGGCGTTCCGGCGCCTCGTCGAGGACCTCACCGGTCGCCACGTCGCCCGCGAGGCCGACGTGTTCGCCGCGGTCGCGCGCACCTACGACGCCGACACCATCGAGGCGGTGCTGCTCTACCACGTCGTGCCGGGCGCGCCCATCAGCCGCAGCGCGGCGCGCAGCTCCGACGGGGCGCGCCTCACGACGGCGCTCGAGGGCGCAGGCGTGCGCGTCGACGTGCGCCGCAAGGGCCAGGTCTTCCTGCTCGACCGCGACCCCGACGACCTGAACGCCCGCATCTCGAAGTTCAACATCAACCAGGGCAACCGCCAGATCGCGCACCGCATCGACCGGGTGCTGCGACCGCTCGACCTCTGATCCTCCCGGGCGAGCGCTGAGCGCGCGGGCCCCGGCTGCCACCCGTCGGCAACCGGGGCCCGCGCCGTCGCGAGTCCCCAGCCGACGACCCCTCGGCGGGTCCCCAGGCGACGACCCCTCGGCGGGGTCAGGAGGCGGGGGTCGCGAGGCCGAGGCGCTTCGCGGACTCCTCGCGCATCTCGACCTTGCGCACCTTGCCGGTGACCGTCATCGGGAAGTCGTCGACGACCAGCACGTAGCGCGGCACCTTGTAGTGGGCGAGCCGGCCGTCGCAGAAGGCCCGCACCGCCTCCGCGTCGAGCGGCTCCGCGCCGGGCCGCAGGCGGACCCACGCGCAGAGCTCCTCGCCGTACCGCTCGTCGGGGACGCCCACGACCTGCACGTCCTCGACGTCGGGGTGGGTGTGCAGGAAGTCCTCGACCTCGCGCGGGTAGACGTTCTCCCCGCCCCGGATGACCATGTCCTTGATCCGGCCGACCACGACGCAGTAGCCGTCCTCGCGCATGATCGCCAGGTCGCCGGTGTGCATCCAGCCGTCGGCGTCGACCGCCTCGGCGGTCTTCTCGGGGTCGTCCCAGTAGCCGAGCATCACGGAGTAGCCGCGAGTGCAGAACTCCCCCGGCTCGCCGCGCGGCACGGTCTCCCCCGTCGCCGGGTCGACGACCTTGATCTCGACGTGCGGGTGCACCCGGCCGATGGTCGCCGTGCGCCGGTCGAGGTCGTCGTCGACGCGCGTCTGGCAGGAGACCGGCGAGGTCTCGGTCATGCCGTAGGCGATCGACACCTCGGCCATGCCCATGTCGTCGACGCAGCGCTTCATCACCTCGACCGGGCAGACCGACCCGGCCATGATCCCGGTGCGCAGGCTGGACAGGTCGTAGGACGCGAAGTCGGGGTGCGACTGCATCGCGATGAACATCGTCGGCACGCCGTAGACCCCCGTGCACCGCTCGTCCTGGATGGTGCGCAACGTCGTCTCGGGGTCGAAGCCGGGCGCCGGGATCACCATCGTCGTGCCGTGCGAGGAGCAGCCGAGGTTGCCCATCACCATGCCGAAGCAGTGGTAGAAGGGCACCGGGATGCACAACCGGTCGTCGGGGCCCAGCCGGATCAGCTCCGTGGTGGCGAAGCCGTTGTTGAGGATGTTGCGGTGGCTCAGCGTCGCGCCCTTGGGTCGCCCGGTCGTGCCCGAGGTGTACTGGATGTTGATCGGGTCGTCGGGCGACAGCGACGCCTCGCGCTCGGCCAGCGCGGCCGGGTCGACGTCAGCGCCCGCGGCCACCAGCGCGGCCCAGTCGTCGGTGTCGAGGAAGGCGACGCGCTCCAGACCCGGGCACTGCGGCCGCACCTCGGCGACCATCGCGCGGTAGTCGCTGGTCTTGAAGCTGCTCGCCGCCACCAGCACCCGCAGCCCGCTCTGCTGGACGGCGTAGGCCAGCTCGTGGGTGCGGTAGGCCGGGTTCACGTTGACCAGCACGACCCCGGCACGCGCGGTGGCGAACTGCAGGATCGTCCACTCCGCGCAGTTCGGCGCCCAGATCCCGAGCCGGTCGCCCTTCGCCAGGCCCCAGCCGAGCAGGCCGCGGGCGACGGCCTCGACGTCGGCGGCCAGTTGCGCCCAGGTCCAGCGGCGCCCGCTGGCCACCTCGACCAGCGCCTCCCCGTCGGGGTGCTCCGCGACCGTGCGCGCCAGGTCGGCCCCGATGGTCACCTCCAGCAGGGCGGGCTCGGTCTCGCCGGCGGCGTACGACGCGGTGGGGGTCGGCATGCGTCGCAACGTACGCCGCTCCCCGGGCGCCCCACCACCCCTGCGGCGACCGCGCAGGGCAGGCAGCCGCCGCGGCGGGGTCAGGCGGTCGTGGTGTCGACGACGACGGCGGTGGCGTTGTCCTCGCCGCCCGCCTCGACGGCGGCGGCGACGACGCGCTCGGCGCAGTCGGTGGGGTCGGCGACCGCGGCCACGACCTCCTGCAGCGTGGCGTGGTCGAGCATGCCGTTGACGCCGTCGGAGCACAGCAGCAGCCGGCCCGCCGGCAGCGGCAGCAGGAAGAAGTCGACCTCGCCGCGCTCGGTGCCGCCGACCGCCCGGGTCACGACGTTGCGCTCGGGGTGCACCGCCGCCTGCTCGGGGGTGATCGTGCCGGCGTCGACGAGCTCCTGCACCAGCGAGTGGTCGACGCTGACCTGCTCCAGGCGGTCGTCGAGCAGCCGGTAGGCGCGGGAGTCGCCGAGGTTGGCGACCAGCCACGCGGGCCCGTCGTCGCCGCGGACCAGGAGGGCGAGGACGGCCGTCGTGCCGGCGTACGACGCGCGGCCGCGACCGCCCCCGTGCTCGCGCGACCAGGCCGCGACGCGCTCCTGGGCGCGGTCGAGGGCCTCGCGCACGGCGGCGGCGCCGGACGCCGCGTCGTGCGTGCTGCCGCCGAGGGCCTCGAGCTCCTCGACCACCGTGCGGCTGGCGACGTCGCCGCCGTCGTGGCCGCCCATGCCGTCGGCGACGACGAAGACCGGCGGCGCGACGAGGTAGGCGTCCTCGTTCACCTGCCGCACGCGGCCGACGTCGGTGGCGGCGCCGAAGGCGAGCTGGACCTGCGCGTCGTTCACGTGCCCTCCTCGTCGCGGACGGGCGCGGTGGGGCGGCTCGGTAGCGTGGGAACGATGTCCACCGCCACGCCCGCCCGCTCGCTCGCCGACCAGCTGCGCCGCTGGCCCGACGAGCGACTCGCGCGCCTGCTGCGTGCTCGACCCGACCTGGCCACCCCAGCCCCCCACGACTCAACCCAGCTGGCGTCGCGCGCCAGCACGCGGTCCTCGTTGACCCGTGCGCTCGACCTTCTCACGGCCGCCGAGCTCCACGTGCTCGACGCCCTCGTCCTCCAGGGTGAGACGACGCTCCAGCGGCTGGTCGCGACGGTGCACGCCTCACCCGCCTCGGTGGGGGCCGCGGTCGAGCGGCTGGTCGACCTCGCGCTCGCCTGGGAGGCCAGCGGCGGCCTGCGGCCGCTGTCGGGCGTCGCGGAGCAGCTGGCCACGGGCGGCTCGGGCGCGGGCGGCGGCACCGGCCCGAGCGGGCTGCACCCCTGGACCCCGGACGCGCCCGACGAGGCGGTCGTCGCCGCGAGGGTCGCGGAGCTGTCGCCCGCAGCGCGCGCCCTGCTCGAGCACGTCGAGGCCCACGGCGGCACGGGCACGACCGGCACCACCCGTCGTACGGTCTCGGCCGCGGACGCCCGCACCCCCGCGGAGGAGCTGGTGGCGCGACGGCTGCTCGTCCCGCGCGAGGACGAGCTGCTCGTGCTGCCCGGCGAGGTCGGCACGCACCTGCGCGGCGGTCGCACCACCCGCGAGCCGGTCGACGCCGTGCCGGAGGTCGCGACCACGGAGCGCGACCCTGCGCTCGTCGACCGCACGGCCGCGGGCGCCGCCTTCGAGGCCGTGCGCCGCACCGAGCTGCTGCTCGACGCCTGGGGCACCGCGCCACCCGCGGCGCTGCGCAACGGCGGGCTCGCGGTGCGCGACCTGAAGGCCGTCGCCGTCCTGCTCGACGTCGACGAGGCCACCGCCGCGCTCCACGTCGAGCTCGCCCAGGCAGCCGGCCTGCTGGCCACCGCAGCCGACGACGACGGCGACCCGGCCTGGACGCCCACCGACCTGGTCGACACCTGGGTCGCCCGCCCGGTCGCCGAGCGCTGGGCCGAGCTGGCGGTCGCCTGGCTGCGCACCTCCCGCGTGCCCGGCCTGGTCGGCACCAAGGACTCCGCGGGCAAGACGTGGAACGCGCTCGCCCCCGAGCTGGCCAGCAGCATCGCCGCGGAGTCGCGGGCCGCCGCCCTGGCCGAGCTCGCCGCGCTGCCGCCGGGCGCGACCCTCGCGACGGGCACCGGCCTGCCGTCGCTGCTCGAGCGGCTGCGCTGGCGCCGCCCCCGTCGACCGCGGGTGCGCGAGCAGATGACGCAGTGGGCCGTCACCGAGGCGACCACGCTGGGCCTGCTCGGCCTGGGCGGCGTGCCCGCCGCCGCCCGCCCCCTGCTCGGTGACCCGGGCGAGCCCAGCGCGACCGGCCCGACCGCGGCCGCCGACGACCCCGCCGCCGCCCGGGACGCCGCCGAGGCCCTCGCCCCGCTGCTGCCCGCCCCCGTCGACCACGTGCTGCTGCAGGCCGACCTGACCGCGGTGGCCCCCGGGCCGCTGGAGTCGCAGCTCGCCCGGCGACTCCAGGTGCTCGCCGACGTGGAGTCGCGCGGCGGCGCCACGACCTACCGCTTCCACACCGGGTCGGTGCGCCGCGCCTTCGACGCCGGCTGGTCGGCCGCCGAGGTGCACGCCTTCCTCGACGAGGTGTCCCGCACCCCGGTGCCGCAGCCGCTCGCCTACCTCGTCGACGACACCGCGCGCACCTTCGGCACCGTGCGCGTCGGCCACGCCGAGGCCTTCCTGCGCGCCGACGACGAGACCGCGCTCGCCGCGCTGCTGCACGACCCGCGCGCCGCCGCGCTCGGCCTGCGCCGCATCGCCCCGACCGTCCTGGTGAGCGAGACCCCCGTCGACCTGCTGCTGCCCCGGCTGCGCGAGCTCGGTGCGGCCCCCGTCGTCGAGGCGGCCGACGGCACCGTCCACGTCGCGCGCCCCGACGTGCGCCGTGCCAGGACCCCGAAGGACCGCCGACCGCCCGGGCTGCGCGCCGCGCGGGAGGGCGCCCACCTCACGACCACCGTCACCGCGATCCGCGCGGGCGACCGGGCCGCCGCGGCCCGCCCCGACCGGCCGCCGGCGCCCACCACGCCGGTCGGCACGATGGCGGCGCTGCGCGAGGCGATCGAGGCGCGGGTGCCGGTGTGGATCGGCTACGTCGACAACCACGGCACGAGCACCGAGCGCATCGTCGAGCCGCGGCGCCTCGAGGGCGGCAGCCTCACCGCCCTCGACCAGCGCAGCGACGACGTGCGCTCCTTCGCCGTCCACCGCATCACCGCCGTCCGCCCCGTGCCGCCCGGTCCGTAGGCTGGCGGCATGGACTTCGTGCGCTACGCCGAGGCCTCGGCGGGCCTGCTCAACGCCGACCTCGGCTCGCTCGACGCCCTGCGCGCCCACCTCGCGGGCCGCCCGCGGCTGCAGGCGCGCGCCACCGAGCGCGACGCCCGCGACCTGCGGCGGCTCCAGACCGACCTGCGCCCGGTCTTCGCGGCGTCCGGCGAGGGCCGCGTCGACGAGGTCGTGACGGGCCTCAACGCGCTGCTCGCCCGCCACCCCGTCGCCCCGGTCATCAGCGCCCACGACGGCACCGACCTGCACCTGCACGTCGCCCACCGCGACGCCGGGGTCGCCGAGCAGCTGACCGGCGAGGCGCTGCTGGGCCTCGCCACGCTCGTGTGCGACCTCGGCGCCACCCGGCTCGGCGTCTGCGGCGCCGAGCGGTGCGAGGAGGTCTACGTCGACACCTCGCCCAACTCCTCGCGCCGCTACTGCTCCGAGCGCTGCTCCTCGCGGGCCAACGTCGCGGCCTACCGCGCGCGCCGCCGCGCCGCGGCCAGGGCGGCGTCGTGACCGACGGCCCCCTCATCGTCCAGTCCGACAAGACGCTGCTGCTCGAGGTCGACCACGAGCGCGCCTACGACTGCCGCAAGGCGATCGCCCCCTTCGCCGAGCTCGAGCGCAGCCCCGAGCACGTCCACACCTACCGCCTGACGCCGCTCGGGCTGTGGAACGCCCGCGCCGCCGGTCACGACGCCGAGCAGGTCGTCGACACGCTGCTCACCTACAGCCGGTACGCCGTGCCCCACGCGCTGCTCGTCGACGTCGCGGAGACGATGGCGCGCTACGGCCGGCTGCGCCTCGAGAAGCACCCGACCCACGGGCTCGTGATGACCTCGACCGACCGGCCGGTGCTCGAGGAGGTCCTGCGGGCCAAGAAGGTGCAGGGCATGCTCGGCGAGCGGCTCGACGACGACACCGTGGTGGTGCACGGCTCGGAGCGCGGCAACCTCAAGCAGGCGCTGCTCAAGCTCGGCTGGCCGGCCGAGGACTACGCCGGCTACGTCGACGGCGAGGCCCACCCGATCGCGCTGGCCGAGGAGGGCTGGTCGCTGCGCGACTACCAGCGCGAGGCGGCCGAGTCGTTCTGGCACGGCGGCTCCGGCGTCGTGGTCCTGCCCTGCGGGGCGGGCAAGACGCTGGTCGGCGCCGCCTCCATGGCCCAGGCGCAGGCCACCACGCTGATCCTCGTCACCAACACCGTCTCGGCGCGGCAGTGGAAGGACGAGCTGGTCAAGCGCACCTCGCTCACCGAGGACGAGATCGGCGAGTACTCCGGCTCGGTCAAGGAGGTCCGCCCGGTCACGATCGCGACCTACCAGGTGCTGACCACCAAGCGGAAGGGCGCGTACCCCCACCTCGAGCTCCTCGACGCCCGCGACTGGGGCCTCATCGTCTACGACGAGGTGCACCTGCTGCCGGCGCCGATCTTCCGCATGACCGCCAACCTGCAGGCGCGCCGCCGCATCGGCCTCACCGCGACGCTCGTGCGCGAGGACGGCCGCGAGGGCGACGTCTTCTCGCTCATCGGGCCCAAGCGCTACGACGCGCCGTGGAAGGACATCGAGGCGCAGGGCTGGATCGCGCCCGCCGACTGCGTCGAGGTGCGCGTCAGCCTGCCCGAGGGCGAGCGGCTGGCCTACGCCACCGCCGAGCCCGAGGAGCGCTACCGGCTGGCCGCCTGCACCCACCGCAAGACCGAGGTGGTGCGCGAGCTGGTCGCGCAGCACGCCGGCCAGCCGACGCTGGTGATCGGGCAGTACATCGAACAGCTCGACGAGCTCGCCGCCGCCCTCGACGCCCCCGTCATCAAGGGCGACACCCCGGTCAAGGAGCGGCAGCGGCTCTTCCAGGCCTTCCGCTCCGGCGAGCTGGGGTTGCTGGTGGTCTCGAAGGTCGCGAACTTCTCCATCGACCTGCCCTCCGCCGAGGTGGCGGTGCAGGTGTCGGGGTCCTTCGGCTCCCGCCAGGAGGAGGCCCAGCGCCTCGGCCGGCTCCTGCGCCCCGGCCGCGACGGCAAGGTCGCGCGCTTCTACACCGTCGTGTCCCGTGACACGGTCGACGCCGACTTCGCCCAGAACCGCCAGCGCTTCCTCGCCGAGCAGGGCTACGCCTACCGCATCGTGGACGCGGAGGACCTGCCGGCCTGAGGTGGCTGCAGGAGTCACCGGTCGACCGGTGACTCTGACACTTGTGGCCCGAGTTCTCGGGCCACAAGTGCAGGAGTCACCGGTCAGCCGGTGACTCCGACACCGGGCCTTGGCCACCCCCGGCACCATGGTCGGCGTGAGCCTGCCGCTGCCGATCCCGACGCCCCGCGCGGTGCGCGACCGGCTGGGCGCGGTCATCTTCGAGCGCGTGGCGGGCGAGGACGGGCCGCGCCAGCGCGACCGCATCCACGGCACGCCGGGCCCGCGGTGGTTCGCGCCCGACTCCCCGATCGCGCGGGTGCACGGCGACGCGAGCATGTTCGTCGGTGGCCTGCGCGCACTGATGCTCCAGAGCCTGCACCCGGTCGCGATGACCGCGGTGGCTGAGCACTCGGGCTTCCGCGGCGACCTGTGGGGCCGCCTCGCGCGCACCAGCACCTACCTCGCCGTCACCACCTTCGGCACCGCCGAGCACGCCCAGCAGGCGGTGACCGCGGTCGCCCGCATCCACGACCGGATCCGGGGCGAGATGCCGGACGGCACGGCGTACACCGCCTCCGACCCGCACCTGCTCGCCTGGGTGCACGCCGCGGAGGTCGACTCCTTCCTGCGGGCGCACCAGCGCTACGGCGCGCGGCCGCTCGACCAGGCCGGCCGCGACGAGTACGTCCGCCAGGCCGGCGAGGTCGCCGCCCGCCTCGGCGTGCTCGACCCTCCGCAGACCGAGGCCGCGCTGGCGCAGGTGCTCGCCGACTACGGTCCCGAGCTCGCCGGCACCGAGCACGCCCGCGACGCGATCGCCTTCCTGCTGTGGCGCCCGCCGCTGCCGCTGCTGGCCCGTCCGGCCTACTACGGCCTGGTCGTGTCGGCGGTCGCGATGATGCCGCGCTGGACCCGCGAGCCGCTCGGCCTGCCCGACCTGCCCCCGCTCGACCGCACCGTGGCGCCGCTGGTCGGCGAGGTGCTCACCCGCACGATCCGCTGGGCGCTGTCGGCCGGGGCCGAGGCGGGCGCCGAGGCGCGCGAGCGGGCCCAGGCCACGACCGCGACGGCCGCCGGGCACGTCACGAGCGCGGCGGCCCACCCGGCCTAGGACCGGCCGGCCCCGGGGCCGAGCGGGTCGGGCACCCGCAGCACGCCCGCGTCGCCGTCGAGGGCGGCGCGCGCGCCGAGCGGCAGTGGCCGGTTCGCGGGCTGGTGGCCCACCGGGAGGTCGACGACCACGGGCACGCCGAGCGGGGCCAGCCGCGCCCGCAGCAGCGAACGCACGACGGCCGGGTCGCCGCAGTCGGTGAACGCCCCGCACGCCACCCCGTGCACCCCGTCGAACCACCCGGCGCGCAGCAGCTGCGTGAGCGCGCGGTCGAGGCGGTACGCCGGCTCCGCGACGTCCTCGAGCACCGCCACACAGCCGCGGGCCGGGCGCGAGGTCGGGGTGCCCGCACCCGCGGCGAGCACCGTGAGGTTGCCGCCGACGAGCGGCCCCTCGGCGCGGCCCGGCAGCAGCGGTGCGCCGAGGAGGTCGTCGACGCGCCCCTCGAGCACCAGCGCCCGGGTGGCGGCGAGCGCGGCGGGGTCGAGGTCGGGCAGCATCGCGACGACCGGGCCGTGCACGGTGACCAGGCCCAGCCGCGAGGCCACCGCCTCGTGCAGGGCGGTGGTGTCGGAGAAGCCGACGAGCAGCGGCGGGCGGACCTCGAGGAGCGCGGTCCAGTCGAGCAGGTCGACGACCCGGTGGGCTCCCGAGCCGCCGCGGGCGCACCACACCGCGTCGACGCCCTCGTCGAGCCACGCACGCTCGAGGTCGGCCGCCCGCTCCGCGTCGGTCGAGGCGAGCCAGGGCTGCTCCCCCGGCGGCGGCAGCACCGGCTCGTCGACGACCAGGCCCCAGTCGCGGAGGAGCGCCACGCCCGCGGCCAGGCGTGCGGGGTCGACGGGACCGCTCGGGGCGACGACGGCGACGCGTGCGCCCGGGCGCAACGGGGGCGGGGCGAGCAGGACGCGGCCCACGGCCCGGCGCCCGGGGCGACCGGTGCGGCGGCGGCGCAGCCCGGCCGCCACGAGGCGGGCCGCGAGCTCGCGCGAGCTCACGGGCACCGCGCCGGCGGCGACCACCCGGTCGTGCAGCACCGCCGGCACGTCGTAGTGGTCGCCGTCGAAGCCGCGCCGCGGGATGCCGAGCGAGGCGGCGAAGTCGTGCAGCTCCTCGTAGGAGGCGTCGCTGGCCAGGTGGGACCACAGGCCACCGCCGGGCCCGTGCACCCCCGGCGGGTCGATGAGCAGCATCAGGCGGGCGCGCGGCCGGTGGCGCGGCCCGGCGCGCGGTCGAGCAGCAGCCGCCACGAGCGCACCAGGCCGGCGTCGACGTAGGCCCGTGGCGAGCCGCCGGGACGCACCTGCGGCCCCACGGCGTACGCCGTGACGCCGGCGCGCAGCAGCCACGGCACGTGCTCGCCGGCCAGCCCCGCGCCGGTGACCAGGAGGGCGGCGAGGTCCGGGTCGGCCTCGACGAGGGCGAGCAGGTCGTCGTAGCCGACGGCCAGACCGCGCGGGGAGCCCGCCGAGCGCACCCCGGCGAGCCCCGGCAGGTCGCGGACCCGCCGCCACGAGCGCCGCGGGTCGAGGGCGGCGTCGAAGGCCTCGTGGAAGGTCCACGGCACCCCGGGCAGCGCGGCCGCGAGGTGGGCGCACACGTCGGCGGCGACCTCGAGGTCGGTGTCGAGGAAGCCGAAGGCCAGCCCGGCCGCCCCGCGTTCGAGGTAGTCGCGGGCCAGTCCCACGAGCCGCGCCAGCTCGCCGCCCGTGGTCGACCAGCCATCGCTGAGGCGCAGCACGACGTGGACCGGCACCGCGGCGTCGCGGCAGACGGCCGCGACCGTCGCGGGCTCGGGCGCGAGGCCGGTCGTGCGGTCACGCGTGCGGTCGGCGAGCAGCAGCCGGTCGGCCCCGCCCTCGACCGCGCCGGGCACGTCGCGCGGGTGGTCGACGGCGACCTCGAGCAGCGCCGCGCGCCCCTCGACCCGGTCCTCCGCTGCCTGCACGACTCCGAGACTAGGCCCGTCGACCCCTGCGGGGCCGCCACCGCACCGGCGCGGGGTCGAGCGCCGTCGGGGTGGGTGGGCGGGAGGCGCCGGTGGGTGTGGGGGCGGCTGACACGATGGCCCGATGGACCTGCTCTTCGACTCCCGGGCCCGCGTGCTCGCCGACCTGCAGGCCCGCGGCATGGCCCTCCCCGCGGCGGTCTCGGCGCTGGAGGAGGCGATGGTGGCGCGCCGGTGGTGGGCCGAGCAGTGGCCCGACGGCGAGGCGTACGTCGCCGGGCTCGTCGCCCAGGACGTCCAGGACGCGCTGATCGACCGCGGGGAGCGCTGGCCCGTGTGCGTCGGCTGCCCGCCCGAGGCGCCGCTGCACCCGCTGCACATCACCCCCGAGCTCGGCGGCCCCGACCCGCACTGGGTGTGCGAGGAGACCAGCCAGGTCGTCGCCCGCCTCGGCGAGCTCGCCGCCGCCTCCTGACCCGGCCGCCGGCCGGTGCAATTGCTGGGTTGTCGCCCGGTTACCGACGCGTAACGGGGCGACAAGTCAGCAATTGCGCCAGTACGGCGGGGCGAGGGGTCAGCGGGCGGCGTCCGGGCGGGGTCAGCGGGCGTCGGCGAACTGCACGTAGACCGTCATGCGGTCGGCGCGGAAGACCGAGCGCGAGACCTCGACGCACTTGTCCTCGTGCAGCGCGCGGCGCGCGACGCGGAGCACCGGCGCACCGGCCTCCACGTCGAGCAGCGCGGCCTCGTCGTCGTTCGCGACGTCGGCGCTCACGGAGTCCTCGGCCCAGGTGGGCCGCAGGCCGCGGGCCTCGAGGGCGTCGTAGAGGCTGGTCGGCATGCCCGACTGCAGGAAGCCGGGCAGGATGACCTCGTTGAGGTAGGCGTCCTCGATGCACATCGGGGCGCCGTCGGCGCGGCGCAGCCGCTTCCAGTGGATGACCGCGTCGCCCTCGGTGATGTCGAGGGCACGGGCGACGCCGGGGCCGGCCTGCTCGCGGCGGGCCAGCAGCGTCGAGCTCTCGGGGAGCAGGCCGCGCTTGGCCATGTCCTCGGTGTAGGAGGTGAGGCGACCCACCTCGCCCTTCGGCTTGGCGACGAACGTGCCGCGCCCGGGCATGCGCTCCAGCAGGCCCTCGTTGACCAGCGAGTCCATCGCCTGGCGCACCGTCATGCGGGCGACGCCGAAGCGCTGCACCAGCTCGCGCTCGGACGGCGCGGCGCTGCCGGGGGGCGCCCCCTCGCAGAGGGCGCGGACGTACTCGCGGACCTGCACGTGCTTGAGGGCCGGGGCCTCGCTCACCTGGGTCTCCCTGCTCCGCACGGGCTCGTGCCGTCGTGCCGTCGTCACCTGCTGTCTCACGGGAGGAACGTAGCGACGACCAGACGACTAGACCGCAGAACGCCGCAATTGCCCGCCGTTCGCACCCGCACCCGGGCCTTTGGTCCCGCGCCGAGGGCCGCCCGCGCCGCCCGTCCTCGAACACCCGTTCGACCGACGGCGTAGGATCCACCCCGTGGGCACCACGCACGCACCCGACTTCCAGGCCTCCCTCTTCGGCCTCGACGAGGCCGACGACCAGGCCGACGACCGCACCGACGACCGCTCCCGCCTGCGCCCGCTCGGCGACCGGGTGGAGCGCACCGTGCTCAGCCGCGGCGCCTGGGTCGACGTGCGCCGCGACTGGCTCGCCGACGCCGACGACGTGCTCGCGACGATGGTCGCCGACGTGCCCTGGCGCGAGGAGCGCCGCGAGATGTACGACCGGGTCGTCGCGGTGCCGCGGCTGCTGTGCCACTACGGCGAGGGTCGCCCCCTGCCCCACCCCACGCTCGAGGCTGCCCGCGACGCGCTCAGCGCGCACTACCTGCCCGAGCTCGGCGAGCCGTTCCGCACGGCCGGGTGCTGCTTCTACCGCGACGGCCGCGACTCGGTCGCCTGGCACGGCGACACGATCGGCCGCGGCTCCACCCACGACACCGTCGTGGCGATCGTCAGCCTCGGCGACCCGCGCCGCCTCGCCCTGCGCCCGCGCGGCGGCGGCCCGTCGCTCTCGTTCACCCTCGGCCACGGCGACCTGCTCGCGATGGGCGGCTCGTGCCAGCGCACGTGGGAGCACGCCGTCCCGAAGGTCGCCCACGCGGGCCCGCGGCTGAGCGTGCAGTTCCGCACGCGCGGCGTCCTCTGAGCCGCTCGCGGCGTCAGCCGACCCCGCCCCACGGCGTACGCCGCTCGCCGGCCGCCCCGGGCACGTCACGGCCCCCTCCTCTGGGGGGTGGCGCGCGGAGCCGTGCGCTGCTTGAGGAGGCTCGCTAGGTTCGCACCTGAGCCACGCCCACCTCGCACGCCGACCTCGAGGAGCTGCTGCCCGCCGTGCCCACCACCGACACCCGCGCGCCCGCCGAGGCGGCCGACGAGGTCGTGCTCGTCGACGAGTCCGGCGCCCCGCAGGGCACGGCACCGCGCCTGGCGGTCCACACGGCCGACACGCCGCTGCACCTCGCCTTCTCGCTGCACGTGCTCGACCGCGCCGGCCGCACGCTGCTCACGCGCCGCGCCCTGGCGAAGCGCACCTGGCCCGGGGTGTGGACCAACTCCTGCTGCGGCCACCCCCGCCCGGGCGAGGCCACGACCGACGCCGTGCGTCGCCGGGTCGGCGAGGAGCTCGGCCTGCGGGTCGACGAGGTCACGACGGTGCTGCCCGACTTCCGCTACCGCGCCGTCGACGCCAGCGGCGTGGTCGAGCACGAGCTGTGCCCGGTGCACGTGGCCGTCGTCGACGCCGACGCGCCGCTGCGCCCCGACCCCGCCGAGGTGGCGGAGCACACCTGGGTCGCCTGGGGCGACCTGCACACCGCGGTGACCGCGACCCCGGCCGTCTTCAGCCCCTGGATGGTCCTCCAGGTGCGCGAGCTCGGTCCCCACCTGCCCACCGGCGCCCCGAGCCCCGGGGACGCCACCACCCGCGCCGCGCACGACCCCGCGCCCGGCACCCAGCACGTCAGGAGCACGCGATGAGCACGGTCGTCGTCATCGGCGGAGGCCTCGCGGGCCTCGCCACCGCCTGCCACCTCTCGGGGTCGGGCCACGAGGTCGTCGTGGTCGAGCGCGAGCCGATCCCGGGCGGGCGGGCCGGCCGCATCGTGCGCGACGGCTTCACCTTCGACACCGGCCCGACCGTGCTCACCATGCGCGGACTCCTCGACGACGTGGTGAGCGCCGCGGGCGGCGACCTCGACACGCTGCTGCCGATGCGCCGGCTCGACCCGGCCTACCGAGCGAAGTTCCACGACGGCAGCGAGATCCTCGTGCGCCACGGCCACGACGCCATGCGCGAGGAGATCCGGCAGGTGTGCGGCGCGCACGACGCCGCCGCGTTCGACGAGTTCGTGGGCTGGCTGCGCAAGCTCTACGAGGTCGAGATGCCGCACTTCATCGACCACAACTTCGACTCCCCGCTCGACCTGGTCGCCTCCCCCGGCGCCGCCGCCCGCCTCGTCGCCATGGGCGGCTTCGGGCGTCTCGGCAAGGCCGTCGCGCGCCGCTTCGACGACGACCGGCTGCGCCGCCTCTTCACCTTCCAGGCGATGTACGCCGGGCTGCCGCCGCGCTCCGCGCTCGCCATCTACGCCGTCATCACCTACATGGACTGCATCGAGGGCGTCTTCTTCCCCGAGGGCGGCATGAGCGAGGTGCCGAAGGCCCTGGCCCGCGCCGCCGAGGGCGGCGGCGCCACGCTGCGCTACGGCACGTCGGTCACCCGGGTGCTGCGCCGCGCCGACGGCGCGGTGGCCGGCGTCGAGGTCGACGACGGCGAGCGGATCGCCGCCGACGCGGTGGTGTGCACCCTCGACACGCCCGTCGCCTACCGCGAGCTGCTGCCGGACCTCGCGCCGCCGCGGGTGCTGCGCAAGGGCGACTACTCCCCCTCGGCGGTCGTGTGGCACGTCGGCGCGCGGGGCGCGCTGCCGGAGGGCACCCACCACCACAACATCCACTTCGCCCAGGCGTGGGACTCCGCCTTCGACGCGTTGATCAAGCAGGGCCGCCTCATGCCCGACCCGTCGCGCCTGGTCACCGTGCCGACGGTGAGCGACCCCTCGCTCGCGCCGGAGGGCGCGCACACCCTCTACGTGCTGGAGCCCGTGCCCAACCTCGACGGCGTCGTCGACTGGCAGGCCCAGCGCGGCCCCATGCGCGACTCGCTGCTGCGCTTCCTCGAGACCGAGGGCTACCCCACCGACGTGGTCGCCGAGGAGCTCGTCGACCCGCTCGACTGGGAGCGCATGGGCATGGAGCGCGGCACGCCGTTCGCACTGGCGCACACCTTCGCCCAGACCGGGCCCTTCCGCCCGGGCAACGTGGAGCGCAGACTGCCCGGCATGTTCTTCGCCGGCTCCGGCACGACCCCCGGCGTGGGCGTGCCGATGGTCCTCGTCAGCGGCAAGCTCGCAGCCCAGCGCGTGACCTCCTACCTGCCCGACACCGGCCGCGCGGGCCCCGCCGTGCCGCTCGCCTCGCGCCGCGCGCGGCGTGCGCCCCGGCCGGCCGTGACCGGGAGCGAGGCGGTGTCCTGATGGCCGCGACCCTGCTGGGGCCCCCGGCGCAGGCGCGCCACCTCGCCGAGGGCTACCGGCGCTGCGCCGAGCTCACCCGGCGCCACGGCACCACCTACTTCTGGGGTGCCGCGATCCTCCCGGCCGAGCAGCGCCGGCACGTCCACGCCGTCTACGCGCTGTGCCGCCTGGCCGACGACATCGTCGACGCCCAGGACGCCTGCGCCGAGGACCACGTCGAGGCCACCACCGCCGCGCTGCAGGCCTTCCGCGACGCCTTCACGACCGCGGTGGCCGACCACGGCAGCGACGACCCGGTGATGGCCGCGGTCGCCCACACGGTGCGCGAGACGGGCATCGACCCCGAGTGCTTCGACCGGTTCTTCGGCGCCATGGCCCAGGACCTCCACACCTGCGCCTACGACACCTACGACGACCTCCTCGGCTACATGGAGGGCTCGGCGGCCGTCATCGGCGAGATGATGCTGCCGGTGCTGCGCCCCACCAGCCCGGCCGCGCGCGAGCCCGCCCGCGCCCTGGGGCTGGCCTTCCAGCTCACCAACTTCCTGCGCGACGTCGACGAGGACCTCGACCGCGGTCGGGTCTACCTCCCCCAGGAGGACCTCGAGCGGTTCTCCGCCGACCCCGCCGCCCGCCGCGTCGACGACGCCTGGCGCGACCTCATGCGCTTCCAGCTCGAGCGCAACCGCGAGCTCTACCGCGAGGCCGACGCCGGGCTGCCGCACCTGCCCGGGCCCTCCGAGCGCTGCGTGCGCACGGCCCGGGTCCTCTACTCCGGCATCCTCGACCGCATCGAGGCGGCCGACTACGACGTCTTCTCCTCGCGCGCCCGCGTGCCCACGTGGCGCAAGGCCGCCACCGCCGCCCGCGAGCTCGGCACGCGCACCCCGGCCGACCGGCGTACGCCGCCGGGGCAGGCCCGCACCGCCGCACCCGCCGCGCCCGGCACCGGCTCCGGCGCGGAGGGGATGGCCGGAGGCCGCATCCCGCTCGCGCTGCGCCCCATGCCGCGCCGCGACGAGCTCACCCCCTCGTGGCGCGACGCCAAGCCCGCGCGCATCCGCGCCGCCCTCGACGTCGCGATGTCGCGCGACCCCGGCGGCTGGTACGTCGTCGGGGCGAGCCGCGACCTCGGCGCCCGCCGCTCCGTCGTGCGCACCGTCGGCGGCAGCGAGGTCGTGCTCTGGCGCACCTCCGACGGCGGCGTCGCCGCCGGCCCCGGGTCGTGCCCCCACCTCGGCGCGCTGCTCGACGACTGCGAGGTGATGAGCGACCGGCTCTACTGCAAGTGGCACGGGCTCGCCCTCGACGCCGGCGGCGCTCCCGGCTGGGAGCCCTACGCCGCCCACGACGACGGCGTGCTGCTGTGGGTGCGCATCCCCACCCTCGGCGAGGTCACCGCCGACGCCCCCACCATCACCGCCCGGCCGCCGCTCGCGCGCTCCGTCGCCGCGGTCGTCGAGGTGCCCGGCACCTGCGAGCCGCGCGACGTCGTCGCCAACCGGCTCGACCCGTGGCACGGGTCGTGGTTCCACCCCTACGCCTTCAGCCACCTCACCGTCGACGAGGCCGCCACGACCGACGAGGTCCTCACCGTCGACGTGACCTTCCGCGTCAGCCGCACCTACGGCGTGCCCGTGCGCGCGGAGTTCGCCTGCCCCGACGCCCGCACCATCGTCATGACGATCGTGGAGGGCGAGGGCGCCGGCAGCGTGGTGGAGACCCACGCGACGCCGCTGGGCCTCGGCCCCGACGGGCACCCCCGCACGATGATGGTGGAGGCGACCATCGCGCACTCCGAGCGCACCGGCTTCGCCGTCGCCCGGCACCTGCAGGGGCTCGTGCGACCGGCCATGGCGCGCACGGCCAAGCGGCTGTGGGTCGACGACATGATCTACGCCGAGCGGTCCTACCTGCTCCGCGCCCGCGGCGAGTCCTACGGCGTGTAGGCCCCCTGGCAGGATCGGAGGGTGACGACCTCCCTCGCCGACCCGCTCGACCTGCCGCGGGGCCCGCGGTGGCCGCACCGCGTGGCACTGGCGCCGCTGACCAACCACCAGGCCGAGCCCGACGGGTCGCTCTCGGAGCAGGAGCGGGCGTGGCTCGTGCGGCGCGCCGAGGGCGGGATGGCGCTGACGATGACGTGCGCGGCGCACGTGTCGGCGGCCGGGCAGTCCTTCCCGGGTCAGCTCGCGGTGTGGGACGACCGGTTCCTGCCGGGGCTCGAGCGGCTCGCCGCCGACCTGCGCACCGCCTCCGACGCCTCGCTCGGCGGCCGCACGTCGGTGCAGCTGCAGCACGGCGGGCGCCGCGCGCTGCCCGAGCTCTCCGGCCACCCGCGCGTGGGCGCGTGGGACGACGAGGAGACCGGCACGCGGGCGCTCTCGACGGGCGAGGTGGAGCAGGTGGTCGCCGACTTCGTGGCCGCGGCCGTGCGCTGCGAGCGTGCCGGCTTCGACGGCGTCGAGCTGCACGGCGCCCACGGCTACCTGCTGTGCCAGTTCCTCGACGGTCGCCACAACCACCGCACCGACGGCTACGGCGGCTCCGCCGAGGACCGCTCGCGGCTGCTGCGCGAGGTCGCGGCCGAGGTGCGGCGCGCGACCGGTCCGGACTTCCAGCTCGGCGTGCGGCTCACCCCCGAGCGCTCGGGCATCCTGCTGGCCGAGTCGACCGCCCTCGCCGCGCAGCTCGCTGCGTCCGGCGACGTCGACTACCTCGACGTGTCGCTGTGGGACGTGCGCAAGGAGCCGCACGAGGCGGCGTACTCCGGCACGCTGCTGATCGACCACTTCGCCGCCCTCGAGCGCGGCGGGGTGCCTCTCGGCGTCGCGGGCGAGGTCACCGGCTCGGCGGCGGCGCAGTGGTGCCTCGACCGTGGCGTCGACTTCGTGCTCGTGGGCACCGCCGCGATCCTGCAGCACGACGTGGCGGCGCGGATGGTGGCCGACCCGGCCTTCGAGGCCGTGCGCCCGCCGGTGTCGCGCGAGCACCTCGCGGCGGAGTCGGTGGGACCGCGGTTCGTCGACTACCTCGCCACGAACTGGGACGACCTGGTCGCCTGAACGGTCTCGTGGACCGTTCGCACCCGTCGCTGCCACCACCCTGACAAGATGGCGCAGACTCTCGGGAGGTGAGCGGATGCCGGTGCGAGCGCACCTGGACGGACTGCGGCCCGTCTACGACATCATGCGGCGGATCAACGCCGGCGCCGACGTCCGCTCGGTGCTCGACGCCGTCGCCGCGGGGGTCGCCACCGCGACCGGCTTCGAGGTCGCGGCCATCAGCTGGCTCACCGCCGACCACGAGTTCGAGATCGTGACCGTCGCAGGTGACGACGGCGCCCGCGAGGCGCTCGTGGGCCGGCGGGTGCCGCTGGAGGAGATGGAGGCCGAGCTCGCGCTCGCCGACCGCTGGGGCAGCCTGCTCTTCATCCCCGCCGAGCGCCTCGACGGCGCGGCGGGCGGCTGGATCCCCGACCTGGAGGTCGACGGCGACCCGGAGGCCTGGCACCCCGAGGACACCCTGCGCGCACCGCTGCGCTCGCCCGAGGGCGAGCTCCTCGGCCTCCTCGCGGTCGACCTCCCCGTCGACGGCAAGCGCCCCGACGGCGCGCGCCGCGAGCTCCTCGAGATGTACGCCGAGCTCGCCGGCCTCGCCATCGCCAACGCCCGGCGCACCGACGAGCTCGCCGAGCGCGTGCGCCTGGCCACGGCCGTCGAGGCGCTGCACACCCAGGCCGCCCGCACCCTCGACGTCGGCGCGATCGTCGAGACCAGCGCGGCCGCCGTCGCCGAGGCGCTGACCGCCGACGTGGTGTGGGTGCGCGCCTTCGACGGCGACGACGAGCTGACCGGCGCCGGGCGGGGCGCGCGCCACCCCGACCGCGACGGGGCCGACGCGCCGCCCGAGGTGCTCGCGATCGTGGCGCGCAGCGCCCGGGAGGCGTGGGCCGCGGGTCGCGTCGACACGGCTGTGCTCCAGGGCGACGAGGCCACCTTCGCCGCCACGCCGCTCGGCACCTCCCTGCACGGCTCGTGGGCCGACGCCGACCGCCACGTGCAGGTGCCGGTGGCCGGCGGCGCCGCCGGGTGGGTGCGCGACCACACGTCCCCCTCGCCCTACCACGACGCCTCCGACCAGGCCCGCATCGTCGACTTCCTGCGCCCGACGGGCGCACGCAGCCTCCTGCTGGTCC
This sequence comes from Nocardioides perillae, assembly GCF_013409425.1. Taxonomy (NCBI): domain Bacteria; kingdom Bacillati; phylum Actinomycetota; class Actinomycetes; order Propionibacteriales; family Nocardioidaceae; genus Nocardioides; species Nocardioides perillae. Next base: position 1,270,621 of record NZ_JACCAC010000001.1, on the reverse strand, counting down.
CCATGGGGGCGGGGCCCGACTGCCTCGGCTACGTCGTCGCCCTCCGGGGGCGCGGGCGCCCGCCCTTCGCGCCCCACGAGGTCGCCACCGCCGCGCAGGTCGCGGGCGGGCTGGGCCAAGCGGTCCTCAACGCCCGGATGATCGAGCGCGAGCGTGCGCTCGTGGCCCAGCTCAGCTCGCTCGACCACTACAAGCACGACCTGATCTCCACCGTCTCCCACGAGCTGCGCACCCCGCTGACCTCGATCAAGGGCCACCTCGAGCTGATCGAGGACGACCCGACCGGCTCCGCCGAGGCCAGCTTCGCGGTCGTGCGGCGCAACCTCGACCGCGTCGGCTCCCTCATCGACGACCTGCTGACGCTGAAGAAGGTCAGCAACCCCGACCGCCCGCTCGAGACCCGCGCCGTCGACCTGCAGCAGGTGCTGCTCGACGCCGCCTCCGCCCTCGCGCTGCGGGCCCAGGAGGAGGGCGTCTCCCTCCAGGTCGCCCCCGCCGCGGGCCCGGTCATCATCAGCGGCGACCACGAGGAGCTCGAGCGGGTCGCGCTGAACCTCGTCGGCAACGCCGTGAAGTACACCCCCGCCGGCGGCCGCGTCGAGCTGTGGACCGAGCGCAGCGACCGCTTCGTGCGGATGGTCTGCCGCGACGACGGCATCGGCATCAGCAAGCGCGACCAGGAGGAGCTCTTCACCGAGTTCTTCCGCTCCACCAACCCCGACGCCCTCGCCGCGCCGGGCACCGGTCTCGGGCTGTCGATCGTGCGCCGCATCGTGCAGCGCCACGGCGGCTCCATCCGCCTCGAGTCCGACCTCGGCGAGGGCAGCACCTTCACCGTCCGGCTGCCGCTCAGCCACGTCTGACGTCCGACCACTCCGCCCGGCGCGGTAGTCCGGCACACCTCGGCCCTCCGAGACCCCGCGGAGGGCCGAGGTGTGTCGGACTACCCCACCGCATGACGCAGCCACGGCGACCCGGGCGGACCCACCCCACCCCACGCCGTACGTCATGCGAAGGCGACGCAACCGCACCCCCACCGCATGACGCAGCCACGGCGACCCGGGCGGACCCACCCCACCCCCCGCCGTACGTCATGCGAAGGCGACGCAACCGCACCCCCACCGCATGACGCAGCCGCGGCGGGGGTTGAGCAGGTGCAGGGGCGTACGCCGGGGGCTAGCGCAGGGCGGGCACGCGGGCGAGGGCGCGGCGCAGGGGCGGCACGACGCGGTGGCGCGGCTCGACCGGCACGGTCCACAGGCCGTGCCCTGCGACACCCCAGCCGTCGAGCAGGGCGGAGGCGGCCTGCCAGCCGGTGGTGGCGGCGCGCTCCATCAGCGCGACCGGGAGGGCGCAGCGCACGCCGTCGCCGGCGAGCACGACGCGCGGGTCGGGGGTGACGACGCCGGGCCGGGTGGCCCACGGGTCCGTGCCGACCAGCGGGCAGTCGTCACGCACGAGCCACTCCTCGTGCACCACCTCGGCCCCGTCGAGCTCGGGGTGCAGCGCCGACAGCTCGGCGCGCAGCTCGGCCCGCAGCTCCTCGTCGCTCGTGCCGTCGGGCACGGCGTAGGCGTGGAGCTCGACGACCGACCCGCCGTGGGCGGTGGCCCAGGCCCGGGCGCCGGACTCGAAGAGCTCGAGTGCCGAGACGTTGTCGAGCGGACCGTGTCCGCTGGTGGCGAGGAACGGCGGGGTGCCGGCCGCGACCGGGCGGTCGAGCCACAGCCGCCACACGGCGAAGCGCGGGGCGTGGCCGAGGCCGGCGAGCCGCTCGCGCCAGGCCGCGTCGCCCAGCCAGGGCGCACCCGACACCAGCCGCTGCAGTGGCGCGCGGTCGGTCGCGAGCACGACGGCGTCGGCGTCGACGGCCTCGCCGCCGGCCGTCACCACGACGCCGCCGGCGGAGTCCGCCACGCCCTCGACCTCGACGCCCGTGCGGAGGTCGACGCCGAGTCCCGTGAGGTGGCGCCCGAGCGGCGCCCACAGCGAGGTGTCGTAGTCGTCGTCGGGCACGTCGAAGAGCAGGCCCTCGGCCGAGCCGAGGAAGTAGGCGTGGAACATCCCGACCAGCTCGCCACCCGAGAAGTCCCGCGGGTCGGCGAAGAAGGAGCGGGCGAACACCTCGAGGGCGAGGTGGCGCGCTGCGTGGGGGAAGTTCAACCGGTCGAGGACCTCGGCGGCGCTGGTGCCGTCGTGGTCGGTGAAGGTGCGCGGGAAGGAGACGTCGAGCAGGCCCATCGCGGCGTCGACGTCGACCGCCGCGAGGTCGCGCAGCCGGAAGCTGGGCGAGCGGGCGACGAAGGCGGCGATGTTGAGCGGTGGCTGCCGCGGCACCGAGGTGAAGGAGTCGGTCGGCCCGTCCTTGAGCGAGAGCGGGTAGTCGACGACGGGGACCAGCCGCGAGAGCCCCGGGTCGGAGCGGCCGAGCAGCGCGCGGAGGTTGTAGTACTGCCGGAAGAAGGCGTGGAAGCCCCGGCTCATCGTGGTGGCGGTGCCGCCCGCCTCGACCGGCCAGGCCCGCACCCGGCCGCCGAGCTGCGCCTCGCGCTCCAGCAGCGTGACGCGCACGCCGCGCTCGGCGAGCCCGGTCGCCGCGGCCAGGCCGGCGATGCCCCCGCCGACCACGACGACGTGGTGGCGGCGCTCGTCGGAGGCGGCGCCGGGCGCGCCCGGGTGCCAGACGGCGCGCTTGTCGGCGCCGGGTCGCCACTGCTGGGCGGGCCGCGGGAGCACCGGGCTCACCCGGCCTCCGCGCGGGGCGCCTCCGGCCGGCGGGCGTGGAAGGTGTGCAGCACCTCGCGCTGCCAGCCGCCGAAGGTGCGGCTGCGCACCCCCGTGAGACCGGCCGCGACCATCCGGCTGCGGAACTCCTCGGCGCCGTCGAAGTCGAGCACGCTGCGCCACAGGTAGCGGTAGATGCCGCTGCGCGGCGCGGTCAGCAGCCCCAGCGGCACCACGACGCCCCAGCACACGACGTCCCACTTGGCGCGGGCCAGGCGGTCCTCGCGGACGCTGTACTCGTGGACGACGACCGAGCCGCCCGGCACCAGCAGGTCGCGCACGCAGGCCAGCAGCCGGTCGCGGGCCGCGACGTTGCGGAAGAGGTAGGCCGAGAGCACCCCGTCGACGCCCGCGCCGTCGAGGCCGAGCTGCGCGGCGGTGAGGTGCTCGGCGTCGGCCTGCACCCAGCGCACCGGCAGGTCCCAGCGCTTGCGGCGCGCCTGCGCGAGCATGCCCGCCGAGCCGTCGACACCCACGACCTCGACCTCGTTGCGCGCCAGGCCGCCCGCCACGAGTGCGGCCACCAGCGCCGCGGTGGAGGCACCCGAGCCGCAGCCCAGGTCGACCACCCGCAGCGGGCGGCCCGCGGGTCGCGGTCGGCTGCGCAGCGCCTCCACCAGCACCTCGGCCGACTGCCGCAGGTGGCGGTGGTAGCCCGGGTTCAGGGCGACCATCAGGTCGTAGGTCGACGCGACGCCGTCGAAGGCGTCGGGCACCCCCGCGGCGTGAACCGGCGAGCCGGCCGCCTCGGGCTCGGCGTGGCGGGCGGTCATGCGGTCTCCTCGGTCTCGCGCGGGCCGGTCCCGGCTCCGCGGACGGCGCCGGCGCGGCGGTCCTCCGCAGAGCCGAGGCGCACCCACAGCAGCATCGTCAGCGTCACCATCCCGAAGCCGAAGGCGAAGTCCTCGACCGGGATGTCCCAGGGTGCGCGCACCCCGGTCATCTCATCCTCGGCGTAGAGCACGATGGGGTCCGACAGCTTCGTCAGCCAGCCGTCGACCGGCACCTGGAAGCCCAACACGATCGCCATCGCCAGCCAGAAGCGCAGCGTGCGGAAGATCCCGGTGCGCAGCCACAGCACCTCGACCAGCACGACGACCACGACCGACACGACGGCCGGCACGGTGTACTCGAGCACTACGCCACCTCCTGCCGCGCCGGCGCCGGGCGGACCCAGCGGCCGACCCCGTCGGCGTACGCCGTGGCAGTGGCGGCGCGCAGCCCCTCACCGGCGCGCAGCAGGCGCAGCCAGGCGAGGACGTTGCCGACCGCCTCGAGGGTCAGCAGGCCGCAGATCGGGACGACCACGAAGAAGACCAGCTCCTCCAGCGGCATGTCGAGCGGCAGCAGGATCCCCGTGGTGAAGCGCTCGCTGTAGTCCCACAGCCCGCGCTGGATCGAGACCACGTCCCACACGGAGTAGACCGCGACGACGGGCAGCAGGGTCAGCAGCAACCGGCGCGGCCGGCGCCACACGCGGGCCCCGAGCAGCAGCTCGAGCGGGAGCGTGACGAGGAGGCACAGCCCCATCACCACGAGGTACTCGTACTGCTCCACCCACCGCCCCTGCCGTGTCGTGCCGCCGCTGGTGCGGTCAGCCTAGAGAAGCGCTGGTAGCCGGGCCAGCGAGCCCGGGACGGGAGCAGACAGCGGTGCGGGCCCGTCCCCCCACGGACACGGACCCGCACCGTCACCACCACCGGCGCACCGCCACCGGTGACCTCACCACCGAGGAGGGCGTCGCTAGCGGCGCCTCCCGCGGAGCCAGGCGAGGAGCGCCACCAGCCCGAGTCCGACCGCGACCTGCTTGCCGTAGGTGCGCAGCAGGATCGGCACCACCGTCGCGCCGAGGTCGAGGGCGTCGTCGCCGCCGCTCCCGGACGGGGCGGCGGCCGCGCGGTGCGCGCCCGGCTCGGGAGCCGCCGCCGGCGCGCCGCCGCCCGCCTCGGCGTCCGGACCGGCCGCGGCCGCCGGCACCGGGGCGGACCCCGCGTCGTCGGCAGCCGTCCTGGCCCCGCTCTCCGCACCCGTCTCCCCGGCCGCCTCGCCGTCCGACCGACCCACCTTGACGGCGAGGCACTCGACGAACTGGCCGAGCAGCTTGTCGCTGACGTCCTGCATGACGCCGCGACCGAACTGCGCCGGCTTGCCCGTGATCGCGAGGTCGGTGTGGACGGTGACCTTGGTCGAGGCGTCCCCTTCGGCCACCAGCCGCGCCACGACGTCGGCGCCGGCGGTGCCGTTGCCGCGCTTGTCCTTGCCCTTGGCCTGGATCGTCATGGTGCCGGCGTCGCGGTCCTTCTCGACGAAGGTGCCGGTGCCGCCGTAGACCAGCGCGATGGGCCCGAGCTTGACCTTGACGGTGCCCGAGAAGGTGTCGCCGTCCACGGACGTCACCACCGCGCCGGGGAAGCACTCCCCCACCGAGGCGATGTCGTCGAAGGCGGCCCAGGTCACCTCCAGCGAGGCAGGGACCGTGAACTCGTGCGTCAGCTGCACCGTCAGGCCCCCGCTGCCGCGAGCACCGCGCGCCGGGTCAGCACCGTCGCGAGGTGGCGGCGGTAGTCGGCGTCGCCGTTGAGGTCGGAGGGCGGGTTGGTCCCCTCCGCCGCCGAGGCGGCCGCGGCGCGCACCGCCTCGTCGGTCGCGGGCTGTCCGACCAGCGCCTGCTCCACCGCGCGGGCGCGCAGCGGGGTCGACCCCATGTTGGTCAGGCCCACCCGGGCCTCGCTGATGGTGCCGCCCTCGGCCTTCACGGTCGCGGCGACCGCGACGATCGGCCACTGGTGCGCGACCCGCACGAACTTCTCGTAGTGCGCGCCCCACCCGGTGTGCTTCGGCACCCGCACCTCGACGAGCAGCTCGCCCTCGCCGACCGCGGTCTCGAAGAGGTCGGTGAAGAAGTCGTCGGCCGCGACCGTACGACGCCCCTGCGGCCCCGCGACGACGAACTCGCAGCCGAGGGCGAGGGCCGGGGCGCCCAGGTCGCCCGCCGGGTCGGCGTGGGCGAGCGCCCCACCGAAGGTGCCCCGGTGGCGGATCTGGCGGTCGGCCAGGTGCTTGACCGCCTGGTGCACCAGGGCGGCGTGCTCGGCGATCAGCGGGTTCTTGCCGACGGTCGCGTGCGTCGTCATCGCACCGACGACGAGCGCGTCGCCCTCGTCGCGGATGCCGCGCAGCTCCTCGACCTTGCCGAGGTCGACGACGACCTCCGGGGCGTTCAGGCGCATCCGCAGCACCGGCAGCAGGCTCTGCCCGCCGGCCAGCAGCTTGGCCTCGTCGCCGTGCTCGGCCAGCGCGGCCAGGACGTCCTCGACGGTGCGGGGTGCGACGTACTCGAACTCGGTGGGGATCACTGACCTGCTCCGTCCGTGCGGTCCGCGGTGTCCGCGGCGTCGCTGTGCTGGTTGGCTTCGGCTCCGCCGAAGTGGGGTGCGGCGTCGCCGGTGGTCGGGTCGGACCCGCCCCGGCCGGCGCCGTTGACGGCGCGCCACACGCGCTCGGGCGTGCAGGGCATCTGGATGTCGGTGACGCCGAGGTGGCGCACCGCGTCGACCACGGCGTTGACCACGGCCGGGGTCGAGGCGATGGTGCCGGCCTCGCCGACGCCCTTGGTCCCGAGCGTGTTGGTCAGCGACGGCGTCGTGGTGTGGTCGACCTCGAAGCTGATGAGGTCGGCCGCGGTCGGCACGAGGTAGTCCACGAACGACGCCGAGACCAAGGTGCCCGACTCGTCGTGCACCGCCTCCTCGAAGAGCGCCTGCGCGATGCCCTGCGCGAGGCCGCCGTGCACCTGGCCCGCGACGATCAGCGGGTTGATGACGTTGCCGATGTCGTCGACGCAGACGTACTTGCGCATCGAGACCTGACCGGTCTCGGTGTCCACCTCCATGGCGCACAGGTGGGTGCCGTGCGGGTAGTTGAAGTTCACCGGGTCGTAGGTCGCGTCGGAGTCGAGGCTGGGCTCGACGCCGTCGGGCAGGTTGTGCGCGGCGAAGGTCGCGAGCGCGATCTCGGCGATGCCGAGGCCCTGGTCGGTGCCGCGCACCCCGAAGCGGCCAGCGGAGAACTCGATGTCGTCGACCGAGGCCTCGAGCAGGTGGGCCGCGATGGGCTTGGCCTTCTCGATCACCTTGTCGGCCGCCTTGACCAGCGCCTCGCCGCCGACGACCAGCGAGCGCGAGCCGTAGGTGTCGAGGCCCTTGTGGGCGATCTGGGTGTCGCCGTGCAGCACCTCGACGTCCTCGAAGGGCACGCCGAGCCTGTCGGCGACGATCTGGCTGAAGGCGGTCTCGTGGCCCTGGCCGTGCGCCGAGGCGCCGGTGATGACCTCGACCTTGCCGGTCGGCAGCATCCGCACGCTCGCGTGCTCCCAGCCGCCGGCGCCGTAGTCGAGCGAGCCGAGCACCCGCGAGGGCGCCAGGCCGCACATCTCGGTGAAGGTCGAGATGCCGATGCCGAGCTGGACCGGGTCGCCCGCCTCGCGTCGCCGCAGCTGCTCGGCGCGCAGCTCGTCGTAGCCGAACATCTCCTTCGCCTTGGCGGTCGCGGCCTCGTAGTTGCCGGAGTCGTACTCCAGCCCCGCCACCGTGGTGAACGGGAACTCCTCGTGCGTGATCCAGTTCTTCTCGCGGATCTCCAGCGGGTCGACGCCGAGCTCGGCGGCCAGCTCGCTCATCAGCCGCTCGATGGCGTAGGTCGCCTCCGGGCGCCCGGCGCCGCGGTAGGCGTCGGTCCACACCTTGTTGGTCAGCACCGTCTGGCAGGCGAAGTGGTAGGCCGGGAACTTGTAGATCGCGTTGAACATGAACGCGCCGAGCACCGGCACGCCGCCGCCGACGAGGGAGACGTAGGAGCCGAGGTCGGCGAGCAGCTCGACCTTGAGGCCGGTGACGGTGCCGTCGGCCTCCGCCGCCAGGGTCAGCTTCTGCCACTGGTCGCGGCCGTGGTGGGCGGCCATGAGCGACTCGGAGCGGGTCTCGGTGTACTTCACCGGCTTGCCGAGGCGCCGCGCGATCACCATGGAGATGAACTCCTCCGGGGTGGTCTGCAGCTTGCCGCCGAAGCCGCCGCCCACGTCGGGGGCGATGACGCGGATCTTCGACTCCGACACCCCGAGCACCGCCGCGAGCAGGAAGCGCAGGATGTGCGGGATCTGGGTGGCCGACCACATGGTGATCTGCTCGCCGGTCGGGTCGACCACGACCGAGCGCGGCTCCATGAAGGCCGGGATCAGCCGCTGCTGGCGGTACTCCCGCTCGATGACGACACCGCCGTCGCGGGCCTTCGCGATGGCCTCCTCGACGTCGCCGCCGGTGCCGGCCTGGGCGGAGTCGAAGACCCACAGCGCCGACTTGTTGGTGCCGAGGTCGGGGTGGGCCAGCACCTCGTCGGCCGCCGCGGCCTTGAGGTCGAGCGCGGCCGGCAGCTCGTCGTACTCCACGTCGACGAGCTCGGCGGCGTCGCGGGCCTCGGCCGCGGTGCGCGCGACCACGACGGCGACGATCTCGCCGGCGAAGGTCACGCGGTCCACCGCGACCGGCGGGTGCGCCGGCGTGACCTGGTCGGGCGTGATCGGCCAGGCGTTGGGCAGCGCGCCCTGCTCCTCGGCGACGTCGGCGCCGGTGATGACGGTGACGACGTTGCGGGAGGCCTTCGCCGCGCTGGTGTCGATCGAGGTGATCCGTGCGTGGGCGAAGGGGCTGCGGACCATCGCCATGTGCAGCATGCCGGGCAGCACGATGTTGTCGGTCCACCGCGTGCGGCCGGTGATGAGGCGCTGGTCCTCCTTGCGGCGCCGCTCGCGCCCGATCTCGGGCTGGGTGGCGGGCGCGTCCTGGGTCGCGGTCACAGGGTCACCCCCTCACCGGACGGGGCGCCGGCCGCGCGCTGCACGGCCTTGACGATGTTCTGGTAGCCGGTGCAGCGGCACAGGTTGCCCTCGATGCCCTCGCGCACCTCCTGCTCGGTGGGAGCGGGGTTGTCGTTGAGCAGGTCGATCGACTGCATGATCATCCCCGGCGTGCAGAAGCCGCACTGCAGCGCGTGGCACTCGTGGAAGGCCTGCTGCACCGGGTGCAGCTCGCCGCCCTGCGCGAGGCCCTCGATCGTGGTGACCTCACCGCCGTCGGCCTGCACGGCCAGCACGTTGCACGACTTCACCGAGGTGCCGTCGAGGTGCACGGTGCACGCACCGCAGTTGCTCGTGTCGCAACCGATCACGGTGCCGGTCTTGCCGAGCTTCTCGCGGAGGTACTGCACGAGCAGCATCCGGGGCTCGACGTCGTCGGAGACCTTCGCTCCGTCGACCGTGAGTTCGATCTTCATGTGGTGGCGGCTCCCTTGCTCGCTGGCCCGCGAGGGCACGTCGGGGGTGACGTGGGTCACGCTAGGTCGCCAGGGTTGGTCGTTGGTTGGAGCGAGCCTGGGTTGCTGCAGAGGTGGGCTGCGGGGTGCTGCCCGGCTGCGAGCGGCGCGCGCCGGCCCTGGGGTCGCCGTGTCGCCGGACCCGGTGGGCTCGTGCCCGGCCGCCGCTCCGCGCCACGCCTCCTTCCACGGGCCGGCACCCACCCCTCTCCGCCGGCCAGCGCGTCGTGGTCGCTTCACCGCCGCCCGCGCCCCACCGAGATCAGCGGGAGGCGGCGGCGAGGCGGGCGCGGAGGAGGGGGGTGAGGGGGTGGGGGCGGCCGGCGAGGCGGGCGAGGGCCACCTCGACCACTTCGGTGTCGTAGGGCGCGAGCTCGCCGTAGCGGAGGACGGCGGCGGGGTCGGGGTCGGCGAGGAGGGCCTCGCGGACGGCGACGGCGACGTACTCCCCGAGGTCGGTGAGGGCGGGGCTGTCGGTGCCGGGCAGGAGGTCGCCGCCGTACGCCTCGACGGCCTCGCCGACGCGGCCCTCGCGGACGAGCGCGACGACCCGGTCGACGTCGGTCTCGACCGGCATCGGCAGGCGGTAGGGGCGGGAGGTGAGCTGGCCGCCGAGGGCGTGGCGCAGGTGGGAGACCTCGGCCTTCAGCGTGCTGAGGGTGACCGCGTGGTCGCCGTAGAGCAGGGCGTGGAGCTGCTCGAGCGAGAGGCCCTCGGGGTGGAGGGCGAGGAGCGCGAGGATCTCGGTCTGGCGGCGGTTCAGCAGCAGCCGGCGGCCGTCGAGGGTGGCCTCGGCGCGGCCCAGGAGGCGCAGCACGAGGCCGGGGCGCTCCTCCGGGTCGGGCGCAGCGGGGGCCGGGTCGGCGGGGGCCGCCGGCCGGGTCGGCATCGCCTGCTCGATGAGGCGCGCCATGACGCGGGCGGTGGCCAGGCCGATGGGGTGGGTGCGGTCCCAGGTGGTGGAGAGGTCGAGCACGCCGAGGCGCTCGCCGGTGGCGGGGTCGTGGACGGGCGCGGCCCAGCAGACCCAGTCGTGCACGACGGGCGCGTAGTGCTCGGCGCTGAAGACCATCGACGGGGCGCCCGACGTCGCGGCGAGGCAGAGGGCGTTGGTGCCGACGCTGGCCTCGTCCCAGCGGCCGCCCGGCACGAAGTTGACCGTCTCGGCCTTGCGGCGCATGACGCGCCCGCCGTAGGTCCACAGGATGCGGGTCTCGGCGTCGGTGATCGCGAGCACGAGGTCGCCGTCCTCGGCGGTGCGGCGCAGCTCCTCCTCGACGCGGGCGACGGCGACCTGCAGCGGTGAGTCCTTGAAGTACGCCGCGGTGTCGCGCTCGTCGGCCAGCGGCGCCTCGGCGAGCTGGAGCGCCCGGCCGGTGCCGGAGCGGCGCCAGGAGGAGAGGATCTCGGGCCGCACCAGCGGCTCGGCCTCGTCGCCGCGCTCGACGAAGGCGGTCCAGGCGCGGACGGCGTCGAGGCGACGGGCGTGCAGGTCGCCTCCACGGTGCAGGTCGTGCATCGGCGCTCCCGGGGTGTGACGTGTGTCGCACACGGTAGCCCTCGGCGCCAGCGACCGCGAGGGCGTCGCGCCCGCCACGGACAGCGCGACCGGCCTGGCCGCGACGCAGCCCGGCTCAGCCGCGGAGGCGGTCGCGCAGGAAGCCGACGGTGCGACGCATCGAGTCCTCGTAGCGCGGCCCGAAGGCGTGGCCCTCGCCCTCGTAGAGCTGCAGCTCGACGTCGACGCCTGCGCGCCGCATGGCGCGCACCGTGTCGCGCGACCACTGCGGCGGGCAGGTGTCGTCGGCGGTGCCGTGCAGCACGAGGACCGGCTCGGTGACGCGGTCGAGGTAGGTGCGCGGGGAGAGCTCGCGCCAGACCTGCGGCGCCTCGCGCGGCGTGCCGAAGCGGGCGACGAGCGCCGTGGTCTCGCCAGGGTCGGAGAACTGCCGCAGGTTGTCGGGCGCCCACGAGCTCACCGGCGCGAAGACCACGGCGGCGTCGACGAGGCCGGGCGCGGCGACGAGCGCGCCGTAGGTGACGCCGCCGCCCATCGAGCGCCCGAGCATCGCCATCCGCTCGGCGTCGACCTGCGGCTCGCGCTGCAGCGCCTTGACCGCCGCGATGGCGTCGCGGGCGTAGACCAGCCGCGCCTCGCGCGCGATCGGGCTGGCCGGGTCGGAGCCGGCGTGGCCGCGGTAGTCGGTGTGGAGCACCGCGAAGCCGTTGCTGGCCAGCCACTCCTGCTCGCGCGAGAGGCCCTGGCCGAGCTGGTAGACCGACGGCTCGATGTAGCCGTGGTTGAGCACGACGCCCGGGAACGGGCCGCGGCCCTTCGGCACCAGCAGCTCGCCGGAGACCGTGGCGCCGTCGGCGGTGTAGGTCACCGCCCAGCTGCGCCAGCGCTCGGTCTCGGCCAGCGGCCGCGTGCGCCGGATCGGCCCGCCCTGCACGTCGTCGCGCATGAGCGCCGGCAGCGACAGCGCGCGGCGCACCGGCGGCAGCGGGTCGGCGCCGGCACCGGCCGCGGGATCACCGGCTGCGGAACCCGTCGGCGAGGGGTCAGCGGCTGGGGAGGGGCTCGCGGTGGCCGAGCGCTCGGCAGGGCTGCTGGGCGCGCTGGCGGCCGGCCCCGCGCTCTCCTCGTCGTCGCTGCTGCACCCGGCCAGCAGCGCCGCCGCGGCGGTGAGGGTGGTCGCGGCCGCGACCAGCCGGCGTACGACGGGGTGGGCGGGCCCGGACTGCGGGTGACGGCGCGGCACGTCCCCCAGCATGCCCCTCACCGGTGCAGCGAGGCCCCCTCGACGGGGAGGGCGAGGTCGTGGTGGATGCGGCCGGGGCGCTCGGCGAGGCGCTCGCCGGTGCCGCCCCAGCGCGAGGCGACGATCTCGGCGGCGATCGAGATCGCGGTCTCCTCGGGGGTGCGGGCACCGAGGTCGAGGCCGATCGGGCTGGAGAGCCGCGCCAGCTCGTCGTCGGTGATCCCGACGTCGCGCAGGCGCGCCAGCCGGTCGTCGTGGGTGCGCCGCGATCCCATGGCGCCGACGTAGGCGACGTCGGGCAGCCGCAGCGCCACCTCGAGCAGCGGCACGTCGAACTTCGGGTCGTGGGTGAGCACGCACAGGACCGTGCGGGCGTCGACGCGGCCGGCCTCGGCCTCGGCGGCGAGGTAGCGGTGGGGCCAGTCGACGACGACCTCGTCGGCCTCCGGGAAGCGCGTCGCGGTCGCGAAGACGGGCCGGGCGTCGCACACCGTGACGTGGTAGCCCAAGAACGCGCCGACCCGGGCGACGGCGGCCGCGAAGTCGATGGCGCCGAAGACCAGCATCCGCGGCTTCGGCGCGAACGCCCAGACGAAGACCCGCATCCCCTCGCCGCGGCGCTCGCCGTCGGGGCCGTAGCCCAGCGTCTCCGAGCGGCCCGCGGCGAGCAGGCCGAGCGCGTCGTCGCGCACGGCGTCGTCCATCCGGTCGCTGCCCAGGCCGAGCGGCTGCTCGTCGCCGGGGCGCACGAGCACGCGGCGGCCGAGCAGCGCCGGGTCGGGGTGCTCCACGACGGTCGCGACCGCCACCGGCCGGCCGGCCTCGAGGTCGGCGGCGACCTCGGCGAGCTCGGGGAAGGTCTCGCGGGAGACCTTCTCGACGAAGACGTCGAGGATGCCGCCGCAGGTCAGGCCGACGGCGAAGGCGTCGTCGTCGGAGACGCCGTAGCGCTCCAGGACGGGCTCGCCGGAGTCGACCACCGACTGCGCGAGCTCGTAGACCGCGCCCTCGACGCAGCCGCCCGACACCGACCCGACCGCCTCGCCGCCGGGGCCGACCAGCATCGACGCGCCGGGCGGGCGCGGGGCGGACTGGAAGGTCGCCACGACGGTGCCGACGCCGACCGTCTCGCCGGCCCCCCACCACCGCATCAGGTCGTCGAGGACCTCACGCACGTGCCACCACCTCCACCAGCTCTGCGTAGGTCGCCAGCGAGTGGCCGGCGAGGAAGTCGTCGACGTGCGGCAGCGCCGCCCGCACCCCGGCCTGCACCGGCTCGTAGCCGGCCTTGCCGCGGTGCGGGTTGACCCACACCACGCGGTGGGCCAGCCGCTGCAGCCGCGCCATCTGCTCGGCCAGCAGCGCCGCGTCGCCGCGCTCCCAGCCGTCGCTCATCACGACCACCACCGCACCCCGTGCGAGCCCCCGCGCGCCCCACCGGTCCAGGAAGACCTGCAGCGACTCCCCGAGCCGGGTGCCGCCGGACCAGTCCGGCACCACGGCACCGGCCGCGACCAGCGCGCGGTCGGCGTCGCGCACCGCCAGCGCGCGGGTCAGGTGGGTCAAGCGGGTGCCAACGGTGAACACCTCCGCGCGCCCCGGTCCGGTCGGCCCGGCGACGACGAAGCGGTGGGCCAGCCGCAGCAGCGCGTCGGCGTAGGAGCTCATCGAGCCCGACACGTCGACCAGCAGCACGACGCGCCGCGGCCGCACCGCGCGGCGGCGCCATGCGAGGTCGGCCGGCTCGCCGAGGCGCCGCATGCTGGCGCGCAGCGTGCGGGCGGCGTCGACCTGGCCACGGTGCCAGCGGCGGTGGCGCGCGGCCCGCCGCAGCGGCGAGGTCGGGTGCAGCGTGCCGAACATCGCGTCGAGGCGCCGCTTCTCCGCCGCGCTCAGCGCCGCGACGTCGCGGTGCCGCAGCACCTCGGTCGCGCTGGCAGCGGCGCGCACGTGCTCCTCGCCCGGCTCACCGTCGCCCTCCTCGAGGTCGGTCTCCGGCAGGGAGCTGTACGCCGGGCGCGACGGCACGCTCGCCGGTCGCGGTCGCGGCAGCCCGCCGGGGTCGAACCACGCGTCGAGCACCAGGTCGAGGCGCTCGAGGTCGTCGGGGCTCGCGCACAGGGTCGCGCGGCCGGCACGGCGTACGGCCTCGCGGTCGCCGAGCCCGACGTGGGCGACGGCGGCGAGGAAGCCGTGGGCGCGGTCCTGGGTGACCGGCACGCCCGCGGCCCGCAGGGCGCGGCAGAGGCCGAGGAGCAGCTCGTCGGGCTGGTGCACCTAGACCGCCATCATCCGGTCGAGGGCCTGCTTCACGCGGTCGCCGTCCTCGCGGTACTTCACGAGCGCCCCGACCGTCGCGGCCGCGGTGGCCAGGTCGAGCTCGCTCGCGCCGAGCACGCTGAGCGCCTTGGCCCAGTCGAGCGTCTCGGCCACGCCCGGCGGCTTGAGCAGGCCGCCGTCACCGCGCAGGCGCTGCACCGTGGTGACGACCTGCCGCGCCAGCTCGGCGCTCACCTCGGGCGCGCGGGAGCGGACGATCTCGACCTCGCGCTCGAGGCCGGGGTGGTCGATCCAGTGGTAGAGGCAGCGGCGCTTGAGCGCGTCGTGCAGCTCGCGGGTGCGGTTGGACGTGAGCACGACCAGCGGCGGCACCGCGGCGCGCACGGTGCCGAGCTCGGGGATCGAGACCTGGTAGGTCGAGAGCACCTCGAGCAGGAACGCCTCGAACTCGTCGTCGGCGCGGTCCACCTCGTCGACGAGCAGGACCGCGGGCGCCTGCTGGAGCGCCGCGAGCACCGGCCGGGCGAGCAGGAAGCGGGGGTCGAAGAGCGACTTCTCGGCCTCCTCGACGTCGACGCCGTCGTCGCCGCGGGTGGCCTCGAGGGCGCGCAGGTGCAGCACCTGGCGCGGGAAGTCCCAGTCGTAGAGCGCCTGGGTGGCGTCGATGCCCTCGTAGCACTGCAGCCGCACCAGCGGCAGGTCGAGGGTCTCGGCCAGCGCCTCGGCCAGCGCGGTCTTGCCGGTGCCGGGCTCGCCCTCGAGCAGCAGCGGGCGCTGCATGCGCAGCGCGAGGAACACCACCGTCGCGAGGTCGTCGTCGCAGACGTAGCCCGTGGCGGCGAGGCTGGCCGCGACCTGCGCGACGTCGCCCGGCTCGAGCCCGCTGTGGCGGTCATCACCCATGCTCGCGAGGCTAGTCGGCGCCACGTTGGCCGAGGGTTGGCGTCCGCGGCGAGGCCGCCGCTGCCCCACTTGTGGCCCAGGTCCTGCACTTGTGGCCCGAGTTCTCGGGGCACAGGTGCAGGAGTCACCGGTCGGCCGGTGACTCCTGCAGGCGGCTCAACGGGTGTCGCGGTCCGCCCCGGTCGCGAGGTCGCCGCACTCGACGAGCGCGACGGGCCGGGCGGCCAGGTAGTCGCGCGCCCCGCGGTCGCCGCTCGCCGCGGCCACCACACCCTCCCAGTGCGCGCGCCCGAGCAGCACGGGGTGGCCGGGGACCCCGTCGTACGCCGCGCGCGCCAGCGCCTGCGCGCCCCGCGCCGCACCCGCGGGGTCGGCGAGCAGCCGCGCGACGACCTCGGCGCCGACGTCGGGCAGGTCGACGAGCGAGACCACCACCGCCTCCGGCGCGCCCGCCTCGTCGGTGCCGACCAGGTGCCGCAGCCCGGCGCGGAGCGAGGCACCCATGCCCTCGGCCCAGTCGGCCGCCTCGACCACCCGCTCCCCGGGCACGAGCAGCCGCGCCTCGTCGGCGGCCGCCCCGAGCACGACCACCACCTCGGCGCAGCCACCCTCGCGCAGCACCGCCACCGAGCGGCGCAGCCACGAGGTGCCGTCGTCGTCGTGCACCAGTGCCTTCGGCGTGCCCATCCGCCGTCCGGCGCCTGCGGCGAGGAGGAGCGCGTGCACGGCCACGACCCGGACGCTAGCGTGTGGCGCTCACGGGGGGACGGAGGAGCGGTGACGGCTCGGGACGGGCGGGCGCCGGCGGCGCACCGGTGGGTGGCGCAGCCGACCAAGGGGCTGGTCAACGCCCCGTGGCGGCTCGTGGTCGCCATCCTCGCGGTGTGGGTGGCCTGCTCCGCGGCCTACGCCCTCCTCGAGGACAAGGGCTTCGTCGAGTCGCTGTGGTGGGGCGTGGTCACCGGGTCGACGGTCGGCTACGGCGACCAGTACCCCGCGACCACCGCGGGCCGCGTCGTCGCCGTGGTGCTCATCGTCAGCGCGCTCGTGCTGGTGCCGATCGCGATCGGCCACGTCATCGCGGGCTTCGTCGTCGACCGCAACGCCTTCACCCACGACGAGCAGGTCGCGCTCGCCGACACGGTCGGCGGCCTGCACGAGCGCGTCGAGCGGCTCGAGCACCTGCTGCTGGCCTCCCTCGGCGAGCAGCACGGCCGCGACTGGGTCGCGCGCCAGGTGGCGGAGTGGCGCGCGCTCGACGAGGCCTCCCACGACCGCCACGAGCAGATGCTCGACACCTTCCGGGACCACGAGCGGTGAGCGCCACCACGACCCGGCCCGCACCCGGACGGCTGCGGCCGCGCGCGGTGGGGCTCGCCGCCTCGACGGTGCTGTCGCTGGCCTCGACCGCGCCGGCGTACTCCCTCGCCGTCACCGTCGGGCTGCTCGTCGGCCTCGTCGGCGACCGCGCCCCGCTG
The DNA here is from genome assembly GCF_013409425.1 of Nocardioides perillae. Lineage (NCBI taxonomy): Bacteria > Bacillati > Actinomycetota > Actinomycetes > Propionibacteriales > Nocardioidaceae > Nocardioides > Nocardioides perillae. The sequence goes on along the minus strand of NZ_JACCAC010000001.1, from coordinate 1,254,048 downwards.
GTGCTCGTGGCGGCGGCGCTGCCCGTGGCGCTGGTGGTGCTGTGCTTCCGCGAGCTCAACCGTGCCGAGCCCGACTGCGGCACCTGCTACGCCTGGACCACCCGTGCGCTGGGGCCCGTCACCGGCTGGCTCACCGGGTGGGTGGCGGTCGCCGCGTGCGTGCTCGTGCTGGCCAACCTCGCGCAGGCCTCCGCCGTCTACGCCTTCACCGTCGTCGGCGCCGACGACCTCGCCGCCTCCCGCGTCGCCCAGGGCCTCCTCGGCACGGCGCTGGTCGCGCTCGTCACGTGGCTGGCCGTCCGCGGCATCACCGTGGCCGCGCGCACCCAGGTCGTGCTCTTCGCAGTCGAGGCCGTGGCGCTGGTGTGGGTCGCGGCCCGTGCGCTGGCGACCGCACCCCTGCCCGAGCCCACCGCCTCCGCTGCCGCCGCGCCCGCCGGCGTCGGCGCCGGCGCGGTGGCCGCGGCGCTCCTCGTCGCGGTCTTCCTCTACTGGGGCTGGGACTCCTCCTTCTCGGTCAACGAGGAGTCGGTCGAGCCCACCACCACCCCCGCTCGCGCCGCGCTGCTGGCGATGGCCGGCCTCGTCGTGCTGTACGCCGGCACGACGGCCGCGCTCCTCGCCTGGGCCGGGCCGGACCGGCTGGCCGCGATCGGCGAGGACGACCTCTTCGCCGTGCTCGGCGACGCCCTGCTGGGCAGCACCGGCGGCACCGTCCTCGCCGGTGCGGTGCTCGCCTCGGCACTGGCCAGCACCCAGACCACCGTGCTGCCCGCCGCGCGCGCCGCCCTGGCCATGGCACGACGCGGCGCCCTGCCGACCGGCCTGGCCGAGGTCACCCCGGCCGGCTCCCCCGCCCGCGTCACCTGGGCCGTCGCCGGCCTCGCCACCGCCGTCTACCTCGCCCTGCTCGCCACCAGCGAGGCCGTGCTCGCCGACTCCGTGGCGGCCACCGGGGTGCTGGTCGCCGGCTACTACGCCGTGACGGCCGCGGCGGTCCCCGCCTACTTCGGCCGGGCCGCCCGCGAGCGCCCGCTGGCCCGCGTCGTCGTGCCTCTGCTGACCGCCACCACCTTCGCGGCCGTGCTCGTCGTCTCCCTGCGCGACCTCGCCGCGACCTCGACCACCTCGCTCGCCGCCGTCCTCGCCGTGCTGGCCGTCGGCGCCGGCTACCTCACGCTCGTGCCCACCGCTCGGAGGACCGCCCCGTGACCGACCAGCCCCGCCGCCGCATGCGCTCCACCAACGTCGCGATCGGCGTCACCGCCCTCGTCGCCGCCGGCCTGAGCGGCTGCTCGTCCTCCCCCGACTACGCCGCCGTGTGCGTGGACCCCGAGACCGAGGAGCGCGTCGACGACCAGTACTGCGACGACGACGGCGGCACCGGCGGCGTCGGCGCCGGCTTCCTGTGGTTCTACCTCGGCGCGAGCTCGCGGGTGCCGGCCCTCGGCGGCTCGGTGCGCGGCCTCGGCGGCACCTACGACCGCTCCGGTCTGCGGGGCTCCGTGCAGCGTGGTGGGCTGCCCACCACGGGCGGCTCCAGCGTCCGCTCGACCACCCGCGGCGGCTTCGGCGGCACCAGCCGCGGCATCGGCGGCTGAGGCCCGCCCGCGCCGCGCGCCGCGGCGTACGCCTCGCTCCCGACCGCTCGCCCCACCACCCGGAGGAACCGTGCTCGACCAGCTGCTCACCGCCCTCGGCCACGCCGTCGTCTACGCCCTGCTCACCGGGGGGTTGCTGGTGCTGGCCTACTACGTGCTCGACTTGGTCACCCCCGGCCACCTCGGCCGCCACCTGCGCGGCGGTGGGCCGGACGGGAAGGGCAGCGCGCTGCCGTCGTCGGGCGCCGGGCTGGTCACCGGCGCGTGGCTGGTCTCCAACGCGCTGGTGCTCTTCACCGCGATCTGGACCAACGGCGCCACGTCGCTGGGCTGGGCGCTGGGCTGGACGATCGCCTTCGGCGTGCTGGGCATCGCGCTCAACGCGGTGATGTTCTTCGTCGTCGAGGCCATCACCCCGGGCAGCCTGCGCGAGGCCGTCACCACCCCCGGCCCGGTGCGGCCGCTGGCCACCGTCGCCGCCGCCGCCGCGCTCTCGGTCGCCGCCATCGTCTGCGCGAGCATCGCCTGATGTGGCGCCACGCCTCGCGCCCGCGGGAGGGCTGGCAGCAGACCGTCACCCAGCAGGGCCTGGTCTTCCCCACCACGACCCGTCCCGACGGCAGCGTCGTGGACTACTGGCACGAGTCGGCGTGGTACGAGCTGACGATGGCCGAGGTCGAGCACCTCGAGGCCGCCACCGAGGAGCTGTGGGCGCTCTGCGTCGACGCCGCCGGGTGGATGGCAGCCCACCTCACCGACGAGCGGCTCGGTCTGCCCCCCGGCTCGCTGGCCTACGTGCGGGAGTCGGTGCGGCGCGGCGACCCCGCGCTGCACGCGCGCTTCGACCTCGCCTACGGCGGTGACGGCTCGGTCAAGATGCTCGAGGTCAACGGCGACACCCCCACCGGGCTCGTCGAGACCGGCGTCGTGCAGTGGCGCTGGGTCGAGGACGTGCTGCCAGGCAGCGACCAGTGGAACAGCCTGCACGACCGCCTCGTCGCGCGCTGGCGGGCGCTGTCGTGGAGCGGCGCGCTCGACGGACCCGAGGTGCACTTTCTCTACGACCTCGGCGAGGGCCCCTCCTACGACGACGGCGAGCTCGAGATGACCGTCCACTACCTCGTGGACACCGCCGTGCAGGCCGGCCTGCGCGCGATGGCCCACCCGATCGCCGAGCTCGGGTGGGACGCGGAGGCCCGGCGCTTCGTCGACGTGCACGGTCGCCCGGTGCGCAACGCCTACAAGCTCTACCCCTGGGAGGACATGCTCGGCGAGGAGTTCGGACGGCTGCTGCGTGAGGGCGCCGAGGCGCAGCCGGTGCGCTGGCTCGAGCCGGCCTGGAAGGTGCTGCTGAGCACCAAGGCGCTGCTGCCCGTGCTGTGGGAGCGCAACCCCGGCCACCCGCTGCTGCTCCCCGCCTACTTCGACGCGCCCGGCGACCTGACCGCGTGGGTCGCCAAGCCGCTGCACGGCCGCGAGGGCGACAACGTGCGCATTCACCTCGCCGACGGCAGCGAGACCCGGATGCCCGGCGCCTACGGCCAGGAGGGCTTCGTCTACCAGGAGTACGTCGAGCTGCCCGTCCACGACGGCAACCACGTCGTCCTCGGCAGCTGGGTCGTCGACGGCGAGGCGGCCGGCATGATCGTGCGCGAGTCCGACGGGCTGGTCACCGACTACTACAGCCGGGTCGTCCCCCACGCCATCAGCGACGCCGTCTCCCCCGACGCCGCCCAGGTGCAGTCCTGGCTCGCCGACCGCGGCCCCGCCCCCCGCGTGCCGGTGCTGCCGGACTGAGCTGCGCCGCTGCCGGAGTCACCGGCTGACCGGTGACTCCTGCACTTGTGCCCCGAGAACTCGGCCCACCAGTGCAGGACCTGGGCCACAAGAGGCCGGTCTCGGCGCACGGCGGCCCGCCGCCGCCCGCCCGGGCCTTGCCGGGCGCGCCAGACTGGCCGGCGTGGGCAGGCAGCGAGGCGAGCAGCAGACCGCGCCGGCGGAGAAGACGTGCGCGTCGTGCGGGCGCCGCATCGAGTGGCGCAAGAAGTGGGAGCGCGACTGGGACCAGGTGAAGTACTGCTCCGACGCGTGCCGTCGCCACGGGGTCGACGCCACCGACGAGGCGCTCGAGACCAGCGTGCTCGACCTGCTGGCCCGCCGCTCGGGCGGGTCGACGATCTGCCCGTCGGAGGCCGCCCGTGCCGTCCACGCCGCCCGGCCGGGGGCGGCGGACGACCCCGACGGCTGGCGCGAGCTGATGGAGCCCGCCCGCCGCGCCGCCCGACGCCTGGTCGCGGCCGGCGAGGTCGAGATCACCCAGGGCGGCCAGGTCGTCGACCCCTCGACCGCCAAGGGCGCGATCCGCATCCGCCGCGTCAGGTGAGCAGCTCCGCCGACGCCAGCAGGCGCCGCCCGACCGCCTCGCCGCCGAAGCCGAGCACGTAGAGCCCGGTCGACACCCGCTCCAGCAGCGCCCAGTCCCAGACTGCGTCGGGGTCGGTCCCGGTCAGGCCGGCGGCCAGGTCGCACCACCCGCGCAGCCGTCCACACGCGGTCGCCGGGTCGCTCCCCAGCGCGCCGGTGAGGTCGCGCAGGGCCACCCCCACGTCGTACGCCGGCTCCGCGACGACGCCCTCGCCGTCGACGAGCACCCACCCGGTCAGGGCACCGGGCCGGTGGTGCTCGACGCGCAGCAGGTTGGCCGGGTGCGGGTCGCCGTGGGTGACGACGCACGCCAGGGGGTCGAAGGCCGCGGCCCGGCGCCGGCCCGCCGCCTCCGCGGCGCGCAGCACCCGGGGCGACGCCGGTGCCCCCTGCTCGCGCCAGCGCCGCGCGACGCCGTCGAGCAGCAGGAGAGCCCGGTCGGCCCCGGGGGCGGGAGCCACCCACGGCGCCGCCACAGGCAGCCACGACCCGGCGAGGGTGGTCGCGAGCAGCCGCACCTTCTCCTCGGGCGCGAGCGGGGTCTGCTCCAGCGACGGCCCGAGCCGCTCGAGCAGCAGCGCGCGGTGGGCGAGGTCGACCGCGTGCAGCCGCACGTGCCCGCGTCCGTCGGCGGCGCGCAGCAGCGCGGCGACCCCGCCCACCTCGCTGTCGGGGGTGGCCACCTTGAGCACCCGCGGCTCGCCGTCGCGGGTGCGCACGCCGACGACGTACGACGCGCTGCCGCCGGGCAGTGCCCGCTCGAGCTCGAGACCCCACCGCTCGCACAGCAGCGCGAGGGTGGCGGGCAGCGCGGCGGCCCAGGCAGCGCCGGCCGCGCCGAGCGAGGCCACGCGCGCCCGCGTGAGCGGCTGCAGCCGCAGGGGGCCCGCGGGCTGCGGCGGGACGCTCAGGAGGGGAATGCCTGCTCGAAGACCCGCGCCCGCGCGGGGGTCCACGGGGCGGTGAAGCCGCAGACCGCGACGGTCCCGCGGCTGCCCGCGACCAACCACCGCTGGCCGACCTCGAAGTCGGGCACGCCCCCGATGGCGGCCCGCAGGTCGACCGGGTTGGTCAGCACCACGGTGGTCGCGGCGGTGCCGCCCGCGCCGGGGTCGCCGGCGTACCACTCGCCCACGTCGAGGCTGACCCGGTCGCCGGCCACCTCGGCGACCGTGCCGTCGAGCGCGACCTCCATCCGCGCGACCGCCTCGGCGGTGGGCACCATGCAGCGCGCGCTGCTCGCGGGCGGCGCCGCGAGGACGACCTCGCCCGCGGCGGCCGCTCCGCCCGGCTCGGTGCCGGCGGTCTCCGACGGCGTGACGGTGGCGAGGGGGTCGGGCTCGTCGTCGCCGGCGACGACGGCCGCGACCGCACCACCCGCGACGAGGACGGTGGCCGCCGCGGCCGCCGCGAGCCAGCGGTTGCGCGGACGGCGGCGACCACGGGCCGTGCCCGCGTCGTCGGCGGGCTGCCGGGGGCTCCGCATCGTGGTCTCCTCAGGCGTTCGGGCCACCCGGTCGGGGCGGCCTCGGGCGGCGGTCGGGCGCGCGGGCGTGGCACCGGGCTCGTACCCACCCCAGGCTCCCACAGCGCACCCCCGGACGGCACGAGGCCCCGGGACCGTGGTGGTCCCGGGGCCTCGCGGTGGAGCAGGTGGTGCGGGTGCGGCCGGAGCCGCGGGGTGGGGCAGGACTCAGAAGTCCATGCCGCCCATGCCGCCGTCGCCGCCCGGCATCGCGGGCGCCTTCTCCGGCTTGTCGGCCACGACGGCCTCGGTGGTGAGGAACAGCGCGGCGATCGACGCGGCGTTCTGCAGCGCGGAGCGCGTGACCTTGGCCGGGTCGATGATGCCCTCGGCGATCATGTCGACGTACTCGCCGTTGGCGGCGTTGAGGCCGTGGCCCGCGGTGAGGTTGGCGACCTTCTCCGCCACGACGCCGCCCTCGAGACCGGCGTTGACCGCGATCTGCTTGAGCGGGGCCGAGGTGGCCACGCGGACGATGTTGGCACCGGTGGCCTCGTCGCCCTCGAGCTCGAGCTTGTCGAACGCGGTGGCCGCGGCCTGGACGAGCGCCACGCCACCACCGGCGACGATGCCCTCCTCGACGGCCGCCTTGGCGTTGCGCACGGCGTCCTCGATGCGGTGCTTGCGCTCCTTGAGCTCGACCTCGGTGGCCGCGCCGACCTTGATGACGGCCACGCCGCCGGCCAGCTTGGCGAGGCGCTCCTGGAGCTTCTCGCGGTCGTAGTCGGAGTCGGACTTCTCGATCTCCGCGCGGATCTGGTTGACGCGACCGGCGATCTGGTCGGCGTCGCCCGCACCCTCCACGATGGTGGTCTCGTCCTTGGTGATGACGACCTTGCGGGCCTGGCCCAGCATGGCGACGTCGGTCGACTCGAGCTTGAGGCCGACCTCCTCGGAGATGACCTGGCCACCGGTGAGGATGGCGATGTCCTGCAGCATGGCCTTGCGGCGGTCGCCGAAGCCCGGGGCCTTGACGGCGACGGACTTGAAGGTGCCGCGGATCTTGTTGACGACCAGGGTCGACAGCGCCTCGCCGTCGACGTCCTCGGCGATGATGACGAGCGGCTTGCCCGACTGCATGACCTTCTCGAGCAGCGGCAGCAGGTCCTTGACGTTGGAGACCTTCTGGTTGGCGATGAGGACGTAGGGGTCCTCCAGCACCGTCTCCATGCGCTCGGGGTCGGTGACGAAGTAGGCCGAGATGTAGCCCTTGTCGAACCGCATGCCCTCGGTCAGCTCGAGGTCGAGGCCGAAGGTGTTCGACTCCTCGACGGTGATGACGCCTTCCTTGCCGACCTTGTCCATCGCCTCGGCGATGATCTCGCCGACGGTGGTGTCGGCGGCGGAGATGCTCGCGGTGGAGGCGATCTGCTCCTTGGTCTCGACGTCCTTCGCCATGCCGAGCAGCTGCTCGGACACGGCGGCGACGGCGGTCTCGATGCCGCGCTTCAGCGCCATCGGGTTGGCACCCGCGGCGACGTTGCGCAGGCCCTCGCGGACCATCGCCTGGGCCAGGACGGTCGCCGTCGTCGTGCCGTCACCGGCGACGTCGTCGGTCTTCTTCGCGACCTCCTTGACCAGCTCGGCGCCGATCTTCTCGTAGGGGTCCTCGAGCTCGATCTCCTTGGCGATGCTCACGCCGTCGTTGGTGATCGTGGGGGCGCCCCACTTCTTCTCGAGCACGACGTTGCGGCCCTTGGGGCCGAGGGTGACCTTGACGGCGTCGGCGAGCGTGTTCATGCCACGCTCGAGCCCGCGCCGGGCCTCCTCGTTGAAAGCGATCAGCTTCGACATGTCTCCTGCGGTTCCTCACTCGAGTGGAGGGTCGTGACCCGGTTCGTCGCCCGCGACGGACGGCCTGACCGAGCCGGCGGACCCTTCCCGCCGTCGCTGCAGACCTCGACTCCCCGGACCGGAAGTCATGGCACTCTCTCGAGGAGAGTGCCAGCGTCATGTTTAGCACTCGCCCCAGGCGAGTGCAAGGCGGGTACGCCGCGGCGCGCGGCGCCGCCGGCCGGCAGACGGGCAGCCTCAGGCCGCATCGAGCCGCGCGCGCACCAGGGCGGCGAAGGAGGTCGCGACCTCGGGCACGACGTCGAGGTAGAGCCCGGGCTCGATCAGCTCCAGCTCGCTCACGACCAGGGCTCCCTCCCACCGCATCAGGTCGACGCGGGCGTAGGCCAGGTCGGGCGCGGCGCCGTCGCGGGCGAGCCCCGGCAGGGCGGTGGCGACCTCGACCGCGCGCGCGGCCACGGCCGCGGCCTCGTCGGTGGGCTCGGTGCGGCGCGAGGACCCGCCGTACAGCTCGTGGACGCGCACCTCGCCGCCGGCCGGGCGCTTGTCGACCTGGGCGACGACCCGGCCGTCGAGCACGTAGACCGACGTCTCGCCCTCCGTGCGCACCGCGGGCACGACCGGCTGCACCAGCCACGGCGCCGCCACCAGGCCCTCGAGCCGCTCGTCGCGCAGCGAGTCGCACACGACGACGCCGACGCCACCGGCGCCGGTGCGGGGCTTGACCAGCACCTCGCCCCAGGTGTCGAGGGCAGCCGTCAGACCCTCGACGAGGGTGCGCTCGTCGAGCAGCCGGCTCGGCACGACCGGCAGGCCGGCGGCCTCCAGCTCGAGCAGGTAGGCCTTGTCGGTGTTCCACGCGAAGACCTCGGCCCCGTTGAGCAGCCGCCCCTCCGCCTCGACCCGCCGCGCCCAGGCGAGGAACTCGGCGACCCGGCGCTGGTAGTCCCACGTCGAGCGCGCCGCCACCAGCGCGGCGTCGCCCCACGCGACCGTCTCGTCGTCCCAGCGCACCCACCGCGCGTCGAGGCCCTCGGCGGCCAGCGCCCGCAGCAGCAGCTCGCCGCCGGTCTCGCCGTCGGGGAGCAGGGCGCAGGTCGCCAGCAGCACGTCGTCGCTCATGGCGAGGAGGCTAGGTGAGGCGCCGGCGCAGATGAGCACCCGTACCCATGCGCCGGGCCGCCCCCACGTCCCATGCTGAGCAGGTGACCACCACCTCGCCCCCGCCGGCCGCGACGCCGGCGCCGCCGCCCGCCCCGCACGCCGGCCCCCGGCCCGTGCCCGCCCCCCGCCTCGAGTGGCTGACCGCGGAGGTCGCCGACTGGCGCCGCCGCGGCCTCCTCGACGAGGCGCAGGCCGCGGCCGTGCTCGCGCTCTACACCCCCGGCCGCCGGGCGTCGCTGGCGCGGCTGCTGCTCGTCGTCGGCGCCTGCTTCGTGGGCGTCGGCCTGCTGTGGCTGGTCGCGGCCAACCTCGCCGCGCTCTCCCCCACCGCCCGCTTCGCCGGCGTCGTGGTGGTCTGGCTGGTGCTGCTGCTCGGCAGCGAGGCCCGCTCAGCGCGGCTGCCCGGACCGGTCGTCGCGGTGGGCCGGCTGGCAGCGGTGCTCGCGTTCGGCGCGGTCGTCTTCCAGGCCGCGCAGTCGCTGCAGGTGCCGGCCTGGGAGCCGCGGCTGCTCGGGGTGTGGGCGGCCGGCGCGCTGCTCCAGGCGTACGCCGTGCGCTCGGCCCTCGCGGTCGTCGTCGGCGTCGCCGTCGGCACCGGCTGGCTCGTGTGGGCCGGGGTCGGGGCGTCGGCGACCGGTCTCGACGTGGTGCTCCTGCTCGGGGCGGCCGGCGTCGGCGCGGTGGCCCTGGGCGCCCTGCACGAGGGCGGCAGCGACCGGCTGGCCCGCCTCGGCGTGCCGTGGCGCGAGGCCGGTGCCCTCCTGGTGCTCGCCGCCCTCTTCGGTGCGGCCCTGCCCTTCGTCGAGGCCGACGCCCAGCGCCCGGGGGCCTGGGCCCTCGCCGCTGGCGCGGTCGCCCTCGCGCTGGCCGCCGTCGCCGCGGCCCGCTCGGTCGGTCAGGGGCGCCTCGAGCCGGCCGTCGCCGCGCTCGCCGTCGCCGTGGCGACCGCGCTCGTGCTGTGGGAGGCGGGCAACGACGCCACCGACGTCGACCTCGCGGGCTGGCTGCACGCCGGCGCGGGGGTCCTCGCCTACGTCGGCCTGGCCGTCGCGGTCGCCGCGGCCGGCACCCTGCGCGACAGCGGTCGCCTCACCGGGCTGGCCACCGTCGCCCTGGTCGCCTTCACCACCGTGCAGGCCTTCGCGGTCTTCGCCCGCGTGGTCGAGGGCGCCTGGCTCTTCCTGCTGCTCGGCGCCGTGCTCGTCGGCACCGGGTGGCTCACCGTCCGCGCCCAGCAGCGCCTCGCCCGCACCCTGGAGGAGCAGTGAGCACCCTCGCCCGCGCGGCCGTCGCCGCCCTCGCCTCGCTGCCGCTGGTCGCGGCCGGCGTCGCACCCCAGCTCTCCGCCCGCCTGACCGGCGAGGAGGTGCTGCTGCGGGTGGCGCCGGTGGACCCGATCGACCCCTTCCGCGGGGCCTACGTCGACCTCGACTACCCCGACCTCACCACCGAGGGCGGCTCGTGGCCGCCGTCGGTCGACGACGGCCGGAGCGGCGCGGTCTACGCCGTCCTCGAGGAGCGCCCCGCCGCCGACGGCCTGCCCGCCACCTGGGCCTTGGCGCGCTGGTCCCGGGAGCGGCCCGCCGACGGCCTCTACCTCGCCTGCGACGACGCCGACTGGGCGGTGCGCTGCGGCATCGAGAGCTGGTTCGTGCCGCAGGACGAGGCGCTGCGCCTCGAGCGGGTGCTCGCCGACACCGGCGCGCTGGCCACCGTCCGCGTCGACGGTCGCGGCAACGCCGCGATCACCGGCCTGCGCGCGCCGTGAGCGCCGGGGTCAGCCGCCGCCTGCGTCATGCGGCTCCGACGCAGTGGCGTGCGAAGCGCATGACGCAGGGTCCGGAGCGGGGTCAGCCGCCCGCCACCGCCGGGATGATCGAGACCTGCGCGCCGTCGGGGGTGGGGGTGGCGAGGTCGTCGAGGAAGCGGACGTCCTCGTTGCCGACGTAGACGTTGACGAAGCGACGCAGCGCGCCGGTGTCGTCGAGCACCCGCGCACGGATGCCGGGGTGGTCGGCCTCGAGGCAGTCGAGGAGCTCGGCGAGGGTCGCGCCCTCGGCGCTCACCTCGGACGCGCCGCCGGTGTAGGTGCGCAGGATGGTCGGGATGCGGACGGACACGGCCACGGAGCGGCTCCTGGGGCTGGGAAGGGGGCGGTGGGCGCGGCGGCTCAGACGATGCCGCTGGCGACGAACGCGCTGTAGGACGGGGCGATGGTCGCGGCGGGCCCCACGCGGTCGGCGACGGCGTCCAGCGTCTTGAGGCCCATGCCGGTGTTGATGACCACGGTCTCGAGCGAGGTGTCGAGCTGGCCGGTCTCCACCAGCTTCTTCAGCACGCCGACGGTGGTCCCGCCCGCGGTCTCGGTGAAGATGCCCTCGGTGCGGGCGAGCAGCAGGATGCCCTCGCGCACCTCGTCGTCGCTGATGTCCTCGACCGCGCCGCCGGTCTCGCGGCAGATGTCGAGCACGTAGATCCCGTCGGCGGGGTTGCCGATGGCGAGGCTCTTGGCGATGGTGTCGGGCTTGACCGGGCGGATCGCGTCGACGCCGGCCTTGTAGGCGGTCGAGACCGGCGAGCAGCCCGTGGCCTGGGCGCCGAAGATGCGCACCGGCTTGTCCTCGACGAGGCCGAGCGCGACGAGCTCCTGGAAGGCCTTGCGGACCTTGGTCAGCTGCGAGCCCGAGGCGACCGGGATGACCACCTGGTCGGGCAGCCGCCATCCGAGCTGCTCGGCGATCTCGTAGCCGAGGGTCTTCGAGCCCTCGGCGTAGAAGGGGCGGACGTTGACGTTGACGAACGCCCAGCCCTCCTCCTCGCCGGCGATCTCGGAGGCGAGCTTGTTGACGTCGTCGTAGTTGCCGTCGACGGCGACCAGCTTGTCGGTGTAGACCGCGGAGTTGACCTGCTTGGGCTTCTCGAGGTTGCTCGGGATGAAGACGACGGTCTTCATGCCGGCGCGGGCCCCGGCCGCGGCGACGGCGTTGGCGAGGTTGCCGGTCGAGGGGCAGGCGAAGACCTTCGCGTCGAGCTCGCGCGCCGCGCTCAGCGCACAGGCGACCACCCGGTCCTTGAAGGAGTTGGTCGGGTTGGTCGAGTCGTCCTTCACCCACAGCTTGTCCAGGCCCAGCTCGGCGGCGAGGTTGCGCGCCTCGAGCAGCCGGGTGAAGCCGGGCTCGGTGTTGGGGCTCTGCTCGATGTCGTCCGGCACCGGCAGCAGCGCCTTGTAGCGCCAGATGTTGCGGGGGCCGGCCTCGATCTGCTCGCGGGTGACCGCCGGGAAGTCGTAGGCCACCTCGAGGGGCCCGAAGCACTCCGGACACGCGTAGAACGGACCGAGGGCGACCTGGTGGCCGCACTCGCGGCAGGCCAGGGCTGTGGCGTTGCCGAAGGCACCCTCGCGCAGGCGCGGGTCGGGGGCCGGGGCGGTGTCGGCCGGTGCGGCAGCCGGAGCGGTGGTGGGCTCGACGGTCGGTGCGCTCATGGGGGATTCCTCCTCCTCATCATTCCCTGAGGCGGACTTCGCCCCGGGCCGGTGTCGGCACCACTTCCGCGACTGCACCGGGCGGTGCAGGAAGGTTCGCGGCGGTTGCCGGGACGTCACAGGGCCGTTCCCTCAGTCCCTCTCGATGAGCTGGGGACGACTGTACGCACCCGTCTCAGCACGTGCACACGCTTCTCGGCATCCGGGACCGGCTGCGACGCACCTCACGCGCCGACCGCCCCCCCACGGCGTACGCCGGTGCGCGGCCCCGGCGGGTGTGGTGGGGTGGGCGCATGGAGTTCACCTCGCCGGAGGCGCAGGAGCGGTACGCCGCGCTCGTCCGCGCCCTGCCGCAGGTCGTGGTCGGCCTCGACTTCGACGGGACGCTGTCGCCCATCGTCGAGGACCCGACGGCGGCGCGCATCCACCCCGAGGCGGCCCCGGTGCTGCGCGCGCTCGCCGCGGAGGTCCGCGCGCTGGCGGTCGTCACGGGCCGGCCGGCGCGGCAGGCGATCGCCCTCGGCGACCTCGACGAGGTCGGCACCGCGCTCCGGGAGGCCGGCACCGAGCTCTACGTCTTCGGGCAGTACGGCAACGAGCGGTGGTCGGCGAGCCGGCGACGCATCGTCTCGCCGCAACCGCCGCACGGCCTCGCGACCTTCCTGCGGGAGCTGCCGGGCGTGCTGCGCGAGGCCGACGCGGCCGACGCCTGGGTCGAGGAGAAGGGCCTGGCGGTGGCGGTGCACACCCGCCGGCTGCCCGAGCCCGGGGAGGCCCAGCGGCGCCTGACCGCGCCGCTCACCGCGCTGGCCGAGCGCCACGACCTGGCGATCGAGCCCGGGCGGCACGTCCTCGAGGTGCGCGCGCCCGGGATGCACAAGGGGATCGCGGTGCGCACTGTCGTCGAGGAGGTCGAGGCCGGGGGCATCCTCTTCGCGGGCGACGACCTCGGCGACCTCGAGGCCTTCGAGGCCGTGGCCGAGCTGCGCGAGGAGGGCCTGGCCACGCTGCTGGTCTGCTCGGCCTCCGAGGAGCAGGTCGCGCTGGTCGAGCGCGCCGACGTCGTGGTCGACGGGCCCGACGGCGTGCTGGAGCTGCTGCGCCGGCTCACCGCCGACGCGGCCGCGGCGCGCGGCTGACGGGTCTCGAGACCGCCCGGACGGGCCCCCTCGACCACCCGGTGGGGGTCAGAGCTCGCCGGTGAGGATGACCGTGAGCCGGTCGAAGCGCATCGGCTCGACCGCCGGCACGACGCGGTCGATGCCGAGGTCGCGCGCGAGCACGTCGGCTGCCTTCTGCAGCCGCGGCGGGAAGTAGACCGTCGACGACGGGATGGTGCCGACCCAGTTGTCGGAGCCGACGACCTGCCAGCCGATGTCGGCGGTGCGGTCGGCGACGCGGCCGGCGAGACCGCTGATGCCGGACTGGTTGTAGACCTCGACCACGACCTCGCCGCGGCGCACCGCGGGTGCCTTCCTCGCGGGCTCGGCGGTGCGGGTGGGCGTGGCGCTCGGCGTGGCCGACGGCGTCGGGTCGGCCTCCCGGGAGACGACGGTGACCCGCTCCTCCTCGCCCGGGCCGTCGGTGGCGAGGAAGGCGACCCCGGCCATCGCGACCGCGACCACGCTCAGCAGCACGACCGGCGACGGGAAGGCGGTGCCGCGCTCGTCGCGGCGGCGGGGCGCGGGCACCTCAGACCTCGAAGCCGAGGCGGCGGGCGGAGCGCTGGCGCTGGCGCGCGGAGCGCAGCCGCCGCAGCCGCCGCACGAGCAGCGGGTCGGCCTCGAGGGCCTCCGGCTTGTCGATGAGGGCGTTGAGCACCTGGTAGTAGCGGGTCGACGACATGTCGAACTTCTCGCGGACCGCCTGCTCCTTGGCGCCGGCGTACTTCCACCACTGGCGCTCGAACTCGAGGATCTCGCGGTCCCGGTCGGACAGGCTGGGCGCGTCGCCGGCCTCGTGGCCGGTGAGGGCGTTCGCGGCGTCCATGCGGGGCTCCTGGCGACGGGGTCGGGTGCGGGCCCGCCCAGACTAGGCGACGAACCACACGCGTGTCATTCCACCGGCGTGGCGCGCCGCGAGTGGTCTCGTCCGGCGGGCGGGCCCGCGCCGCGCGGGCTCGCCTAGGGTCGCGGGCATGGAGCAGACGACCCGCTGGGGCATCCTGTCGACCGGCAAGATCGCGCGCACGTTCGCCGCCGACCTCGCCCACGTGCCGGGCGCCGCGCTCGTCGCGGTCGGCTCGCGCAGCGAGGCCGCGGCGCAGGCGTTCGTCGACGACCTCGCCGCGGGCGGGGAGCTCGCCGCCGGTGCCGCGCCGCCGCGCGCCCACGGGTCGTACGCCGCCCTCGTCGCCGACCCCGACGTCGACGTCGTCTACGTCGCCTCGCCCCACGCGCTGCACCTCGAGCACGCCCGCCTCGCCTTCGAGGCCGGCAAGCACGTGCTGTGCGAGAAGCCGCTGGCGCTGAGCCTGGCGCAGGCCGAGGAGCTCGTCGCGCTCGCCGGGCGCCACGACCGCTTCCTCATGGAGGCCATGTGGACCGCCTGCCACCCGGTCGTCCGCGCAGTCGTCGACGGCCTGCACGCCGGCCGCTTCGGGGCGCCGCGCCAGCTGCACGCCGACCTGGGCTGGAAGGTCGAGCTGCCCCCGACCGACCGGATGTTCTCGCGCGAGCTCGGCGGCGGGTCGACCCTCGACATGGGGGTCTACGTCCTCACGGTCGCGCACCTGCTGCTCGGCGAGGTCCGCGACCTGCGCGCCACGGCCACGCTGACCGACCAGGGCGTCGACCTCGACGTCGCGATCGCCGGCCGCTACGCCTCCACGGACGGGCGAGGTGCCGTCGCCGCCCTCACCGCGTCGATGTCGGCGCCCACCTCCCGCTCGGCGGCGCTCGCGACGAGCACGGGCCGCCTCGAGCTGCCCGCCCCCTTCCACCACCCGGCGTACGCCGTGTGGACGCCGCTCGACGGCGAGCCGGAGCGGGTGGAGGGCAGCGGGCCGCTGCTGGGGCGCGGCTACGGCAACGAGGCGGCCGAGGTCGGACGCTGCCTGGCCGAGGGGCTGCGCGAGAGCCCGCTGGTGCCCCACGCGCAGACGCTGGAGATCGCGCGGCAGATGGACGAGGTGCTCGCGCAGGTCGGCGTGACCTACCCCTGAGGGGCCTCCCCGCGGTGGCGGCGCCCACTAGGGTCGAGGCCATGACCACGAGCGGCTCGGCAGACCTCGTCATCGTCGCCAACCGGCTGCCCGTCGACCGGGTCACCGACGCCGACGGCGGGCCGGGCTGGCGGCGCTCGCCCGGCGGGCTCGTGAGCGCGCTCGAGCCGGTGATGCGCGCCAACGACGGCGCCTGGCTGGGCTGGCCCGGCGGCACCGAGACCGACCTCGAGCCCTTCGTCGAGGACGGCCTGCAGCTGGTGCCGATCGGGCTCACGGCCGAGGAGGTGGAGGAGCACTACGAGGGCTTCTCCAACGGCACGCTGTGGCCGCTCTACCACGACGTCGTGGCGAAGCCGGAGTTCCACCGCGAGTGGTGGGACTCCTACGTCGCGGTCAACCGTCGCTTCGCCGAGCGCGCCGCCGAGGTCGCCAGCGAGGGCGCCACGGTGTGGGTCCAGGACTACCAGATGCAGCTGGTGCCGCAGATGCTGCGCGAGCTGCGCCCCGACCTGCGCATCGGCTTCTACCTCCACATCCCCTTCCCGCCGGCCGAGCTCTTCCAGCAGCTGCCGTGGCGCCGCCAGCTGCTCGAGGGCCTGCTCGGCGCCGACCTCGTCGGCTTCCAGCTCCCGGGCGCGGCACAGAACTTCGTGCGGCTGGTGCGCCAGCGGGTGGGCCACAAGACGCACCGCGACATGGTCTACCTGCCCGACGGGCGCACGGTGAAGGCGGCCGCCTTCCCGATCTCGATCGACGTCGACTCCTTCGCCGAGCTCGCCTCCTCGCCCGCGGTCGAGGCGCGCGCCGCCGAGATCCGCGAGGCGCTGGGCAACCCGTCGAAGGTGTTCCTCGGCATCGACCGCCTCGACTACACCAAGGGCATCTACGCCCGGCTGCGCGCCTACAGCGAGCTCGTGCGCGACGGCCACCTCGACGTCGACGACGCCGTCTTCGTGCAGGTCGCGACGCCCTCGCGCGAGCGGGTCGAGCAGTACCGCATCCTGCGCGACGACATCGACCGCCTCGTCGGCCGCATCAACGGCGACCTCGGCCGCATCGGCCGCCCCGCGATCTCCTACCTCCACTCCTCCTACCCCCGCGAGGAGATGGCGGCGCTCTACCGCGCCGCCGACGTCATGGTCGTGACCCCCTTCCGCGACGGCATGAACCTCGTCGCCAAGGAGTACGTCGCCTGCCGCCTCGACGAGTCCGGCGCGCTGGTGCTCTCGGAGTTCGCCGGCGCCGCCGAGGAGCTGAAGCAGGCCTGGCTGGTCAACCCCTACGACATCAACGGCATGAAGCAGGCGCTGCTCGAGGCCCACCGGGCGCCCGAGAAGGAGCTGACCCGACGGATGCGCGCGATGCGCAAGTGCGTGGCCGAGCACGACGTCACCCAGTGGGCCTCCGACTTCCTCGAGGAGCTCGCCGCCACCCGCCCCGAGCACGGCAAGGTCGTGCGGCCGGCCCGCCGGTCCTGAACGCCCGCGTCCCGCCGGCGTCCCGCGGCGCCGCTGCACGACGTACGCGCCGGGAGGTCACGCGTGGACAGCGTCACGCGGCGGCCTCGCGAGAAGCGCTGCCGCGGGGTCGGTGCACGGGCGTAACCTCGCCGTCATGGACGTGATCCCGAAGCCGGACCAGGTGGTCTCGGCCGCGAGCAACGTGGCGCACAAGGTGCTCTACGGCGGGCTGGCCGACCTGCGCCCGATGCCCCGCACGCTGATCGACGAGGGCACGCTGCGCGAGGTCTACCACTACCGCCCGGCCGCGGGCGCGCAGGAGACCGGCGACCCCGTCCTGCTGGTGACGCCGCTGGCCGCGCCCAGCATCTGCTTCGACCTGCGCCGCGGCTGCTCGCTGGTCGAGCACCTGGTCACCGAGGGGCGGCGCACCTACGTCGTGGAGTACGGCGAGGTGTCCTTCCGCGACCGCGGCCTCGGGATGGAGCACTGGATCGACGAGGTCGTGCCGTCCGCGGTGCGGGCCGTCTCCGAGCACGCCGGCGGCCGCCCCGTCCACCTCGTCGGCTGGAGCCTGGGCGGCATCTTCACCGCGCTGACGGCCGCCGACTCCCCCGACCTGCCGATCGCGTCGGTGACCATCGTGGGCTCGCCCTTCGACGTCTCGCTGGTGCCGCTCGTGGCCCCGATCCGGCCGCTGCTGCGGCTCAACCCGACCCAGGGCCGCGGCGCGGTGACCCGCGCCTACCAGCTGATGGGCGGCGCGCCGAAGCCGCTGGTGCGGTGGGCCTTCCAGCTCAGCTCCTTCCAGAAGCTGGTGACCAAGCCGCTGGCGGTGGCCACCCACCTCGACGACGCCGACTTCCTGGCGCAGATCGAGGCGGTCGACCGCTTCACCGCCAACATGATCGCCTACCCCGGCCGCACCTTCGGCCAGCTCTACCACCGCTTCGTCAAGGGCAACGCCCTCAAGGGCGGCCGCTTCGAGCTCGACGACCGCACCATCGACCTGGCCGACCTGACCGCCCCCGTGCTGGTCTTCGCCGGCGCCAACGACGGCATCGCACCGGTCGGTGCGGTGCGCGCGCTCGTGCCGCTGCTCTCGGGCGCCGAGGAGGTGCGCTTCGAGATCGTGCCGGGCGGCCACCTCGGCATGCTCACCGGCCGGGCTGCGCGCGGCACCACCTGGCAGGTGCTCGACGAGTGGGTCGACCGGTGGTCGAGCGACGCGGACGGCGCCGAGGGCACCGAGGGCGCCGAGGGCGCCGCCGCTGCGGCGGGCGGAGCCGAGCGGTCGGCCACCCCGCGGGCGATCGGCTCGAACCCCCGGCGCCGCTACGGGTCGGCGGGCTCGCGCGCGCTCTCGCGGTGAGCGAGGGCCCCTCCCCGACGCAGGCGGCCGCCGCCACCCCGCCGGCCATCCCCGGTGAGATCCGGGTGCTGGTCGGCAGCGCCTTCGTCATCGCGATCGGCTTCGGCCTGGTCAGCCCCGTGCTGCCGGCCTACGCCCGCAGCTTCGACGTCGGCGTCGCCGCCGCCTCGGTGGTCGTGTCGGCGTTCGCGTTCTTCCGGCTGCTCTTCGCCCCGGCGGGCGGCGCCCTGGTGACGCGGCTGGGCGAGCGGCCCGTCTACCTCACGGGCCTGCTCGTGGTCGCGGCGTCCTCGCTGGCGACGGCGTTCGCCCAGTCCTACGCGCAGCTGCTGGTGCTGCGCGGCCTCGGCGGCATCGGGTCGACCATGTTCACGGTCTCGGCCATGGCGCTGCTGGTGCGGCTGGCGCCGCCCGCGGTGCGGGGCCGGGTGTCGGGCGCCTACGCCAGCGCCTTCCTGCTGGGCGGCGTGCTGGGACCCGTGCTCGGCGGCCTGCTGGCCGCGGGCGGCCTGCGCCTGCCGTTCGTCGTCTACGCGGGCGCACTCGTCGTCGCCGCCGCGATCGTGGCGCTGCGCATCTCCGACGCGTCGCTGCGACCGCCGCCCGGCACGACGCCCGCGCCCCCGATGCTGCTGCGCGAGGCGCTCGGCGACTCCGCCTACCGCGCCGCCCTGGGCTCGGCCTTCGCCAACGGGTGGTGCAACTTCGGGGTGCGGGTCGCCGTGCTGCCGCAGTTCGCCGTCGCGGTGCACGACGACACCTGGGTGGCCGGCGTGGCCCTCGCCGTGGCAGCGGCCGGCACGGCGCTCACGCTGCAGGTGGGCGGCCGGCTCGCCGACCGGGTGGGGCGCCGGCCCCTGGTCGTCGCCGGCCTGCTCGTCTCCGCCGTCGGCCTCGGCGTCGTCGGCCTCAGCGGCGACCTCGTGCTGCTGCTCGTGCTGTGCGGCGTCTCCGGCCTCGGCGCCGGCCTGGTCAACCCGGCGCAGCAGGCGAGCGTCGCCGACGTGGTGGGCCCCGACCGCAGCGGCGGCAAGGTGCTCGCGACCTTCCAGATGGCCCAGGACGCCGGGGCGATCGTCGGGCCGGTCCTCATCGGCGTCGTCGCCGACGCCTACGGCTACGGCACCGCGTTCCTCGTCACCGGCCTCGTGAGCGCCGTGGCGGTGCTGCCGTGGATCGGGGCGCGGGAGACGCTGCCGCAGTAGCTGCGGCTCCCCGGTCGCGGGTCCTGCCCCGTCGGCGCGGCGGCTCCTCTCCCGGGGGAGGAGTCCGGCACGTGCTGGACGTTCGTCCACCCCTTGCACGAACGTCCGAGCACAACCCAGAGTTCTTGGGCCACAAGCTCGCCACCACGTGCTCGAACGTTCGATCACCGGTTGCACGGACGTTCGAGCACGACAGGAGCTTTTCTCCCCCCGGGCTCCGCCGCCCGGTGACCAGACCCCGGCAGCAGCCGTGCCGCACCCCGGCAGCACAGGCCGCGCCGACCCACGGGCGCGGCGTCAGCGGGTGGCGGCAGAGGCGGCGAAGGCCTGCACGGTCGCGAGGTCGTAGGAGCCGGCGTCGGTGCCGAGGCCCTGGGCGACCTGGGCGGCCGTGGCGCAGCCCAGCTCCGCGGCGCCGCGCAGGTCAAGGCCGAGGGCGCGCCCGCGGAGGAAGCCTGCGGAGAAGGCGTCGCCGCAGCCGGTGGTGTCGACGACGTCGACGGCGTACGCCGGCACCTCGACGACCTCCTCGGCCGTCACCACGACGGCGCCGCGCGCCCCGGCCGTGGCCGCGACGCAGCCGACGCCCGTGTCGAGCAGGGCGCGGGCGCCGGTGACGAGGTCGTCCGCGCCGGTGAAGCCGAGCACCTGCTCGTCGTTGGGCAGCAGCACGTCGGCGTGGGGCAGGCAGGCCGCGATCCACTCGAGCATCCCGGGGTCACCGGGTGCCAGGACGTCGACCGACGTGGTCAGCCCGCGCTCGCGGGCTCGCGCGAGCAGCGCGCCCGCAGCCTCGCCGCCCAGGAACTCCGGGCCACCGAGGTGCAGGTGGTCCAGGTCGTCCAGGGCGTCGGGGGCGAGGGAGTCCGGCGTGAAGGCCCCGTTGGCGCCGATGAGGTGCCACGCCGGGCGCTCGCCCGTCGGGCGCACCGGGATCACCGACGCCGAGGTCGGGTGGTCGGCGGTCCGCACCAGGCCGGTGACGTCGACGCCCTCCCGGGCGAGCAGCGCGAGCAGGGTGTCGCCGGTCGGGTCGGTGCCGACCGCGCCGAGGCTGCGGACCTGCGCGCCGAGGCGGGCCAGCACGAGGCCCGTGCCGCCCGCGGTGCCGGCCGCCGACATCCGCAGCTGCTCGACGAGCTGGCCGTCGTTGCCGGCCGGGATGGACTCGATGCCGACGACGTGGGTGTCGAGCACGTGGACCCCGGCAACGGCGACGTGGAACGCGCGCGCCGTTGTGCTCGCAGCAGACGGGGCCGTCGGCGCAGTCAGGGCAGTCAGGGCAGTCGGGGCAGTCGGGGCAGTCGGGTCGGGGGTCGTGGTCACCGGGGCTCCTCAGGGGTGGGCTCGACGGGTCGGGTGGCGCCGTACTTCCGGGCGATCGCGGCCTCGACGACGGCGACCTGCTGCTCCGGGCTGAGCTCGCGCGGCGACCCGAGGGCCGCGGCGCGGTGGTGCAGGGCGCACAGCCACTCGAGGAGCAGGGCGTGCTCGACGGCCGCGGCGAGGTCGGCACCGACGGCGAGCGAGCCGTGGTTGGCCATGAGCGCCGCCTGCCGGCCGCTCAGCGCTCCGCGCACCGACGCCGCGAGCTCGGGGGTGCCGAAGGTCGCGTAGGGCGCGACCGGCACCGACCCGCCGAGCAGCAGCTGCTGGTAGTGCAGGACCGGCAGCTCGTCCAGCACGCACGCCACCGCGGTCGACCACGGCGCGTGGGTGTGCACGACCGCGCCCACGTCGGGGCGGTCCGCGAGCACCCCGAGGTGCAGGTCGAGCTCCGAGGTCGGGGCGAGGTCACCCGCGACGACGCGGCCGGTCGCGTCGACCACGGTCACGTCGTCGGGCGAGCAGTCGGCCAGCACGACGCCGGTCGCCGTGACCGCGACCCGCGCGCCCTCCCCGCCTCCCCCGCCCGGGACCCGCACCGAGACGTTGCCCGCGGTGCCGACGAGCAGGCCCTCGGCGGCGAGGCGGCGTGCGGCGGCGGCGACCGCCCGGCGTGCGTCGGTGGTCTCGGCGGGCTCGGCGGCCCCGGTGGCCCCGGCGGCCGTCACGGCCGCCCCTCCCCGGAGCCTGGCTGCGGCACGCCGGTGCGGCCCGCAGGGGTGGCGTGGCGCTCGAGGTAGGCCGTGACCAGCGCGATGCCCTCCTCGACCAGCGCCGGGTCGCCCTGGGCGTCGTGCTCGAAGGCGAGCTGGAAGCAGCGGTCGCCGACCTCGACGGCGAGCAGCGCGACGTGCTCGGCCAGGCCCTCGTCGGCCAACCCGGTCTCGAGCGCGAGGGCCCGCAACGTGGCGGCGATGCGGCGGTTGTGCTCGCGCCCATAGTCGTGGAGGGCCGTGTTGGTGCGGCCGCGCAGCCAGATCTCCACGAAGGCGGGTCGCCGGTGGTAGACGGTGACGAAGGCCCGCATCGTCGTCTCCACCACGGAGGCGACGGTCAGCACCGGCAGCGTGGCGAGGTCGCTGAGGACCTGTTCGTCCATCTCGGCCATGTCGCGGTCGGCGAGGGCGAGCAGCACGTCCTCCTTGTCGGCGAAGTACTGGTAGAGCGAGGCCACCGGCACCCCCGCGGCGTCGGCGATAGCCCTGGTGGTCAGTGCCTCGACGCCGTGCTCGACGACCAGCGCGGCGGCGGCGTCGAGGACGGCCTCGACCCGCGCCCGGCTGCGCGCCTGCCGCGGCACCCGTCGCCTCGCGGCGCTGCGCTCGTTGGTCTCGGTGGTGGTGCTCGTCACGGGCGCACTGTAGCCTCTCGAGCTGAACCTGACACGCATTCACGTTCGATGGAGGACCAGATGGCGACCGACCCGACCCCGACCGGGCTCGACCTGACGCGCCGCGGCCTGCTGGCGGCCGGCCTCGCCGGCTCCGGCGGCCTCGCCCTCGCCGCGACCGGCGGGCTGACCGGCATCGCCGCGGAGGCGGCCGCTGCCGAGGCCGGCAGCCGCCAGGGCCGTCTCCCCCGCCGGGTCGACGTGGTCGTGGTGGGCGCCGGCCTCTCCGGGCTGGTCGCGGCCCGCCGGGTCGCGGCTGCGGGCCGCTCGGTGCTCGTCGTCGAGGCGCGTCGCCGCGTCGGGGGCCGCATCCTCAACCACCCGCTGCGCGCGGGCGGCGTCATCGAGGCCGGTGGCGCCTTCATCGGCCCCACCCAGGGCCGGATCGCCGCGCTCGCGCGCGAGATGAGGGTGCCGACCTTCCTGCAGCACGCGGAAGGCGAGAGCGTCTACATCTCCTCGACAACCGGCCGGCAGACCTACTCCGGCACGGTCCCGCCCGACCCGACGATCCTGCCCGACGCCGCCCTCCTGCTCACCCGCATCGACCGGATGGCCGCCGAGATCCCCGTCGACGCACCCTGGAGCCACCCCCGCGCCGCCGAGTGGGACTCGATGACGCTCGCGGAGTGGATCCGCGCCAACGCGGTCAACGCCGCCGGCGTCGAGAACCTCATCCGCAGCTGGAGCCAGCCCGGCTTCGGCGCCGACCCCGCGCAGCTCTCGCTGCTCTTCACGCTGTGGTACGTCGCGTGCTCCGGCGACGAGCGCAACCCCGGCACCTTCGCGCGCAACTCCGACACCGTGGGCGGGGCCCAGGAGCGCCGCTTCGTGGGCGGCTCGCAGCTCGTCCCGATCCGGCTCGCCCGGCGCCTCGGCGACCGCGTCGCCCTGGACGCCGCGGTGACGAAGGTGGTGCAGGGCGACGGCCGCGCGGTCGTGCACACCACCCGCGGCGTCGTGCGCGCCTCCCGAGTCGTCGTGGCGGCGCCGCCCCCGCTGGTGCTCGACGTCGACTGGTTCCCGCGCCTGCCCCACCGGCGCACGCAGCTGCTGCGGCAGATGGGCATGGGCGAGCTGATGAAGTGCGACGCCGTCTACCGCCGCCCCTTCTGGCGCGACGCCGGCCTGAGCGGTTTCGGGCTCAACGACTCCGGCGCCGTGCGGGTCGCCTTCGACAACTGCCCCAGCGACGGCTCCCCGGGCGTCCTCCTCGCCTTCGTCGGCGGGTCGACGTGGAAGCGCTACGGCACGCTGCCGCGCGCCGCGCGCCGCCGCGCGGTGCTCGAGGGCTTCGCCGCGATGTTCGGCGAGCAGGCGCTCTCCCCGATCGAGTACACCGAGCAGGACTGGACCCGTGAGCAGTGGACCCGCGGCGGCCCGGTCGCGGTCATGGGGCCGGGCACCCTGTCGACCTTCGGGCCCGAGATCCGCCGCCCCTTCGGCCGCGTCCACTGGGCCGGCACCGAGACCTCCACCTACTGGACCGGTTACATGGACGGCGCCGTGCGCGCCGGCGAGCGCGCCGCCACCGAGGTCCTCGGGCGGCTCCGGTGACCCGCAGCCGCTGGTCGAGCAGGGCCGCCAGGCCCGTGTCGAGACCCCGCGAGCGCCCCGCCGCCCTCGCCGCCCTCGCCGCCCTCGCCGCCCTCGCGCTCACCGCCGGCCTCGCGGCCCAGCCGGGCCCCGCGACCGCCGCGCCGGCGCGCGAGCGCTGGGACACCCGCGTGTTCGCGGTCGTGCAGGCACCCGGCTACCCGGCGTACGTCCACGCCCACACCAACGGCCGCGTCTACGCCGGGACCTACACCGATCCGCAGGGTGACGCGCAGGCCTCGGTCGTGCGCGAGTGGTCGGGCAGCGGCACGCTGCTGCGCTCGTGGCGGGTGCGCGGCCAGCGCCTCGACCAGCCGCACGGGGTGCAGGTCGCCCACCAGACGGTGCGCGGCGAGCTGGTGCTGCTCGAGAAGTCCACCTCCTCGCTGCGGCTCCTCGACCCGCGCACGGGGCGGCAGCGGATGGTCGCGCGCTTCCCGGACCTGCCGGCCTGCGCCGACCCGACCTCCGCGCCCGCTCCGGGTGCGGGCTGCTCGCCCAACGTGCTCGACCTGCCGGCGATCCCGAACTACGCCACCTGGGGCCCCGGCGGGGCGCTGTTCGTCAGCGACTACGCCCAGGCCGTGGTCTGGCGGGTGCCGCCGCGGGGCGGGAGGCCACGGGTGTGGCTCGCGTCCCCGGCGCTGGACGGCACCCAGTTCGGCACCACCGGCATCGTCTTCCGGCCCGGGCGCCGCGACCTGCTGATCAGCCAGCAGTCCACGGCCCTCGACGGCACGCTGCCGGTGAACGGCAAGCTCTACCGCGTGCCGATCCGGCGCGACGGCCGGCCAGGCCCGCTCGAGACGCTGTGGACCTCGCAGCCCACCGAGCTGCCCGACGGCTTCGGCATCGCGCAGTCCGGCCAGATCTACCTCGCCAACGCCGGGCCGTCGGCGCAGCTCGTCGTCCTCTCGCCCACCGGCGAGGAGCTCGAGCGGTTCCCCGAGGTGCCCTTCACCGGCGACAACGGCTCGGCGATCCCCTCTGACACCCCCAGCAACGCCACCTTCCGCGGCACCCGCGTGCTCGTGGCCAACCAGTCCTTCACCGGCGACACCTCCCACCACGCGGTGCTCGAGGTCGAGACCGGCGAGCGCGGCCGCGCGCCGTACCTCCCCCCGGGGGCGTTCTTCCGTCGGTGACGCTGGCTAGCGTCGGACCGGTGAGCACCCTCGCCGACCTCGTCGCCCGCGGTCTCGTCGCGCCCGACTGGGCCGAGGCGCTGGCGCCCGTCGACACCCAGGTGGGCGCCGCCCTGGCCTTCCTCGAGGCGGAGGCCGCGGCGGGGCGGCCGTTCCTGCCGGAGCTGCCGGTCGTGCTGCGCGCCTTCGAGCGACCGCTCGCCCAGGCGCGGGTGCTGGTGGTCGGCCAGGACCCCTACCCCACCCCCGGCCACGCGGTGGGGCTGGCCTTCTCGGTGGGCCGCGACACCCGCCCGCTGCCGGCGTCGCTGCGCAACCTGCAGCGCGAGCTCGCCGACGACCTGGGCCACGAGCCGCCCGGGCACGGCGACCTGACGGCGTGGGCCGACCAGGGCGTCGTCCTGCTCAACCGCTGCCTGACGGTGCGCCCCGGCGAGCCGGGCTCGCACCGCGGCCGTGGCTGGGAGGAGGTCACCGCCTGCGCGGTGGCCGCCCTCGCCGCCCGGGCGGCGGCCGGGCAGCCGCTCGTCGCGCTGCTGTGGGGTGCCGACGCCCGCGCCCTCGCGCCGGCCCTCGCGCCCGTGCCGTGCCTGGTCGCGCCGCACCCCTCGCCGCTCTCGGCCTACCGCGGCTTCTTCGGCTCGCGCCCCTTCAGCGGGGCCGACGCCGCCCTCGTCGCGCAGGGCGCCGACCCCGTCGACTGGCGCCTGCCCGCCTAGGCGTGGCGCCCCGCCCTGGCAGGATGGCCGGGTGCGCTTCCTCTCGATCCAGTCCTCGGTGGCCTACGGCCACGTCGGCAACTCCGCCGCCGTCTTCCCGCTGCAGCGCCTCGGCCACGAGGTCTGGCCGGTCTTCACGGTCGTCTTCTCCAACCACACCGGGTACGGCGCGTGGCGGGGTCCGCTGCTGCCGCCCGAGCAGGTCCGCGAGGTCGTCACCGGGATCGAGGAGCGCGGGGTGCTGGGCAGCGTCGATGCGGTGCTGTCCGGCTACCAGGGCGGCGCCGGCATCGCCGAGGTCGTGCTCGACGCGGTGGCGCGGGTCAAGGCGGCGAACCCGCAGGCGTCCTACACCTGCGACCCGGTGATGGGCAACGCCCGCTCCGGCTGCTTCGTCGACCCCGCCATCCCGCCGATCATCCGGGAGCAGGTCGTGCCGGCCGCCGACGTCATCACGCCCAACCAGTTCGAGCTCGGCTTCCTCACCGGCACCGAGCCGGCGACGCTGGAGGACGTGCTCGCCTCGGCCGACGCCGCCCGCGCGATGGGCCCCTCGACGGTCCTCGTCACCAGCGTGGAGACCGAGGGCGCCGATCCCGAGACGATCTCGATGGCCGCGGTCACCGACGAGGGCGCCTGGCTGGTCACCACGCCACGGCTGCCGATGAAGGCCAACGGCTCGGGCGACGTCACCGCCGCCCTCTTCACCGCCCACCTGCTGGAGACCGACCCCGCCACCGCCCTGGGTCGCACCGCCGCGTCGGTCTTCGCCCTGCTGGAGGCGACGCTGGCCAGCGGTGAGCGCGAGCTGCGCATCGTCGGCGCCCAGGACGTCTTCGTCGACCCGCCGCGCACCTTCGAGGTGCAGCAGGTCCGCTGACGGGCGGCTCAACGGGGTCGGAGCCGGTGACAGGAGTCGAACCCGCGACATCCTCATTACAAGTGAGGCGCTCTACCTACTGAGCTACACCGGCGTCGCGCCCTGGCGAGCGCGGCGCCCATCGTAGGGCGCGTGCCGGTGTGACCCGGTCGACGGCCCCTCCCCTCCCTGGGGGTGGACGAGACGGGTCACGTGGGGCCTAGGGTCGCCGTCGACGGGGGTCGCGCCAGCAGGAAGGCCCCTGTGCCCGTCTTCGAGATCGTGCTCCACGCCGCCGGCGCCCTCGTCCTGCTGGCGGCGGGCGGCGGGCTCGACCTCGCGCGCGAGACCCGGTTGACGGCGACGCTCGCCGCGGCGACTGCCGGGCGAGGCGTGGTGTTCCGCGGCTACCGGTGCGAGGACGACGGCGCCACGCACGTGTGGGCCTTCTCCGTGCCGGCCGACCTGCTCGCGCTCCCCGCCCGCGAGCCGACCGCCGACGTTGGCGACCACGGGCCCGACGACGAGGCAGACGACGAGGCAGACGACGAGGCAGACCTCGCAGCGCCTGCACCGGCCGAGGCGCTGCGCGTCCTGCGGGAGGCGCTGCGGCTCGCCGTGCTCGACCTCGCCCCCGACGGCTGCCCCGGCGACCTGCGGTGGAGCGTGCGCCGGGTGCCGGCCACCGAGACGCCCTGACGGACGGTCCGCGGCGCGACGGCGTCCGCCAGACTGGCCCCATGAGCCACGACCGCGACGAGCCGCAGGCGCCGGGCCACCTCCTCGACGAGCCGCACCACGACGGCTCGCCGGTGCACCTCGACGAGGAGTGGCCGGCGCTCGGCGGCACCGTGCGGGTCCGCTGCCGGACGGCGGCGTCCGACCCGGTCGACGGCGTGTGGATCCGCACCACCTACGACGCGGAGCCGGTCTTCCACGTCTGCGCCCCGCGCCACGCCCCCGACGGGTCGACCTGGTGGGAGGGCGACCTGCCGGTGCACAGCCCGGTCACGCACTACCGCTTCCTGCTCGCGACCCCCGACGGGCGGCAGCGGTGGCTCACCGGCGCCGGCGTGGTCGAGCACGACGTGCCCGACGCCTCCGACTTCCGCGTCACCACCCACCAGCCGGCGCCCGACTGGGGCCGGGACGCCGTGGTCTACCAGGTCTTCCCCGACCGGTTCGCCCGCTCGGCCGCGGCCGACGAGCGCGAGGTGCCCGCGTGGGCGGTGCCCGCCGCGTGGGACGACGACGTGGTCTTCGAGCCGCACGACCACCGCACCCCGCTGCAGCTCTTCGGCGGCGACCTCGACGGGGTGACCGAGCACCTCGACCACGTCGAGGCCGTCGGTGCGACCGTGCTCTACACGACCCCGGTCTTCCCCGGCGAGTCCAACCACCGCTACAACGCCTCGACCTTCACCGGAGTCGACCCGCTCCTCGGCGGGGACGCGGCGTACACCCGGCTCTCCGGCGCCGTCCACGAGCGCGGGATGCGCATCCTCGGCGACCTCACGACCAACCACACCGGGGACACCCACGAGTGGTTCCAGCGCGCGCTGCGCGACCCCGACAGCGAGGAGCGCGGCTACTACACCTTCAACGCCGACGGCTCCTACGAGTGCTGGATGGGCCACGGCACGCTGCCGAAGGTCGACCACACCCACCCCGGGCTGCGCGCCGCCTTCGTCGAGGGCGACGACTCCATCGTCGCGCGGTGGCTGCGACCGCCCTTCGACGTCGACGGCTGGCGCATCGACGTCGCCAACATGACCGGTCGGCTCGGCGCGGTCGACGTCAACCACGAGGTGGCGCGGGCCGTGCGGGCGACCGCGGCCGCCGTGCGCCCCGACCCGCTCGTGATCGGCGAGCACAACCACGACGCCTCCGGCGACGTCGACGGCGACGGCTGGCACGGCACGATGAACTACTCCGGCTTCTCCTGGCCGGTCTGGTCGTGGCTGCGCGACCCCGACTCCCCCGCTCGCTCCTTCGGCCGCCCGTTGCCCGCGCCCGTGCGCCCGGGCCCCGCCGTGCTCCGCGGCCTGCGGGAGTGGCAGGGCCGCCTCGGCTGGCGCGCCACGGAGGCGTCCTGGAACATCCTGGGCTCCCACGACTCCGCCCGCATCCGCACGCTCGTGCGCGACCCGGCCGTCCACCGCGTCGCCGCCGGCCTGCAGTTCACGCTGCCCGGCGTGCCGATGGTGTTCGCCGGTGACGAGATCGGGCTCGAGGGCGTGACCGGCGAGGACGCCCGCCGCCCGATGCCGTGGCACCGCCGCGAGTCGTGGGACGAGGCGACCCTCGCGACGTACGCCGCGCTGGCCCGGCTGCGCGCCGACCTCCCCGCCCTGCGGCGCGGGGGCCTGCGCTGGGCGCACGCCTCCGACGACGCCCTCGCGTGGCTGCGCGAGCACCCCGACGGCTCCGTGCTGGTGCTGGCCCGGCGCGCCGCCGGTGCACCCGTGAGGCTGCCCGCCTCCGCGCTCGGCCTCGCCGACGGCGGCACCGCCCCGCTGCTGCTCGCCACCGAGGACAGCGGGCGCGACCTCGCGGTCGCGGGCGGCCACCTCGCGCTGCCCGGCGACGGCCCCGCCTTCACCGTCTGGGAGCTGCCGGCGGTGCACCCGCCGCTCTGAACCGCCGCACGGACCTGCCGTGACCCCCACCCGCGGGCACACTGCTCTGCGTGGGTAGGGGTGTGGACGAGGAGTTCGAGCAGTGGGTGCGTGCCCGGTCGGGCGGCCTGGCGCGCACGGCGCTGCTGCTCACCGGCGACGTGCACCGGGCCGAGGACCTCGTGCAGGAGACCCTGGCTCGGGTCGCCCAGCACTGGCCGCGGCTGGTGCGCCGCGGCGAGCCCGACGCCTACGCCCGCCGCGTCCTGCACCACGCGGCGGTCGACGGCTGGCGCCGGCGACGGGTGCGGCCGCAGGAGGCACCGCCGGTCACCGGCGAGGAGCCCACGGCTCTGACGGCGTACGACGGCGGGGCGGCGGCCGACCGCCGGCTGCTGCTCCGCGAGGCGCTCGACCGGCTGACGCCGAAGCAGCGCGCCGTGCTCGTGCTGCGCTACTACGACGACCTCACCGAGGTGCAGACCGCCGAGGTCCTCCGCTGCTCGGTCAGCACCGTGAAGTCCCAGGCACGCGTCGCGCTCGCCCGGTTACGCCAGCTGGCGCCCGACCTGCTCGCCGAGCTCGGCGACCTGCCCGATCCCGCTGCGGCGGGCCGACCGGAGGTGGTGTCCCCGTGAGCACCCGACTGCACGACGCCCTCGACGACCTCGTCGTCGACCGCGCACCGGCGGTGCACCGCGACGCGGCAGCCGCCTGGGCGGAGGGCGCACGGCGCCGACGCACCCGCCGCCGCCAGGCGGTCGCCGGGGCGGTCGTGGTGCTCGTCGCGGCCCTCCTGGGCTGGCAGGTCGCCGCGCCCGCCGGACTGCGGCTGCAACCGGCCGGCACCGGCGCAGCCGCGCAGTCCCACCCTCAGCGACTCGAGCACCTCTGGTGGGACCGCGAGCTACCCGACGCGCCCGGTCCGCTCGCGGGGCTGGTCGAGCGCAGCGGCGAGGACCTGAGCGGTTGGTGGGGGGTGTCGCCGGAGGGACGGATGTGGCGGCTCCGGGGTCTGGCAGCCGCGGACTACGTGCCGGCGCTGTCCCCCGACGGTTCGCACCTCGGCCTGATGGCGGGCTCGATGGAGGAGGCGTCCTACGAGATCCGGGACCTGGCCGACGGGTCCGTCGTCGAGTTCTCCTCGATCCACACAGGCCTCGAGGTGCCCACGGGCGACGACGAGCGCTTCTACCACTCGGGCCAGGCGCCCAGCTGGTGGTCGCCCGACAGCAGCCGCGTGCTGGTGAACGTCGAGGCGTGGGCCGACGACGCCACCCCCCAGGAGCGGCGTACGTCGGCACTCGCCCTCGGCACCGACGGCTCGGTGGCGCCGGTGCTCACCCCGCCGGAGACCCGGAGCTCGACGATGCCGCTCGGGTGGGTCGACGACGACAGCGTGGCGCTGGTCGACCTGTCCCGCGGGCCGGACGTCCAGGTGCTCGTCGTCGGCGTCGACACCGGGCGGCTGGAGCGCACCGTCGTGCTGCGCGACGTGCGCGGCAGCGCGTCGCGGTCGCAGTGGTTCGGCTCGACCTCGCCCGACGGCACGCTGCTCGTCACCGGCGTGCCGAGCTCCGCCGGCGACCTCCCGGTGCGGTTGTGGGCGCTCACCGGGCCTGACGCCGGACGGCGCACCGCGCCGCTGCAGCCGCTCGTCGACCCGACCAGCGTCTGCCCGCCGTCGTGGAGCTCGGACGCCCTCCACATCGCCTCGGCGGCGAGCCCGTGGACCGGGTCGGTGGCGCTCTCCCGCCCTGACGGCGCGGTCGACGTCGTCGCCGACCCGCGCCTCGAGGTCTCGTGCTCGACCTGGGCCCGCTCCGCGCTCGACGGCGGCGCGCACCGTGGGTTGGGCGGTCTGCTCCTCGGCACAGCCGACGGTTGGCTGGCATGGCACTGGCGCGAGGTGGCGCTCGGGGTCGGCGCCGCGGCGGGGTGGCTGGTGACGCTGCTGCTGGTCGTGCGCCGACGCCGGCGTGAGGCGGGCTGAGCAGCCGGGCTCGGCTCCGGGCCGAGGCGACGGGCGCGCCGGACCCCTAGGGTGCCCCCATGGCCCTGCGCATCGTCGCCGCGCGTCCACACCCGGCGGTCGTGACGCTGCCGTGGTCGCGTCCGCTGGAGGAGTGGGACGACGAGCACGTCGTGCCGCTGCCGCGCGGGCTCTCGCGCCACGTGGTGCGCATCGTGCGGGTGGGTGACCGCACGTGGGCGGTGAAGGAGACCCAGGAGCCGATCGCGTTCCGCGAGTACCGCCTGCTCCGCGACCTCCAGCGGCTCGGCCTGCCGACCGTCGTGCCGCAGGGCGTGGTCACCGGCCGCACCGACCCGCACGGCGAGGAGCTGCCCGCCGCGCTCATGACCGAGCACCTGCGCTTCTCCCTGCCCTACCGCGTGCTCTTCAGCCACGGCGTCACCGCCGAGAGCCTGCCGGCGGTGGTCGACGCGCTCGTGGTCCTCCTCGTGCGGCTGCACCTCAACGACTTCTACTGGGGCGACGTGTCGCTGTCCAACGTGCTCTTCCGGCGCGACGCGGGCGGCTTCACCGCCTACCTCGTCGACGCCGAGACCGGCGAGCTGCAGCCGACGCTCTCGGACCGCCTGCGCGAGCACGACGTCACGGTGGGCTGCGAGAACGTCTTCGCCGAGCTGATGGACCTGCAGGCCAGCCGCGTCGTGCAGGGCGACGTCGACCCCTTCGAGGTCGTCGGCCTGCTCCGGGAGCGGTACGCCGCGCTGTGGGGCGAGCTGACCGGCGCCGAGCACTTCTCGGCCGCGGAGATGTGGCGCATCGAGCAGCGCATCGAGCGGCTCAACGACCTGGGCTTCGACGTCGAGGAGCTCGACATCGTCACCGACTTCGACGGCGACGACATCCGCATCCAGCCCAAGGTCGTCGAGCTCGGCCACCACCGGCGCGAGCTGCGCGACCTCACCGGCATGGACGTGCAGGACAACCAGGCCCGGCGCCTGCTCAACGACCTCGCCGCCTTCACCGCCCACTACGACCTCGGCGGCGAGGACCGCGCCCTCGTCGCGCAGCGGTGGCTGACCACCGTCTACGAGCCGATCACCGCGATGGTGCCGCCCGAGGCGCGCGGCAAGCTCGAGCCGGCCGAGGTCTTCCACGAGATCCTCGTGCACCGGTGGTACCTCTCCGAGGCGGCCGGGCACGAGGTCGACCTCTTCGAGACCGCCCGCGACTACATCGACCGCGTCCTGCGCAGCCGGCCCGACGAGGCCGTCGCCGCCGACCCCGACGAGGCAGGATCCCCGTGACGCCCCACCGCGAGACCCGCCCGCTCACCCGGGCGGACTTCGAGCAGACGACCGCGCTGAGCCGCGAGGCGTTCGGCGAGCCACTCCCGGGCACACCGCCGCTCGACCCGGCCGCCTTCCCGCGCCCGGGCATGCACAGCTGGGGCACCTTCGAGGACGGCCGTCTCGTCGCCAAGGTGGTCGAGCGCGAGTACCACTCCTGGTGGGCCGGCGCCCGGGTCCCCACCAACGGCATCGCGGGTGTCACCGTCGCGGCCGAGCACCGCGGCGGGGGCCACCTCGCGCCGCTCTTGCGCGAGGTCCTCGGCGCCGGCCTGCGCGAGCGCGGCGAGGCGGTCTCGACGCTCTACCCCACCGCACCCGGCATCTACCGCGGCCTGGGCTACGAGCTCGTCACCTCCCTCGACACCGTCGAGGTGCCGGCCGCCGCGCTCGCCCGGGTCCGCGCGCCCGAGGGCGTCACCCTGCGCCGCGCGACCGTGGCCGACGTGCCGGCGCTGCGAGCGGCGTACGACCGGTGGGCCGCCCGCCAGCACGGCCCGCTCGTGCGCCGCGGCCCGTCGTGGCCGGCCACCGACGCCGAGCTGCTCGCCGACGTCACCGGCACCACCCTCGCGCTCGGGCGCGACGAGGAGGTCCTGGGGTACGCCGCGTGGCGGCGCGGGCAGGGCTACGACGACACCGCGGTGCTCGAGGTCGACGACCTGGTGGTGCGCCACGTCGACGCGGCGCGGGCGCTGTGGGCCTTCCTCGGCTCCTTCTCGAGCGTGGTCGGGAAGGTGCGGGTGCAGACCTCCGGCACCGACGCCGCGCGGCTCGTGCTGCCGACGGTGCACTGGTCGGTGGTGGGGAGCCACCCCTACATGCTGCGGGTGCACGACCTCGTCGAGGCCGTGCGGGCGCGGGCGCTCACCGGTCTGCCGGTGCCCGACGCGGCGGTCGCGCTCGAGGTCGCGGGCGACCGGCTCGGCACCCTCGACGGCGGCTACGCGCTGCGGGTGGTCGACGGCGCGGTCGCGTGCGAGCGAGCGGACGCGCGAGCCGGCGCGCTGCGGCTGACCCCGCAGGGGCTGGCGCTGCTGTGGGCCGGGGCCTGGTCGGTCGGGGCGCTGCGCGACGCGGGCCTGGCGGCGGGCGGTGACGAGGCCGACGACGCGCTGCTCGACGCCGTGTGGTCGGCCGGCGCGCGCGGCGCCGCGCTGCACGTGCGCGACTACTTCTGAGGCCTCACTCGGGTCGCAGCACCGTGCCCGGGCCGACCTGCTGGCCGGGCTCGGGCACGTCGGTGCGCTCGGGCGCGGGCTCGGCCTCGCCGTAGGTCAGCGGCTGCCACGGGCGCACCACGAAGACGCCATTGGTCTGCAGCGTCACGCCCTGGACCCCCACGGGCCGGCCGTCGCGGTAGGTGAGGAGCGCGACGTCGGCCGAGCGGCGCAGCTTGGAGCCGACCGCGATCGCGTACGCCGCGCCCCCCGTCGTGCCGTTGGTGTAGGTCCAGCCAGTGTCGCCGTCCTCCCCGACCACCTCGCTGGGCCCGACCGGCACGTGCAGGTGACCCCCGACGACGAGGTCGACGCAGCCGCGGTCCAGCGCGAGCCGGCCGCTGTTGGCGTCGTGGACCAGGAGCGTCGCGACCCGCTCGCCGTCGGCCTCGGCCTCGCAGGCGGCGTCGGCCAGCCGCTCGGCCTGCTCGCCGAAGGACAGCCCGGTCTCCTCGCGCCACGTGCCGAGCCCGCTCGCGCGCGGGTCGCCGACGCCGAGGAGGCGCGAGCCGCCGGGTCCCTCGACGACCTCCCCGTCGAGGACGGTCCAGCCGAGCTCGGCCAGGCGCTCGCCGACGAAGGGGCCGTTGTCGTGGTTGCCGGTCACCGCCCACCGGTCGAGGTCGCCGAAGGCCTCCTGCAGCGAGTCGAGGCTGAAGGCCTCCCACCGCGACCCCGTCGAGGTGTCGTCGCCGGCGTCGAGCACCGCGGTCGCCCCGGCGGCGTCGGCGACGGCGCGGGCGACGGGGTCCATCCCGACGTTGTCGTGGCGGTCGGAGACCAGCAGCGCCACGGTCTCGCCGTCCTCCGGCTGCCGCAGCAGCGGGTCGTCGACGAGGTCGGCGGCCGCCTCGGCGGCCTCGGCGTAGAAGGCGCGGCTGCGGTCGTAGGTGTCGACCGCGCTGCGCACGAGCCGCCGGGTCTGCGCACTGATCACGCTGCCCGTGCCGACCTGCAGGTCGGCGGCCTCGGGCGGGAGCGGCACGCCGGGGCCGAGGAAGTCGGCCAGCGGCTCCCACGCCTGCTCCTCCTCCTCGGGCGGCGGGAGGCCGACCCACGGCTGCCACGCGGCGACCACGACCGCGACCGCCACGGCGCCGGCCACCGCGGCCCGGGGCCGACGCAGCGAGGCGACGAGCTCACGCCGCCGGCGCGGGCCGACCAGCACCCACAGACCCACCACGGCCGTGCCGGCGGCGAGGCCGCGCAGGGCCGCGGCGAGCGCCATGTCCTGCACCGCGTCGACGACCACCGCACGCTGTGGCTCCGGCTGGCTGGCGATGAAGGCGTAGCGCTGCACCAGCTCGCCGGTCGAGCGCGCCTCGGTCTTGCCGAGCTCGACCTCGACGCCCACCGGCGCCGCCGAGGCCAGCCGCAGGTCGGGCAGCACGGGGCCGGTGCGCACGACGAGGTCGCCGCGCAGGTCGGCGGCCAGGCTCGGGCGCACCACCGCGTCGTGGCTGGCCACCGTCACCTCGCGGCTGCTGACCCCGAAGAGGCCGAGCGCCACGACCACCGCGACGCCGAGGCCGACGGCCGCGGGCACCAGCACCCGGCCGACCCGGTGGGCCCGGCTGGTGAGGGCCCGCGTGGAGGGCACCGCTCGTCTCAGCCCGCGGCGCGCGCCTGCGCCACGGCGTAGAGGGCGACGGAGGCGGCCACGCCCGCGTTGAGGGACTCGAGGTCGCCGGCCATCGGGATCGACACCAGCTGGTCGCAGGTCTCGGCGACGAGCCGGCCGAGGCCGCCACCCTCGGAGCCGACCACCACGACGAGCGGGCCGTCGGCGAGGTCGAGGTCGGGCAGCGACACCTCGCCGTCGGCGGCGAGGCCGACGACCATCAGACCTGCTTGCTGGTAGGCCTTGAGCTGGCGCACCAGGTTGACCGTCTGGGCGACCGGGGTGCGGGCCGCAGCCCCGGCGCTGGTCTTCCACGCGGCGGCGGTCATGCCGGCCGCGCGACGCTCGGGCACGACAACGCCGTGGGCGCCGAAGCCGGCCGCGCTGCGCACGACCGCGCCGAGGTTGCGCGGGTCGGTCACGGAGTCGAGCGCCACGATCAGCGGCGGCTCACCGGCCTCGGCCGCGCGGTCGAGGAGGTCGTCGGGGTGGGCGTACTCGTAGGCGGGGATGCGCGCGGCCAGGCCCTGGTGCACGGCGCCGGCGGTGAGCCGGTCGAGCTCGCCGCGCGAGACCTCCATGAGCGACACCGCGTGCTCGGCGGCGAGGGCGAAGGCCTCGCGCAGCCGGCCGTCGCGCTCGGCGCCCTCGGCGACGTAGACCGCGGCCACCGGCGCGCCGCTGCGCAGCAGCTCGACGACCGGGTTGCGCCCGGCGACCCACTCGTCGGAGCCGGGGGCCCGGCGCCGGGGCCGGCCCGCCTGGGCGCGGTCGGTGCGCTGCGCCGCCTTGTAGGCCTTGTGGTTGGGGCGGTCCTTCGCCTTGGGCGTCGGGCCCTTGCCCTCGAGCCCGCGACGCACGCGGCCGCCCGAGCCCGCCGTGGGGCCCTTCGAGGTCTTGCGGATCGCGCCCTTGCGCTGGGAGTTGCCGGGCATCAGGAGAGGCTCCACTTCGGGCCGTCGGGGGTGTCCTCGACCTCGATGCCGGCGGCCGCGACCTGGTCGCGGATGGCGTCGGCGGTGGCGAAGTCCTTCGCGGCGCGGGCCTGCGCGCGCTGCTCGAGGAGGCCGGCGACGAGGGCGTCGACGGCCGCGGTCAGCTTGTCGTCGGCCCCGCTCCCGGCCGAGGGCCAGGCGGGGTCGTGGGGGTGCAGCCCGAGCACGTCGAGCATGGCGAGCACCGAGGCGAGGTGGGCGCGGCCGGCCTCGCCGCCCGCGGTGGCGGGCTCGCTCAGCAGCTTGTTGCCCTGGCGCACGGCCTCGTGCAGCGCGGCCACCGCGGCGGGGGTGCCGAGGTCGTCGTCCATCGCCGCGACGAAGTCGGCGGCCAGCTCGCCGTCGGCCGGCAGCTGCGCCGGCGCGAGGCCGAGGGCGGCGGCCGCGCGGTCGACGTACCCCTCGAGGCGGCGGTAGGCCACCGCGGCCTCCTCCAGCGCCTCGAAGCTGAACTCGACGTGGCTGCGGTAGTGCGCGGCGACGAGGTAGAAGCGCAGCTCGGGCCCGCGGAAGCGCTGCAGCACCGCCGGGATGGTGAGCGAGTTGCCGAGCGACTTGCTCATCTTCTCGCCGGCGGTGGTGATCCAGGCGTTGTGCATCCAGTAGGAGGCGAACGGGTGGCCGGCCGCGCGCGACTGCGCCTGCTCGTTCTCGTGGTGGGGGAAGCGCAGGTCGACGCCGCCGCCGTGGATGTCGAAGGCCGCGCCGAGGTACTTGCCGGCCATGGCCGAGCACTCGATGTGCCAGCCGGGGCGGCCGCGGCCCCACGGGCTCGGCCACGAGGCGGTCTCGGGCTCGGTGGCCTTGCGGCCCTTCCACAGCGCGAAGTCGCGGGGGTCGCGCTTGCCGCGGGTCTCGCCGTCGGCGGCGGGCTCCATGTCGTCGACGCCCTGGCGGGTCAGCTCGCCGTAGGCCGGCCAGCTGCGCACGTCGAACCACACGTCGCCGGTGCCGTCGTCGGCGGCGTAGGCGTGGCCGCGCGCGATCAGCGTCTCGATCATCTCGACCATCTCGGGCACGTGACCGGTCGCGGCCGGCTCGTAGGTGGGCGGCGCGACGTTGAGCGCGGTGTAGGCGCGGTCGAGCTCGCGGTGCATCTCGTAGGCGAGGTTGAACCACGGGCGACCCTGCTCCGCCGACTTCGCGAGGATCTTGTCGTCGATGTCGGTGACGTTGCGGATGAACGTGACGTCGTAGCCGCTGCGGGTCAGCCACCGGCGCAGCACGTCGAAGCCGACCCCGCTGCGCACGTGGCCGACGTGGGGCTCGGACTGCACGGTGAGCCCGCAGACGTAGACGCCCGCCCGTCCCGGCTGCAGGGGGACGAAGTCGCGCACCTCGCGCGTCGCGGTGTCGTAGAGCCTCAGTGCCACCCGCCGAGTCTAGTGGCGACGCCGGGGGCGCCCCGCATCGTCGGCGGCGGCTTCTGTGACTCCTGGGACGTGAGTGGCGATCTCGCCTACCGTGGTGACCATGCGCGCCTTCCCCGTCCGCACCCGTCCGCTCCGGCGCGTCCGCGCCCTCCGGGGCCGTGTCCCCCTCGCCGTGCCCGCCGTCGCCGCCGTGCTCGCCGCACCACTGCTGGTGGTGCCGGGCGGGCCCGCAGCCGCGACCGCGGCAGGCACCGCGGCAGGCACCGCGGCAGGCACCGCGGCAGGCACGGCGGCAGGCACGGCGGCAGGAACGGTGCCGGTGAGCAGCACCGCAGCCGTCGCCGCGGCCGGGCGGCAGGCGCGTCGGGTCCCCGCGCGCAGCATCGTGCACACGTGGTTCGACACGCAGGCCGCGCTGGCCGGCGGCACGCACCGCGGGACCGCCGCGGTCGACGGCGACCTCGTGCTCGCCTCCCCGGCGGCGACCCGCCGACGCGGCGGCACGGCGTACGACCTGGGCGCGTGGCTCTCGCCCTGGGTGCGGCCGGGCTTCGGCGTCACCGAGCTGATCCCGTCGTGGCAGGCGCGCACGCCGGGCGACAGCCTGGTGCAGGTCGAGCTGCGCGGGCGCGACCGCGACGGGCGGCTGTCGAGCTGGGACACGCTGGCCGAGTGGGCCAACCCCGACGGCCGGGTTCGGCGCACGACCCGCTCGGGCCAGGCCGACGACCTGGGCCGGGTCTCGGTCGACACCTGGCGCGCGGCGCGCGTGCAGGGCGTCGTGTCGTGGCAGGTGCGCGTCACCCTGATGCGGCGGGCGGGCACGGCTGCCGCGCCCGCGGTCGACGCGGTCGGTGCGGTCGCCTCGCGGCTGCCCTCCCCCTCCACGCCCGTCCCGACCTCCACGCCCGGCCCCGGCCGCGGCGTCGCGATCGACCTGCCGCGCTGGTCGCAGTACACCCACACCGACCACTACCCGCAGTGGGGCGGCGGCGGCGAGGCGTGGTGCGCACCGACCTCGGTGTCGATGGTGCTCGGCGGCTACGGCCGGCTGCCGATGCCGCGGGAGTACCGCTTCGTGCCGACCGACCACCCCGAGCCGTGGGTCGACCACGCCGCGCGCTACACCTACGACCACGGCTACGGCGGCACGGGCAACTGGGCGTTCGGCACGGCGTACGCCGCCCTGCGCGGCACCGACGCCTTCGTCACCCGCCTGCGCTCGCTGCGCGAGGCCGAGGACTTCGTCGTGGCGGGCATCCCGCTGGTCGCCTCGATCGCCTTCGCCCGCGGCGAGCTGAGCGGCGCACCCATCTCGAGCTCCGCCGGCCACCTGCTGGTCGTCGCGGGCTTCACCGACGACGGCGACGTGGTGGTCAACGACCCTGCCGGCCGCGGCACCGCCTCCTCGCCGGTGCGCCGCGTCTACGACCGCGCCGAGTTCGAGCGGCTGTGGCTGCGCGCCTCCGGCGGCGCGGTCTACGTCATCCGCCCCGACGGCGCTCCCCTCCCCGCGCGGGGCAAGCGGCGCAACTGGTGAGGCCCGGGGCTGGGCCGACGGTCTGAGGCGGGCCGGCGACCGGGACCGGGCTCCGGGGACCGGGGACCGGGGACCGGGGACCGGGGACCGGGGACCGGGGAAGAGTCCCTGACGTGCTCGAACGTTCGTGCAAGCCTTGCTCGAACGTTCGAGCACGTCCTGCGCTCTTCGCGGGACGGGGTGGCCCAGTCGGTCCGCCCAGCCCGGCGGCGGCCCGCCGACCGCACCCGCGGCCGGGGCGAGGTCAGGAGGCGGTGAAGTCGACCTCGTGCCACCCCGTGGCGCCGTCGGGGAGGACGTCGCGGACGACGCCGGTCTGCACGGCGCCGCTCTTGTCGGTGGCGCGCACGCGCAGCACGTGCTCGCCTGGCTCGACCTCGACGGTGGCCGCCCACTGGACCCAGGTGTCGTCGGTGGGCGGGGAGGCGATCTCGGCCGGCTGCCAGGCACCCCCGTCGAGCGCGACCTCGACCGCGGCGATGCCGGTGCCCTGCGCCCAGGCGACGCCGCCGCAGCGCACGTCGCCCGCCGGGACCTCGGCCCCGGAGCGCGGCACGTCGACGCGCGAGCTCGTCTTGACCGGGCCGCGCTCCCCCCAGCCGCGCTGCGTCCAGTACGCCGCGACGTCGGCGAAGCGGGTCACCTCGAGGTCGACGACCCACTTCGTGGCCGAGACGTAGCCGTAGAGCCCCGGCACGACCGTGCGCACCGGGAAGCCGTGCTCGATCGGCAGCGGGGCGCCGTCCATGCCGACGGCGAGCATCGCGCCGCGGTCGTCGGTGAGGGCGTCGAGCGGCGTCGAGCAGGTCCAGCCGTCGGCGGAGGTCTGCAGGACCGCGTCGGCGCCGGGCTGCACGCCCGCCTCGGCGAGCAGGCCGGCGAGGCGTACGCCGCTCCACCAGGCGTTGCCGACGAGGTCACCGCCGACGGGGTTGGACACGCAGGTGAGCGTCACCCACTGCTCGGTGACCTCGCGGGCGAGCAGGTCGGCGTAGGTCAGCCGCACCTCCCGGTCGACCATCCCGTGGATCCGCAGCTCCCACTGCTCGGGGTCGATCGTGGGCACGACGATCGCCGTGTGGATCAGGTAGAACTCCGGCAGCGGCGTCTGCCAGGGGGTCACGCCCTCGAGACCGACGAGCGCGGCGTCCGGCACGTCGGGACGCGTGATCGGCAGCCGCAGCAGCCGTCGCGTCTGCTCGACCGCGCGGCGTGGTCGGCCCACCAGGCGGCCCGCGGCCCCGACCACGACCGCACCCGCGGCCACGACGCCCGCGCGCACCAGGAACGCGCGGCGGGTGGCGGCCCGCGCGGTCGCGCGCCGGCTGTCCTCCGGCCCCGGCTCCGCTCCCGCGCCGACCCGCGGCACCGCGATGCGCTCGAGGCGTGCGAGCGGGGTGGTCAGCAGCGACAGCGCGAAGAGCCAGGTGACCACGCCGACCAGCACCGGCACCAGGTCGGGCACGGTGGCGACGGGGGCGGACAGCACGGCTGCGGCGCCGATGGCGCCGAGGGCCAGCCACACCAGGAGCGGCTGCCACCACGCACGCCGCTGCCGGCGCCCTGCGAAGGCGAAGACCAGCAGCAGCGCGGCCCCCATCCCGGCCAGCAGCAGGGGCTTGCTGGCGCTGCCGAGCCCGCCGATCGCCGCCTCCGCGACGGGGCCGGGCGTGAGCCGCACGAGCGCCTCGGCCACCGCCACGACCGGCGACTCGCGCACCCCCAGGGCGACGGCGGTGACGTAGCTGGTGGCCAGGCCGGCGAGGCCCGCGAGCACACCCGCGAGCGACCAGGTGCCGCGCGGCGCCCGGCGGGGGTCGCGCCGGGCCGCGCGCCCGGCGGGCCCGGGCACGGCCGTCGCCTCGTGGGACCCGTCCTCGCTCACGCGTCCATCCTCCCTCAGGCATGATGCGGCCCGTGAGCGAGACGCCCGCCGGCCCGAGTGCTTCGTCGTCGCCGGCCTCCCCGGATGGCACCCGGCTGCCCCGCGTCGGCACCGGCACCGACGTGCACCGGCTGGTCGCGGGCGTGCCGATGCACCTCGGCTGCCTGGCGTGGCCCGACGAGCCCGTCGGCCTGGAGGGGCACTCCGACGCCGACGTCGCCGCCCACGCGGCCTGTGACGCGCTGCTCTCCGCCGCCGGGCTCGGCGACCTCGGCAGCAACTTCGGCACCGCCGAGCCGGCGTGGGGGGGCGCGTCCGGCGCCGCGCTGCTGACCGAGACCGCGCGGCGGGTGCGCGCCGCCGGCTACGCGATCGGCAACGTGGCGGTGCAGGTCGTCGGCGAACGACCGCGCCTGGGCCCGCGCCGCGACGAGGCGCAGGCGGCGATGAGTGCCGCCCTGGGCGCCCCGGTCTCGCTCTCGGCCACCACCACGGACGGCCTGGGGCTCACGGGCCGCGGCGAGGGCGTGGCCGCGATCGCCACCGCGCTCGTGGTCTAGCCGCCGAGCAGCCGGTCGATCTGCTCGCCGGTGAGCGTGCCGAGCTCCTCGCCGAGGGCGTGCTCGATGGCGGCGGTGAGCTCGTGGCGGAAGGACGCCAGCGCCGCCTGCGAGACCACGGGCAGGATCGACTCGATGCGCGAGGTGATCTCGGGCCACCGCTCCTCGGGCATCCCCTCCTCGAGGAAGGGGTGCCACACGTCGTCGATGAAGGCGCTCACGAAGCTCTGCGCCACGCCCGACATGGCCGCGGTGACGTCGTCGAAGAGCCCCAGCACCCGGGTGCGGCTCAACCCGAGCGCGAGCGCCTGCGCACCCGCGCGCACCAGCACGGGCCGCAGCAGCAGCAGGGTGCGGTCGTCCTCGCGCTGCACGAGCCCGATCTGCACGAGCTGGTCGACGAAGGCGTCGTCGTGCTCCACCCCGGCGAGCCGGCTCAGCTCGTCGACCCCGATCCGCTCCGGCTCGACGACGGTGCCGAGCGGGTCGTTGAGGAGCGTGAGCAGGTCGAGCGCGTGCGAGTCCGCGACGTGCGGCTTGTCCGCGAGCGCCTTCTCCACCGCGCCGAGGGTGTAGCCCCGGTCGACGAGGTCGCGCACGAGCTGCAGCCGCGCCGCGTGCTGCTCGGTGTAGTAGCCCGTGCGCCCGACGAGCCGCGGCGCCGGGATCAGGCCGCGGCTGGCGTAGGCGCGCACGTTGCGCACCGTCATCCCGACGCGCGCGGCGAGCTGGTCGATCGTCATCTCGACCGAGTGCGGCGTGCGGGGCGGCTTCACGCGCCCATCCTCCCCCACCGCTCCCGACGACCCGGTCGTCGGTGTGACCCGGAGCACCCTTGCCGCCCTCCTCGCCGTCGTGCCACAGTGGATGTTACATCGCTGATGTCACATAGGTGGTGTCCCGTACCGGCCCCCGGAGGTCCCCGTGCCCGACGTCGTGCACCTCGTCCCGCAGGCGCTCTCGACCGCGCCCGCGCTCACCGCCGCGCCCGCCGCGCCGTCCGCGGGCGGCGCCCCGCTCGACCAGGTCGCGGTGGTCGTCGCCTTCACCGCCCTCGTCTACGGCGCGGTGGCCTGGATCGTCCTGCGCGAGCGGCTCGGCCGCCCGACCCTCGTCGGTCGCGCCGCGGTGCGCGTGGCCCGCCTCGACGGCAGCCCCACGTGGTTCGCCCTGCCGCTGGGCGTCGTCACCGTCGGCGTCGTCAGCGCGGTCGTCGGCCTCTACTGGGACGTCAGCTACCACATCTCCGCCGGCCGCGACGAGGGTCCGCTGGCCAACCCGGCGCACTACTTCATCTTCCTCGGCCTGGTCGCGATCTTCGCCGGTGCCGTGCTCGCCGTCGGCCTCGCCGACCGCCCCGCGGACGACTCGGCCCTGCCCGAGCGGACCTTCCGCGTCCTGCGCGGCTGGCGCACGCCGTACGGCCCCCTCGTCGGCATGTCCGTCGGCATGATCGCGCTCCTGGGCTTCCCCCTCGACGACCTGTGGCACCGCCTCTTCGGCCAGGACGTCACCGAGTGGGGCCCCACCCACGTGGTGATGATCGGCGGCACCGTCCTCGCGGGCTACGCCATCCTGCTGACCTGCGCCGAGGCCCGCCAGGTGTCGCGCTCGCGGCTGCGGCCGTGGTTCGAGCACCTGGGGCTGCTGATCGTCCCCGCGGGCCCGGTCGCCTTCATGCTCGAGTACGCCTTCGGAGTCCCGCAGTTCCCCCTGCTCAACGACCCGCTGATCCTGGCCGCGACCGCCTCGCTCACCTTCGTGCTCGCCTCGCTGCGCTCCTGGTGGCTGCCGCTGGCGCTGTGGGCGGCGTACGCCGTGCTGCAGGGCGCGCTCCTCGGCCTCAACACCGTCGTGCTCAACGCCCTTGCGCCGTGGCCGCCGCTGCTGCTCGGCGGCGCGGTGGTCGCCGCGCTCGCGGCCCGCTGGGCCCGCCCGACCTGGGCGCACGCCGTCGGGGTCGGCCTGCTCGTGGCCCTCGCCCAGACCGCGACCGAGCTGGTGTGGACCGACGCCGTGCGGCCGATGCCGTGGCCGGCCGACATGCTCCCGCTGGCGTTCGCCGGCAGCGCGGTCGTCGGCGCCGCCGCCGGTGCGGTCGCGCTGTGGCTGCACCTCGCGCTGGCGTCGGTGGGCGCGCGCGGCGACGAGCCGACCTACGCCGACGCGGCCGGACGGGCCGCCCGCACCGCCCACCCCTGGACCGGCCGGGTGGCCGCGCTCGGCCTCGCCGTGGTCGTCGCGGTGCTGGCGGTGACGGTGCCGCCCCGCGCCGGCGGGCTGACCGACGGCGGCGACGCCCCGCTCGAGGCGACGCTGCGGGTGCTCGAGCCCGCCACCACGACCGACGTCGCCGGCCGCGAGGGCCTCGCCGGGCTGCTCGAGGTCACCGTCTCCGACCCGCCGGTCGCGCAGGAGGCCTGGTGGTTCGAGACCCTGTCGTGGCAGGGCGGCGGCGTGGTGCACGGCGAGCTCGAGCGGGTCGACGACGACACCTGGCGCACCACCGAGCCGGTGCCGCTGCACGGCACCTGGAAGACGCTGGTGCGCCTGCACGCCGGGCCGCTCGCCCTGGTCGCCGCGCCCGCCTACCTCCCCGAGGACGCCGCGATCCCCGCACCCGAGGTGCCGGCACCGGTCGGGGGCGCCACCACCCGCGCCTTCGTCGAGGAGGCCGAGATCCTGCGTCGCGAGGCGCGCCCGGACGTGCCCGCCTGGCTCAGCACCGCGGCGTACGCCGTGGTCGGCGCGATCTTCGCCAGCCTCTTCTGGGTCATCGGGGCGGGCTACGCCGCCGCCGCACGACGCACCCGGCCGGCGCCGGGCCGCGCGCGGCGCCCGGCCGGGCCCGCGGGCCGCACCCGCCGCCGCACGGTGGGAGCGGGCGCGTGAAGACCTTCGACGGGCTCGAGCTGCACGTGCGCACCCACGGCCCCGACGACGCGCCG
Source organism: Nocardioides perillae (assembly GCF_013409425.1). NCBI lineage: Bacteria > Bacillati > Actinomycetota > Actinomycetes > Propionibacteriales > Nocardioidaceae > Nocardioides > Nocardioides perillae. The sequence goes on along the minus strand of NZ_JACCAC010000001.1, from coordinate 1,209,677 downwards.
CTGACCGTCGCCCTGGCGCACTGCTGGACCGCCGACACCGAGGACTGGCACTACCAGGTGCGCGACCTGCTCAGCGCCTTCGGCCACGAGGTGCGCATCGTGACCTGGGACCACCGCGGGCACGGCCGCTCGCAGGAGTCGCCGCTCGAGGCGTGCACCATCGAGAACCTCGCCCGCGACATGGGCGACGTGCTCGACCGCTACGCCCCGACCGGTCGCCTCGTGCTGGCCGGGCACTCCATCGGCGGCATGACGATGATGGCCCTGGCTGAGCAGCGCCCCGACCTGCTCGCGCGCGTCGACGGCGCGCTCTTCGTGTCGACCTCCTGCGGCGACCTGCGCACCGTCACGCTCGGGCTGCCCGAGATGGGGCCGGTCAAGGAGGCGATCCCCCACGTGCTGGCGGTGCGCGCCCGGCTGCTCTCGCGCACCCAGCGCCGCCGCTTCCCGCTGATCGAGCGCCAGGTCGTGCGCCGGGTGCTCTTCGGCTCGCCGCTGCGCCCACGCGACACGGGACTCGTCGTCGACCAGCTCATCAACTGCCCGCCGGCGACGATGGAGGGCTTCTACCGCGACTGCATGCTCCACGACCGCCACGCGCTGCTCGGCGCCTACGACCACGTGCCCACCCGGGTGCTGGTCGGCTCCGCCGACCGGCTCACCCCGCCCCACCACGCGCGCAAGCTCGCCGCCGCCATCGCCGGCGCGCGGCTCGTCGTCGCCCCCGGCGCCGGCCACATGCTGCCCCTCGAGCGCGAGGCGCTGGTCTCCGAGCACCTCGTCGAGCTCGTCGCCGACGCGCAGGCCGCCGCCCGGGCGCGCCGTACCGCCGCCCCGACCCCCGCCGCCGCCCCCGCCGCCACACCCGCCGCCACACCCGCCGCCATGTAACGCGCCGTTGGTAGCACTCCGACCCCCCGTCGACAGGGGTGGGAGCGTCACCAACGGCGCGTTACAAGCGGGCCGGGGCGGGGGCGCCGGCCGGGGCGAGCGCGGCGCGGACGCGCTCGACGACCAGGTCCACGACGCGCGGGTGCGGGCCGAGGACGCCGGCGACGAGGGCGGCGCCCGCAGCGCGGCAGTCACGCTCGGCCTTGTCGGCGAAGAAGCCGCCGGCCAGGAGGTACGGCGAGACCGCGTCGCCGGAGCGCACCACGTCGGCGGGACGTCGGCCGGGGCCGGTGAGCACGGCGAGGCGCACGTCGCCGCCCCACGCGGCCGCGAGCAGGCCGCGGGCCACGCACAGGTCGCTGCCGGTCAGCACGTCGCGCGAGCCGGCGGCGACCATCGTCACCGGCTGCCCGGGCTCCGCGCCGGCCTCGCGCAGCCGCTCGACCTGGGCGGCGGCGAGCAGCGGGTGCGGCCCCAGCGCGGGGGTGAGCGCCACGGGCGCGGACGACAGCGCGACGGCCTCGGGCACGTCGTGGCGCACGTGGTAGCCGGTCGACAGCAGCATCGGCACGACCACCGCCTCGTCGTGGTTGGCGGCCATGACGTCGGTCAGGAGCGGCGGGTGGAGCTCGACGTACGCCGCGGTGCCCGGCACGCCCAGCGCCGCGGCCGCCGCCTCGGTGACCTCGCGGGCCACGGCGTTGGCGGCGGTGGTGCGGGTGCCGTGGGCGACGGTGACGAGGCGGCTCACGCCTCCAGTGTGCGTGACCGCCACAGGGGCCGCGGCGCCGTGCCCGTGACGTGGGCCGGGCGCGCCCGCCTAGGGTGGCCGCCGTGGTGGAGCAGCAGCCGGGCGCGGCGGTCGTGGTGGTGGCGGCCGGCTCGGGCAGCCGGGTCGGGGCAGGCGTCAACAAGGTCCTGCTGCCGCTCCTCGGCGCGCCCGTGCTGGCCTGGTCGGTGCGCACCGCGCTCGCCGTCGACGGTGTGTGCCGCGTGGTGGTCGTGGTCCGCGACGGCGAGCAGGAGGCGGTGGCCGAGGCGCTCGGGCCGCACCTGCCCCTCGACCCCGCACCCGACGCGCCGGAGGTGGTCATGGTGGCCGGCGGGGCGACCCGCCACGACTCGGAGTGGGCCGCGCTGAGGGCCCTGGCCGCCGACGTCGAGGCCGGCCGCGTCGACGTGGTCGCCGTGCACGACGGCGCCCGACCCCTGGCGGGCCCGGGGCTTTTCGCCGCGGTGCTCGACCAGGCCCGCGAGCACGGCGGGGCCCTGCCGGCCGTCCCCGTGCGCGGCGTCGTCCGGCGAGACGGCGGGGCACTGCCGGCGACCCTGGTCGGCGTCCAGACGCCCCAGGCCTTCCGGGCCGACGCGCTGCTGGCGGCCTACGCCGCGGCCGAGGCCGACGGCTTCCGGGGCACCGACACCGCCGCCTGCGTCGGGTGGTGGGGCCAGCGCACCGGGGCCGACGTCCGCATCGCGGCCGTCCCGTCCACCCCGCGCAACCTGAAGGTGACCTTCCCCGAGGACCTCGCCGTCGCCGCGAGGCTCGCCACCCCCTGAGCGACGCGCGGCACCTGGTCAGTCGCGACCGGTGAGCGCCTCGAGCAGCCGCAGGTCCTCCTCCGACCCCACACGGCGCGCCTCGGCCGGCGCCTCCAGCAGGCGGACCTCCTCACCGTCCGCGCGGAGGACCTCGACGAGCCGGGCCAGGTCGGTGCTGGGCAGCGTGCTCAGCGACGCCACCACCCGCGCCGGCAGCACCACCGGCGAGGCGACGGCCACCAGCTCGTCGCGGTCGAGCGTCGCGCCCACGAAGCCGTCGCCGGCGGCCTTGACCGTGTCGGTCACCGGGCGCACGCCCGCGACGACCACGTCGGCGTCCTGGGCCGTGCGCACGCAGGTGGCGAGGAAGCCCGGCGGCGTCGCCGGGCACAGCGCGTCGTGCAGCACGAGCGCCTCGCCGGACTCGACCAGCCCCTCCCACCCGGTGCCGAGGTCGAGCAGGGTCACGCCGGCCTCCCCCAGCGCCCACGACGCGGTCGCGACCAGGGACTCGCCGTGCAGCAGCGCGAAGGGCAGCGACCCGCGGTCGAGCTCGAGCACCGTCCCGAGCGCCGGCTCGGGCTCGTCGAAGGGCTCGGGGTGCAGGGCGTCGGTCGCGTCCAGGCTCACCCCGCCACCGTACGGCGCGCCGCACCGCCCGGCGTACCCCCGCAGCCCCCGCAGGCCCCGCGGGCCCCGGAGACGCGACGAGGCCCCCGGGTGGTCCCGGGGGCCTCGTGCGGTGGATCAGGCGGAGCGGTTCAGCTGGCGAGCACCTCGTCGAGGAGGGCCTCGGCCTTGTCTTCGTTGGTGTGCTCGGCCAGGGCCAGCTCGGAGACGAGGATCTGGCGCGCCTTGGCCAGCATCCGCTTCTCGCCGGCGGACAGGCCGCGGTCGCGCTCACGGCGCCACAGGTCGCGCACGACCTCGGAGACCTTCATGACGTCGCCGCTGTGCAGCTTCTCCAGGTTGGCCTTGTAGCGCCGCGACCAGTTGGTGGGCTCCTCGACGTGGGAGGCGCGGAGCACGTCGAACACACGGTCGAGGCCCTCCTTGTCCACCACGTCGCGGACCCCGACGAGGTCGAGGTTGCAGGCCGGCACGCGGACCACGAGGTCCTGCTGTGCGACGATGCGGAGGACGAGGTACTGACGCTCCTCACCCTTGATGGTCCGCATCTCAATGTCCTCGATGACAGCGGCCCCGTGGTTCGGGTAGACGACCGTTTCGCCGACGGTGAAAGTCATGTAGTTGATCCCCTTTCGCGGCGGCCAGTCTACCACGGCTCCGCCCCCTCCTCCGACGCGTTTGCGCAGGTCAGAGGCCTGTTGAGGGGTTGACAACGGCCGAGACCTGTGGTGGCCGCAACATCCCGGGGGCCTTCCGGGTGAGCCCGACGACCCCGATCGCGGCCCCCTCCGCGGGTGGTCGCCGGCCCGAAAGCCACCCCGCGGCGCGCACCGTGGTCGATACTGCGGGGCATGGTGAGGACGCTGCGTCGACGCACCCCCGCGGACACCCCCGCGGACGCCCCCGAGGCCGCCCCCGAGGCCGCCCCGGCGAACGCGCCGACGCGCGGGCGGAGCCGCGTCCCCGGCCCGCTCGTCACGCCACTGGCGCTGCTGCGCGCCGCGCACCCGCGCCAGGCGGTGGTGACCGCACTGGTCCTCGCGACGCTCGCCGGGCTCGCCGGGCGCCGCCCCGCCGAGGTCGGCCTCGTCCTCGCGACGGTGCTGGTCGGGCAGACCGTGCTCGGGTGGCACAACGACCTCGTCGACCGCGAGCGCGACGCGGAGACCGGGGCGCCGGGCAAGCCGCTGGCCCAGGGCCGCCTCGACCCCGGCACGGCGTGGTTCGCGCTGGCCTGCGCCGTCCTCCTCCTCGTGCCGCTCGCCGTCGCCAACGGCGTGACCGCCGGCAGCGCGTACCTCGCGGCCCTCGCCGTGGGCCTGCTCGGCAACGTGGCACTGCGCGGCGGGTGGCTGTCGTGGCTCCCGTGGGCCGTGCAGTTCGCGCTCTACCCGGCGTTCCTGACCTACGGCGGGTGGGGCGGTGCGCACCTCGGCGAGCCGCCGGCCGTCGCCCTCTGCGTGGTGGCGGCGCTGCTCGGCGTCGGGGTGCACGTCCTGCGCGCGCTGCCGGGCCTGGTGGCCGACAACCGGCAGGGGCTGCGCCACCTCCCGCTGCGCCTCGCGCTGCGCACCGGGGCCCCGCGGCTGCTGCTCCTGGCGGGCGTCTGGACGGCCGCCTGCGCGGTCGGCTTCCTGCTCGTGGCCCGCGAGGTGGGCCTCGGCGGCTGACCGCTAGCATGTGCGGGACCCGCCCCCGGACCCGCTGAGGCCTCCTGATGCAGATCACGCGCACGACGGCGCTGACCGTCGGCTCCCTGGTGCTCGCCGCGCCCCTGCTCGCCGGCTGCGGCGAGGAGTACGCCACCGACTACATCTACACCCCGGCTGCGGGCGTCAACGACCGCGACGGCGACGTCGACGTGCTCAACGCCGCGATCGTCTCCACCGACGGCGACACCGGCACGTTCATCGCCTCGCTGTCCAACAACTCGCGCGAGGACGACGCCACGCTGGAGGACATCACCGGGGTCAACCCGGAGAACGGCTCCACCCTCACCTTCGACATCCCCGGCGACGTCGAGCTGCTGCCGCAGGGCTTCGTCAACCTCGCCTACGGCATCGAGGGCGCGGCC